>DASQPD010000141.1:0-71131 GCA_035644135.1 Pyrinomonadaceae bacterium
CACGATTGAACCATCCAGATCGCAGGCAACTGAGTTGATGGATACTGTCGGGTTCGGATTCACTACCAGGGATCCTGAGCAGCTGGTGGTGCAACCCTTGGAGTCGGTAATGGTCACTGTGTAAGTGCCAGCCGCGCTCTTCGTAATGCTCTGAGTGGTTTCACCTGAGCTCCACAGGAAGGTGTACGGTGCCGTTCCACCGCTCGGATTTGCAGTGAACTGCTGAGAGCCACCACTGCAGATTTCCGCGCTGGCGGGACTAACCGAACATGTAGGATTGGGATTGACAATCAACGTGCCTGAGCAGGTGGTTGTACAACCCTTGGAATCGGTGACAGTGACAGTATAAGTCCCGGCGGCGCTCTTTGTGATGCTCTGAGTGGTTTCACCAGTGTTCCACAAGAACGTGTATGGCGCCGTTCCACCGCTTGGAGTCACCGTGAACGTTGCCGAGCCGCCAGCGCAAACCTCAGCCGACGAGGGGCTTACCGAGCACGTCGGATTTGGATTAACTGTTGTGCTGGCAGTGGCTGTTGCAGTCTTGACGATCGTTCCTCCGGAGATCAATCGACCCTTGGCGGTCACAGTATTAATCTCCGGGTTAGGATTGGGTACTGTGAGAAACTGTTTTATACGATGAGTTAAGCATGGGCTCGTCGGGTTCGGGTCGCTACACGAGCCCGCGGTTTGCCCGCCCACCATTTGGATTTCTACAGGAACACCGCCCGGGTCAGCTGAAACCAACACACCGGTGACGGCATCGTAATCGTCTGCAGTGTTATTGGGAGTACCACTGTCGTCAACGACGGTAACAAAGAGTGTGGAGACTCCTGAGTTAGTAACACTGTAATTATACGTGGCTGACCCTCCCGCGCAGAACTCTTGTGTAGTTGGCGTCTTTGAAACAGTAAGCGCGCAGGTGTCAAACGAGCCCAGCGCAAAGTCTTTCAGGATCGCGTCAACCGTCTGCGAAGACCGAGTCTCGAGCAGGAAAGTCGAGAAGCAGGTACCTGCAAAACCAAGGGCGCTTAGATCCACGCCTCCTTCATAGAATGATCCCTTCTGGGCGGTGCATGGACCACTGGTGCAGGGTGTCTTTTCGCCCTTGAAACTGTAGGGCCAGTCAAACCCACCGCCACCTGGACAGGCGCCGCTTAAATCTGCTGGGTTAACAATGCCGGTTCCTTTGCCGGCAGTGGCCGGAAGTTTGCAGAGAGTGCCGGCATTATCGAGAACACCACCAAGATTTGAGCAGGCAGTCGCAGCGCCACTCAATGGCGTGCCTACCCACTCATAAACGTCGATGACGCTGGTGCCGCCGCCACCAGTAAAGGCGCTGACGATGAAGAGATCTCCATTGACATGGTTGCCATGAAAATCTCCGGTAACTGTATCTACGCTAACCGCGCTCTGGAAAAACCAGAACCCGATGTTCGCATCTCCATTGGTGGCAAAACGGTCGCCGCCAAAGACAAGCACGCGATGGCCGGCAGTGCCGTCCGCAATGGTTGTCGGGGTCGAGGGAACGCTCCCAATAGCGGCGTAGGCATGGGTGATCTCATCCTTATCCGGGACTGAGCCAATGTCGCTGTGCCAGTTACCCTCGATATCCTGGAAGTCCTTGGAACTGCCTATCCTAAAAACCCTATCATCTGGGCACGTGTCGATCACAAATGTCGCGAGCTGGATTGGTCCGGTGCCATCGGGATCACCTGTGACAAACCCGGGATCACATGCGGGATCGGTTGACGGATTAATGTCGTTCCAATCGTTACCTTCCGCACTGTCATTACAAACGTTGCCCTCAATCTCGAAGAGATGCTGCACCGCCAGCGGTGGCCCCGGCGGGGTTGGAGTGGGAGTTGGCGGAGCATTGATTGTTGGTACCTTTCCTTGCTGTTGTTCCTGGGCTGTCGAGCGGGGCGCGTGTGTAGTGGCCCATGTTCCTATGAACAAAAGCGCCAACACAATTACGCCCAAAATACACTTTACAAAGTTTGGTTTTCGAGTCATGGGAGATTCTCCTTTTCGTTAGACGGATTGTGGTCTTCCGTGGCGGAGCAGGAACTGCCAAGTGGAAAAGCAGTCACAGTCCTACTCTGTCTTGCAGCAGTTATTGCGCCCCTTTGCAGAAGCGCTGCGGCCCTGCTTCAGACAAGTAAGGAACCAGCAGAGGACGGTTGCTAAAGAGCAATCAGGAATCACTTGAATTCCCTGCATTAAGCAAGAGTTGACGTCCCTTGTTCCGACCTGCAACGCCACCCGGCAATTGGATTGGGTTGTTGGGTGATGGAAGCATAGGCGGATTCTCTTGCTTAGTTGTTGATTACTTCCGAGATTCGAGATGCGCGGATTGACAACAATGCCGGCTGGCGAAAGCTTGGAGAAAACCAGTTTCCAGTCGGGTATTGAAAGGGATCCTCCGATGCCGTCTGGTTGAGACGGATAATCCGCCGTATATATCCCTCAATACGGCTAAGCTAAGGTTTCAATTGTTCCGCATTCTCGAACCGGCTTCAGAACCTCAAAAGTCCTGTGATTTCGCGGCTTGGTTTTCTACAGTAGGAAATCCTCACAAGGAGGAGCGAGGTGCCTGGCTACCGTTAAGCTTTACTCGAATTCAACTCGGAGACGAATTAAGGTCTACAAGTATCCTAGGCGAATTCGTGCAAGCCGATCCTCGGAATAATGCTCGTAGTGTAGCTTTATTGGGATTAGTCTGCATCGGGGAAAAGTGCCCTTTTTTTTGGCAGGTTTCTGCCTCCTTTACTGGCAGGTCTCCGCGTCCAAAAATTAAATGCAGAAGTAGGGAGTTCCGTAGTCGATTGCGGGAGGGTGGATGCTTGCGCCACGCTTCGGCTACTAAATTGAGTCCCTTCGGAAGGTAAAAAGCGCAATCTCCAAGTGAAACAGGACGTGGGCGAAAACTGAGATTGACGGGTTGAACAAGCAGACACTACAATTTGCCGGAATTTCGTATCTCTAGAATAGGACGCGAAACACGAGTGTCACGCACGTTGAATAATTCATTTGGTCGAATCGTCTGCATGACCGTGTTTGTGCTAAGTTTCGGCAGCCTGGCACATGCTCAACAACGGCCGTTGTTAACGGAGGACGTGGACATAATTCCTCCAGGTACGCTGCGCATTGAAGCTGGCATAGACTTTTTACAGAGCGCGAAGTTCTCCGCCTCTGGACTGACCGGAGACCTTACCCGTGTTGGCGTGATAGGTGTTAACGTGGGATTGGCGCCGAATGTGGAGGTCCAGATCGACGGCGTCGCTCAGAATTTTCTTAGCATCAACTCTCGTGGCTTCTCGGCTATTCCACTTTCAATTGCGTCAGGCGCAAACTCAACCAACGACACCGGCGACTTTACGCTGTCGACAAAGATCAAGCTTCGGTCGGAAACAAAACACGGGCCTTCGTTAGGCTTCCGGTTTGGTGTGCAGTTGCCTAACTCCAATCAGGCTCGGGGCATTGGTCTGAATCAAACCAACGCCTTCGGTTCTGTATTAATCGGGAAGAAGTTTGGGCCGGCAGGAAGGTTCAATACATTCGGCAATCTGGGCATTGCAATTCTCACTGCTCCGACTCAATTGTTTTCCCAGAACGATGTCGTGACCTATGGCCTGGCAGGAATCTTCCGCATTAATCGGCAGTTCAGCGTGGCCGGCGAAGTGAATGGTCGGGCGAACACGCGCCCCGGTAACGGGCCCCTCGGCACCGAATCGCAGTCTGAAGCGCGTTTGGGCATGCAAATACGTGCCTCTGGATTGCGCTTTGATTTTGCCGGCATAAAGGGTCTGACGAGCTTCAGTCCCAACTCAGGCGTGACCGTCGGTGTGACCTACGACACCCCTTCCGTTTTTGCTCCCGTCAAACAGTGACCTTCAAGTATTTCCGATTGCCGATGGCCGATTGCGAAAGGCGAAGGTCATGTTGTGTTCTAACTTACTAGCGCCGTCCGAAATCTGAGAGGACCAGGTGGATAAGGCTGGTCATGATACAAGGCAGTTGATCACAACATGCGCGATTGGTTAAGTACATTTGGGCGCTGGCTTGAGCAATATGTGATCGCCTTGCCGTTGTATCTGGCAGCGCCGGCAATGATTATCATTGGGGCGCTTGATTCGTCTTTGCTGTCTCTGCCGGAGATCAATGATTACCTGGTTGTCGGTCGCTGCTATAAATACCCGACCGCGGCATTTTATTTTCCCCTCTTTGCCGCAGTGGGCTCAGTTATCGGTTGTTACTTTCTCTATTCAATTATGCGGCGCGGGGGCCAGGCTTTGCTGCGAAAGCGCTTTCGCCAGGAGAGTATTCAACGTGTGGAAAAGGCTTACGCGCGTTTCGGTTTCCTGGCCATTGCGATTCCTGCGGTGTTACCTCCGCCGCTGCCGTTCAAGATCTTTGTCGCGACCGCGGGAACACTCGAATACCCACGCTGGAAATTCTTGCTTACCGTCATGTTGGCCAGATCCGTTCGTTATTATGTCGAGGGCATTCTGGCAGTGTTTTACGGCCGCCGAGTGCTGTTGTTTTTCAAAGACAACGGCCTGGTGATTATTAGCGTCGCAGCCGCATTGTTGCTGCTGGGCTTACTGGTTTACATGGCTGTAATTCGTCTTCGTACAAACGCAGTTACAAAGGAATCCCGAACGGACAACTGAACTCATGCATAAGATCACCAGGGCGCTGGCGCGCCTTTCAGACTACTTAATCGCCTTTGGGCCCTTGGGTCTGTTTGCGGTTGCTTTGCTCGACTCGACGTTTGTGCCGCTGCCGAGCAGTGCTGATGCGTTGATGTTGTTGCTTTCAACCGCGCGTCCCGGCTGGATGGTGCTTTATGCATTCATGGCCACTACGGGATCAGCTTTGGGATGCTTGATTCTCTACCTGGTTTCGCGCCGGGCCGGCCATCGCGCCCTGTCGAAGTTCTCACCCGCCAAACAGCAACGGGTAAAGGAACTGATTGATCGCTATGATGTGGCCGCAGTGTTGGTAGCGACGTTGCTGCCGCCGCCTTTTCCCTTCAAGTTATTTGTGGTGACGGCGGGAGTATGCCGTTTCAGCCTTACGCGGTTCATGCTGGCCATCATTGGCGGCCGAGCTTTCCGCTTTTTGTTGGAGGGATATTTGGCGGTCCAGTACGGCGCGCAGGCCAAAGCAATTCTGGCCCGGTACTATCCGTGGATAGGTCTGGGCTTAGCCTTGCTGGCAATCTTGTTCCTTGTCGGTCGTAACTTGTTAAAGCCAAAACGAGATGCGGTTGTTGATCAGCCACTTGAAAGCAAAAGTAACGCAAGCTGTTAGCTTGCGGGGTGAGTGAATGCTCCTGTGCGAAATACCAAAGATCGATTGGCAAATCTTAGGTTGTTTGTGAGGTTGCCCGAAAGCCAATCTAACAGATTGCTTATCTTCTAAGCGGCCACGACTTTGGGTTCAGCGGATTGGAAGATTCGTGCGGCGGCGAGATCCTTCACGCCTCGTTCTTCTAAGCGAGCAAGCAGTAAGAGGAAAATGTGGGCCGTTGCCAAGGCGTCGCAGCCGGCACGATGACGGCTGGCTATCGGGATTGAAAAGTGACTGGCAATAGTATCGAGGCGGTAATTATCCAAGCCGGGCATTGCCTGACGGGAAAGCTTGACCGTGCAAAGGTGCGTGTTCACCATGCGGTGGCCAGGGTAAACGCGCGAGATTTCATGGTTTAAGAAACTGGTATCGAAAGGCGCGTTATGAGCAATCAGTACGGCCTCGCTTACGAAATCGAGCCAGCGTGGTGCGACGTCGGCAAAAACAGGTGCGTTCTTGACCATCTCGTTGCTAATCCCCGTCAATGCCATGACGAACCGAGGAATGGGAATCTCGGGATTTACTAGCGTTAGAAACCTGTCAACGATGTGGCCGCGGTGAATCCGGTAAGCACCCAATTCAATAATCCGGTTCGGCGGGGTTTTGGCTCCCGTTGCCTCAACGTCCACGACTACAAAATCGAGTTCATTCAACAGGCGAGTATCAATATCGTCGGGTTGCAATTCGATCGTCCGGCCATCGACAATTCTGAAGCGCCGGTCGCCTTTGACTAGGTCGGCCACAAGCTGACTGGCCAGGTGCTCATCAACATGGGACAGCCTGAAGACGACATCGACGATATCAGTTGCGGCCGCGCGGCCTCCGGAACTGACCAGAAGATCGATCGTTTCCTGAATGAGCTTGGAATCCGAAACGAGGTTAGCGAAAGGCGCCATACTAAGTTCGCATTGTACACGCATTCGATCTAGTTTGAGGAGGGAATTTGGAAACCGAGCAAGTCCTGGAGAAGTTTCGCCAAACGGGAGCACTGTTGGAGGGTCACTTCGTATTGTCCAGTGGTCAGCATAGCAGTGTCTACCTTCAGTGTGCTCTGGTATTGCAATACCCGGATCAGGCAGCCGAGTTTGGAGAGGCCATCGCCAGTCATTTTCGAGGGCGGAACATCCGACTGGTGGCTTCGCCTGCGATCGGTGGCATTGTAATAGGCCACGAAGTTGCGCGGGCCCTGGGAGCAAGATTTGTATGGACCGAGCGTGAGCAGGGGAAGATGACCTTGCGGCGCGGATTCTCGGTCATGCCTGGCGAGAAAACACTGGTTGTTGAAGACGTGATCACGACTGGTGGCTCAACGCGGGAAACTATCGAAGCCTTGCGGTCCGCAGGTGCGGAGATTATTGCTGCGGCTTCAATAATCGATCGCTCAGGGGGCCAGGCGGATGTAGGCGTCCCACACATCTCGCTGGCATCTCTCTCGGTTGCTTCGGTTGATGCCTCTAATTGTGACGCGTGCCGCCGTGGTGAGCGCGTCGTAAAACCTGGAAGCAGGGCTAAATAGGCGAGCGTCTCAGCGTACCGTTTGGGATTTCAGGTGAATTTCAAGCTAACCATCCAATATGACGGCACAGATTTTCACGGCTGGCAAAAGCAAGGTGAGCTGCGTACTGTCCAGAGTGAACTAAGCGTCGCCCTGAGCTTAATCGATGGCAATGAGGTGACTGTCCATGGATCAGGTCGGACCGATGCGGGCGTTCACGCGGAAGGACAGGTCGCGACTGTTCGGCTGCGACACGAATTTACACCCGAGAAACTCCGCGCAGCCATAAACGGGAACCTTGCACCGGATGTTCGCATAACAGAGGTTGAGCAGGTCTCAGACGATTTTCATGCGCGTTATTCTGCTCGCGGAAAGAACTATAAGTATCGTGTTGTTCAGGGCAGCGTAGTATCTCCGTTCTGGTTTCGGTTTGCTCACCATGAAGCTAGGCCACTGGACTTGGCACTTATGCGCGGTTGTGCGGCTCGGCTGGTTGGCACTCACGATTGGACCGCCTTCTCTGCGGCTCAATCTGATGCTCAGAGCCGGGTTCGCACTGTCACGAATATCGAGATTCTAGAGCAGTGGGACGAACGCACCCGAACCATGTTCTTGGAAATCTCCGTTACCGCGGACGGTTTTCTCCGTTACATGGTACGTTCAATCGCGGGTGCCCTCCTGGCGGCGGGCCGGGGCGAAATTGATGAGGCGACCATCGCTCGCGCGCTCTCAACGGGTGAACGGGTATCAGCTGGGGCTACCGCTCCCGCAAAAGGCCTCACATTAACAAAAGTCTATTATGACTAAGGAATTGGCCTCCCGTCTTGGTTCAAAACCAAGCCCGAGTAACGCCTAACCCAGCTCCCCCAATGAGTTAAATAATGCTTGACATTGTTTATCGCAGAAGGTATTTTTGCGACTGGACCACCTGCCCTGACGATTGACAACTTGAACTGAAACGATAAAGGCACACCTCGTGTAAGCGGGGGTCGCAAAGCCTACGGGGGTCAAAACATCTTGATTTGACCTGGCTGGGTTGCCGAAAGCAGGAGAAGCACGGCAGCCCCTCTACTGTCTTTATCTGTTGTCTCCTTTCCTTTCAAAAGCCAGCCACAAATGAATCCGTTGCCTTTATCCGAGAGTCGGAAAGGGCGGTTTTGTGCAATGACTCAGGCTTGGACGAACGCATGCTAAAGGGTAGTGAAGATCGACCATGAGGAGAGTTGCCGTCACCCAGTGCGGAGCAATCCGTCGGATGAATTAGTCGACAGCTTACGAAATTCCATTTGCATGTAATTGAAAGGACTCCAATGAGGAAAGCAATTATTGCCGCATGCCTGACAACGTTTTTGGGCGCATTAATAACGATGAACTTTTTTTCTACAAGCGCTCAAAAAAGAGGGCGTGGCGAACCGCGAGTTGAACCCATGCCGCAGTTTGTACCGGGACGAGTACTGGTAAAATTCCGTTCGAATATTGGTCTCGATCACGCGCGCCAGATAGTAGCTGCTTTGGGCGCAAGAGATGCCAATGAGATCCCCGGCCTGGGAGTGCACATCCTGGATCTGCCTTATCAGGCAAACGAGGACGCTTTCGTCGAGGCCTTCAAAGGAAGACCTGAAGTTGAGTTCGCGGAACGAGATCGCATCGTAGAGCCGGCAGATGTCAATCCGAACGATCCGTTTTATTCGAGTGAGTCACACCTCTCGGTTATCAGCGCGCCAAGCGCGTGGACCGTCACGACGGGAAACCCTAACGTGATAATTGCGATTCTGGACACGGGGGTTGAATCTTCACATCCTGACCTTGCACCTGATTTGATTCCCGGCTGGAATACTTACAACAACAATTCGGACACGAGTCCGGTTATCGACCATGGCACAACCACAGCGGGAACAGCCGGGGCAGCCAGCAACAACGGAATTGGATTAGCTTCGATTTGCTGGAGTTGCAAAATCATGCCCATGCGCGTCTGCGACTCGAACGGTTGGGGCAGCTATTCCGCCATCGCGACTGCCTTGACGTGGTCCTCCGATCATGGAGCCCGAGTCGCAAACATCAGCTATATGGTTACGACTAGTTCAACAGTGACCTCAGCTGCCCAGTATTTTCAGAGTCGTGGGGGCGTTGTAACTTCCTCCGCGGGAAACTATTCGACGTTTGACAACTCTGCTGATAATCCCTACATCCTCACGGTAAGTGGAACGGACTGGAATGACGTGATTTATTCATGGTCCAACACGGGCAATAATGTGGATTTGGCCGCGCCGGGATATGTCTTTACCACCTATACGGGAGGCGGCTATGGATACGCTGCCGGAACGTCCTACTCGGCTCCGGTAGTGGCCGGGGTTGCTGCACTGGTTATTTCGGCTAATCCAGGGTTAACGGGCGCCCAGGTGCGAGACATCTTAAAGCAGTCAGCCGATGATCGCGGTCCCGCGGGTTGGGATCCGACCTACGGGTGGGGCCGAGTCAACGCCAGCCAGGCGGTTGCGCTGGCCACTAGCGGTGGAACGACGACTGACACCACTCCACCCACCGTAGGTTTCAGCTCACCGGCTTACGGAGCCACACTCTCGGGAGCAACGTCCGTCGTGGTTTCAGCGAACGATAATGTCGGAGTTTCATCGGTTTCTCTCAGCATCGATGGTTTCTCTTTTGCCACTGATGCCGCGTCCCCATACAGCTTTTTCTGGGATACGACCTCGGCTGCTAATGGGACTCACACACTGACCGCGACGGCGAGCGATGCGGCAGGGAACACGGCCAGTACTTCCATTTCTGTGACCGTTAACAACGTAGTTGACAACACAGCCCCGGTGGTGACGATTACTTCACCAGTGAATGGCGGTTCCGTTTCCGGGATGATCTCTATCACGGTAACCGCCACAGACGCCGTGGGAGTTGTAAAGGTCGAGTCTTATGTGGATGGTGTTCTGAACGCTGTTTCCACAAGCGCGCCCTTCACGACAAAGTGGAACTCGCGTAAGGCTTCCAGAGGCGCTCACCTGCTTCAGACAAAGGCCTATGACCGTGCCGGTAATGTAGGTGTTTCTTCGGCTGTTCAGGTTTCCAGGTAATCTTGGCTGCAGATCATCGGGACATCACCGTCCCGATGATCTAGTGCCTCAGTCACAGTTTAGCTCGGGTGAACCGCGTCTGTGCCGCAGTTTCTGACCTCCTTCAAAAACCACAATTCCTCCGGCGGGCGGCACAACCCTCCTCTTTTGATGAAGGTTTTTGCACACTAAACAATTGACAGTGTCTGCATAGGTGTTAAGAATGAAGGTAGAAGAACGCCCAAAGAATCACGGGCTGACTCTGACCTCCAGCGCCGATGCTAAGTGATTTTTCAGAAGTGGTAACGAAAGGGACTCGAGACGAGACCCTCCTCTCGCTGATTTCGTGGGACCGCTTGCCCCAGCATGTAGCCATTATCATGGATGGTAACGGCCGCTGGGCCGCCCAGCGCGGACAACCGCGTATAGCCGGACATCGTGCCGGTGTCGAAGCGGTGAGGGCGTCGGTGGATACGGGAGCGCGGCTCGGTTTGCGGGCGCTGACTTTGTATGCCTTCTCGACGGAGAATTGGAAGCGGCCACGTTACGAGATCGATGCGTTGATGCGCATGTTGCGGCGTTACCTCCGACTGGAACTAGATGAGATTGATCGGCAGAACATCAAGTTTCAAACGATTGGGCGCACTGGGGCCCTCACGGAAGGTGTTCGGCGAGAAATCATCAAGGCCACAGAACGGACTGCCAAAAACACCGGCATGGTTTTGTCCGTGGCTTTAAATTATGGTGGGCGAACGGAGATTGTCGATGCTTGTCGAGCGGCCGTGCGGCGACTACTTGACGAAGGAAATCCTCCTGACGAATTGAGTGAAGAGAGAATCGCCAACGAACTTTACACGCGGAATCTTCCCGAACTGGATCTTCTGGTGCGCACGAGTGGAGAGTTACGTATTTCGAATTTCCTGTTATGGCAAACTGCCTATAGCGAACTTTATGTTACTGAAACTCTCTGGCCCGATTTCCGTCGAGTGCACCTGCTAGAGGCGATTATTGATTACCAGGGGCGCGACCGGCGGTTTGGTGGGCTCAAGCTGGTTGCCAATGCAAAGTAATGCTTGGGAGTTCTTTAGCCAAAAGTTCAACAAACCCAATATACTTTTGCTGCCAAGCGGCTGATCATGTTCGATTAACGTTGGGATAGTAGTGATCTGAAATAACCTGAAATCTCAAATCAAAAATCAAAAACCCACAATGCCTCGAGTGATTACGGCGGCCATCCTCCTGCCGTTTCTTATCGCCTCAATCCTTCTCACCAGGTTACAACTGGTTTTCATAATACTTGCCGCGGCCGCACTGGTGCTTGGTCTGTACGAGTTCTACCTGCTGGCCAGGCAGCGTGACATCAAACCTAACATTGCCGCCGGCTACCTCGCCGGTGGCGCCCTCTTCACAGTGTTGTGTTTCAACGAGCCGGGTCGTATGCCTGACCTCCTGATGATCCAGTTCATTCTGATCATTCTCACGATTGCCACTTTAATAGCTGCGACCGTGAAAGGTCCTCCTTTCGAGCGGATAATTGCAAACACAGGAGCGACGATTCTCGGAGTCCTGTACGTTGTTCTTCTCGGCAGCCATCTTGTGGCTATGCGCACAGGATTCGAGCCCACACTGTCCACGCATCTGCTGTCTTACTTCTTTCTGGTTGTGATGAGCGCGGATACCGCCGCATACTACGTTGGCAGAGGTTTCGGTAAGCACAAGCTGGCGCCGAACATCAGCCCCGGGAAAACCTGGGAAGGCGTAATTGGCGGGTTAATCGCCGGTCCCGCAATGGCCGTAGTCTCCCACTACTGGTTTTTTCCCGATTTGCCTCTTAAGTGGGCCTTGCCGTTGGCAGTTGTCATGACGGTGGTGGGAGTATTAGGAGACTTGACGGAAAGTGCGCTCAAGCGAGGAGCTGGCGCCAAAGACGCAGCTAATATCCTTCCGGGACACGGAGGATTGCTTGATCGATTGGATAGCTTGCTCTTCAATGCACCGCTCATCTACTATTTCGGCAAGCTCTACTTCGAACGTTATCTTGGCAGCTAGATCCGTGCGCGCGCTTCATGAGTACGAACAGAATGTCTTCATACAAAGATAAAGGCGACCAGACGGTCGATCTGCTTAACCACTACAATTCTTTTCTACAAATCCCCCCGTTAGTCTGTCGGCCAGCATGAATCCTAAGGGAGTAGCAATACTCGGCTCGACCGGCTCGATCGGCTGCAACACCTTGCGTGTCATCGAGTCGCTCGGCAGCAAGCGTTTCCGCGTAGTGGCGCTTGGCGCCGGGCAAAATTTTGAGTTGCTTGCCGATCAAGTAGCCACTCATCTACCGGAAGTCGTTTCGGTGGAAAACGAAGAGACCGCCCACGACTTGCGAGCGATGCTATTTGCGCGCGATGTAGACTTGCCTCGAATCGTGATCGGCGAATCAGGTTTGGTGGAAGTGGCGACGCACCCGCAGGCCGGCTGTGTTGTTTCCGCAACGGTTGGCGCCGTTGGTTTCGTGCCTACCTTGCGCGCGCTCGAAGCAGGGAAGCGAGTGGCACTGGCAAACAAGGAAACGCTCGTCATGGCGGGCGAACTAATGACCCGCGCCGCCAGCAAGGCAGGGGCCGAGTTACTTCCGGTCGACTCTGAGCATAATGCCCTGCACCAATGCCTGCGTGGCGAGCAGCATAGGGAAGTTCGCCGGATTATTCTGACGGCTTCGGGCGGACCTTTTCGGACTAAAAAGAAAACGGAAATGAAGGACGCTACGGTGTCCGAGGCTCTACGTCATCCCACCTGGAACATGGGCGCCAAGATCACGATCGATTCGGCCACTCTGATGAACAAAGGCCTGGAGGTGATCGAGGCGCACTGGCTCTTCGGTTTTGGGCCGGATCAGATAGACATCCTCGTTCATCCGGAATCAGTGGTCCACTCAATGATTGAACTCGTTGACGGCTCTGTGATGGCGCAGTTGGGAGTAACAGATATGCGTCACGCTATTCAGTATGCTCTGACTTACCCCGAGCGACATGCTTGCGATTTACCGCCCCTGGATCTGACCGCACTCTCGGCGCTGCATTTTGAACCTCCGGACCACGACCGCTTCCCCTGTATTGGACTTGCGTACAGGGCGCTCCGCGCGGGAGGTACACTCCCGGCTGCGATGAATGCCGCTAACGAAGAAGCAGTGCGGGCGTTCATCGAAATGCAGATTTGTCTGACTGATATTCCGCAGGTGATTCAGGCAGTTATGGAAGCACACCAGACAAAGCCCGTCACCTCTATCGAGATCGTTCTCGAAGCCGACCGACAGGGCCGTCTTGCGGCCATAGAGATAATCGAAAAACTTGCGAAAAACAACAGGATCCTCGCGGAAAAGACCGTTTGACGGCGAGCTAACGCGACGCGTACACTCGGTTGTGCAACCCGGGCTTCGGTTTTGCAAACATACGAAGCTAATGTGTCGGAATGAAGAAAAGAGAGTAGCTTGATGGGCGTTTTGATTAGTATTGCGGCGTTTATTTTCGTTCTCGGCGCCGCAGTCGTTTTGCACGAATTTGGTCATTTTCTGGTGGCAAAACTGCTTGGGATTCGGGTTGAGACCTTCTCAGTCGGTTTCGGGCCGCGTCTTTTTGGCCGAAAGTGGGGCAACACCGATTACCGGGTTTCGGCGATCCCTCTTGGTGGCTACGTAAAGCTTGGCGGCGACGAATCTAACGCTCCGCTCGAAGGCGAAGGAGCCAAAGATATTCCGCCTCACGAGATGTTTAACTTGAGGCCGCGCTGGCAACGGATACTCGTGGCTCTCGCTGGTCCGGTGATGAATGTTCTTACCGCGCTGGCAATCCCGTTTATCGGAGCGGTGATGTACGGCGTGCCGGCGACACCTTCTCCGGTCGTTAGCTATGTCGTGAGAGGTGGGGCCGCGGAAGCAGCCGGCCTACAGCCTGGTGATCGCATCATTTCATTCAATGGGACTGAAAATCCTCGCTGGGATTTGATTCGTGGAGACGCTTTGCTGTCTCCAGGTCAACCGCTGCCCCTCACTGTTGATCGAGGCGGTCAACCGTTGAATCTTTCAATTAAGCCTACGCCGCGCACCGAGGATGGCGAAACAGCGGGAACGCTTGATTTCATTCCTGACTATGGCGGGCTTCCGGTCACCATTCGTGACGTAACACCTAACTCTCCAGCTGCCGAAGCGGGATTACAAATCGGCGACCGCATCGTTGCGATCAATGGTGAGCAAGTGCGTAGCGCGGAACAGGTAACTCAGTACATCCGCGATCACAGGGGTCAGCCGATAAAGCTTACGATCAACCGACATGGTCAAACTACGGAACTTACAACGCAGAGCCGCCGATTGGCTGACGGCCGGGACCGGCTGGGGATCGAGACCGGTGAAGAAATTCCCTTTCAGAAGGCGAATCTTGGTCTGGCAGGCGCATACGCAGTCCGTACAAATTTCGAGATTCTCAGGTTGACAGGAAAAGCGCTCGGCCAACTTTTCACTGGCCAGCGCTCGGTGCGCAACACCCTTTCCGGACCGGTGGGGATTTACAAGGCAGCTTCTACTTCAGTGCAGAGATTTGGCTGGGGCGGTCTGTTTCAAACGCTGGCATTTCTCAGTTTGAACCTGGGTGTCTTTAACTTGCTGCCGATACCGGTGCTCGACGGCGGCGCTATCTTTTTGCTCTTGATCGAAGGACTGCTGGCCCTCATCGGGCTTTCAATCTCAACAACCGTGCGCGAGCGCATTCAGCAGGTCGGTTTTGTGATGGTGATTCTGCTGATGGTCTTCGTGATTACCAACGACGTGTTGAAGACGTTTTCGCGTAGTTCAAGCGACGAAAAACCGCCTGCAACTGCCAAGTAGAGTTTCAAGTTTCAAGTTTCAGGTGCCAAATGAAGTTTCAAGTTTCAAGCCAAATGAAGTTTCAAGTTTCAAGTTTCAGGTTTCAAGGTTCCAAGGTTCAAGTTCGTTAACAATAGGAACTGGAACTTGAAACTTGAAACCTGGAACTTGAAACCTGGAACTTGAAACTTGAAACTTGAAACTTAAAACTTGAAACTTAATTACCGTTATGCGTAAGTCAAGAGCAGTTCAAGTCAAAAACGTGCAGATCGGCGGTGGCGCGCCGGTTGTCGTGCAGTCAATGACCAAGACTGACACGGCGGATGTCGAAGCCACAGTGGCTCAGATCGAAGAGATGGTGCACGCCGGATGCGAGATTGTGCGTCTGGCCGTACCTGATCAGGATGCAGCCCTGGCGCTGAAAGATATTCGCAAACGCGTGCCTGACGTTCCGCTGGTTGCCGATATTCATTTCCATTACAAGCTGGCATTGATGGCTTTGGACGCCGGGATCGACAAGCTCCGCCTGAATCCCGGAAACATTGGCAAGCACGAACGCATTCGCGAAGTAGTGCGCGCTGCCCAGACACAGAGGGTCCCAATCCGCATCGGTGTCAATGGAGGATCGCTGGAAAAAGACCTGCTCGCAAAATATGGAACAGCGACTCCTGAAGCAATGGTCGAATCCGCCTTGCGTCACATTCTGATCCTCGAAGACCTCGGATTTACTGACACCATTATCTCGTTGAAAGCATCGGATGTTCATCGCACGGTAGCCGCTTATCGTTTGCTCGGGGAAAAGGTCGACTATCCATTTCATCTGGGCGTAACGGAAGCAGGAACTGCCTTCACCGGTACTGTAAAATCTTCAATCGGTTTGGGCATACTGCTTCATGAGGGAATCGGAGACACGATTCGCGTCTCGCTGGCTGCCGAACCTCAGGAAGAGGTCCGGGTGGCCTGGGAGATCCTCAAGTCGCTGTCGCTGCGAACGCGCGGGGTAACGGTTGTGGCTTGTCCAACTTGTGGCAGGCTCGACGTTGACAACTTTGTCGAGATCGTTACTGAAATCGAACGTCGCCTGGCTCACGTCGAAGAGCCTCTGCATCTATCGATTATGGGTTGCGCCGTGAATGGACCAGGAGAAGCTCATGACTCGCAATTGGGAGTGACGTTTGGCCGCGGGGTCGGCATGATTTTTAAGAACGGCGTGCCGATGCGCAAAGTCGCCGGCGAAGACATCGTGGAAGCGTTTGTGCTGGAGACCGAAAAGCTGCTCGCTGAAGGTCAAGCAGCCAAACCTGAGACCGAAGGGGAACTAGTCACAATAAAATAGGGAACACGGCGAACAACCTTTTGGCAAAGCAGTTTCACACTGAAGCCATTGAGAGAAACAGGGCGTCAGTGGCAGGCTTGCGATTGATATTAACTATAAGCTGCTCGCGCAGCTCTTCGATCTGAGAAAGCCAGGCGGCGGCCCGAGTGCCGGTCACTTTCTTCCCAATCTCCCTCAATTCATTAAGCAAGTCTATATTGACGATCTGGTCGTCTGGCGCTCCGAGCGACAGTGCCAGTGCATCACGTATCAGCGTTTCGAGAACTTCTAGTTTGGTTTCATATTGGTCTTTGTAGGCTGCCTCGTTCAGTTGCTCTGACGATCGTAAAAGCTGAACTCGATTGCCACTCCCCGCCACGGCCTCCAGGACCTTGAGCATTGCGGCGCGCTGCTCAATAAGTTCCGCCAATTCGCCGGCGAGTGCCCGGCTAAGACTTCCTCCAGCCACGCGCGCGCGAAGGCTCGCTTCTGATTCTGATCCGATGCGGTTTTTCAATAGGTATTCTTCAATTTCCTGCGAAGTGAGCGGGGAAAAGCGAATCGCCTGACAGCGTGATCGGATCGTGGGCAACAACATGGACGGTCTCGAGGTAAGCAGAATCACATGAGATGTAGGCGGTGGTTCTTCCAGGATTTTCAAAAGCGCGTTGGCCGAAGGCTCGTTCAACTTGTCAGCGTCGTCGACCAAAAAGACGCGAGCCCGGCCCTCAAAAGGCCGGTAGTTCGCCTCCCGTTCGATTTGGCGCATCTGGTCTACCAGCAACAATCGTTTCGGCGCAACTACCATCCCGACATCACCGTGATCAGTCCAAATAATGCTCTTCCAGTCATCACTGTCATCTGATTGAGGATAGTTGAATTTCCCAATGCGCTTGCAGGCCGGGCATTCACCACAACCCTCAACGCCGCGGGGCGAGCGACAGTTGAGTGCCCGGGCGACCTCCAGGGCGAAAAGTTTTTTGCCTACACCTTCTTCGCCGCTGAACAACAACGCGCCCGGCAGCCGTCCTGACTCGAGCATCCGCTGAAGAATCTGTTTTACTCGTTCGTTGCCGGTTAGTTGATGAAACATATCGATTCTAGCAATGCCCTCTCCTCACTGCGGCTGGGGAAGGGCGGTCCAATGGTTGGCGAGAGTCATAGCCTCTCTCTTTCAGGAACGACACGACCAGCCTTTTCACCTGGGTATGGGTTTCTTCGACAGATCCGCTGGTGTCGACCAGCTTTACTCGATTGGGCTCGGCTCGCGCAATTCGCAAGTATTCTTTGCGTACCCGCGCGTGAAAAGCTGGGTCCTCCGCGTCCAACCGGTCACCTTTGAGCTTTCCTTCTGTTCTCCGTCGAGTGCGCTCGAGACAAGCCTCGACTGATTGATCGAAAAGCAATGTAAGATCCGGTTTGAGTCCCTCGGTTGCCAGCTGCACGATCTTGGCAATTAGCTCAGGCGAAAAGCCGCGACCGGCGCCCTGATAAGCAACCGTTGCGTCCGCGTAGCGATCGGAGAGCACGATTTTGCCCGCTTGCAGTGCTGGTCGCAGCAGGCGTCGCACATGTTGCGCGCGATCAGCCGCAAATACGAGCAACTCGGTCAAAGGGTCGACTTGTTCCTGGGCGTCTAGTAAGGCTGCTCTTAGACGCAAGCCGAGTGGCGTGCCACCTGGTTCGCGAGTCACAACGATGTCGCACTCTTGTGCTCGCAGAAAGTTTGCGAGCAGGCGCAGTTGGGTGGACTTCCCGCTCCCGTCGATCCCTTCGAACGTGATGAAGGTTCCCGTCACAGATCCTCTCATTTTATCTAAAAGTGCTGAGACCCAGACATGCTGGGGCCGCGGACAAAAATGGACAAAAATATCCGCCGTCTCAGGCGCGTTTACAAGATCTCCAAGGTACGAGCAAACGCGTCGAGAGTTTAAACGAATGTCATGATTCAGGCGAATCGACAAGTTGCGGCGGTGTGGGTGTGGCCGATTGAACTTCGGTTGACACCGGGGAACGAATGTCTCCCGCGGATCTTCGGGTGAGTGAGATAGTGGAAATTGCGTGCTTGAAGATAAGTTGTTCCAGCGAGCCCGAATCCAGTAGCACTGAAAACTTGTCGAAACTGCGGATGCGGCCACTCAGTTTTGCGCCATTCAGGAGATAGATCGTGACGGCGGTCTTTTCTCGCCTGACTGTGTTTAGGAAGGCATCCTGAATGTTCTGTGGCGCTTGCTTCCCGTCTGACATAACCCACCTTGACTGGTTTAAAGAGTGCTTAGCCCCTGTCATCAGATTACAACACCGCTGATCTGCTGACAAGAATTTACGGTATGCGCCACGGAAACTTTATCTTTTCGACTAACTTTGAGCCTTGATACTTGCCAAAACCCCTTGCTGGATTGCCCTTTCATTCCCAAAACCGTCCACCCAATCGACGTCAGGCTCCCGTCGAAACCAGGTCAACTGTCGCTTGGCATAGTGACGGACGTCCAGCTTTGTCTGCTCGATCGCGCTCGGTAAATCGCGTTTGCCGGCCAGGTACTCAACCACCCTACGGTAACCATGGGCGCCTAACGCATTAGATTCCGCCGGCACCCCATGGGCCAGCAACGTCCGCACCTCATCGACCAGGCCGGCTGAAAAGTGGAGGTCGGTCCGTTCATTGATCCGTCGGTAGAGTTCCTGGCGCGGCGGGTTGAGGGCGAATATACGCAGCCGGTGCGAGCTCTCGTGCGGTTCGGGTCGGGCGCCCTTTTGCTCCGAAATTGGCCGGCCGGTTTGGAAAAAGACTTCAATAGCCCGTTGCACACGAGGCCAGTCGCGAGGAAAAAGAACCCGCGCGCTATCAGGGTCAAGCCGGCTCAGAACGCGATGAAGATGTTCGGGCCCCTGTTTTTCGCGAATGACATTTAAACGACGACGCAGAAGTTCATCAGTTTGCGCGCTGGCAAAGAACGGTCTGCGCAGTGCGCGTAAATAAAACCCAGTACCGCCGACCAACAACGGCAGGCGGCCTCTGCTTTCAATTTCCTCGATTTGCTGGGCCGCCGCACGGGCCCACTCGCCGGCAGTGTAGTTCACGCCGGGTGGAACAAAATCGATCAGATGGTGAGGCACGCCTTGTCGCTCTTCGATGGGGACCTTTGCCGTTGCGATTTCGATTTGTTGGTAGACCTGGACGGAATCGCAATTAATGATCTCCCCATTCAGTTGAAGGGCCAGGCTGATGCCGAGGTCGCTTTTTCCAGAGGCCGTGGGTCCGACTACGGCGATGACCGGATTATCGTGCGAATCACTCACGCATGAGAGGATAGCATGCGTAAAAGAATCGCGGCCCAGATAAGCGCGAGGAGGATCAAGCCACCGATGATTTGCGCGCGTGAGAAACGCATGGAGAATGTTTACAGACTCTATACATTGAAATCGAAGTTGCTGAACACCGCGCCTGCTCCAGGCACAAGCTTCCCTATGGGATTTCGCCTTAGATAGTTAGCCAGTTCAATCTGGAGATTCTGAAGCACGAGTTGGTGAGGTATTCCTGGTGCACGAGACACAAATAGTTCTCCCTCGATCAGTTCATATCTATTGCCGTCATCGGGTAAGGTTTCGAGTTCGGTAACCGTTATGAAGTGCTCGATCTCTGAGGCCATAGTGAGTTCCTTATTTGGATGATTTGAGCGCAAATCCTACCACAGACAAATGCCATTCACATATGTGTTGAAAAAACTATTTGACATTGGTCGTTTGACATTGATCATTTGTCATTTGGCGCTGAGTCATTGGTCCGTTTTTAGTTGTTCGTGGTCCGTTTTGAAAAACGCGAAACCAAATGTCCGACATGCTTCAGCTTGTCCACGAGATTGGCGACACTCCAGCAATGATATTACCCATAACGTCGTACATTGAGAGTTCCCCATGTTGACGACAAGCTGAAGCATGTCGGACATTTGGTTGTGCCGATAGGGTGAGTTGTTCGTAGTCGCTGTCAAAAGATTTTTTAATAGATCCGGGTAACTTCTATCCCCGTGTAGTAAGCCTTAAGGATCTGTTCGTAGCTCCACCCCTGACGCGCCAGGCCGTACGCACCCACCTGGCACATGCCGACTCCGTGACCCCACCCGCGCCCAATAAAACTAAACCCAACTACGCGTCCACTGTCGTCGTATCGTCGGTCGATTACAAAGAGTTGTTCGCGCAGGCCGAGTGCGGACCTGATGCGACCACCACGAACATGGCCGGTGCCATTCGCACCTAAGATTTCCAGATCGGTGGCTCGCCGCGACGTCCCCCGGGTGGCTACTCGTAGATCTAAGATTGGTCCAATGCCGTTTGCAGCGCGGCCCAGGCGTGCTTGAACCTGTCCCAACGACATTTCTTTTGTCCAGTTAGAGAATGGCGAGAACCGATCCGCAGCCGCGCCATTTGTCGCCGGGCGTACCTCAAGGTAATCCACTTCGCCACTCGCATTCGTGTGAAACATCACCGGCTCGCCGCCGACCAGCACGACTGAACGAACCGGCAAGAGTCCATCTCCGATCTGCCGGAACAAGAAGGCATCAGCACTGACCCTGAATGCCTGGTCCTTTCCCTTACCGGGTCGAAGCACCAACTGGTCTCCGGAAGCCGGACGTGCAGTCGCCTTTTGCGTTTGCAGCAGACTGCGAGCTTCCAGGATCCGAGCAATTGTGTGCAGTGCACGTCCGCGCGAGAGCGGCTCTTGCGGACGCAGAGTCGCGTCCGGATGAACGGATAGATAGCCTTCGCGTAAAAGCAGGGCAACATCGGCGCGGTTCACCTGCGGCACGTCCATGGCGTCTCGGATTGCCAGGTAGTATTCAACATCAGCATTGTCGAGTAGTGTGCCGGCCCGGCTTTCACCAAAGACAGAAGCATTAAGGGCGGTTGCAAACGGCCCCGGACGATTTACCTCTTCAGTTACTGCCGGCGCGATCTGGTGAGCGACCCGCGCAACCGAAGAAAGCCAGCTGCGGATCTCACCCACCGAGGCAGTGGCAGCCAGCCACGAGTCGGAAACGCGCGCGCGGAGCGAAGCAAAGTTCTGGACTGCGAGTAGCGCCACATCCCTCGTCGCAGAGATATTCTTATCGTCACGCACGTCGGCGGGCTCGCGTGAAGTCTTGATCGTGAATTGAGCCAGAGCTCCTTTGCCTTCGATTGCGCATTCACGGCCGCGCAGGTAAGGAACCGCATCGTTGAAAATATTTTCGGAATCTTCTGTGCGGCCGCCGCAGGTTGAGGTGTAGAGGGCATTGATTGGTTCGCCGTTATAAGTCGCAATCATTCCGCGCGTCTCGTCCACTGCGCGAGTCGAAAGCGGGTTCTCGGACGTCAGCCCGCGATATACCTGGGATCTCGTAGTCGGTAATAGATCAAACCCCTGGGCCATAAACTGCCCGCGGTTTTTCAGAGCGTAGGTGCGGGCAGCGACTGCCTGAGCTTTCAAAGCCTCGAGCGCCGGATATCCTCCCGGTGACAATTCATTAGCAACCACACCACGTACGTAGTCCTCCAGGCCCAGCTCATTTACGACGGTCAGTGTTCCGCGCAGATTCGCGAACACTTCAATCTGTCCCCGGTAAGCTCGGTCGTTATAACGAACGGGATTGCTCGTCTCGTTTTCCGAGGCAAAGCTCACGGGGGCGCTGGAACTGAATAGCCGGCTGTTTGCGGCTGATGCAACCACCTCGCGGGAAGGGAAACCGGGGCGGGAAGCGAGGCGGATCTTTGTGTTGGCGATGCTTTGCGAAGGGCTACCGCCGGTCTGGTTTGGTTCTGTCGCCGGAACTGCCTTTTGCGAAAGCGAAGTAATCGAGGCATCTAGACCTGAGTCTTCCAATCGTGCCCGCAGTTCTTCTGCTTCATCGCGTGAATGTCTGCCGCCAACCAGCAACCCCCAACTCTTTGATTCGGCGTCGAAGGTGATTTTTGTTTCTTCACCGGTGAGCTTCTTGACTTCACGAGCTGCCTGTTCTGCTTCTTCACGCGTTTCAGCCGGACCTACAGCGAGCTGAAACACATCCTGGTTCAGGTTCACCGGGTAAGGTGAAAGCAGGCGCGGCTCGACCCGAACGCGTGACGTCTCGAGCGCCACGAGCGTGGTTCCTTCGCCGCTGGCGTTCATCAGCCGCCCGGTTGTCGAGATGACCGCGGAGCGCGCATCAGTCGCAAGCGCTACGCGTATTTTCGGCTCGGGACCGATTGCAGGGATCTTTGTGCTGGTGATTTCGCCGCCGATTGCGGCCGGGGTTGGGTTCCAATCCGATATGACGCGTCGCGGACGATTCTCTTCGCGAGACTGCTGTTGCGCCAGGAGTGGCGAAGTTGCAAGCAACAGTTGAACGATCAAAACGCCGCTGATCTGTCGTGCGAGGGAATTATGCATTACCTCCGGCCCCTTGCGGCTTGAAGTCTCAGGGAGAGGCGCCGCGACGGCTATAGTACTACAGTTCTTGAGACTCGTTCATGACTCTTTTAGGTATTTGGTTCCCTGCCGGTACTCCGTGTCCTCCGTGTCTCCGTGGTGGAACATGACGAGGAAACGCTTACCACGGAGGCACGGAGGACACGGTGCCGATCCTCGCAGAGCTATCACACACCATGCAAGAACAGGTAAGCAAATCCGCCCAGCATTGCGGCCAGAGCAACGAGCGTTACATCAATCTTTAACAGAATAATTGCCAGGAATGCCGCAACGGCAATTGCTGCGCTCGGCTTGCCAACCAGCGCACCGGGAGCAAGTTCGAAGGTAACCGCGATAATTACACCGACCACTGCCGCACTGATGCCCGCGAGAAAAGCCTGGAGCGCTCGATTGTCCCGCACCTTCTCGATGTACGGAGCTCCCGCGATGACGAATACAAACGAAGGTAGAAAGACAGACACCGTAGCCAGTATCGCGCCCACCGGACCGCCGGCAAGATAGCCGACAAAGGTAGAGAACAACATAAACGGTCCGGGAGTGGCCACGCTTAGTGCTACACCATCCAGCAACTGCCCGGCCGATATCCAGTGATACTGTTCAACCGCCCCCTGTTGCAGAAAGGCGAGCGAAGCATACGCCCCGCCAAAACTAAAGAGGCCTGTCTTGAGAAACAACCAGCCCAGACGCAACCAATGCGGGTGGATAAAAGGAAATGCAAAGCCGAGTAACGAGATCACGACGATCCGAGCTTGCATCGAGCGCTTTTGTAGCCTCGGCAATCCTTCTGAAATCGTAAGATTAGTCAGACCAGCCAGGAACAGGATCAGAAGAAGGTTGTACTGCGAAAGGCTCAGGGCCGCAAACGAGCCGACGAGAATTGCGGCCAGCAGAAAATTGCGAATGGCGGCCGCCCCCAGCTTGACGGCGCCCGCCATGATGATTCCCAAAATGGCCGGTTTCAGAATGAAAAGAAATGCATTTACCTGCGGCAGGCGCCCGTAACTTACATAAAGCCAGGACAGGACAATCATCAATATTGCACCGGGAACTATGAACGTCAGGCCCGCAAGCACGCCACCCCAAGCTCTCCGCTTCAGATAGCCGACATAGATTGCTAACTGCAATGCCTCGGGCCCGGGAAGCATGTGACAGAAACTCATGATGCTTATAAAGCGTTCCTTTGATAGCCAGCAGCGGCGCTCGACCATGTGGTTGTACATCATGGTGATCTGCGCGACCGGACCACCGACGTTCACAATGCCGAGAAACAAAAAGTAGAGGAACACCTCGCGCCATGAAGGCAGCCGATCATCATTAATCCTGGTTTGTATGGTTTTGTGGATCGCTTTGTTTACTCGCAATACAAAAATTCAGAATTTATTTCACGGACCAACGGAATTACACGAAATATGAATTCCGTTGGTTCACCGGATCGCTGCCAGGGCCTCCGCTGCAAGCGTGTGAAACTGTCGCCGGACGCTGTTTATATTGACGAACGGCGGCTTCCGCATGTGCGTTCGATTGGTCAGCAGAATGAAGACACGATCATGTTCCGGATCAACCCAGCAACTCGTGCCGGTGAATCCGTTGTGACCAAAGCTGTCAGGTGGAAGTGATGCACCCGCAGTTGAGTCGACGGTTAGGGCCAACTGCCAGCCGAGAGATCTGGCCTCGCCGAGACCTTCAGTCATGTTCAAACGAAAAAGGTCACAAGTTTCAGGTTTCAGTAGTCTGGTGCCTCGCGGCAGGAACTGTTGCGCAAGCGCGAAGGTCTCAGCGGCCGTTGAAAACAGACCAGCATGCCCGGCTGCTCCGCCAAGAAAATGGGCGTTACCGTCGTGCACTTCTCCCCAGATCAGATTTTTGCGGATCTCTGAATACTCACCCATTCCAGCCTGACGGCAGGTGTCCTGTTCATAGGTATTCCCGAGTTCACAGGCAGCGATGCCGGTTTGCAAGGCAATATCGGGTCTAAAGAATGTCTGCTTCAGCTGTAAACGAGAAAACAGTTCGTCGGAAGCGAGTTGGACCAGCGACCGGCCGGTCACTCGCTCCAGTAAAAAGGCAAGTGCGATAAACCCCAGGTCGCTGTAGATAACCTTCGTGCCAGGACTCGCTTGAAGTTCCTCGTTAGCAATCACATCTGGCACGCGTTCGGGCTGGCCTGCGGCAAGAATGTACAGAGGTTTCCAGGCCGGCAGTCCGGATGTGTGTGTCAATAGATGGCGCAGCGTAATGGCTGCCTTGTCGGGACGCTCGAATTCAGACAGGTAGGAGGATACCGCATCATCAAGTATGAGCTTGCCGGCTTCGATAAGTTGCGCGCAGAGCAGCCCCGTAACCAGTGGCTTAGTTAACGAAGCCAGGTCGTAGATTGTGCTCAGGTTGGCCGCAATGCGATAAGGCTCAACCACTGATGCGCCAAGCGCGTCGGAGAAAATCGGCTGACCAGCCTGGGCTATCAGGTAAACCGCGGAAGGAAAGTCACCCTCCGCGATCCGTTGCAGCAGAAAAGCAGAGATTTCCGGCTGTGGTGCAGGGTTAAGCAATTGTTCAGTTGGGTGAATGAAGCCTCCGACCTCTTATTCAAATTCGTACCTTAACGGTATGTTCGTGAATTCGTTCCAGAGTTCTTAGCGCAAGACTCAGAGCATTTCGCCCGTCCTGTCCTGAAACCGGGGACTGCTTTCCCTCCCGGACCGCTTCGAGAAATGCCACGATCTCCGCGCGCAAGGGTTCGACATCCAGCACATCCAGGTTGCGCACATGTACGCCCGGCCACTTACCGTCGGCAGTGGGAGCGGCAAGGCTGCTGATAGAGGCGCGTTTCGTCGTATAGTCGAGTGCAATGTAGTCGTGTGGTTGGAAAAAGCGCATCTTCCTTATTCTCTCAGTGCCGACGCGGGAGGCTGTTATGTTCGCGACTGCGCCCGAGGCAAACTCGAGCCGGGCGTTGGCAGCATCAACCCTTGTAGTCAAAATAGGAATTCCCACAGCGTGTATGTCGGTAACGTCAACTTCCTCTCCCACCAGCCATTGAACGATGTCGAGGTCGTGAATCATCAGATCCAGCACCACGTCGATGTCCAGCGAACGAGCGGTAAACTCGCCGACTCGATGGATCTCGAAATAAACAGGATTACGAACATGGGGGCGCAAAGCGACCAGCGCCGGGTTGAAACGTTCTGCATGTCCGACCTGGAGGAGAGCTCTTCCGCTTTCAGCTGCGGCAATCATCTGATCTGCTTCAGGCAACGAGCGTGAGATTGGTTTTTCGACCAACACATGAATTCCCGCTTCGAGCAGGCCGCAGGCAATTTCACAATGGGCTTCAGTCGGCACTGCCAGACTAACGGCGTCAACTACTTTCAGCAGATCCCGCCAATCAGCCGTCCAGGCAACGTTCCGTTCATTTGCGATCGAAGTGGCGGTTGCCGGATTCAGGTCGCAGACAGAAACAAAATCACAGATACCTTCCGCTGCGAGTTTTGCGTGGAGACGCGCATGCTGACGGCCCAGATGGCCCACGCCGACAACAGCTGTTTTTAAGGTCGGTTTACTGTTTTCCACTTTTCGTCTAGCTTATGCCCGACGAGATTTCCGAGTTCCAGATGCCATTTGCCGATTTGTGATTGGCAACTCCTCCAGGTTTGTCGTGTTCTCGACAATTGGCAATCGGCATTCGGAAATCGGCAATGATTTGTGCTTACTGCCGTCCGGAGCGAACTATACTTGCAACCTTCAACCCTTGCCAAGCGGGTCCCATCTCTCCTGCTTCTCGCCGTCACCGCCTTCTTCTTTTATGGTCTGGGCCGATTTCCACTCGTGGGACCGGATGAACCAAGATATGCCCAGGTAGCTCGCGAGATGTTTCTGCGCGGCGATCTGATCACACCGACGCTTGGTGGTCATGCCTGGTTTGAAAAGCCCGTACTGCTCTACTGGTTCATGATGGTCAGCTACAAGCTTTTTGGCGTGACGGAGTTCGCGGCCCGTCTTGGCCCGGCGCTTTCCGGAGTGCTGACCGTATTCGCAGTTTATTGGGCAGCCCAAAAAGTTGAAGTCGCGAGCCGAGATGAGGGCTTGAAGAACTTCGGCACGTGGAGCGGGATCGTGAGTGCGACCACCCTGGGACTAATTGTTTTCTCGCACGCAGCCAGCTTCGACATTCTTGTGACGATGACGACCACGTGGGCGCTCGCGTTTTTCTTCGCCGCGGAATTGGAGACCAGGAAACGCCGCCGGGTGTTGTTTCTTAGTGCATTCTATGCTTTGGTCGGCGTTTCACTGCTCGCTAAGGGCCTGGTAGGTTTATTGCCGATTGGTGTGGTGGGGTCATTCTTCCTCTTGCGCCGAAAGATGCCACCGCGTCATGTCCTGTTCAGCATCATCTGGGGATTGCCGCTGGCTTTGGGGGTAGCGGCAGTTTGGTTTGGCCCAGTGATCGCACACCACGGCAAACTGTTTATCCGGGAATTCATCATTCAACATCACTTCGCGAGATACCTGACGAACAAGTATCACCACCCACAACCCTTTCTATTCTATCCAGTGATTTTGGTACCGATGACATTGCCCTGGACGCCCTTCTTCTTGAACGCACTTTCCAGCCTCCGCAGTTGGCACTGGAGGTCGGATGATCCACTGAATAAATTGCGTGTCTTATCGCTTGTCTGGATGCTGTTACCACTGGTGACCTTTTCATTCTCCGCGTCGAAATTGCCCGGCTACATCGTTCCGGTGCTGCCGGCGATTGCCTTGCTTTCGGGAGAACGACTGACTCGGTTTGTCTCAACGGGTGAGACTGGCCACGTAGCCATGAGAGCAGCAGCATTGCTGTGTATCCTTTTTGCAGCGGGAGCTTTGTTCTACGCAAGACTTTCTGGCGCCCTCTCGCAAAGCTGCTCAGTGGCAATCGTCTTGCCACTCGCGATCGCCGGACTCATTGCCGGGCTATGGCCGCGCTTTCGGGCGACGGCTGCGGTTTTGATAGCTGCGTCCACCGTGTTGGCATCGTTGCTGCTCCTGAACTGCGGTATTGACAAAATCGCACAGCGCGACTCAGTCGCGCGGTTAATACGGCTTGCCGATGAGCGCGGGTATTCGAACTTGCGCGTCGGAGCCCTGCACACTATTGACCGTACGGCCCAGTTTTACGCCAGTGGACGTTTGCTGTATGGACCTGACCGTGAACCCGCAAAACTTGAGAGCAGCGCCGAGGTCCTCGCGGCTGCCCGCGAGAACAACGGGGCCGTGTTGATTCTGGCGCCGCTGGGGTATGTCAACCAGTTAACCAGCCTCAATTCTGTTACTGCGGATGTGATCGGAGACAACGGAACGATGGCGATTGTGGCCGTGAGTGTGAATTGAAATTTGCAGTGTTGTCAGCGAAGATTGCGATCAAAGAACTCTATGACGCGACGGTCGTAACCTTCTCCCTGCTCACCCGTAGCGGAGGGCAGCCTGAAGCCCGTTAGCGGCAAATCGGCTTTAGTTTCCAGAGTGACTGAGGGAGGAAAGCACCGGGCCAGGGCAATGGTAGAAGCGCGCAGTTGGTCAGCCTCGGGACCGGACAGCAACAGAACGCGGCGATTTTTCATCGAAGCGGCAATCTCGCACGCAGAAATGTTGTAGTACTGGCCCAGAAAATATATGCGGATTGAGTTGCGGACCAGATATTGGACCAGGTTGTTATCTATCCCAATGTCCTCTTTGACCGCCGCCTGAAGTAGATCATCCGAAGATACCGGCACCGAATCAAGCACCAGGGAAGTAACTTCGCTGTGGTGCTGCGCCGCTTCCAGAGCGGCAACTGCGCCAAGCTCGACACCGTAGAGTCCGATGTTTTGTCCTACCAATTCCTGGCCTGTCTCGCTCTTAAGAGTTCGCAGAAAGTCCATGGCGGCCAGCACGTCCTCTCCTTCACGAATACCAAACGAACTCCATTTCACCGGTGGGTCTAATCCGTGGCCCCGCAAGTCAGGCCATAAAACAGTAAAATTCGTAGTCTCGTTGATCTTCACCCCGAGGTTAAAAAGCCATGATCGATCAACGCCGTAGCGATGCAGCAAGATGACGGCCGGGGCGCGTGGGACACCTCGCAGCAGCCAACCTCGTGCTTGCGTGCCATCATGATTACGCCATGCCTCGTCCGAGACCTTGAGTGCCGGTCCACTGATCTCCCGAAAACTTTTGGGCGTTACCAGGTAAGCGTGGCGCGGAGGGCGCGTAACTCCGTAAACAATCAAACTGAGGGAAATGGCGACGGCCAAGACCACCAATACCAGTATTGGCAGCAGAGATTTGAAGAGCTTCTTGCCCAATCGTCGTCGTGGTGACATGAAATAAATGAGGGTTAAGGATAAAAGTGAAGCCCGGGGTCTGAATTCATCCTTCGGCCGATGAGTCGCCTCCTTTCGAAGTCGCTTTCAGGTAATCTTCCGGCGTATTGATGTTATCAAAAAAATGGTCCGCATCGGCGAGATCGCTTAACTCCTCAAACGCAACCAACCGGGTTTTGACGGAATCAAGCAGCGCCAAAGGACGTCTTTGTCCGGCTTTGATGAGTTGTTCCGAGCGCTCCAAACAGGGGTCAACACGATAAAGTGCAGACAAAGGCTGCACATAGCCATTCGGCTGCAGCGGAGCTACCGCTTCAAACCCGGGCCGAAGCCCAGCCAGCCGTGTAAATAGACTAGGCGTGACAAACGGCAGATCGCAAGCAACAACTAACGCCCATTCGCTTTGGCAAGCCGCCAATGCCGCATGTATCCCGCCTAACGCTCCCCATTGTGCGAATACGTCGTCTCTTCTTTCGAAACCAAAGCTGTCGATACTTTTCCCAACCAGGGTAACTGACCGGACAACGCCGGAAAGCGCTCGAGCTATTTGTTCAGTAAACGTGCGACCATCGAGCATAAGCCGCGATTTGTCAGAACCCATTCGGCTTGATGCTCCGCCAACCAGGATAAATCCTTGCACCGAATCCATTGCGCTGCTTGTTTCTTTTGGAGTCCAGGGACGAGAAACTCGTGCGCACGTTACCATGCAGGTACTATTGAGCCAAGTGGCAGGGAACGGTTTCACGAGTTTATGCGTCTAATGCGTGTTCATCGTGGAGTTGATGTTCGTCCATGCCCAGGTATCGATTTTCCAGACCCATTGCCTTGACCGGCCCCGGAGCCGAAGTTATAGTCGTTACTGGCGACGGCCCGCCGTTAGAGACGCTCCCTGACAAGACGAGTTTCTACCTTATCCTGACCTGCATTTAAGGAAATATGAGGAAGTAATGAAGAGATTGCTATCGGTTCTAGTGCTCACGGCCTTGATGATTCCCCTCGGTCTTTCGGCTCGAGGCCAGACACGCCCTGGAGAGGCGAAAGCACGAGACCCAAGGTTGTTTCCGCTCGAGGATTTACGCCCAGGAATGAAAGGCATCGCGCGGACAGTCTTTTCAGGCTCTCAGGCGGAGGAGTTCGGAGTTGAGGTTTTGGGCGTTCTCCCGGGTTTCCCAAACTCTCGCCAGTCGGCAATCATCGCCCGGTTGAGCGGTTCGAATGTAGAGAAAACGGGGGTGTTTGGTGGCATGTCGGGTTCTCCCGTTTACATCGACGGGAAACTCGTGGGTGCAATTGCCTTCAGTTTTCCTTTTTCCAAAGAACCCATAGCAGGCATAACCCCTATCCAACAGATGATCGATCTCTTTGGCCAGGGCGCCAGTGAAACGCAAAAGCCCCGGGAGCCACGGGCCGTTTCGTTTTCCCAGTTGGCCTCGACTGATTGGAAACCAATCCTGCCGAGACCGGCGGTAACCGGTGCTCCTTTGATTGCTTCCGTTTCAGCGGGCTCGCCATTGATACCTTTGCTGGGCCAGCAAATGGTGCCGATTGCGACTCCCGTTGTTTTCAGCGGAATTAGTCAGGAATCGCTTGCCGTCTTTGCCCCTCAACTGACAGCCAACGGACTTTTGCCGGTGTCTGGAGTGGGTGGCGCCGCCGGTATCACACCTCTGGGTACGGTCGACGAAAAGACGCTTCCGGCGGGGAGTTCCGTCAGCGTGCAGCTCATTCGCGGCGATTATTCGATTGCCGCATCAGGCACTGTCACGATGCGCGACGGCGATCGGATTTATGCCTTTGGTCACCCATTCCTGAGCCTCGGTTCGTCAGACATGCCAATGACGGAAACCTCGGTGGTAACGGTCATTCCCAACGTCAACAACTCGTTCAAATTATCTGTGCCGGGCCAAATGGTTGGGTCCATTTCTCAAGATCGTGCTTCGGGAATATTTGGCCGGCTGGGGCTCGCGCCAAAGATGATTCCCGTCAAGATCAAGTTGCATACGAGTCGCGAACGCACCGAAACGTACTCTTATGAAGTCGCCAACGATTCCTTTTTGACCCCGCTGTTACTAAACATCACTGTCTTTAACACCATCACCTCGAGTGAACGAGCGCTGGGTGACTCGACGATCAGCTTAAGCGGCGAGATTCGTGTCAAAGGCCAGGAAGCAGTTCAGCTTGATCGCCGATTCTCGGCCGGCAACTCGGCAATCCTCGCAGCCGGTTCGGTGGCAACTCCTTTGAGTTCCTTGTTGGCCAGCGGTTTTGACGACGTCCAGATCGACGGAATCAATCTTGATATTTCGTCAACCGACACGAAGTATGCAGGCACGTTGGAAAGAATCGCCGTGGATCGGACCGAAGTGCGCCGGGGCGAAAAAATTGAGATCCAGGCTTACGTCAGAACGGAATCAGGCAAGCAGTTCGTGCAGCGCATCCCCGTGCAGATTCCCGATGATGCCTCACCGGGACAACTTCTGGTCTTTGTCGGAGACGGCGGCGCCTTGCAGGAGGGCTCAGCCGCGAAAGCCTTTGTGCCCCAGGATCTGGGCCAGCTTGTTAAAGCAATCAATACTGTCAAGAAAAGCGATCGCCTATACGTAAAACTGTTTCGCATTACCGCGGGCGCTGTGATTGGCACGAGTGAAATGCCAAATCTGCCGCCATCGGTAATCGCAACCTTGAACAGCGACAGGAATTCCGGTGGTTATACGCCGACAGTTCTGTCACCTGTTTACGAAATGGAATTGCCTCCCGCGGACTTTGTGATTTCCGGTCAACAACTCATCGCTATTGACGTAGTGCGCTGAGTTTCGTGCGATTGCAAAGATGTAAAGCCGGCGTAAATTAAAACCTGCGCCGGCGTTAACTCAATGCGGTTTCACGGTAAACAGAAATCGTCTAACGGAGTTGGCTAATAACTCCTCCGCAAAACCCAGCTTTAACTGTTGCAGCTTCTTGCGCATCGATGGGCCTCCGTAGAGCAGCAAACTCGCTGTCTTTGGAGACCAATTGACTAGTTCCGCCAATCGGACCTCAAATTTGTCGAGCGCTCGAGAAGTGACAATGTCTGCTTTCAATTCCGATAATGTCTCAAATCGCTCAGCGATAACTGTTGCGGACTCGCTGACGCCTACCTGCTTTAACGCTTCACGCAGGAACACGGCTTTCTTTTTCGATGACTCAATGAGGGTCGCGCGCAAGTCAGATCGCACGATGAGACAGGGAATTATGGGAAGGCCTGCTCCTGAGCCCACGTCAACTACAGTTGCGTTGTTGGGCAGATAGTTGGTCAGAAACATCGATTCCAGCAGATGACGGGTGGCAAATTCTTTTGCCGAACAGGGCGCGACAAGATGCAGTCGAGTGTTCCACGCCTCCAGGAGCTCATAAAAACTGGCTAGTCTTTTGAGCTCGTCCGTAGAGAGTGTGAAGCCATAGTTCGGACTCTCATTCTTGAGAGTAGCCAGCAAGATGTCCGTGCTGTTCTCACCTTTCATGCTTAAAGCGCAAGAGTAGGACAGGGATTCCGGTCTGTCACGCTCTATAAGACTTGCCAGCTGGGAAGCCTGAGTCGGTGTAAGGGTTCTGCGGGTTTAGGATAACAGAGGAAGCTTCAGGACCACATTCCAAGTTCTACCCGCGTCATTGGTACGGTATAGATTGTTCTGACCTACCAACCAGCCGACCTGCCGGTTCACAAACTTAATTTGACTATAAAACATGTCTCCTTGCCCAACTTAGAATCGCTCGGCCCCAGCCAAGTCCATAGCACGTGTCAGGTCATCAGTACCCAGCCCCTTTGGAATTTCGAACTGCCAGTTTCGGGGCTTGGGGAGCGCATTGAATCGTCCACCGAGACCCTCGGCAATGATCTTCGCAATCTCCTCTTGGTCTTTCCAGCACGGTTCCTTGCGACCGGCCTCGCTAGTATCCCAGGGGACCTCAGGCTCCTGCGGGATAAGCAACGACGTACGTCATAGTTGTACGACGCGCCAAGTCTGCCCACCATCATCAGTGGCGACCACAACACTAGATGGAGCAGATAGTGAGGGTTTCATTGGATCACTGTTACCGCCCACAGCCCAAGCATGCAATTCATCAGCAAAACCGATCGAGGCTAATGGCGGTCGTGATCTCGTGAAGGGAATCGGAGCAATATTCCATGTCAGACCGCCGTCTTTGGTAAAGAGAATCGTACCGTCCTCGCCCACGGCGCACCCGATCCGTTTACCCGCAAAGGAAATGCTATTCAGATCGGCCGTTGTCGGAGTGCGGAGAGTGGTCCACGTACGACCGCCGTCAACGGTTTTTGCTAAAAACCCCTCGGTGCCAACCATCCAACCATCCTGAGCATCGACAAAGATAAGATCATTGATTCTTCTGTCGGCTCTCAAGACCAGTTGCCAAGTGTCACCCCCATCGCTCGTCGCATAGACCTCGCCATCCAAGCGCGCCATCACTCCGTGTTTGGGATCGGTAAACCAAAGGGACGGCATATAATCCGCGTAAGCTGGTGCTATGCGCATATTTCTTTGGTTTTGAGAGTCTCCCAAAGGTGTGCTAGACACAACCTGCCAATTACTACCACCATCGGTGGTCCGATAAACAAGCTCGCCGACGATCCATCCTAATTCTCGCGAAAAGAAGAACACGGTCTGAGGTGGTATGTCTTGGTTATCAGGCGTAGGGATTGGCAGCTTTTGAGCCCATGTGCGCCCACCATCAGTCGTTTTCGCAAGAGTATTGCCAACCAATTGCACAGCTACTTCAGAATCAATAAATTGAATTGCCCGGTGCCCGTAACCAACGTATTCCGCCTTAAAGGTGCCGAAACCGTTACTGCGAACTGTCTTCCAAGTGAGACCGCCATCGTCCGTACGCCACAAGCGCTCCCCAACAATCCAGCCTGCGCGAGAATTAACAAACTGCACCTTAATGTTGGGTGTCCCTCCCCCTATGTTAGGTGTTCCTACCAGAGAGCACGCGGAAGACGAGATCAGCCACAGCACGGAACAGCACATTGACAAACCACGGTGACCTGGTCGTTGTAGCTGCGCTCGCAAAATTGCCACAGTCCTGTATGTTAGAGGAATCCTTTGAGCTCTCTGGGAGTGATGAAAAACGCAATTGTGCGCGAACACTATTGGTTTCTTAAGCAGTTTCGCTGCAGCTTTGATTCTTACAAAACACATGAGAGTCCCTCCCGCAGAAGTTACTGGCAAACATCCGCCAGGATATTGGCCGGCAGATCTACCGGCTTAATTGTGCCGCTCATCAGGGCTTTGCCGTGGCTTGTGGAAACGGCGTTGAGTCTTCTGTCTGCCTCGTTACTGGGAGTAAGGGGGTTAGTTCTGGGTGTGGGATTTTTTCTCTGAGGATTAGTGTCATCGAATCCGACACCCTGGCTTTCGCGCAGGTTCGCGGCGACGTTTCCAAAAATGCCGAGCACGAATCCAGAGCGTAAACCTCCAACGTAGTGTCGAACCTGATTTGGCGAGTTGTCGGGTCCAACATCGTCTTTGAACGCCTGTTTGAATCCCGTGCTGCCCCAAGCCAACCTATCCTTGTCTTGAGCAAATTTGTCCCAAAGCTTGTTTACGAAGTCAGCCGGACTGCCCGACTCCGCTGCGGTTTCTGCCACAATATTGGCAAACATCTGACACTCAGTAATTGTTTTGATCTGTCCAGGGTTCTGCGAATGCCCACGACCACCCCTCGGGGAATCTGGGTGCGGGCCGATGCTCCACAGGCCACTTAGACTTGGTCCGTCGCGATCATCCCAAAAACGCGCCCAGGTGGTAGTGCTTATTACACAATCCTCGCCTGGACCACAGACCAGTGGCTCCTTTAATCCACTCGGGTCGACATAATTTACCGGGTCATTATGCACATAGCTGTATCGATTGAACGACTGCGGATCGGTTCCGTCATAACTTCCATCGAAAGGATCAGGCTGCGAGAAGCGGGACCAGTAGGGACTGTAACGACGATTCATCGCATCGTCGCCGCCGTCTGAGTCGCGCTCATAGCTGGTGTAAAGATGTGGTTGGAAGCTGCTGTACTGGCTGCGCGTGGTGTTCCCACCCCAGGGATCGAGTTCGACGATGTTCCCCGTGACAACCCCCAAGGAAGTCGTGAAGCGCTGGCCTTTAGTGTAAGGCTCCTGGTGTACCCAGTAGACGCCACTGTCCTGCAAAGCTAGCAACTGCCCTCCCAGGTAAACATAACCGCGCATCCAGCTGCCAGCGGAATTGATCTCCGCCACCACCTGGCCACCCAGCACGCTTGAACGCACATAGTATGTCGCCACTCCGTGATCAATCTTTTTCCCGCGCAATCGGTCGCCATCGTAAACGTGGCTGAGGCTGCCGCCGGTGTAAGCCACCTGCTGTCCTGTGGCATCGTACGTGGCCGCACCGCCGGCCGTGTAATTGCCCGCCAAGTCATACGTGCCGCCATCCCTCCGATTGCTCGTGTAAGTCGGGTTGCCGTTCGTATAGCTGCCATAGATCCCGCCCCAGCCTTCTTCATGAGTGCGATTGCCCAAAACGTCATACCCGTAGCCCTGGGCATATGGACCATCGGGATGGCCCCAAGTGTCGGTGCCAATTGTCGCGCGGGCTTCCGAGCCCGTGTAGGAGACATTCAACCGCCCCATGTCTTCGTAGTACCACGACCGATCCAGCGTCGCATCACGGTTCGCGCCGTTGTAAAGATTGTCGGCAAAGGTCACCCGGCCCGTATTGTTTTCTCCGTAGTAATCGTAGTGGTACGAATAACCCAGCACGCCAGGCACATTCCACTGCGTCAGAAACATCCATTGATTGATTCGTGATCAACCTTTACCTGCTGTTACAGGTTCTGCTTTCTCCACACGCATGACGATAAAGTGATGCTGAAATCTACTTATCCGCCCGTCTTTGCGAAAGTTGGGTCCTTCAAACTTACCAACCATAACAACACGAGCGCTTCCTTCTTTTATTTCCGTTTCCGGACGTGTTACGAGCTCAAAAAGCTTTTCTGGCACTGCATCACTTGGCTCGTAATGGAGAGAGGAATCGGGCTCAACGCCTACCATTGGCTCCTTGGTTATGCATGACGGATCGTAAAGCGCTCGGTAGTCATGGTTGACCACCAGAACCGCTTGGGCGCGAATGACCTTCATGTCATAAGCCTTAGGGTTGGATAGGAGATCACAAAAGAGTACTGTTGGCACTTCTGACATTGCAGCAGTTGACGATTGAGAATGTTGCTTCAACTCTCCAGTCTGCGAAAAGCCTCGGCCTAACCACACAACGCCAGTCACTATGCATAGAGACAGAAGCGCTATAACAACCCATAATGTAAGTCGGTACATGTTGATGATCCTTCCTAGTAGCCACCATTTCCAAAGATGCACGACTCCAACCTGGCCCCTGTATCAAAGTCCAGGATGCTCCCGCTAACAGCACCCATGATTCCTGCCCGTATTCCGTGAGTATTTCCGTCACCCGTGTACCGTGCGCTGAGCAAATTACCAAGCTCGTGAGCATAAGTTCGGAAATAATTCTCTTGCACGGAAATGGTCTGCCCTGTAGTTGTATGCCAGCCTGGTAAGTTCGACGCTATGTGAATGGTGCCGTATCGGCCATTATAAGGATCAGTCGCGTCAGTTTCATACCCTTGGGCTCCGATCTGGCCCATTGTTTGACTCATGTCTACAATAGGCGAGTTTCTCAGCGTCTGTCGTTCCATCACTTGAGCTGTGTTCATCGGTTGCCCGTCTAGATCAGTCCTGAAAACTTGCCAGATACAACGCGCAAGCTTCTTCTGATATAGCTCGTAGAATGCTTTCTTGAGTTGATCAGGAGGCGGTGAAGGGTTTCGATCTTGACCGCCAGGACCTCCACCGCGTGGATTTGGCTCATGGGGGAAATGTGGGCCTGGAACGTAGGAAATGTCGCATTGATACCAGACCAAACCATCACCGCTGGCCATCCGTGAACAATCTAAAATCGGCAAAAGACCAGTGGGATCCATAGAGTCAACGGGATCGTTATTTACGTAGCTGTACCGATTTAACGACTGGGGATCGCGCGGGTCATAACTCCCATCATAAGGGTCGGGCTGCGAGAAGCGGGACCAGTTTGGACTGTAACGACGATTCATCGCATCGTCGCCACCATCCGAATCACGTTCGTAGCTGGTGTAGAGATGCGGTTGGAAGGCGCTGCTGACACTCCGTGCAGTGTTGCCACCCCAGGGATCAACTTCGACAATGTTGCCCGTGACAACTCCGAGGGAAGTCGTGAAGCGTTGGCCTTTCGTGTAAGGCTCTTTGTGGACCCAGTAAACGCCACTGTCCTGCAGCGCAATTAATTGTCCACCTAAATAGACATAGCCACGCATCCAGGTGCCTGCGGAATTGATCTCCGCCACCACCTGTCCACCCAGCACGCTCGAACGCACATAGTAAGTCCCTACTCCGTGATCAACCTTCTTTCCGCGCAGCCGGTCGCCATCATAGACGTGACTGATGCTGCCGGTGGTGTAGGCCACCTGTTGTCCGGTGGCATCGTAAGTCGCCGCGCCACCTGCCGTGTAGTTCCCAGCTAAATCGTAGGTTCCACCATTCCTCCGATTGCTCGTGTAAGTCGGGTTGCCGTTCGTATAGCTGCCGTAGATCCCGCCCCATCCCTCCTCGTGCGTGCGGTTACCCCAGACGTCGTATCCGTACCCTTGCGCATAAGGCCCATCCGGATGTCCCCATGTATCGGTGCCAATCGTTGCGCGCGCTTCCGAACCCGTGTAACCTACGCCGAACCTTCCCATATCTTCGTAATACCACGAACGATCCAAGGTTGCGTCACGCGAGGCACCGTTGTAAAGATTGTCGGCAAAGGTCACCCGGCCCGTATTATTCTCGCCGTAGTAATCGTAGTGATAGCCATAAGCCAGCACGCCGGGGACATTCCACTGCGTTAGAAACATGCGGTTGTTGTATGAGAGTAAAAGCGCCCGGGTATTTCCGTAGCTCACCTGTTTCGGACCAAAAGCTCGGTAGGAAATGTTGCTGATGTAGGTGGAAATACTGTAATAGCCGGAGCCCGTGACCGAGGTCGGCCGTCCGGTTTTGTCATACCCGTAACCGACCGTCACGCCAAACGGATTGGTGATGCTCGTTAACTCACCGGCCAGGTTATATTGGTAGCTGAGCGTGTACGGTCCACCCAGACCGGCGAACGTGCGCGATTCGGAGGTCAATCGCGAAAGTTGGTTATATGAATAACTCGCCGAACCCAAACCGTCACTCATGGACGTCCGATTTCCTGCCGCGTCATAGCCATATGTGACATTTGCGGTGCTTGCCACATTCTGCCCCGGCAACACTCCAGAGAGATCGTAAACAATGCTCGTCAACAAGTGACGGCCGTTGTAATCAAAAGTGCTCTTTGCCCCGCGCGCGTCAGTCATGCTCTTCATTTCATCGTCTTCCCAGTACGCATAGGTGCAGCTGCCCTGCTCGGGAGTTATCTTGTGCCACAAACGGCCATGCCCGTCATAATCAAAAGTGCGGGTCTGACCGGCATGGTTGATACTTTGCACCTGGTCGAGAACGTTGTAGCCATAGGTCGTGGTTGAGTAAACCGTCTGGTTAAAATTCAACTCCTCGACTTTCGAAAGCCGTCCAACTACATCCATTGTCAGCCGCCGCCTTCGCCCGGCCTCGTCGCGTACCGTTACAACTTCGCCACCCGCGCAGCCGCAACCCCCGTAAGTATTGTCGCGCGTCGTGCCGTCAGTATTTGTGGTCACGAGAGGCCGGCCTTTCCAGTCATAGGTTTGTTGCGTGTAGACCCAGGCCGAGTCATCACCTGTTGGAGACCAACTGGCAGTAATTTCAATGGGGTTGGATTGTTTCCAAAGCCGTCCCATCACGTCGTAAACCATGTCCTGACCGCGATAAAGGCCAGTGCTCCCCGGATGATCTGAAATGCTGTCACGGACGCGTCCCGCGCCATCGAGAATCTGCGCCGAATAAGCCTCGGCGGTGGTGTTGATCGTGGCAAAGGTCTTAACGGAAAGCGCGTCGCCTGGATATTCCCAGCGCGTATACGCGCCATTCACACCGCTGGTTACCTGCTGCGGTCGCGTGGCGGAGTCGTATGTGTAACTGACGGTAGGCGCAGTTTGACCGGCATTGGGCGACGGTGTCTGCTGCCACGTCACGCCTCCGAAGTCAAAGTTGTATTTTACAAGCGTTTGATATCCGTCGCCGTCCGTAAACGTAGTCGGGTAAGCATACGTGTTGCGGTTTATTCCGTCAGAGAATGAATCCGTATAGCTGATAAACGTCTGGTGCCAACGCATGTCTCGTGTCAGTGTCACCTGTCCGGTCGTGTTGTAACTCGATTTGAACTCCACAACTTTGCTGGTGTTGTTTGGATCCGTAATATCATAACGCTGTAACATCGACAGATTTCCGCGGCCGATGATGAGAGCTGATTTACTGTAATTTGTGTCATCGTGATGCGTGGCGCCCGGCAAATCATCCAAATGCACATCCCAGTCGTACTTGAAATAGGATTTAGCCGCCAGGTTTCCTGGAGCGTCGTAAACATATTTCCATTCCGGCAGACCAATGACCCGCCTATCGAGATAAGCTGACGTCAACAGGTAGTCCGTGTGTGAACGGCGCAATACCGTAGTTGCGTCACTTTGGTATTCCGTGACTTCATTAGGCAGACTGCAACTCGCGCCACTCGGCAAAGTGAAGGTCGTATAGCTCATCACGGCCCGCCGGCGATTGTTGCTGGAGTCGTAGATGTTCGTCTCAGTTATACGAGGATTCTTCTGATACGTCAGCCCGGTGTTGTCCTGCGTCCAGGTGGTAGTCGTCTTCTTCTTCCAGGTCGGAGTCTGGTCAGTATCGGCTTGCTCGTCCTCGATGGTAACGTAATTCTTCGTCGTAGTCGTCAGGCCTGTTTGCCAGCCGGTGGTGGCAAAGTATTCTTTGTAAACTGTTCCGTCAGGAAATTTCACCCGGGTCCAGGCACTGGGCACACTTCCATCTACAGCGTAATAAGTAAACGCCTCCTCGGCGGTCGCCGGCACATCATCCGTATCGCCATTCCAGTATTGCGCCCAGTCATGGCGCTCGGTGAACCGTGGACATTCCGTCTGTCCAGTGGCGGAGTTTACGTTGTAGGAGGTGTAGGACAGAAGATGCGCGTCGGGCGCGTTGTGATTGATCTTATTCACCTGGCCAAAGGCTGTGTTGTACTCAAAAGTATCACAACAAACAGATAGCCCGAAAACACTCCAAGAATGGCTGTACCGCGACTTTCCTGTATCCCGCTTTTGCGCGAGAATCTTAATCAAACGCTTAGCCAGCAATTAGAGAAGGCAACTGGTCATGATCAAGGATCTGGTAAATCAGCATGAACTCCTGGGTCGTTCGGTGACGAGAATAATCACCGAATATGTAGCCCAACTCGATGCATGCCGTGTCACTCCCGAAGCGACTCCGACCGATCTCGAAAAGCTTTTTGATGAGCCGCTACCCGAAACCGGCAGAGCAATTGAAGAGATTCTCAAGCGCTTTGAATCAGACATCGCGCCCAACGCGATGAAGGTGCCGAGCCCGCGCTATTACGGTCAGTTTAATCCGACACCTTTGCCGATTGGCGTCTGGGCCGATGCGCTGTCTTCCACACTAAATCAAAACGCCGGCGCCTGGCGGAACGGTCCCACCTCCGCCATGATCGAGGCGCGTGTGATGCGCTGGTTGTGTGACCTGGTGGGCTACGATCAGGAGAGCTTTGGTACGCTCGCTAGTGGCGGTTCCGAGGCCAACTTGATTGCCCTCAAGTGCGCCCGTGACAACGCCTCATTTGGCCTGATTCATCGCGGGGTTCGCTCAGCACCGGCCGATCTCACGATTTACGCTTCGGAGCAATGTCATTACTCAATCGAAAAGAGCGCTGACATCCTCGGTCTTGGCCGCGCCGGACTGCGCAAGATTCCGACTGACGGTCAGTTCCATATTCGCACTGACGCGCTTCGCGCAACAATCGATCAGGATCGCCGGGAAGGTCGATTGCCGTGTTGTGTTGTGGGAGTAGCCGGCGCCACCTCGACCGGAGTGATCGATCCGCTCGAAGAGCTTGAAGTCATCGCTCGCGAGCATGAGTGCTGGTTTCACGTCGATGCTGCATATGGCGGGGCACTCAGTTTTTCCAACGCTCATCGTCAGAAGTTACGGGGCATCGAGAAGGCCGATTCCATAACCCTCGATCCACACAAATGGCTGTTTGTGCCGTTTGCCTGCGGCGCCGTTTTGGCGCGTGGTGGCGGCCGGATCCTGCGAGATGCGTTTGATATCAGCGCCGAGTATTTAAGCGAAGATCGCGGTGGCGTCGATGTCGAATTTGATTTCTTCCGCTATGGCCAGATGGGCACCAGACGCTTCAACTCTCTCAAGCTCTGGATGGCCCTGCAGTTCATGGGGCGCGCGGGCTATGCAGACGCTATCGAGCGTCAGATCGAGCTTACAAGATATCTCGCGGATGGCCTCGCTGAGTCGGAAGGATTTGAAACAGTGTCCCCAGTCGAGACGGCGGTGTGTTGTTTCAAGTTTCTCCCGGCCTCGATCCGCGACTCCTCCGGTGAGGACCAGGATCGGATACAACAAAACCTTCAGCAGCGAATCGAGCGCGGCGGCGAGGCCTGGTTGACAACCACGATCCTAAACGGCCGGCGCGCATTGAGAGTAAACATCAATAGTTTTCTCACTGAGCAGAGGCACATCGACGATCTGCTAGAATTACTGAGACGAACAGGTAGGGAAGTGTTGACGTGAGACCGGCGAAGAAGGAAATGCGCTTCAAAAAACGGATAGTGGTGTTTTTCATTTTGGCTTGTGCTGTGTGCGTGCCGGTGTCAGCACAGACCGATCTGAAGTCTTTGCCACGAGTGTCATCACAGAGTGAATTTGACTCGCTCGCCGTCACCTACGATCCCGATACGCCTTACGCGCTGCCACATATACTGTTCGTAATTGATCGGCAGGACAAGAACCGGATTTACTACGTCAATACAAAGCGGTACCCGTTTCACAAAGACTTTGTGAACGGTACCTACCTTTCACTGGAGCGAGGACGAGAGTTTTTTGACAACAACTACCTCAAACCCAATCGGCGGTTCATTCTCGGCACCGTCGCCTACCAGACGCCTATCAAGCGGTGGACATTCGAATTTTGGGAAGGCGATTTGATTCCGGCGGAACAGATCAGTCTTGCGGCGGAAGTAATCGCCCGCAGCTTCTTTCAACCGGTTGCATTCAAGCCCAATTCAATTCGCCAGGAAGAAGCGACCGCTGCGCTGCCCGCGCTGAATCGCGTCTTGCAAAGTGATATTAACCGGGAACAGGATTATCAAGCCCTCAACATTGCCACTGGATTGGGGCGCATCCATATCATTCCCAAATTGGATGACCACGTCGAGATTGGATTCAACGAGATCCTGGTGCTCGATGAGGTGCCGGTGCAGTTGCCGCCGGTTGCCGGAGTCATTTCGACAAAGCCTTCGACACCCCTGTCGCACATCAACCTGCTGGCGAAAGGTTGGGGGATTCCCAATGCTTACATCAAGAACGCGCCAGAGCTATTGAAGCAGTATGACGGTTGGTGGGTTTCGTTCGAAACAAAGCGCGACAGCTATTCAATAAAGCGCGCCGACATAGATCAATTGCGAGAGTATCAGCGTCGCTTAGCTCAGCGGCAAGACGTCTTGAAACCCAGATACGATCTTTCCGAAACGCGTCTACTCAGTCTGGCACAGCAAAGGGCCAAGTCAGGGATCGCCTTTGGCGGCAAGTCGGCAAATCTTGGCGAATTGCTCAATGCCCATTTGCCCGGCATCATCGTACCGAATGGCTTCACTATTCCTTTCTATTACTACGACGATTTCATCCGCGCGAACAAGCTGGATGATGTGATCTATGCACTGCTCAACGATCAGCGCTTTGTACACGATCCGGCCTATCGTCGCCAGCAGCTGACCGCCCTGCGTAAGAAAATTCAGGATGGACAGTTTGATGATGATCTACGCGCACAGCTCTTGCGCCGGGTGGCGCAAAGTTTTCCCGGCAAAGGATTATTCGTTAGAAGCTCATCGAATTCGGAAGACTTGCCGAATTTCAGCGGCGCCGGTTTGTACACCACCGTTCCTAATGTGCGCGGAACTGAGGAGTTAATCAGCGCCATCAAAACAGTCTGGGCGTCGTTATGGAATTTCGAGGCTTACGAAGCACGTGAACGGGCAGGGGTGGACCACTCAAAGATCTTCATGGCGGTGCTGCTTCAGGAAGGAATCAATTCCGAGAGTTCCGGAGTGATGATCACTGCCGACCCATTTGATGCGGAGAACAAAGGAGCGATTTACGTTAGCGCCAAACGGGGTTTGGGAATAAAAGTCGTTGAGGGCAAGAAGATTGCTGAACAGGTGATCTATCGTCCCCGGACCAACGCGATTCAAGTCCTCACTCGTTCGGCGGAAGACAGTTTGCTGACCTTCGATGAGAATGGCGGCGTGAAGGAAGTGCCGATCACCGGCGAACGAAACGTGCTCACGGATGAGGTGATACGACGGCTGGTCCGGGCGGCGACAGCGATAAAGAGGGTATTTGGCAGCCGCGATCAGGATATCGAATGGGCCTTCATGAAGGGTCAGATTTACGTAGTGCAGGCGCGCCCGTTCATTCCGGGTAGTTAGTAACGTGGGAGGCTTCTCCTTGGAGTGCGGCGCTTTATCGCCGCTTTTCAAGGTTGTTAACGCTCATGTTACAGTCAACAAGTGGCTCTAATGAAATGGATACAACCTTGAAAAGCGGCGATAAAGCGCCGCACTCCAAAGGAGTAGTCTCAACGGCATAACTACTCGCCATGACAAAGAACATATTTCTCGATTACATCCTGCGCGATCATGTTGCGTTCATAACCGGCGGCGGCACGGGGATTACTGGTGGTGTTGCGCGGGCCCTCGCCGAGGCCGGGTCAGCCGTGGCACTTGTCAGTCGCAAGCTCGAGCACCTTGAACCTGCGGCAGCCGCAATCAAACAAAACGGAGGCCAGGCATTTGCAATTGCCGCCGACGTACGCAATCCAGACGAGGTAGAGAAAGCTATATCGGCGACGGTCGAATACTTTGGCAAAATCGACATCGTCGTCAACGGAGCGGCGGGAAATTTTCTTTGCGCTCCGGAAGAGCTTTCGCCAAACGGCTTCGGCACGGTGGTAGATATTGATCTGAAAGGCACATTTAATGTTTGTCGCGCCGCCTTTGCCGAACTGAAAAAGAACCACGGGCAGATCCTCAACATCAGCGCGACGCTTCATTATCTTGGCACTCCGATGCAATTACACGTCTCGGCCGCGAAAGCCGGAGTTGATGCATTAACCCGCAATCTCGCTGTTGAGTGGGGACGGCATGGAATCCGCGTCAATGCGATCGCCCCAGGTCCAATCGAAGACACCGAAGGCATGAAGCGTCTGGTGCCGGAACCGATCAAGGCGAAACTGCGGCAGCGAGTGCCCCTGGGCCGATTTGGACTGATTGCCGATATCGAGAAGGCGGCCGTGTTTCTTTGTTCAGATGCGGCGAGTTACATCAATGGCGCCATCCTGGTTGTTGATGGCGGCCACTGGCTCGCGGCAAACAAACTGCTTTGAAGCGCGTTAGAGTGAAATCGGCCATGCTTGATCTGCAACCGGCATCGTTTGAGGAGTTTGAGCGCGAAGCGCGACAGGGAAATGTCGTGCCTGTCGTGCGCTCAATGCTGGCCGACTTGCAAACTCCAGTCGGAGCTTTCATGCGAGTGGCGGCAGAGTCACCATACACTTTCCTGCTTGAGTCGATAGAAGGTGGCGAACGCATTGCGCGTTACTCATTTCTTGGCGCTGACCCGGAAATGGTCGTTCGTGGTTCGAGTTCTCAAACGTTCGTGGAACGTAATGGCAAGACGGAAGTGTTTCCCGGACTGGCCATTGACTGGATCCGTGAGTACTTCAGTGAGAGACGACTCGCTCGACGCCCGGGCCTGGTGCCGTTTGCTGGAGGCGCCGTCGGCTATTTGGGCTACGACGCAGCTCGCTGGTTTGAAAGCGCAATTCGCCGCGACGAGAAGGCGCCGGTTTCCGAGCCAATCGATGCGGTCTGGATGTTTTATCGCACTATGGTGGCCTTCGATCGTGTCCGGCAAAGAATGGAAATAGTTTCCATTGTTTTCACCGAAGAGGCTCAAGGAAGTCACGAACGGCTGCGACAACTCTACGATGCAGCAGTGGGGAGAACCCATCTGCTGGAAGAGAAGCTGCGACAGGTGGCCGCACTCGAGCGGACTTCCCAAACTCAGGATCTGAATCCAACATCAGCTCCTAAATCAAACTGGACTCGGCAGGGGTTCGAAGATGCAGTACGTCAAATCAAGGAACACATTGCCGCCGGCGACTGTTATCAAGTGGTGTTGTCGCAGAAGTTTTCCACGACTTTTTCCTGCGCGCCGATCCAAATCTATCGTGCTTTAAGGACCATCAATCCGTCGCCATACATGTTTTTTCTGCGGCTGGGAGAAGAGACACTTATCGGGGCTTCGCCTGAGATGTTGGTCCGCTGTCGTGGTCAGCGGCTCGATTACAGGCCAATTGCCGGAACTCGCAAGCGAGGAGCTACGGAGACCGAAGACTGGATGCTGGGCGAAGATCTGCGCACAGACGAGAAGGAAGTTGCTGAGCACATGATGCTGGTCGATCTCGGGCGCAATGACCTTGGCCGCGTCGCCGACTATGGCTCCGTTAAGGTGGAAGAGCTGCTCGGAGTCGAGCGTTATTCTCACGTGCAACATCTGGTGACGAGTTTGCGCGCGCGCCTGCGCGATGGGCTGGATCGTTTCAATGCTCTGGCTGCCTGTTTTCCCGCCGGCACTGTGACGGGGGCCCCGAAGATCCGGGCAATGGATATCATCCATGAGCTCGAGCCGGAGAGTCGTGGCGTATACGCGGGTGCGGTGCTCTACATGGACTACGCCGCCAACCTCGATTCGTGCATTGCGATTAGGACGATTGTTTTACGCGACGGAAAAGCAATGGTGCAGGCAGGCGCAGGCATCGTTGCTGATTCAGTACCCGAGCACGAATATGCAGAGACTGTGAATAAGGCGCGAGGAATGTTCAAGGCGATCGAGCTGGCCGAGAAAGGACTCTAAAGTAATACCTAATCCGGTAACGTTTTGATCCCGCCACGGACCGAAGACCAAAGACCAAAGACCCCCAACCATGCTTTTAGTAATCGACAATTACGATTCTTTTACCTACAACCTGGTTCAGTACCTGGGCGAGTTGGGGCAGAGGGTCGAAGTACGTCGTAACAAAGAAACAACCGCAGCCGAGATTGAAGCTAAACTCAAACCAGAAAGGATCGTGATTTCTCCCGGACCTGGAACTCCCAGCGATGCCGGAATATCCCTCAATGTCGTCGAACGGTTTGCCGGCAAGATACCAATTCTCGGCGTGTGTCTAGGTCATCAGGTGATTGGGCAGGCATTTGGTGGCAACGTAGTGCGCGCGCCTGAATTGATGCATGGAAAGGCTTCTGAAATCTTTCATGATGGGAAGACTATATTTTCGGGACTGACAGATGGATTTCTCGCGGGTCGTTATCATTCGCTTATAGTTGAGCGAGACTCTCTGCCTGAGTGTTTGGAAGTTTCGGCCTCGACAAATGATGACATCATTATGGGTTTGCGTCATAAGACCATGAGATTAGAAGGAGTTCAGTTTCATCCCGAATCGATCCTGACACCCTGCGGAAAGCAGTTGTTGGAGAATTTCTTGAAGTTGTAAGACGCAACTCCTTGAAGTGCGCTGACCTGTCAGCGCTTTCCAAGAGTGATTACAGGCATGGATGAGTGGATGCGCACGTTGGAAAGCGGCAACAGGTTGCCGCACTCCAATGAGTGGTGAAAATCTTAAGCAGTACTTTTTATGCCGGAACTGCACGTGTTTTTGGCTAAGCTTCTGCGGCGGGAAGATCTGACTCGGGACGAGGCTGCAGCGTTGTTGCAAGCGCTTCTCAAGGAAGAATCCACCGATGCGCAGATCGCCGCAGCGCTCATCGCCCTCGCAGCAAAGGGCGAGACCGTTGAAGAACTTGCCGGAATGGCGTCAGTGATGCGCTCAGCAGCTCTTCGACTTAATTCCAATCACCGAAATTTTATCGATACCGCAGGAACGGGGTCGAGCCAGGCAAAGACATTCAACGTTTCAACCGCGGCAACCTTTGTGATTGCGGGCGCCGGCCTCCCAGTCGCCAAACACGGCAATCGGGCGGCGAGCAGTAAATCGGGCAGCGCAGATGTCTTGACTGCTCTGGGAGTTAACATTGAGGCCTTACCTGCGGTATCGGCGCACTGTCTGAATGAAATTAGCATCTGTTTCATGTTTGCTCCCCTTTATCACGGCGCGACCGCGCGTGTAGCCGCGGTCCGGCGCCAGCTGGGAGTGCACACAGTCTTCAATTTGCTGGGCCCGCTGAGCAATCCGGCGGGAGCGCCCAGACAAATCGTTGGTGTATGGCGCGAAGCCTTTGTCGAAAAGTTGGCAAAGGTTCTCTCACTCCTCGGCGCCGAGCATGCTTGGATAGTGCACGGCGAAGACGGACTTGACGAGATCACCATTGACGGTCGCACTTTCGTAGCCGAGGCAAAGGAAGGAACAGTGCGAACTTTTGTGGTCCAACCGGAAGATTTTGGCTTGTGGCGTGGAACGCTACAGCACTTGCGCGGCGGCGACGCCACGGCAAACGCTAAGATTATTCGAGAAGTATTTTCCGGCGCACGACGCGATGAGGCACGTGCTTTAGTTGTCGCCAACTCGGCCGCCGCTTTGTTTGTTGGCGGCCTGGCTAATGATCTACGCGCGGCAGCAAAACTCGCCGAGAAAAGCATCGATGACGGCGCCGCCCGGGGAAAGCTTGACGAGCTAATTCAGGCAACCACGCAATAGATTGATCAGGATGGACCTGCTTGCAGAAATCATGCGGAGCAAACGAATCCGTGTCGAGGCGGCAAAAAAAGCTGTGCCTGGTGAAGCAATTCATACCCAGGCGTTGTTTTGCAGACGAGACGCAAATAAACACGCGCTGACGACTGCCCTCAACACGCTTGATGGACCAGGCATTATTGCTGAATTCAAGCGCCGCTCACCTTCGAAAGGCGAGATTTGCGACAGTGCAGACCCGGCTGCAATGGCTCGGCGCTATCAGTCGGGTGGGGCACGAGCAATCTCGGTGTTGACTGAAGAGGATCACTTCTCCGGCTCGTTGGAAGATCTAATAGCCGTGCGCAAGGCGGTTTCCCTGCCGCTCCTGCGTAAAGATTTTGTGTTCGATCAGTATCAGATTTACGAATCGGCCGCTGCGGGGGCGGATGCTGTGCTTTTAATAGTAGCGGCACTCGATGACGGAAACCTTGTAAGGTTGAGACAAGTCATCGAAGACGAACTCCAGATGGACGCACTCGTCGAAGTGCACAACACAGAAGAGATGAGTAGAGCCCGGAACACGGGGGCAAAGCTGATTGGCGTTAACAATCGGAATCTGCGAACCTTTGACGTGTCGATTGAAACCTCTGTGGCGCTTGTTGCTGAGGCGCCGAGCGGGGCTACACTCGTGAGTGAAAGCGGATTAAGTAGCGGGACGGATCTCAAACGCCTGGGCGGGCTGGGTTACAAAGGCTTTCTGGTGGGCGAGTCGTTGATGCGTTCTGAGGAACCCGAATCCGCCTTGCGGGCTTTAATCCGGTAGACCCATGACATTCGTCAAGATTTGCGGCATTACCAACCTCACGGATGCGCTTTCCGCCGTTGACGCGGGCGCCGACGCACTGGGGTTCAATTTTTATCCTGCAAGCCCGCGTTACCTCGAGCCAACTGCGGCCCGCGCGATCATTAAGCACCTTCCCTCAGGCATCCTCACCGTCGGCGTTTTTGTCAACGAAGATACCCCCGCCTCCGTCGAGAAGATTGCAGATGAAGCAGGTGTCAGGGCGTTGCAGCTTCATGGTGATGAATCACCTGAGTTCTGCGCCGCATTATCACACCGCGAGGTGATCAAGGTCCTGGCGATTGGTCCGGGTTTTGATCCGCGTTCCGCTCTTGAATACGACGCGCAGGTGTTCATGGTCGATGCTTTCGACAAGAAGGCTCGCGGCGGCACCGGCCGGGTGATCGATTGGTCCATGGCGCGAACGGTTAGGAATCTTGTTCCCCGACTTTATTTGGCCGGTGGTCTATCCGCCGAAAACATCTCCATAGCTATTTCCCAGGTGGCGCCGTTTGCCGTCGATGCCTGTAGCGCACTGGAAGTCTCTCCAGGGAGGAAAGATCCCGAAAAAGTCCGTGCCTTTGTGGCTGCAGCTCGGCGGAGCGGGTAACGCAAACTGTTAGTTTGCGTATGCAGCCGGACAACTCAAGATTAGCGGGCGAACGCAAGCTAACAGATTGACGTTGCCCACCGTTCGCAAGCTAACAGCTTGCGTTACATTGGTCTGTTAAACCTTGACGTGCGTGCGTACGGACGCGTTATTCTGAATGAGCCCCGCTAGGACTGGCTCCCCCATACGGTCGCTCGTTCTTTTGAGCCAGGTCATGGACCTCGCCCGTATCCGATGATCTGCACATATGACTGAAAAAGAACGCAGAAGCGTGCCGGACCCTACAATTGGACGTGATCGCGGTCGTGTCCTTGTGATCTCTGATGATGTTTCCGCGATTTACGTTGAGGCTTTTGAATCAATCGGGGTAGAAGTCGTCGGCGTCACAACCGGAGCGGGGGCGCTGGTATCTATACAGCGGTCCCGGCCGCACGTTGTTGTTGCCAGCGTAACGCGAAAAGGCTTGAGCGATTCCGAGCTGGCCCGAACGCTTGGTAAGAATCAAGACAGTTTACCGCTTATTATTATTGGCGCCGATTCTGCAAACGTCGATCGCCGGCGCGCGGCGCTGGAACTGGGCGCGTTCGATTATTTTCAACTACCGGATGAAATCAGCCTGCTGAAAGAGCGGGTAAAACAACTGGTTGAGTTGCGAATCAGGATTGAACGTTTGAAAGCCGATGCTGACCTTGACCCGCTGACTGGCCTCGCAAACCGGCGCCGTTTCCGCAAAGCACTCAACGGTGAGATTGAGCGGTGGCGGCGTTACAATTCACCTTGCGCGTTGCTTTCGCTGGACATCGACCACCTTAAAGCGATAAACGATACTTACGGACACACGGCCGGCGACGCAGCAATCCAGCACGTAGCACATGTGCTCGAGAATGTGTCACGCGACACGGATACGGCCGCACGCCTTGGCGGTGAGGAGTTTGCCCTGCTTTTAGGCGGAATTGGAGCAGACAAAGCACTCGCCGCAGCCGAGCGGCTTCGCATTGTGATTGCCGAACGACACGTCGAAGGCGTGGGACACGTAACCGTCAGCATCGGTGTGGCCGCGTGCCCTGCGCATGCCGATTCAGATCGCTCGCTTTATGCCGCCAGCGATCGAGCGCTTTATGTCGCAAAGAACGAAGGTCGAAATCGGGTTGCGGCCGCGCCGCTACAGAAGGTAACTCGGGCGCAATAACTTCATCCCCTACAAATTGGAGACGCCGATCATGAGACGACAATCTGCTGGGCTCGCGCCCCTATTCGCTGCGGTCCTTCTATCCCTCCCTATCCTGGTTTCTGCTCAATCCCCAGCGGCATGGACCCCGGACCTGGAAATGAAGGTTAAAGCCGTCAGTTCCGTGCGCGTTTCCCCGGACGGGAAGAACGTAGCTTATACGGTCAGTTCGGCCGTCATGAATGCTGAGAAGAGCGAGTATGTAACGCAGATTTGGCTGGCCGGAGCTGATGGCCGTAACGCTATGCAGCTAACCTTTGCGGAAAAGTCTTCAGACAATCCTCGTTGGTCGCCGGACAGCAAGTCTCTGGCTTTCACGTCGTCTCGGAGTGCCAAGAACAACCTTTACTTGATTCATCTCGGTGGCGGTGAGGCAGAACAACTCACTGATGTGAAGAGCAGCGTGGGAAACTTTGGCTGGTCGCCGGAAGGAAAGCGTATCGCCTTCATTATGCGTGACGCCGCAAGCGACGATGAAGAAAAAAACAACAAGGGAAAGGACGACTGGCGTTGGGTTGACGAGAACGTCAAGATAAATCGTCTTTACGTGATCAACCTTGATCCAGACCAGTCCGGTAAACGCGAACCGCGGCGTCTCAGTGGTGACGCGAATGTGGAGACAGACTTTGACTGGTCGCCCGACGGGAAGACGATAGCCTTTGCTCGCACGAAAATGCCTAAGGCCGATTATTGGACCAGTGCCGACCTGTTGTTGACCGATGTCGCGACTGGTGAAATTAAAACCCTTGCTGCTACCGGAGCGGCAGAATTTGCGCCTCTCTTCTCGCCCGACGGTAAATGGATCTCGTTTACTGTGTCGGACGATCCCCCGCGTTGGGCCGCTTATCAAAGGATCGCCATCATTCCTTCTGCTGGTGGGTCACCGAGGCTCCTGGCAGAGACCTTCGATGCCCAGCCCGGCGTTATTGATTGGTCAGTCGATGGAAAGAAAATCTTTTTGAGCGAAACTCGAGGCACTGTAACCCGGCTATCCGCAATTGATGTGGCTACAGGCACTGTAATTGATCTCAACAAAGGCAATGAAGTCATTGGCACACCATCGTTGAATCGGTCGCACAATCTGTTTGGCTTCACGTTGCAGGGTCCGGCTAGTGCGCCTGAGGCATTTATCAGCGGTGCCGGTGAGTTTGCACCCGTCCAAATTAGCCGGGTCAATGCCGATTTGCCGAAGGCAACGCTCGGAAAAACCGAAGTGGTGAGGTGGAAGAGCGGCGATGGAATGGAGGTTGAAGGCCTGGTTACATATCCCGCTAATTATCAGCCGGATCAGCGTGTACCTTTGTTAGTGGTCATCCATGGCGGGCCAACTGGAGTGTTCGTGCAGAGCTTTCTCGCCGGCAGTCGCAGCGTTTACCCGCTGGCGACGTTTTCCGCTCGCGGCTTTGCAGTTTTGCGCGTCAATCCGCGAGGGTCGTCAGGCTATGGACAGAAATTCCGCTTTGCCAATCTTAGAGATTGGGGCGGCGGAGATTACAAAGACATCATGAGCGGCGTTGATCGCTTAGTTGAAATGGGCGTGGCGGATCCGGAGCGGCTAGGGGTAATGGGTTGGAGTTACGGCGGATACATGACCTCCTGGACGATAACTCAAACACGGCGCTTCAAGGCCGCATCTGTCGGTGCAGGAGTCACCAACCTGATGAGTTTCATCGGCACGGCCGATATTCCCAGTTTCATTCCCGACTATTTTGAAGGACAGCCGTGGGAGAACCTGGAAATCTATCGCACCCACTCGGCGATGTTTAATGCAAAAGGTGTAACTACACCAACATTGATTCAACACGGCGAGGCAGATGAGCGCGTGCCCATCTCGCAGGGTTATGAGTTTTACAATGCGTTGAAAGTTCAGAACGTTCCCGTGCGGATGATTGTGTTACCACGGATGCCGCACGGGCCGAACGAACCGAAGATGGTGCTGAAGGCTAAACAGACGAATCTTGAGTGGTTCGAGAAATATCTGAAGTAGGCTCCTGATTTTGAGTGGTTTTCAGTGCTGATTGCTTAGTGTGCCACACCTAAAGAACGATCCACGAAATAACACAAAACGTTTCGTGTGATTTAGTGGATCATCCTCCGCGGTGGAGACAAGAGGATTAAGTGAAAGCGGGAAAGTTGTGACGTCTATCAAGCAGCCGGATGCCCTGGGTCACTTCGGTGACTACGGGGGCCGTTTTGTGCCCGAAACATTGATGGCTCCACTGGAAGAGCTGACCGAGGCGTTCAATGAAGCGCAATCGGATCAACAATTTCATAGAGAGTTGACGGCTTTATCTACCAACTATGCCGGCAGACCCACGCCTCTGTTCCTCGCCAACCGGCTCACGGAACTGGCCGGGGGCGCAAGAATATACCTGAAGCGTGAAGACCTGCTGCATACCGGAGCTCACAAGATCAATAACTCGCTGGGCCAGGTCCTGCTGGCACGACGAATGGGCAAGCGGCGAGTGATAGCTGAGACGGGTGCGGGCCAGCACGGCGTTGCGACGGCCACTGTTTGCGCCCTGTTTGGTCTCAAATGCGTAATCTACATGGGTGCTGAAGACATGCGTCGCCAGGCACTGAATGTCTTTCGGATGGAATTGCTGGGAGCCGAAGTCAGGCCGGTTGAAGCAGGCTCCCGCACTCTCAAGGACGCCATCAACGAGGCATTGCGCGATTGGGTGACGAATGTCGCCGATACTTACTACCTGCTGGGCAGCGCACTTGGCCCACATCCTTATCCGGTGATGGTGCGTGAGTTCCAATGCGTAATTGGACGCGAGGTGCGCGAACAGATTCTGGAAGCTGAAGGCCGGCTGCCCAACACGCTCGTGGCTTGTGTCGGCGGTGGTTCGAACTCCATCGGCATGTTTCATCCATTTCTTGCTGATGAATCGGTGCGAATGATTGGCGTCGAGGCAGGAGGAAGAGGACGGAACCTGGGAGAGCACGCGGCCCGCTTTAATGAAAGCGGTGGAGGACGTCCGGGGGTATTGCAGGGGACAAAGAGCTACGTTTTGCAAAACAAACACGGACAGATTGCTGCCACTCACTCAGTTTCGGCTGGCCTCGATTATCCATCGATTGGACCAGAGCACGCATTTCTGCACGATACCGGTCGTGTGGAATACACCTCGGTAACAGACCAGGAAGCCTTGCTAGCATTTCAGACTCTTTCGGAACTCGAAGGAATTATTCCGGCCCTCGAGTCGGCCCATGCGGTTGCGCATGCGATCAAAATCGCGCCCAGGATGGAAGTGGAGAGCGTTGTCATAGTTAACCTTTCAGGGCGCGGCGATAAAGATGTCGATATTGTTCGAGAGCAGTTGTTAGATCGATCCACGCGCATCACACGAAACGATCACAATAAAATCAAAACTTAGTGCCGTTGTTCGTGTTATTTCCTGGATCGTATTTGGTTGGACAATGACCCGAATCGCAACCGCATTCGACCGATTAAAAAAAGAGGGCAGGAAAGGATTCATTCCGTTCATCACTGCCGGCGACCCGGATTTAGAAACCTCGGAAAAACTATTAGTCGAACTGGGACACGCGGGTGCGACCGTGATTGAACTCGGTGTTCCGTTCAGCGATCCTATGGCTGACGGACCGGTAATCCAGCGGGCCTCTGAAAGGGCGCTGAGACATAGCTTCGGCATTGAGGCGGTTCTTGAAACGGTTGCGAAAGCCCGAGCGCAAATTGATACCCCCATCATATTGTTCAGTTACTTTAACCCGTTGTTGCAGTTCGGTATTGACCGGCTCGCGCGAGCAGCCAGGGTCGCCGGTGTTGATGGGTTGCTCGTGACTGACCTGACGCCGGAAGAGGCAAGCGAGGTCGCCACTCGGTTCCGAGCAGATGACCTCGACATGATTTTCCTGGTGGCGCCGACATCGACCGATGTGCGTCTCGCGCTGGTGGCCAAATACGCCAGCGGCTTCATCTATGCTGTGTCACGACGTGGCGTCACGGGACAACAGGAAACTGTAAGCAGCGATGCTGAACAGCTAGTCAGACGTGTCCGAAGATTCTCAGACCTGCCGGTGGCCGTAGGTTTCGGAATCTCCAGCAGCGAGCAGGTGGCGCAAACCTGGCGGTACGCTGATGCGGCAGTTGTTGGTTCGGCGATCGTGGCCGAAATTGAAGGGTTGTATGGGGCTTCAGATCTGGTCTCACGAACGATCGAATTTGTGAATGGTCTGATCCCCGAGAGTAGAGTGCGAGGAAAACATGAGTAAGGAGAAACTCAAATCAAGAATGCAAGCCGGCACAAGCGTTATGGTTATTCTCCATAGCCCGCGCGAAAAAATCTGGGGAATGCTCGACGAAATCAGTCTCGCTGGGGTATTCTTGCGCGGTATCGACTTGAACTCTTTCGACGAGTGGCTGCGGGCGGTTGCTCATGACGAACCGTTCATTGGAGTTGGGGATCTGTTTTTTCCAATGTGGCGGGTAGAACGTATTTCGAGGGATGAATCCACAGGCGGAATACCTTCGCTTTACGAACAGGCAGAACAACGCACCGGCCGCCGCGTCTCAGAGTTGTTGGAGGACGATAGCCCGCCAGCATGATCAGGCGATTTGAATGTTGTCGCGCCGCCTCACCGAACCGGACCACAGATGCAGAGAGGGCTGCCGGGGCGCGCAATCAGTAATTCGTATACCCACCCTCAGGCTAAGAATAATCGCTGTTGCAAGCGTGAAACACTGTTCCATTCCCGCAGTTTGTGTGCTACACTCCCGGCAATCCTGGGTTGCCGCTATGGAGCAGGAGCCATGAAAGTTGAGAAAAGGAACGGTAGAAAGCGATGTATGTTATGGCTGACGATCGAATGATGAATGACCGCAGTAAAGCTATAGAAGCAGCACTTGCAAACATTGAAAAGAGGTTTGGGAAGGGATCGATCATGCGGTTGGGAGAACGCGAAATCTCAGACGTGCCCGCAATTTCCACTACCTCACTGAGCCTTGACGCAGCCGTTGGTGTCGGGGGCGTGCCGCGTGGAAGGATCGTGGAAATCTACGGGCCGGAAAGCTCCGGGAAAACCACTCTTGCCCTTCACATAGTGGCTGAAGCGCAGAAGGCCGGGGGCGTTGCCGCTTACATTGATGCCGAGCATGCCATGGATGCTGAGTACGCGGGCAAGCTCGGGGTCGACATAGATCAGCTTCTGATCTCGCAGCCCGATTCAGGTGAACAAGCACTGGAAATTGCCGAAGCGCTTGTACGCTCGAATGGTGTGGATGTGATTGTCATTGATTCCGTGGCAGCGCTGGTCCCGCGGGCTGAACTTGACGGCGAAATGGGGGATGCTCTACCGGGTCTGCAGGCGCGCTTGATGTCTCAGGCCCTGCGCAAATTGACGGCAATTGTGTCGCAGTCAAATACCTGTTTCATCTTTATCAATCAGATTCGGGAAAAGATTGGTGTAATGTTCGGCAATCCCGAGACGACCAGTGGCGGCCGGGCCCTGAAGTTTTACGCCTCACTGCGGCTGGACATCCGGCGGATCGGCGCAATCAAGGATGGTGATCGAGTAGTCGGCAATCGTACGCGAGTAAAGGTCGCGAAAAACAAAGTGGCGCCGCCGTTTCGTGAGTGCGAGTTTGACATCATGTACGGTGAAGGCATCTCGCGCGAAGGCGATTTGATAGATCTCGCAGTGGTGCAGCGCGTCATCGAAAAGAGCGGCGCCTGGTTTTCCTATAAGGGCGAGCGCCTGGGCCAGGGTCGAGAGAATGCCAAGCAAACTCTCAAGGAAAACAAGGAGTTGTTAAAAAAGATTGATAATGAAGTAAAGGAGAAGCTTGGCTTGGCAGTAAAGAGCACGTCACCAGAGTTGGCGGAAACCTCGGCAGCTGCCGGCAAAACCACAAGATAGTCGAGCAAGCAAACGACGAGAGAGTGAAAGGTTTTCTTTCACACCCTCGTCGTTTATTTGCAACAAGCCTGCGCGAAGACAGCGGCGCTAGCTGGTGATCACATCATTGCCGCGAACTCATGACACTGAAATCTTCACGGCCGTCCATGTATCACCGTCGCCTTTCTTAGCCTCAATTGTAACAACGTCATTGGCTTTCACATCGGCGAGGGCTGCATCCTTTCCAGCCTTGGTCACCTTCGTTTCGCTTGTAACGGCAATGGTATGCTCAGCCTTCTCGCTGTCAATGATCGTCACTGCGGATTCAGTGACCGCAGACACAGTTCCGCTAATAGTTACTGTCTTTGCCTTTTGGTCCTTTTTCTGAGGATCCTTGGATGGCATCGACTGATCCTGCTTTGCCATAAGAATGCTTGCTGATAAGAGCAGTCCCAGACAGAGCATCGCCGCACCGAGTGCCCTTGATAGTTTGGTCATCTTCATATTCCTTCCTTGTAACGCAAACTTTTAGTTTGCGGACGCAAGCTGACAGCTTGCGCTACTAGATTGGTATTTCACGTGCCGTTCAGCTGATACAAACAGGTTGCAAGCCGAAAATGCCCCGAGACTGAACGGTATCGGGTAATTAAACAGCCATCCTTAATCTGGATGGTTACCCCTAACATGCGATAACCTTGTGAAAGGGTTGTTCAGTCGGCTCTCGCGTTCAAAGATAAATAGTGTTGTTTATTAAGGTTTAGTTTGTAATGCCGAATTCTCTTTTAATAAAGAATGGCGTTTTGATCACCATGGATCCGGATCATCGCGTCCTCAGGGATGATTTGTTGATTCGTGACGGGCGCATCGCCAGCATTGGAGAAGCCGGACAACTTGCCGACACGATTATTGACGCAACTGATTGCGCTGTTTTGCCCGGATTTGTTCAAACTCACCTACATCTTTGCCAGACCATCTTTCGCGGCGCCGCTGACGATCTATCTTTGATCGATTGGCTCAAAAGGCGCGTCTGGCCGATGGAAGCGGCGCATACCGCCGAGTCGGTCAGGGCCTCGGCGCGGCTCGGCCTGGCTGAGTTGATCAAGGGTGGAACTACTTGCGCGCTGACTATGGAAACGGTTGGCCACACTGAAGAGGTTTTCAAGGCTGTCAAGGAAAGCGGGTTTCGCGCCACCGTCGGCAAGTGCATGATGGACAAAGGCGACGGTGTGCCCGCGGCACTGCATGAAAAAACAGCCGAGTCGATCAGCCAATCCGTTACCCTGCTCAATGAATGGCATGGTGCGGCCCAGGGAAGGATTAGATACTGCTTCGCTCCTCGCTTTGCAATCAGTTGCACGCGCGAATTACTTTCTGAAGTCGCTCGGCTCGCGCGCGAACACGGTGTCATGGTGCATACCCATGCCTCAGAGAATCTGCATGAGTGCGAGATGGTGGAGCGCGAAACGGGGCTTAGCAACATTAACTATCTCGACTCAGTCGGGTTAACCGGTCGTCATGCGGTGCTGGCGCATTGTGTACATGTGGGCCAGGCGGAAATTGAATTGCTCGGGCGAACAGACACAAATGTCGCGCACTGTCCTTCGTCGAATTTGAAACTTGGCTCCGGAATTGCGCCGATTGTGGAAATGTTGAAAGAGGGATTGTCGGTTTCACTCGGCGCTGATGGCGCGGCCTGCAACAACAGACTGGACATGTTCACTGAAATGCGAACAGCGGCCTTGTTACAGAAGGTGATTCATGGACCAGAGGTTTTGCCGGCAGAGCGCGTTTTGCGAATGGCGACCATAGATGGTGCGCGTGCGCTTGGGCTCGAGGGGGAAATCGGCACCCTGGAGGCAGGCAAGTGGGCCGACATCACAGTGGTCAGACTGGGCGAATTGCATAGCGTCCCCATTACAGATCTGGTGTCGACCCTCGTATATTCGGCGCAGGCTACGGACGTGCAAACCGTATTAGTTGCGGGCCGTTTGGTTATGGAAAACAGGGAATTGCGCAGCCTTGACGAAGTCGGGGTTATCGCAGATGCCCACAGGGAGGCCAGACTGCTGATCGACCGAGCGGGCCTGAGCGCCTAAAACTAGCTTTGCCTCAAAGTCTACTTCGGCTTTGCAAGGCGGCAAAGAAGCACAAAAAGCGCAAACGATTTATGGAAGACCTTTGTGGCTTTTTGAGGCAGAGCTTCAAAACTAGATTGAATTTAATGGATAATTTCGACGTATAAGAGAAAAACCCTTGAAAAAAGCTGTGCCAGCTCGAAGGTAGCGACTGCGGGGGGCGCGATCGGCGGCCGAGCTGGCACTGGCGGGCACTGTCAATTTTGAATTGGATGGTGTCTTTCGACCGACTGACTTTTGGGCGCCAGCCCCACCCTCAACGCGTGGAATTATACACCTGTGGAAAACTGAGTCAACGACTTTTTGTGACTAATCCGACAAATTCTGATCTTCTTTTCACAAGTTGACACTTTTTCCGGCAGGCTCCATACTACGCGGTCTTTTTCCTGCCAATATGGCCAGGTAGCTCAGTTGGTAGAGCGCGGCCCTGAAAAGGCCGGCGTCGGCGGTTCGATTCCGTCCCTGGCCACCAATCCTTTCAATAACTTAGCGACAGCCAAAAAGAGTGAAAAAATTTCTCGCGCGTACAATGTGCGTACATCGGTTGCTATTAATTTTACTTTTGGCCTCGCTCGTTCAAGTAACATCCAGCTTTCTCGCGGCTGGTTAGCTGCTTCTAGCCCAATCGCCAAGCGATACCGTTCGCACCGAAGAACTCGTTCCATGCGGAACTCGGCGGTTCGCCACCACTTGCGTAAACGCACCTACATCTCACATTTCTTTGAGCGGCTCACTATCGATTTTGCCGCGAACCGCCGAACCGGCGCAGACGTTGTTCTAGCAGCTTGCGGACATTTTCCGGAAGGTTGACGTGGCCCATGTTAGTGGCACCGCTTGGCCCAGAGGAGAAGCTGCTGCCGCCGGGCGCACCGTCATTCGGGCTTGCCAGGAAGGCGTGGAGCTCGCCAGTGTTTGTGACACCGATGCCTGCGATCTCTCCGCGGGAATTGATCGCTTGCGCGAACAATAGGTACAACGGCGAGCCGGGGACAAGATCGTTGAGGTCTCTCATCACACCGTCCTGCCAAAGAAACGCTCGGGGCCCCGTGGGTCCAATTGAAAAACCAACCACCTGGCGTCTGTCGTTAACGGTTCGACAGCAAGGGGCTACACTAAAAAAATCATCGGGCAAGGTGCCGAGGTCCTGCATACCTGTCTCTCTAGTCCATAGGAAGGCATGAACGCTGCCGTCCGCTAACTGCGACGACCCGACCACGTCGCTCCGGTTATTGATGGACGAAGCAATGTGCGCCGCACCTCCCAGGCCGCCTATATCCGTAGGCGAACCGTCCTCTTCCCAGAGCACTGCGTGGCGGGCGGTGATATCAGGCAAAGGAGGAATTACTGTATTCGAGCACAGACCCGACGCCCCTACAGCCTGACCTCTATCATTGATCCCGAATCCAAATCCAACAGTGTCCATCGCGGGGAGTCTGAGTTGTCGGATATCACCGTCGCGCCCCCAGATCACAGGCTCAAACCGGCGAACCTGGGATGGTGTGATGCAGGTCGGCTCAGCCGTATCATTTTCAGCAAACCCGATCACTTGGCCACGATTGTTGAGGCCATACGCCTGGCTATTGTTGCCGCCGGGCAGCGGTGTCAAAGCGGTCAGTGTCCCGCTCAGCGGATGAGAGCCGTTGGGTTTCCAAACGGCCGCGAGACATTGAAGGTGGGTGCCGAAACCGCAGAAGTCTTCGCCGTTGGGGTCGACCTGTAATGTTTCAGAGATCAGCGGTACCTCAAGACCGGCATTAGGCCCGCCTGCCTCGCTGTTGGGTCCACCCAGAGTGCCGAGATCGGTCACATGGCCCGCATGCCAAAAGACGCCGTGTTGGTACAATCCGTCAGGTGTCATTGTCGAGGACCCAGCCACCCAACCCCCGTCGTTCATGTCAAAGGCGAAGCTGGAGGTTCCGCCCGGCAGCGTGCCGAGGTCATAGACCTTAAAGCTTTCCAAGTTGGGCGCTTGTGCGTCTGCCGACCATCCAACCGCCACCGCCAACAGGGCCAGCAGGACCATTAACGGAGCGGTAATGCGTAATGTGGATTTCATTTCGTCTCCTTATAGTTTCGATGCTTTTTAAGCCTCTGATTGTTAAAGCGACGGAGCGAATGCAACCGTCTCAAAAAACCAGCACCTCAATTCGGAAATTTTTGTGCTTAAATCCCAGCCGTGAACGAGGGTGAACGGAAGGCGGCGGCCATTACGCAAATGCTCCGCGAGTGGAGCGACGGCAAGGCGGAAGCGTTGGAAAATCTTCTGCCGCTCGTGTACGCGGAGCTACATCGGCAAGCCGCGAGTTTCCTGCGGAAGGAACGTCCTGGACACACTTTGCAGACCACCGCGTTGATTAACGAAGCCTACTTGAGGTTGATTGACCGAAGGAGCGTAAACTGGCAAAACCGCGCGCATTTCTTCGCGGTGGCTGCGCAAGCCATGCGGCGGATCCTGGTTGATTACGCCAAGGCAAAGCACAGAAAAAAACGCGGAGGCAATGACATAAAACTATCTCTGGACGGAGTGACTCTGGTTGCGTCGAAAGAAAAGGGGATTGATCTGGTAGCTTTGGATGAAGCGTTGGACAAACTCAGTGAACGCGACAAACAGCAAGCTAGTGTCGTGGAGCTCCGTTATTTTAGCGGGTTGAGTCTGGAGGAAACGGCGGAAGTGCTCCATGTATCTCGCGCAACTGTTGCACGAGATTGGGAATCAGCGCGGGCCTGGTTGCACCGCGAACTCACAAAATAATGTCGTTGCTATCCCCCGAAAAATGGCAGGAGGCTAAAGAAATCTTTTATGCCGCATTACGGCGCACGCCGGCAGAGCGCGAGCAATTTCTTAACGAATCGTGCAGAGGCGACGACGATTTGCGTCGCGAAGTTCAATCGTTGCTTTCAGCATCGGAGAGTGCCGGAAGTTTTATGCAAAACCCGGCAGTGAATGAAATCGCGGAAGCACTTGCCGCAAAGAAGGAAAGAATTCCTCTCAACCAAAGTTTGGGCCATTACAGAATCTTAAACCTGTTGGGGCAAGGTGGAATGGGCGAGGTCTACCTGGCGGAAGACACCAGACTGGAACGCAAAGTCGCGTTCAAAGTTCTCCCTTCAGCATTCGCTCAAGACGCGGGACGAATGCGTCGGTTTGTGCAGGAAGCAAAGGCAGCTTCGGCTTTAAATCATCCAAACATTTTGACGATTTATGAAACTGGCGAATTTGAAAATACTAAATACATTGTCTCTGAATACGTCGAAGGCGAAACCTTAAGCGAACGTTTGCATCGTGAACCCCTGAACCTCAAAGTGGCATTGGACATTGCCATTCAAATTACGAGTGCGTTGCAGGCGGCACATCGAGCGAGCATTGTTCACCGCGACATCAAGCCCGACAACGTGATGATTCGCCCCGATGGTGTTGTAAAACTGCTTGACTTCGGTATCGCCAAACTCACAGAAAAACAAAGTGATGTTGACTTAGGTTCGGAAGCCGCGACGGCGATCAAGATAAACACCACGCCCGGGGTAATTATTGGCACTGCAAATTACATGTCGCCAGAACAGGCTCTGGGAAAAACGGTTGATGCGCGGACGGACATTTTTAGTTTTGGCTTGGTGTTATACGAAATGCTGGCAGGCAAAAGGGCGTTTGAAGGCGAAAACGCCATCGAGGTTATAAGTTCCATATTGCAAACTGAAGCTGTTCCATTGAGCCGACTAAGGCCTGAAGTGGCGCACGACATCGAGCGCATTGTGGGTAAAGCGTTAAGAAAGGATCGCGAAGAACGCTATCAGACGGCGAAGGATTTGCTGATTGATCTAAAAGATGCGCGGGAGGAATTGCAGTTTCAAAAGAAGCGAGAGCGCAGCCATGCACCACCCCGGGATCAAGTCGAAACGCAAATCATTAACGCCGCAACGACCGACGCAGCACAATCAAGCTCAAGAGCTGAACGAATCATTGCGCAAGTCAGAAATCACAAACTCGGCTTCATCGTTTTGTCACTTCTAGTGCTGGCGGGAATTGGATTGGGTTATTGGTACTTCTCACATCGCATCTCAATTGCAAACCAAATTGAATCAATCGCCATAATGCCGTTTATAAATGAAAGCGGCAACGCTGACACCGAGTATCTCTCTGACGGCATGACAGAGGCGCTGATCAGCAGTTTATCCCAACTTCCCAGGTTGAACGTGAAAGCCCGCTCGTCGGTGTTTCGCTACAAGGGAGCAAATACGGATTTGCAACAAATTGCCAAAGAGCTAAATGTGCAGGCGATTTTGAACGGGCGCATCGTGCAGCGCGGCGGCGATCTCTCGCTTTATGTTGAGTTAGTTGATATCGCGATGGACAAGGTTATTTGGAGTCGAACTTATAATCGCCAAATGACAAATCTTGCCTCACTGCAAAGCGAGATTTCACGCGATGTATCCAACAACCTGCGAGCAAAATTATCAGGCCCCGACGAACAGCGGCTGGTGAAGAACTACACGGAAAATTCGGAAGCGTACCAGCTCTATCTCAAGGGAAACTTCGAGTGGAACAAGCATACGCGAGAAGATTTACAGAAGGGAATCGAATACTACAATCAAGCACTTGAAAAGGATCCAAACTTTGCACTCGCTTACACGGGACTGGCCGCCTGTTATGGCGTGTTGGGTGACGAGTATTTGCCGCCGAACGAAGGCTTTCCCAAAGCAAAGGATTACGCCGCGAAGGCCTTGTCGATCGACGGTGCGCTTGCGGAAGCGCACACGGCGATGGCCGCGGTCAGACTCTATTACGATTGGGATTGGGCCGAAGCCACAGAAGAGCTGGAACGCGCGCAGACTCTCAAGCCCAATGATCCGAGCCCACACCTTCTCCGAAGTGATCTTCTTATTGCACTCGGACGGGTTGATGAAGCCCACGCGGAAGTGAAACGTGCTCGAGAACTCGACCCGCTTTCGCGCCTCTTTAATACAGTCGATGGGGCTGACTCCTACCTGGGGAGGCAGTATGATGAAGCGATAACGCAACTCGAAAAAACGATTAACTTAGACTTGGCCTTCAATGAAACTTATCTCTATCTCGGTTTAGCATACGAGCAAAAGAGGATGTACCAGCGGGCGATTGAGACATTTCAAAAAGGAATGAGTCAAACGGAACGCCATCCGCAACTCATTGCTTCCCTCGCACACGCCTACGCAGTGTCGGGACGGCGCGATAAGGCATTAAAGGTTCTCGACGAATTGCGTGAAATATCAAAGCACAGTTATGTGAGTCCATATTTGTTTGCCGTCGTTTACACCGGACTGAATGATAAAGATCAAACCTTCGCGTGGCTGGACAAGGCATTTGAAGATCGATCCCTCTTTCTAATCTGGCTGAAGGTTGATCCGTTTTTCGACGACTTGCGCGACGACCCGCGCTTCCAAACTTTACTTCGGCGCGTCGGCCTCCCGTCCTGAAAGGCGTTGGTAGTAAGGTCGCCCCTGTGCGTATTCTTATATACATCAAATTTTAGCGAGAGCCGCGATTGAAATCTTCCGAATCTGGTTTCTAACACCAGACCTCTCCGGATTGCGCGGCGGCATTATGCATGGCTTCCTCCATTGCATGCGGCCGCATTGCGACTCGCATGTCACCCCATTCAAAAATCGCTGCGAACGTGGAGCCATCTGCGTTGACGTCTCTCACGCGAGTTGCAGGCTCGTGACATTGGGCGATAGCCGGGACTTGCCACTCGCGTACAATACGCGTACATCCAAGAAGCCAAAACGGCCTAAACCATCCTGGGTGATCCTAAATGTTCCCGGCCTAAGTTTGTGTTCTCATCGAGGATCCATTCATTTCAAACCACTTCGGCTATTCGGTAAGCGGCCCTGAAAAGGCCGGCGTCGGCGGTTCGATTCCGTCCCTGGCCACCATTCCTTTCAACAACTTAGCGACGTCATAAATGCGTGTAAGAATTTCTCGCGCGTACAATACGCGTACATCGGTTTGCCTCACTTTTCACTTTTGGCGCCGCTCATTCAAAGTAGCGTGCCCCAGCCAGGCTTGAATCAAACGCAGGTTGACTCCGGCATATCTGGTGCAAGCTCATAATGATTTCCTTTGGTTACTTCGGAATACTTCATACAGAAAAATATCAGAGACTGAAAGCGACCGGTAAGAGATTTGAGCGTTTCTAACCAGCTAGTCAGTGAGCTGCATAACCGAATGCCTGCGATACTGACTCCTGAGATTTAAGATGCCTGGCTTGATCCGAGGACGAACCGCACGGACTTGATGAAAAGGCTGCGACCGTATCCCGCTGAGCAAATGAAGATCCATCCGGTCACCAACAGCGTCAACTCAACGGAGAACGACACAGCGGACTTGATCGTCCGGTCGATGCCAGCGTAGGCCAGACGCTCAGCCTCTTCTGATGGTGCGAAATATCAGTAATGGTTTGAGTTAGAGGTTGATCATGTCCGATCGAGCGGACTTCGAACACCTCTACCTCCCCGGTTTAAGACATGCGTATAAATCATCGTAGTTCGCACATCCTTGTGACAGAGTAGTTCCCGAACCGTGCGAATGTCATAACCGTCCTCAAGCAAATGCGTCGCGAAGCTGTGGCGCAGTGTATGACAACTCGCCGGCTTGTTTATTGCTGTGCAAGAGCGAATGGCAGCTGGACCCGTCCGAATCCTGCGTCGAGGTCTCGGCCGTGGAGAGCTTTTGCATGGGCCAGCTGGGCTCTGAGGGGTTCGACAAGAATAGTAGGAAGCATGGTCACTCGATCGTGGTTGCCCTTTGCGTCTCGCACCACAATTTGTTGATAGCCGAAGTCCAAGTCTTTCACCCGCAATCTCAGACATTCCTTTAAGCGCAGTCCGGCGCCATACAGTAAGCTGGCCATAAGCCAATTCGTTTGATTGAGCTGAGCGAGCAGGCGGCTTATTTCGGTTCTGGTTAACACGAGGGGTAGACGAGCTGGTTTCTTTGCACGTTCAACGTTATCGAGCCAGGGCAGATCGACTCTCAATACGTTCTTATATAGGAACAACAGTGCTGCGAGAGCCTGATTCTGAGTTGAGGCAGCAACGTTTCGTTTTACGGCCAGATACGTGAGGAAGCTGCTGACTTCTTGAGCGCCCATTCGAGCCGGGTGTTGTTTGCTATGAAACAGGATGTATTGTTTGATCCAGCTGAGGTAAGCTTCCTCTGTGCTGAGGCTGTAGTGTCGGGTACGGATGAGGTCACGCACCTCTTCTAGCAGTTTTGGCATGGTGAGGACTCCAGAGGCAAATTCTCAGACGCTAGTACGCGTCAAGCCGTACGTTAACACTGCACGTATAGCATTTCAACGTGTAAGCTACGATTTTGTGGGCGGTTTGGACGCGCCCCCGAGCTTATGTTGTAAACTATCGTGTTACAACACGATAGTTTAGAGTCTAATAAGAAGTTAGGGCGTGCTTCGCATATCGAGGAGAAACAAGTTGATTGAGCAGATTTAAGACGAATCTGTTCGTTTGTGCAGGCGGAATAATTCTTAGCTTCGTCATATTCCTTTGCGGAGCATGGGTTACCCTCCAAATCATCAGCCGCAACCCTTATTTCGGTACCAACAATAAGGATCAGCTAATATCTTTTTTGTTGATTCGGGCTTTTATTCTGCTTCCTGGTGTTGCGGTTGTGGTTGGTATGTTTGTGGGATATTTTATTCAAAAAGGAGCATGGTGCTGGGTGGTAATAAGCTTGTTGCCGCTACTAATCTATGATCTAGAAAAAGGGCAGTTGAGCGGAATGGAGATAGTTCTTAGAATCATTTACCTCACATTGGGATTGATTTCCGCAGTTGGAATTTCCAAATTGCGAAGGCGCGTGTTCAATCGCAAAACGCACGCCTAACAACACGTTGGACCGGGGCGGCGGTAGCACGTTTCTCAAGTGGCCTGTTTCATCCAACGTTCTTCTAAGCGCGCCGCCCGGTCAACGTGAGCGTTGGGTTGCTTCGCGAGAACTCCGGGCTGCGGCGAGAGAGTGGTTGAGACACAGTTCAGCAGCCACGCTCGGACAACGTCGGGAGATACATTACCTATGAAACGGATCCACATTGCCGCGGTCGTTGTATGTGCCTTGATCTGGGCAGGCTGTGGCAGCGCGATTCAGTCCTCGGGGCAAAACGGTGTTGCGGCCGTTGACGATAGTCCAATCGGGCGCGCGTTCAAAAACAGGACGAGCAATGTCCAGGTTAAAGGCGAAGGCGTGGTAGCGCGCATACTGGCGGACGACCTCGCTGACAACAGGCATCAGCGATTCGTCGTTCGCCTCGCATCAGGTCAGACGGTCCTTATTGCGCACAACATCGACATCGCAACGCGGGTCACAGGGCTACAGAAAGGCGATCGCGTAAGCTTCTACGGCGAGTACGTGTGGAACGAAAAGGGAGGTATGGTCCACTGGACGCACCACGACCCGGACGGGAGGCACGTGGCAGGTTGGCTCAAACACAACGGGCGGACCTATCAGTGACACCCGGTGCGTGTTTCTCTCCGGGACGCAACCCAACAAGCGCTTGCAGCTGGCTGCGCGATAGCGTGTTTCTCAAGTAACTTTTTTCTGCGCGGCTTGAATGCTGATCGCGCGCCGCAGCTGAAGCGCAGCGTTATGCGGCTCTCTTGAATTTCAGGTAAAGTCCTCACAATGGATTTTGAGCTCGTCGGCGAATTCTCGCACGTGGAAACGATTGCTACTGGCAAAGGTGTTCGTGACCGAGCACGACTTCAGAAGCTGTACGGGGGAAACAGATGGCGAAAAGTTAAAGGTGTTGCCCAGGTCCGCCTGGCTAATGGTAAGATACCATTGGCTGAGGTTCATTGGTATGAAGCGCATGGAATTGGTAAACGAGAATTCAAATTGAAGTTGCCGTTTTTAGATTAGCTATGAAGAAGAGAGAGCCGGCTCATTTTGTGGTTTGCTTAAACAACAAGGGCTACCCAGCGTCGCTCGAGCTAGGGAAGATTTACCGTTCGATTCCGGATAAGAAGGCTGAAGCCGAGGGCTTGATTCGGATCGTGGATGAGAGTGGCGAAGACTACGCCTTTGATGCTGAGCGATTTTATCCTATCAACTTGCCATCTGTGGTCGAGAAGGTGTTATTAGAGGTTCCTCACTCCTAAACGATCACCGCATAACCAGCTGTTGCACCTGACGCCTCGATAGCATGCCTCTAAAGTAGTCTCCTAGCGCTGATGCTTGGATGGCATTCGCTCGCCGCCGGTGAACAGCAGAGTTATGCGCTATCAACTATGCTAGACAAAGAAGAATCACTTACTAAAGTGCACATCGACTTGCCGAATCATTGGGCAATCGATGGTGAGTCTCTTTGGGCGCTGGAGTTGGGTGAAGATCTTTACGAGATACGCAATACTCCCTTTCATGCATACGCAATCAATTGGGGAGATATTGTTAGGGCACCGGCAGACAACGAGGATCAAATTCCCGAAGTTCGTGAGATTGTAAAGCGCAGCGGGCATGACACCTTCCGAATCTTGTTCAATTCGGATTTAGATCAAGAAGGTCAGGATTCCATTTTATTGGCTCTACAGTCTCTTAATCTTTCATGGGAGCGTTGTGACGATTGTTTTGTAGCTTTAGACGTTCATCCAGGCGCAGATCTTTACGCTGTCCACAGTAAGCTGTTGGATCTACAAAAGGAAAAGGTCCTCTCGTTCGAAACATGTGAAGCTCGTTTGCCAGGTGGATTCGATGCTGCGTCGTCAGAAGGCAATTGAATCGCCGCGCATAACAATGGCTTGCAGCGGACGCGGCGATAGCATCCTTTCCATGGTATTTCCTGCGACGTAGCTTGTGTGGGTTCGCGCCGCGCCGCTGAAGCCAAGCGTTAGCTTGCTCGTTGTATATCATGAGTAAACCGCTCTCTTCAGGTACAACATTCTTTCTAAAATTTGTCTTCTCCGGCATTTTTCTTGGCTGTTCGGTTTGGCTAATCTCGTATTGGATTATCCAACTCATTCGTTTCCCCGGTGAGTTGTCGCCAGGTGCCCTCGTTTTCACAATTGTGTGGGTATCAGCAACCACTACTTTCTGCTATCACTTGACCGTTCCGCTGAAGCAGGTAAGCATTGATGGTCAGAATCTTCGCGTCTCAAATTACATCCACGAGATAACGATTCCGCTATCAGAGATTAGCCAAGTTCATCAAATACGGTTCTTCAATGTGCGGCCTGTGATAGTACAGCTGAGATCATCAACTCGCTTTGGTCATACAATAAAGTTTGTGCCGCAGGCCGCGTTTCACTGGTGGTGGAATGAGCATCCGATTGTTTCCGAATTGAAGGATGCGGTAAGAGATCAGCAGAAAGACCGCCCGTTATTCGACGGCGCAAGCTAACACGCGCTTGGAGCGGACTCGCCACGAGCGGGCTTCTTTGGTAAGTTGCGTGGGCGAGCCGCTCAAGCGCAACGTTATATTGCTTCTCCTAGTGTAACCATGAAACTCTCGCGCAGCGCACTAGTCCTGATCGTACTCTTGGTTCTACATGCCGCCTTTGCTCAAAGGAATGTTTCCGCCGAGCGGGCATGGAAGCCGTTCTTTTCTGCTTTCCGCACTGCCGTCAAAAAGCGTGATCGCGCGTCCTTAAAGCAAATGATGGTCCCTGATTTCTATTTCTCCGCCGGCGGTGGTGATGACAGTGGCGATGGTGATAGCCGCGATGAAGCGTTTCAATTCTTCAGTGAGCCTTACACGCATGGCTGGAAAGCTTTCGACAAGGCGCTAGCCCAAGGGTCGGTGCCAATCGCCTCTTGGTGGGATCACGGGGCCAAGCGTGAATACGCGAGCCGTATCTCTCCGCCCGCAGCCAACATCCGAACTAATATTGATCGAGCGAGAGTGGCCTGGTTGGCAATCTTTGAATTTCGTGACGGACGCTGGTATTGCACCTCTTTTTCCGAATGTTGCGATTGACAACGGAGCACGCAATATAACAAGCGCTTGCAGCTGACGGCGCGACAGCATTCTTCTCAAGTAGTCTTTTGCCCCTGAGCTTGAATTCTTTCGCGCGCCGCAGCTGAAGCGCAGAGTTCGATGCCATGTCTAATCAGCCGACCGATAATCGCCGTAACGAACTAATAGAGGAGATTCTTGTGGCTTTTGACGGTGTTACTCGCGAGGATGGAACCACCCTTCATGAGGCCATTGCCATTGATGACTATAAGTCTGCTGAGGAACAATGGACTGCAAGACATCTTGATACCGACCAGAGATGGCAGGATGTTCCCGAGAAAGATATCCTTATCGGTTCCTCAATTCCACACTTCCTGGATGCTAAGGGGTTTCGCTATTATCTGCCTGCATTTTTGGTTTACGGCTTGAACAACTGGGAGACTTTGACGATCGGCATTACTGATTCATTTGAATATTGCCTCTTGCACGAATCGCAAAAATCGCTGCGGAAATCTGAGCCGGCATCAATTGCTGAGAAGTACGGTTTCACAGATGCTCAGTGTAAAGCTATCACGCATTTCTTGCGGTTCTCAATTGGGGACGATGACGAATCTACGCATGAACCAGCCACCACACTGCAAGCAGTAAAGAAATGGGAATGCTTTGTTGATGATCGCGTTTCTTAGCGTCGGCATCGAACAATTCGTTGGACCGGAGCGCGGAACCGCCTACTCTTTAAGCGCAAGACTTGATGCTGGCCCAGTTGCTTGCCGCGCCCGGTCAACTCTGACGTTGGCCCGCTGTTGACTCATAGATTTAGGGAACATCCTAAACTATCCTGCGTGCAAGATTTCAGTTGATCAAGCCTAGAAGTAGATAGAGAATTCTGTTATGAAGAAAACGGTTGTTCGCCTAACAGTGGGGCTCCTCACATTCACAGTCGGCGTCATTTGCTCCACCTCCCCGCGCGTAATAAGTAGCTATCGTTCTCAAGTTCTCAACTCGCGTGAGGCTGTTCTTCACGCCGACTTGATGACCGTGCGTAACGCTATTGACCAATACACTGCAGTAAACCGTACCCCGCCGCGATCGCTCAAGCAGTTAGTGGAGACCGGTTATTTGGGTGAGATTCCGATCGATCCGATGACGGAGAAGAAGGATTGGGAAGAAGTAAGTATGGACTTCCGTGGGCAATTCGATTTTGTGATTCTTCAGGATGTCCACAGTGCTTCAAAGGTTATTTCATCGAAAGGCTCCCCATACAGTGAATGGTGATATCGTACGCGGGCCAACAACCTGTTGCAGCGGGGCGCGGGATAGCGTGTTTCTCAAGATTCTTCCTTGCGACGCAGGTTGAATGCTGATCGCCCGCGCCCGCTGAACGGGAACGTTATGCCGCGTTGATAAAGGCCTGATTCGATGGAGAGAGAAAGATGAGTGTCGAAGACAACAAGCTTCTTGTTAGCAAGTTCATTGAGGAAACTCTTAACAAAGGCAACGTGGATGCAGCAGAAGAGTATGTTGCCGACAGTGTAGTTGAGCTTGTGCCGTTCCCCGGACAGGGGCCGGGATTGGCGGGGCTAAAAGATGTTCTTCGAGGAATGCGTAATGCCTTCCCAGATATGCACTGGACTATT
>DASQPD010000142.1:0-33522 GCA_035644135.1 Pyrinomonadaceae bacterium
TCAAGGCGCCCCCGCTCAAGTTTCCGAGGCTTCATCATCGAGTCAATTACTCAATGCAGTAAACCCAGAGGCTTGACTGATAGAGATAAGCACTGGCATTCAAGCTTGAGCGGGGGCGCCTTGAACTTACCGAACCTTCAAACTAACGACTGCCCCCTTCCCCACCTGCGAATTTACGCAGCTTGAATTGTCCAAATCCTCCGCTTCAAAGCTCCAAGGCATCCAGAGTCTTCACACAGTAAGTCTCTTTCCGTGGCTGGGATTTGGAGTCTTGTACAAAGCCTTAAAATGACTGCGACTGCCATCGCGGCCCGGAGGCCCGCTGCTAATCGGTTCATCGCCTCATGTCACCTGCCTTAATCAGATAACAAATCTGTTCAGCGGTTTGTGGGCTCTCGGTAAATGGGAGCGAAAGTGCGTGTCGTATGCTCGGTTACGCTGGTTGCCGGGTCATAACGTGGCGGCAGTTGTTGGGAATTCGACGCGTCCACTTGTCGTTGCCGGGGCGTCGCTGGGGACAAGTTCGGCCGCTGGGCCCTGATTATCATTGACCAAAAGCGAATCAACAGAGCAGTGCAGCCGAAGAGTGTAGCCAGACCGAAGATCACAATCCAAGCCAGCGCCGCGGGGTGTAATCCCAATCCCACAAGCTCAGTCGCACCTGAGAAAATTATTCCCAGGCCACCGACAATTGTCAGCCCCATAACAATTGATGGTATTGTCAATTTCACAGGCGCTGCGTACGGAGTAAGGCTGGGAACAGACAAATTGGCCCCACACCGATTGCAGTAATTGAGTTCAACGGTAATCTCGCTGCCACATGAGGGACAGTACATATATCCTCCTCATCGCTACCAGAGGGTTGTACTGTAACACCTCGAGGGTCGGGGTTGAACTAGAAAGAGATCATTTTCCATTCGTCATTTGTCATTTTCCATTTTCCATTTGACTGGCGCGAATTCAACTTGGAAGTGCAACAACAGCTCTAAGAATTGCGAGATGCCCCCGGCTTGTCCGGGGGAGATTCACGGTTGTTGCTACAACCCAGCGTCACGTTCCTTTCAGCGCGCGCTGCGCGCGCTGAAAGGAGTATAGGAACTCCGGTAGCGGCGTGCGTGAGACTCCTCCGGGCAAGCCGGGAGCATCTTCACGCTCTTTCAAAAATCGGTACTCTCCGCGGCTCGAAAACGACAGGTCTCTTCAAACCACTTTGTGTTGCACTTCCAAGTTGAATCCACCATTTTTCATTTTCCATTTGACTGGCGTTTGTATCTGTCGTTCATAATGTTTTGAACGGGCTCAGCGGATCCACGAACCTAGACGAACCACGAATTCACACGAAATTTCGTGTTATTTCGTGGATCGGATTTTGTTGCTGCCAAGCTCAACAGCGCTGAACAAATGGCAAATGAAAAATGTCAAATGACGAATGGAAAATGATCTTTGTTCTCACTTCAGACGATAGGCTTTCCCCTTCCAAACCACGATCACTTCACCATCAAGCTGATCTGCAATCGTTCGTAGTCCCGGCTCATCCCCAATCAGGGCGCGAAACTGTTCCGATCCTCTATTGACTTCCGTTGTCGACATCGAAGAGCTATAGGCTGTGTCTACCCAAACGTTGTCGACCCGGCGAAAATTCCTGCCGGACACGCTCCGCGTAGCGTCACTTCCGCCAGCTTGCGAGGCGAGACCGCCAAACATACCTGTTGCTGGAGCACCTCGCCGCGCCACTTTTTTATTTCCTTCGGCAGCCTTCTCGCGACGACCTCTTTCTTCGTCTTCAATGCGAGCTACGCTATCCACTGTTTCCTGGGGACGTTGTTTGGCTACCTCCCCAGCTGCTGGTGGACTGTCCTTTGCCGCTTCTTGTTCAGTCCTGGCGGGTGGCGGCGGCGCATATGCACCCGCCTCTTTTGCGGGTGCTGGACTTGCGGCAACTGCTGTTGAGCCGGTCGATTTTGCTTCTGCCTTAGACTTCTCGTTTGACCGCGCTGAAGTACTGTCATCAGACTTGTCTTTACGCTCGCCTTCGGAACCGGTCGCGGTTTTAGTTTCAGCGCGTTTAGCAGCCTCGGCGGGGGGTGAGTTCGCCGATCGGGCATCAGCCAGGGTTTGTGGTTTACTGTCGAGCGCTGTTGATGTGGGCCCTGTCTGAGTCTGAGTCTGTTGGGCCACCGACTCTCTTGCAGGTTCTCGCTTGATCCAAACCAGACCCGCGGCTGCAAGGATCACGACAGCTAGCGCCGGGATCGCATAGCGCATCACGACCGGAGAAAACAACGCAGTTAGAAAAGTCCACGACCTGCTTTTGGCTACAGGTTCGTTTGTCACGACGCCAACACCTGCCGCCAGCGCCAACTGTGAAACAATTCTTCGGCAGCGATCACAATCTGCCAGATGTGCAGCGTACAAAGAACGAGTCGGCGCAGTTAATCGACCCTCGGCGAAGGAGCTCAACTCATCAGCGTCGAGATGCTTGCCCTCAACAGCCTCGCGTCCATCCGGAGAGGTAGATTCTACTCGCTGGCTCTTCGCCAAATTCCTGAGCAGAATGTCGATCTTGTTTTTCTCTGCGTCTTTCATCTAATACTCAAATCTAAACTGTCATTTCTAAGAACGCTGCTGTGCGTGTCGTCTTGCGGCGCAAGCTAAACACAACATCTTTACTAGTGCACAGGTCCTTCAGAATCATCCGCCGCGAGGTCTCGACCCCCCTTTGTCTGCCGTGACTGCTTCAGCCTGTAGCATAGCTTCAACATCTGACTGAAGATGGATGGCGACGTCGGCAAATGCGCGCTCTGTTTCTGCCTCAGTCCAGCCTCGTTTCTGCACCAATATTGCGCCGATCTTTCGTCGCAGTTCGTTCTGAATTCTTGTCAAGCGCCGGCTGGCCGTCGCTTCATGAACCCCGAGCAACGCTCCGGCTTCGCGCAAACGCAGATCGTCAAAATAGTAGAGTTTTACCAGCAAACGATCTTCGGGGGATAACTCTCTGAGTGAACCTGCGAGCGCTTCCTCGATTTGTGAGCTGGCGACAGTCTGGGTAACGTTTTCTTCAGGATCGGACACCACTTTCGAGGCGCCAAAAAGCCTTCCGCCGTCAGAAGCCACTCGAGCCAGACGATCCAGATCAGCATCTTCCTCAGTTTGCACCAGTCGCGATTGTTTACGATGCTCATCGACCGCAAGTTGTGCAACTACGGCGCGGAGCCAGCCTGCAAGTGAACCACGTCCGGAATAGTAAGCAAGTTTCCCAGCGGACCCGCCATCGGGGCGCGCGCGCAAACCATGAAGTTCCGCCCAAATGGACTGCGCCAGATCCTCGGCGGCATCTTCGTTGGAACTTGCTGCGCGAGCAGCTGAGCGCACTGTTTGAGAAAATCTTTCAACCAAATCGCTCCAGGCATGCTGGTTTCCGGCTTCACATGAAATAATCAAGCACAGATCGTCAGCCTGCAAACTGTCCACAAACTCTGCCACTTCGCTCGCCGTGGCGCTTTCATTAGCGCGCAACAGGTATTTGTCGATGGTCTTCCGGATCCTTGACGAGAGCGATTCCACGGTCAGCGACCGGCCATCACCGGCGCGCGCGAGCAGGCGCCTGGCTCCTTCGGAAACTAATCGGTTGATGTCAGTTTCGCTTAGCTTCACGGGGGAATCTAATCACCAGTATCTAAAGTCTAATGCTATCACGTTCATTCACCTGATATGTTCAACCTTTCACCGGTGCTTTGATGATGAAACGGCCTTCAAGTTGCCGAGCAGGAGGCACTCGGAAACCGGCGATGCCGAGTTTTTCCCGGTTGTGCGCCCTGCCCCGCATTTGGCACAACCCGGAAACTGACACTGTTTTTAAGATACAATCCAGGAACCACTTCTTTTGACAGCCCTTAATGGCTGGGCTAGATTCGACTATTACTAGATTCGGCTATTAATAGTCACCCCTCTTTAGCGATGTTGCGCGTTACTGAAATATTTCGCTCGATTCAGGGCGAGTCAACCCACGCCGGACGTCCCTGCACGTTCGTTCGGCTGGCTGGCTGCCCCATGAGGTGCGTCTGGTGCGACAGCGAATACACGTTTAGTGGCGGCGAACACATCAGTCTAGACAATGTGATGGACCAGGTACGCAATTTCGGCTGCCGTCTCGTCGAAGTAACGGGCGGTGAGCCGCTTGCGCAAAGAGCAGCCCTCACCTTGATCAAGCAACTCTGCGACGAAGGCTTTGAGGTGCTCATTGAGACCGGGGGATATTTCTCAACAGAAGCGGTTGATGAACGCGCGAAGCTCATTCTGGACGTCAAGTGTCCGGCTTCCGGTGAAGCAGCGCGGAACCATTGGCCCAACCTTGAGCGCTTGCGTCCAGATCTTGACGAAGTGAAATTCGTCATTGCCAATCGTGAAGATTGGGAGTTCGCTCGTGGGATAGTGGACCAATACGATCTTACCAGGGGCGCAAAAGCAGTTTTGATCTCTCCGGCATGGAACAAAATCGAACTGAAGGATCTCGCCGATTGGGTTGCCGGCAGCGGACTCGAGATTCGCATGCAACTACAACTGCACAAATACGTTTGGGGACCGGAGACACGAGGCGTTTAAATGGGCGGGTCTGACGAGTCAGCGTTCAATACACCGGCGGCAGAACCAAGCCGCGGAAAGCAGATCGCTGTGTGCCTGGTGTCTGGAGGTATGGATTCGTGCGTGACCGCTGCTATCGCTGCGAAAGAAAACGACGAACTTGCGTTTCTGCACGTCTCTTACGGTCAGCTGACCGAACAGCGCGAACTTCAGGCTTTCGAACAACTGGCAAACTATTATGGTGTAACGCGTCGGCTTGCCGTCTCGATCGAACATCTCGCGAGGATCGGTGGTTCGTCATTGACCGATAGAAATATTCCAGTCGCCGAGGCAAACTTGCATGCCCAGAGCATACCCGCGAGCTACGTTCCCTTCCGCAACGCGCATCTGCTCTCCATTGCTACCAGTTGGGCAGAAGTAATCGGAGCGCAAGCAATCTACATCGGCGCCGTGGTGGAGGATTCCTCCGGCTACCCGGATTGCCGGCCAGTTTTCTATGCTGCGTTTCAAGAAGCGATCAATGCGGGCACCAAACCCGAAACTGCGATCAAAATTTGCACGCCTGTGATTCGCCTGAAAAAGTCGGAAATAGTATTGAAGGCCAGGGATCTCGGTGCTCCTCTCGAGCTCACCTGGTCTTGTTATAGACAGGAAAAGGAGGCCTGCGGCACATGCGATTCCTGCGCCCTGCGCCTGCGTGCTTTTCGCGAGGCTAACCTTTCGGATCCGATACCGTACCTGCTTGACAGCAAGCGGGTTGCTTATTAACTTTAAGGCGCTCCACATTAGTCTCGTACTGTTACAACCGGTTGCAACGTCAGGGCATCTTACGGGACTCTCCTGTAATACAATCACCTGACAATCCCTGGGAGGATTCTCGAATGTTTCGCAAGTACCTGCTTATAAACCTGGCTCTCGTAATTCTTGTTGCGGCGGCCGTGAGCGCTGAGGCCCAGACAGGCCAGCTTCGCGGCCACGTCAATATCAAACAAGCCGACGGCACGACCGTTCCGGCCAGTGAGGCCGCGATCGAGGTTTACCGCACCGACCTGCAGGGTACGTACACCACCAAAGCGAATAAGAAAGGCGAATTTGTTTTTGCCGGGCTCCCGTTTGTGGGGACATATATAGTCGCTGCCAGCCATCCAAGCGCTGCCCCTTCATGGTTACCGGGCGTAAAAGCCGGAAGAGAAATTGACTATGAGATCAGTCTTACGCCGGGTGATGGTAAGAAACTGACGTACGACCAAATCAAGGCGGCGATGTCTGGTGGCGGGCCTGCCAGTAATTCGACTGGGACGACCAAACCAGCAAGCGGCGAGAGCAGCGAGGACAAAGCAAAGCGCGAAGAGATCGCCCGCAAGAACGCGGAGATAATGGAGAAGAACAAGAAGATCGAAGAGTCGAACGCAGTTGTTAACCGGACTTTCAAAGCAGGGAATGAGGCCCTAATTGCCAAGAACTACGACGAGGCTATTCGCCAGTATGACGAAGGTCTCGCGGCGGACCGCGAACAAGCCGCGCTTTTAACAAATAAGGCGCTGGCATTAAAGGCACGCGGAGTAGATCGGTACAACGCAGCCATCCAGGCTAAGGACGACGCAACCAAGAATAGCGGTTTGGAAGCTGCAAAATCCGATTTCAAAGTTGCTGCCGAATCGACGGCAAAAGCCCTGGAGGTTCTGAAGGCAGACACAAGCGCCGGCACAGATCCCGCCGCCCAAGCCCGCTACAACGCAAACAAGCTTGCTACCTTGTCCACCCACGCCGAAACGATGCGCCTTTTTGTGACCAAGGTTGATCAGAGCCAGGTGGATGCAGGGTACAGCGCCTATCAGGAGTATATGGCTGCTGAATCTGACGCTGCGAAGAAGGCCAAGGCCCAGCACGACCTGGCCCAAATGCTCTTTGACGCCAACTCATTCGATAAGGCGCTGGCAGAGTACAAGAAGATACTGGTGCAAACCCCCGATGACACTGATGCTTTGGTCAAATGCGGAATGCTCCTCTTCAATATAGGAGCGATGAATAACAACGACAAGACTAAATACCAGGAGGCGGCGAACTACCTTCAGCAGTTTGTCGATAAGGCCCCGGACACAGACAAGCTAAAGGATGACGCCAAGGCCATCCTGGAGGAACTGAAGAATCAGCAGAACGTGAAGGCAGAAAAGACCACACCCGCAAAGGCCGGACGCCGGCGCCCGTAAGCCCCCTGAAGCGCTGACTAAACCTCGAACGGGCCGCTTCCTGGAATACCAGGCAAGCGGCCCATCTTTTTTCTGGAATCCGGAAAAAATAGTTTCAAATTTTGCCGCAAACCCTTTCCAATTAGCGCCCAACTCTGCCAAAAACCAGCCTAAATACACCTTGACACTCATCTTGTTCAACCTGTACTATGCATGGGCAACGATGTTTAGCGCATGCGTTGTGAGCTAGTCCAGCCGCTGAAAAGAGCGCCCAATCGAAGCTTCAGCACCCACCTCTTTAGTGGATTGCCCCTTAACCGTCTGAGAACCAGGAACTAAATGTCAGCGAAATTAGGCGAAATTCTCGTCAGAGAAAACCTCATCAGCGCTCAGCATTTGCGCGAGGCCCTCGACTATCAACGTGAGCACGGTGGCCGACTCGGGTACAACCTGGTCAAGTTGGGCCTGGTTAGTGACGACATGATCACCGCCGTCCTTTCGCGGCAGTATGGGATTCCCTCCGTAAATCTTGACCTCTTCCAGGTTGACGAATCCGTTCTCCGCCTGATTCCTCAGGAAGTGGCACAGAAATATTCTGTCCTACCGCTCTCACGCGTAGGGGCCACCCTCACTCTCGCGATGGTTGACCCCACCAATGTGTTTGCCATGGACGACATTAAGTTCATGACGGGGTTGAACGTTGAGCCGGTGGTGGTTGCCGAAGCGAGTGTCGCGCAAGCCATAGCGAAGTACTACGGAACTTCCCGGGAAATCGAGCTGGCGGCAGTAGCAGTTGAAGATGCTTCACTCGAGGGAATGGCAGCGAAGGGTCTCAATGGGGGCGGTATCACCCATGCTGATCTGGTTTCTTTGGACAGCATCGACTTTGATACCGACCGAACCGAAGATGTCGAGGTCCTTGAGGACAACGAGGAAATAGACCTCTCCACCCTGTCGCGAATGAGCGAGGACGCACCTGTTGTGCGTCTGGTCAATGTCCTGCTGGTCGATGCGCTGCGCCGGGGCGCTTCAGATATTCACGTCGAACCATACGAAAAAGAGCTGCGCATCCGGTTTCGCATAGACGGTGTGCTTTATGACGTAATGCACCCGCCGCTGAAACTCCGCGACGCCTTAATCTCGCGCGTCAAGATCATGTCCAAGCTGGATATTTCAGAAAAGCGCCTGCCCCAGGATGGACGCATCAAGATCAAAGTAAAAGTCGACTCCCGCTCGCGCGAGCTCGACTTTCGTGTTTCTACCCTTCCCACACTCTTTGGCGAGAAGGTTGTGCTTCGTCTGCTCGACAAAGAGAACCTGATGCTCGACATGACGAAGCTGGGATTTGAACCCGAATCATTAGTCAAGTTCCAACGAAATATCGAAAAGCCTTACGGGATGGTTTTGGTTACCGGCCCGACGGGCAGCGGTAAAACAAACACTCTCTATTCGGCCTTACAGTCGTTAAATACTATCCAGACCAATATCATGACCGCTGAAGATCCGGTTGAGTTTAACCTGATGGGAATCAACCAGGTCCAGATGAAGGAACAGATTGGTCTGAACTTCGCGGCGGCTCTGCGTTCCTTCCTACGACAGGATCCCAACATCATTCTGGTCGGTGAGATTCGCGATTTCGAAACGGCCGAGATTGCTATCAAAGCCGCTTTGACCGGCCACCTCGTTCTCTCAACCCTCCATACCAATGACGCGCCCTCCACAATTTCCCGCCTGATGAACATGGGTATCGAACCATTCCTGGTCGCTACCAGCGTTAACCTCATTCAAGCACAGCGCCTGATTCGGCGAATTTGCAAAGAGTGCAAACAAGAACACCAGATGCCGCCCGAAGCATTAATTGAGGTTGGTTTTTCAGCCGAAGAAGCCACCAAGCTAAAAACGTACAAGGGTAAGGGCTGCTCTACCTGCAATAACACGGGATACAAAGGACGCATTGGTCTTTACGAGGTGATGGAAGTCACGGATGAGATTCGCGAGTTGATCCTGATCGGAGCCTCGGCTCTGGAATTGAGAAAGAAGGCAATTGACGACGGAATGATCAGTCTTCGTGAGTCCGGGCTCCACAAGATTCGCGGCGGAGTTACCACCATCGAAGAGGTTGTTCGCGAGACGGTGGCCTAACTGGAGGTAAAACAAAATGCTGAGAACGATAACTCTTTCATTGTTAATGCTGATTTCAGTGGTGGCGATGTTGCCCTTTGCCAGTTCCACGGCTCATGGCGTGCGACAGAGTGTGTCTGGCCAGCGACGTCATTATCGTCGTCACTCACGAGCCTGGTGGCGTCGATATCGCGCCCGCCTGCGTCGGAAGCGTGAAGAGGCTTTGGCGGCGCATCGAAATGGTCTGCTGGGACCCGCGCTGACGCAAACAGCGGGACTGTCGGATCCCCTGCTGGCCCAGATGCCGGCGATCCTGAATACGGAAACACCGACCAATATCGCCGACACGAAGTACCTCGCCGGTAAAGCATCAGCCCAGGTGCCCGGCCAGGTTTCGCTGGCGGTGATTGCCTTGAGCCGGCCTAACCCTTCTTACCTGACAGCTCGCGAGCAAGGCCGCATGCTGGCAGGCATCAACGTGGCTGAACTGCGGCGCATCGTTATCGACAAAATGATGGGCTCTGGCGGTTGGGTCACCAACGACTATGTGCGTGACGTTAATGGCCGGCGCGTTTTTGTGGTAACGGCTCAAACTCCGGCTGACGGACGTTCGCCCGAGCAAGCCTGGAGCTTCTATTTCACCGAGATCAATGGCCGTATCTACAACTTGACTACCAATACGCCCGCGCAGTTCGCGGAGCAGATGGCGGCCGAGGCAGATCGGTTCATCGATTCACTACGAGCGCGTGGCGCGCTGCAACCGGCCATTCGTTAAAGGGCGATAGATTCCATGAATTAAATTCCCAGGAGCGCAGATCTCAAATGCCAATGAACGAGAGCATCCCGCAAATCTCCCTTTCCGAACTACTGCGGAAACTATCTGAGCTGAATGGTTCAGACCTCCACATAACCACCGGTTCGCCACCGCAGGTGCGCGTCGACGGGCACCTGCGCCAGTTGGAGAACTATCGGGTTCTGACTTCGGCAGATACCAAACAGCTTGCCTATTCGGTGCTTACTGATGCGCAAAAACACCGTTTCGAAGAGGACCTGGAACTGGACTTCTCATTTGGCGTGAAAGGCCTGTCGCGCTTTCGCGCCAACCTTTTCAATCAACGTGGCGCCGTCGGCGCTGTCTTTCGCGCCATCCCATATGAGATCAAAGCCTTCGAACAACTGGGACTGCCGGCGATTGTGCAGCAGCTTTGCGACAAGCCTCGCGGGCTGATTCTTGTGACCGGACCAACCGGCTCAGGCAAGTCAACTACTCTGGCGGCGATGGTCGACAAGATCAATCGCGATCGACGCGAGCACATCCTGACCATCGAAGATCCGATCGAGTTCCTGCACAACCATAAGAACTGCGTCGTGAACCAGCGAGAAGTAAACGCCGACACACACGGGTTTGCCCAGGCGCTGCGCACGGCTTTGCGCCAGGATCCCGACGTGGTTCTGGTTGGGGAAATGCGCGACCTAGAGACCATCGAATCGGCCCTGCGAATTGCGGAAACGGGGCACTTGACACTGGCTACGCTGCACACTAACTCGGCGGCGTCGACCATCAACCGCATCATCGACGTCTTTCCTGCAGACCAACAATCTCAGATCCGCGCGCAGCTTTCGCTGGTATTGGAAGGGATTCTCTGTCAGGCCTTGCTGCCGCGCGCCGAAGGCTCGGGCCGGGCAATGGCCCTGGAGATCATGGTGCCGAATTCCGCCATTAGAAACCTCATCCGCGAAGACAAGGTTCACCAGATCTATTCCATGATGCAGACCGGTCAGGACAAATACGGCATGCAGACCTTTAATCAGGCTCTGGCCACTCTTTACCATAAGCGAATCATCTCGATGGACACTGCTTTGCAGCGTTCTTCCAACGTTGATGAGTTGCGCGAACTGATCGAGCGCGGCGCTGGAGTGAATGCCGGCAATGGCGGACCAACCGGTGGCAAGCATCCCAGCCCCTACGCTCAATCACGCCCAGTCGGTGCTCGCCCCACCGCAAACCGATAGCACATCCTGGAGCCTCTCATCATGCCTACCTACGTTTTTAAAGGCCGCAATAAACTAAATGAGATTGTCGTCGGCGAACGTGTCGCCGACAATCGGGAAGCACTGCGGCAGATTCTTCGCCGGGAGCAGGTTACCCTCACGTCGGTCAAGGAAAAGGGACGCGAGATCGGCATTCCCAAATTCGGTGGTCGCAAAAAGGTCAAAGCCAAAGACCTATCGATCTTCACCCGCCAGTTTTCAGTAATGATTGATGCCGGCTTGCCGTTGGTTCAGTGCCTCGAGATCCTCGCACAGCAACAGGAGAACAAGTACTTCCAGCAAATTCTGCTTCAGGTGCGCCAGGATGTAGAAGAGGGTTCAACCCTTGCGGCCGCGATGGCCCGGCACCCACGGGTTTTCGATCAGTTGTATTCGAACATGGTAGAAGCAGGCGAAACCGGCGGTATTCTCGATCTGATCTTGCAGCGACTGTCCACGTTCATTGAGAAGATAGTTAAATTAAAGCGTGACGTGATCTCGGCAATGATTTATCCGACCGCAGTCGTACTGCTGGCAATCGTAGCCGTGGCGGTGATCATGGTCGTAGTGATTCCTCAGTTCCAGATGATCTTTATGGGACTGCTTGGACCAGGGGAACAGTTACCGTTACCCACGCGCATAGTTGTAGGGATCAGCAACTTTTTGGCCGGTTGGGGCGGGCTGATAATGCTGGTATCGATTGTGGCCGCAGTCATTGCCATCCGTTTCTACTACAGAACGCCTGGCGGCCACCGGTTCATCGATAGTCTGCTGCTGAAAATACCGATCATGGGAGATATCGTTCGCAAGATCGCTGTGGCCAGGTTCTCGCGTACGTTGTCTACGCTGCTCTCGTCGGGCGTCCCCATCCTGCAGTCGTTGGATATAACCGCAAAGACCGCCGGAAACGTAATCATCGAGGAAGCAATCGTCAAGGTGCGCACCGGGGTGGAGCGCGGTGAAAATTTCGCCGATCCCTTGAAGGCCACCGAGGTCTTTCCCCACATGGTCGCGCAGATGATCGGGATCGGCGAACAGACTGGGGCCCTCGATGCCATGCTTGGCAAGATTGCGGACTTCTACGAGCAAGAGGTTGATGCCGCCATTGCCAATCTGCTGACCCTGATTGAGCCCGCCCTAATCGCTTTCCTCGGTGTGACAATAGGTTCGATAGTCATTGCGATGTATCTGCCACTTTTCACTTTGATCGGCAAACTGTCGACCGGACACTAATCACGCGTTTCTCGCCGGCGGGACTGCAAAAGGAGGCCACGATCTGGCCTCCTTTTGCGTAGTTGCCTGGGAAAAATCAATCTCTGCCGCAACAGTGCTCTGTGTTAGGCTTGGCCTCAGATGGTTGAAGACGAAAAAAGTACCGAACAGTGGCGCGCTTTGGCCAAAAAGCTGCGATGGCTGATCGCCGGAAGGCTGGCTACGGCAATACTTCTATTGGCCGTCGGCGCGTTCTTGATCAAAGACAGCGCCGATGATGAATCGTGGAGTAATAAGCTTCCCATCTTCTTTCTGGTGCTTGTACTAACCGTCGTTTACTACATCGCCCAACGCTTCTCACGCAGGCTCCTCGTTCAAGCCCGGCTTCAATTCGCAGTTGATGTGTTTCTGGTCACCTGGCTGGTGTGGACTTCCGATGTAATACATTCACCTTATACGGCGCTTTATATAGTAATCATTTCAGTCGCCAGCCTGTTCCTGGGACCGCGCGACGCGATGGTTACATCCGTTGGTTCCACAGCAGCATTCACAGGATGTGCCCTGGTGGTCATCAATGGACTTGGCAACCACCCTTCAGCGCCGATCCTCACGAGCTCTCTCTCTCAATCGATCCAGGCTATTGGCCTCTTTGATGTGGCATTTCTGGTGGTAGGCCTGTTGTCCGCGCGCCTTGCGGAACGTCAGTCGCGTTCTGACGTTCGCTTGATCGCCGCCACCCAATCGCTTGCCAATCTTCGCGCTTTGCACGAACGGATCGTTGAGTCGATCAGATCGGGAGTTGTTACAACCGACCTGCAAGGCCGCATTTATACTTTCAACGCGGCTGCCGAGGAAATCACTGGCTACCGGCAATCTGCGGTTCGTGGCAAAGACGCCTCGATCTTCTTCGGGGAGTGGAAGCAACGCGTCGAAGATTCGGCGCGGGCCACCGAGCTGGGAAGACCCTGTCCTCGCTTTGAAGCCGACTGTCTGACCGCAGAAGGCTTAAAACTGCGTCTGGGATTCACTATTACGCCCCTATTCTCGGAAACAGGCGAGACGACGGGCATGGTCATCACCTTTCAGGATCTGACTCAAATCCGGGCCCTCGAAGAAACGTCAAAGCGCCAGGACCGTTTGGCGGCAATCGGTCGCATGGCTGCGTCAATTGCTCATGAGATCAGAAACCCGCTGGCGGCAATGCGCGGATCGATCCAGATGCTCCGTACTGAGATGGAAGGCGAATCAGCTCAGACCGAATTGATGGAGATCATTCTGCGCGAATCGGATCGCTTAAACCGAATCATTACAGACTTTCTTACCTACGCCCGGCCACGATCAATCGTTCACGCCACAGTAGATATCGGGAATCTATTGAAACAGACATTTACTCTGTTGCGACACAGCCCCGAAGTAAAAGCCTCGCAGACTATTGCCGAGGACATCCCCAGCGAGTCCCTGTTTGCCGAGGCCGATGCCGAGCAAATGCGGCAGGTTTTCTGGAATCTTGCGCGAAACGCCCTTCAGGCCATGAACCAGGGTGGCACTCTAAGGGCAGAGGTTGGGAATACCGGGTCCAACGGGCGGGTCAGGATTACGTTTTCCGATACTGGTCGGGGTATGAGCCCGGAGCAGGTCGAACACTTGTTTGAACCGTTTTCGTCGACCACCGGGGGTACCGGCCTGGGTCTGTCAATTGTTTATCAAATCATTAGGGATCATGGTGGTACAATTAACGTCCGCAGTCGCGAGGGCCGCGGAACAACGATTACGATTGAGCTTCCAGGTGCTGCAAGGGGTAATGAAGAATAGAAAGTCTTAGCGATCTTTGCGACGAATAGACTTTTCATTTTCCATTTATCATTTTCCATTTTCCATCTATCGCTACTAAACACCGAGGACGAACCACCGAAGAGTATGGCCAACCTTCTCATAGTCGATGACGAGTTAGGGATGCGCCAGTTTCTCACCCATCTCTTACAGCGTGAGGGACATGAGGTGCGCGTCGCAGAAAACGGTCGCGAGGCAATAACGCGTCTACAAGAACAAAAGGCCGATCTGATCCTCTCGGACGTGCGTATGCCGGACATGAGCGGTATCGACTTATTGCGTTCGGTCCGCGAGTTTCAGCCGGAAGTCGAAGTCATCATGATGACGGCGTTCGCGAATGTTGATACTGCGCGGGAAGCTTTCCTGCTCGGCGCCTACGACTTTGTACAGAAACCCTTCGACAACGACCTTCTGAAAGAGACGGTATCTCGCGCGCTGCAGAAGATTTCGCTCGTCAAAGAAAAAGAGGCGCTCCTTGAAGAAAATAAAGCACTGATTCAAGGACAGCGCACCCGCGGGAAACTGGGCAACATCATCGGTCACTCGGCGCGAATGCAGGCGCTCTATCAGATGATTGAAACTGTGGCGCAGGTACCGTCAACCGTCCTGGTAACCGGGGAATCAGGCACCGGCAAGGAGTTAGTAGCGCGGGCCATCCACGATCTTGGTCCACGAGCCGAGAAGCCGTTTGTCTCAGTTAACTGTGGGGCCTTCACAGAAACGCTGCTGGAATCAGAACTGTTCGGCTACGTAAAAGGTTCCTTCACCGGAGCAAATACAAATCGTAAGGGTCTTTTCGAGGCGGCCAATCACGGCACGATTTTCCTGGACGAGATTGGCGAGATGTCTCCCGCCATGCAGGTCAAACTGCTGCGCGTTCTACAGGAACGAAAACTTCGTCCTGTAGGAGCAACGGAAGAGACATCGGTCGATACCAGGGTGATTGCTGCCACGAACCGGGACCTGGGCAACATGGTAAAGGAAAACACTTTTCGCGAGGATCTTTACTATCGCATTTCCGTAATACCGATAGAACTCCCGCCGCTCCGTGATCGCACAGAAGACATCTCCGAGTTGGCCACTCATTTCGCTAATAAGTTCTGCCATCAAACCGGGCGAACACTTTCGATCAGCGATAAGGCCATAGAGCTGCTCGAGAACTATTCCTGGCCGGGAAATGTTCGCGAACTGGAGCATACGATCGAGCGCGCCGTTGCACTGGAGACTACCGATTCGATTCAACCCGAACGCCTGCCCGAAAAGATCACTAACTATCACCCTGAACGAGTGGCCCAGGCGTTTGCGTTCCCTGAAGAAGGGATTAACCTCACCGCGCACCTGGACCAATTGGAAAAAACTTACGTTCTCGAGGCTTTGCGGCGCACCAACGGCAATCAAACAATTGCCTCGGACTTGTTAGGGCTCTCCGTCAGATCGCTCCGACACCTCCTGGACAAGCATGGAATACGCGGACTGACCGCCCAGATGCGAGACGAGCGGCGTAGTCCCGATTCCCCTCCCCGCCGGCGAGCTTCAGATCCTGGTCCCAGACGTCGCGCTGAAGACGAAGCGGAGTTCGCGGCGGGCGCCGGAGAGCCCTGATTCTTTTGCCTCTGCCGCAATCCGTCATCCTCCCCTGCCGTAGATTGTCAGCCGGTTCATCCCCAGACCATTCAACCCAAGTCGTTCTGACTAATTCCAAATCTCTTAGACTGAAATTCTGTCAATAAGGCCCGGTGGCACGGACGTTGATAAGACACAAGCCGACGGACATCGCGTTATGCGCGGCGGGACATTCTTCAGGTGAAACCGTTGGCGCGACAAATTTGCAACTCAAATTCTCTAAGGAGTGGACAGACAGAATGAACAAGAATAAACGCCAAGAGGGTTTCTCACTGATAGAACTCCTCATCGTCGTCGCGATCATCGGTATTATCGCAGCAATCGCGATCCCCAATCTTTTAGCTTCTCGCCGAGCAGCCAATGAAGGTTCGGCCCAGTCGTCAATCCGTACCATCCATAGTTCTCAAGCAACTTACCAGGCGACCGCCGGCAACGGTGCTTTCGCCGCTAACCTGGCCGCGCTTAACGGCCAGAACTTGATTGATCCTGTTCTCAGCAGCGGTAGCAAGAGTGGTTACACCATTGCCGTGTGTGATGTCAGCGGCACTGGCGCCACCGCCCAGTTTGGAGCTACTGCTGTTCCCACGACAACCTCAGGTGTTTCGCAGACCGGTACTCGACGTTTCGCTATCACCCAGGTGGGTGTGCTTCGTGGCGATACGACGATGACCGCGCCAACCACGGTTGCTGCAATTGATGCTCTTACCGCATTGGGCAACTAATTATTAACAACCTGTTAGACCGAAAGCGGGGGCGGTTCATCCGTCCCCGTTTTTATTTTTTTGGAATCAATACACCCAGAAGTCTTGGAACTAACTGCCTCACGTTCCAATTTGGCCCAGTGACAGAAAGCGACAGAAATTCACTGCCGAGAATTGTCAGCAACGCCTCGAAAGTCACCAATGCAAACAAAACAGATGGTCCAGGCACGCCCGTAAACCTAAGAACTGTAATGGGTTCTAGCAGCGGGCAGAGCCTGCGAACTGCTGGCACGGTCCTTGTAAGCATCCTCAACGACACTTCGCGCTCTGCGCGGCACAGAACATTGAGATGAAGCCGAATGGCGCGATCACTACAAGCCAACTTTCTTAAGGAGCATGACTTAGAAATGAACACAAACCGACGTCAAGAGGGCTTCTCTCTGATAGAGCTCCTCATCGTTGTGGCGATTATCGGCATTATCGCCGCCATCGCCATCCCTAACCTGTTAGCTTCTCGCCGAGCAGCCAATGAAGGCTCGGCTCAGTCCTCGGTCCGCACGATTCACAGTTCCCAGGCGACCTACCAGGCGACCGCCGGTAATGGTGCTTTCGCCGCCAACCTGGCAGCGCTTAACGGCCAAAACTTAATTGACCCGGTTCTCAGCAGCGGTAGCAAGAGCGGCTATGAGTTCGCAATGTGCGATGTCAGCGGCACTGGCGCGACGGCTCAGTTTGGAGCCACGGCTGTTCCAACCACAACTTCCGGTGTATCGCAGACAGGCACTCGACGGTTCGCGATTACGCAGGTCGGCGTAATGCGTGGCGACACCACGATGACTGCTCCGACCACGGTTGCCGCAATTGACGCCCTGACGGCCTTAGGCAACTAGACGCGACTTTCACAGTCGTTAGCGAAGCGGGGGCGGAACACTTCGCCTCCGCTTTATTTTTGGTTCGCACCTTGAGATGGCTCACGAGCCTTTTTGACAAGCCCGACCTTCTTCGACCACCCCCGGACAAGTGAGGCGTTTGAAACATCGGCATCGGAGCGGCAGATTTTCAGACACCGCGCTTGGCTGGGGCGAGAACCCAAGGTTTCTCGCAAAGGAGCACCAAGAAATGAAAACGCAAAACCACAGCAAGGGATTTTCTCTTATTGAACTGCTGATAGTGGTTGCGATTCTGGGCATTATTGCCGCGATCGCCATCCCCAATATGTTGGCCTCGCGCCGCTCAGCAAACGAGGGATCTGCTCAATCGTCGGTGCGGACTATTCACAGTTCCCAGGCCACTTACCAATCTACCGCCGGCAATGGAGCTTTCGCCGGCACTCTCGCAGCGCTCAACGGACAGAACCTGATTGACTCGTACCTCGCCGGCGGCGCCAAGAGCGGTTACGACTTTGCCCTCTGCGATGTTAGCGGCGTGGGACCCACAGCGCAGTTCGGTGTAACTGCCGTCCCTTCCATCACCTCCGGCGTGGCTCAAACCGGCACGCGCCGATTTGCAATTACCAATATCGGCGTAATGCGCGGAGATGCAACACTGACGGCCCCGACTACCGTTGCGGCAATCGACGCTTTATCAGCGCTGGGCAACTAATAACAATCTATCGTAGTGATGCAAGTTGGCCTGACTGGACCCAGGGCTGCTTGATTCAATCGGAAGCTATCTGGTTCTGACATCTGTCTCCTGGCCTAAGATGCCATTTTATCGCCGTTTACTTGCAAACGAGCCCCTCTGGATCTTCGCCGTCCTCTGGCCGCTCGTGTTTCTGGCCCCGCTTATGCCAGGCTTGCCGAAAGCCTGGCTAAATAGTCTGCCCTGGCGGCAGGAATTCCTTATCGCTCTGCTGCTCGTGATCACTTTCGTCTTGCTGATTCGCCGGGCCGCGAGCTGGTCCAAATGGTCCTTAGCGGTCTCCAAGAGTGAGTTTGGCATCCTCCTGCCTCTCGCTTTTTTTCTTTTGTGGAGTTGTTTCTCGCTGCTATGGGCCAAAGGATGGCTGAACGCCGTTCATTACAGCTTTACGTGGGCCGCTTATCTATCCTGTTTCGTCCTGATGAAACGAATAGCCGAGAAACCACGGCTGCTGCGCTTGAGCCTTGCTTCTCTGGCTATCGCACTCTCAATCATCAGCATTTCATCCGCGATAGAGTTTTGGAGCACATCTCCCGACGTCTACCAATACGCTTTGATTCTAAGAAGGTCTACCGGCTTGGGAGAACCTCTGGCTGTCAGCGTCCCGATTTTTGCTGTACTCGGCATGACGCTGCACAACGGACGCGCAGCCCTGCTTTGCAGCGCCGCAACCGCACTCGCGTGGCTCGGCACGTTGCAAACCCTCGAGCGAACTCCACTCGTTGCGCTCGGCGCAGGTCTTTTCCTAATGGTGATCGGTTTGGTTGTGAAGAAAACCTGGCGACCAAAGCGACCGCAGCGGGTGTTGTTGTTACTGGCAGTCCTAGTTGTGACTACGGCGGTTCAAACACAGCTCCCGGTCGGCTCTTCATCATCCTTGCAGCGCGTTCAGAACCTTGACGACAACGATCCCGCCGCACAAGTGCGTCTGTTAGTCTGGGCAGTAGGTCTTGAAATGTTGCGCGAACACCCCCTTGTGGGCGTGGGCGCCGGCAATTACGAACTGGCATATCCGTTCGCGCGCGGTCAATTTTCGGCCCGCTACCCGCACTCGAAACTGGTAAACCAACAGGAAGAGTTGCTGGCTCAACGCGCGCACAACGAGTACGTTCAGATGCTTGCGGAAGTCGGCTCTGTTGGGTTTGCCCTGTTTCTTCTGTTATGTGCCGCGTTGATCTGGTTGGCAATCAGAGCATTGCGTTCTGCCCGGAACCCACTTGCTCTTGGCGCCGTGTGTAGTCTGACTACGTTCGCCGTAAGTTCCGGTTCCAGTTCAGTGTCCTTCCGTTGGCTGGGCAGTGGGTTGCTGTTTTTCTTTGCAGCGGCGATCATCCTGCGGTTTGCTTCGAAAACGAATACCGCGAACGAAGTGGTAAGTTTTGGTCCGGTGTTCGGTCGTTCCGCGAATGCGGTAGGAATTGCGTTTGCCATGGCTTTTCTGTGCGGCTCAACAGCGCTGGGGATCAATTCGACCTTACGCGCCATGGCTGTAACCCAGGCCCCCGCTCCCTCGGCAAAGGACGATTCCAACACTAACGACGTTGCAGAGAGCTACTTCCGCGCGGCCCTGCGCTGGAATCCTGCTGACGCCCCTACTCACTTCGACTTTGGCGGTTGGTTGTCCGGCAAGCGAAGGTATCTTGAGGCGGCTGAACATCTTCGCTTTGCGACTGAGCATGGCTTTAACAGCTCAACCTGTTATGCATTGCTGGCCGGCGCTCAGGCAGCCGCCGGCGAGACATCTGCGGCGGAGAAGACATTGGCTTACGCGGTATCCGTCTATCCGCGCTCGGTGTTTTTGCGGGTACGCCATTCGATTGCCCTGGCTGAGACGGGCAAGACGGCTGAGGCGGCGGAAGAGTACTCCAGGGGCCTCGCAATAGATGTGTCGGCCGCTCGGGGCTGGCGGCAGTTAATGTGTTTCGGTCCCGATTCCGCCTACGCTGCTGCACAAATCGACAAGAGCATCTCTCCTCCGAAACAGCTCACACCACAGTCCTGGGCCTATCCGGCGATCGCGGAACACGCCACTCGTCCACCCTTTGCGTATCCCGCGGATAATGGATCTGCTGGGACAAATTGACGACCCGGCTTTAGGTATCGCGTGTCCACGGGAGTTTCTTCCCAGCGACAGGTTGAGTCGAAAAGCATCTTCAAAATGCAAGGCTTTTGGGGTAGAGTTGCACTTCGTTCGCCGACTCTTCTTTCACATCATGAACACCAGGATGTCTGTGGACACCATCGCAGAATCAACACTCACGAAAAATCACAAACTCGACCGGCGTGGAAGCGCTGCGATCCGTATCACCGCAATTGCCCGCAATGCCTTTCGTGAAGCGGTGCGGGATCGCGTTCTCTACAACCTGGTGCTTTTTGTGCTGATGCTGACTGGTGCGGCGATTTTTATTGGCGAACTCTCAGGGGGTCAGGAGCGCAAGATCATTGTCGATCTGGGTCTTAGCGCAATGCTTTTGTTTGGGGTATTCATTTCCATCTTTGTCGGCGTAGGGCTGGTCTATAAAGAAATTGAAAGGCGCACCGTTTACGCAATCTTCTCTAAACCTGTTGGGCGCGGTGAGTTTCTGGTGGGAAAGTATCTCGGTTTGTGTCTGACCTTGCTCGTAAACGTGCTGATCATGGGGGCCGGCGTGTCGCTCGCACTTGTCTACGTTTCCCGCGGTTGGGATCCGCTGGCTTTGAAGATATGGCCGGCTATTCTTCTTATCTATCTCGAGCTAATGATCGTGACCGGTGTGGCGCTGCTTTTCTCATCCTTCTCATCGCCGGCACTCTCAGCCCTGCTTACATTTTTTGTTTTTATCATTGGCCACTTCAGCGCTGATTTGAAAGCCCTTTCCATTTCGCTGCCAAGCATTGCGGCTCGGTGCCTCTTTGGCGGACTTTACTACCTGCTGCCGAACCTGGCTGACTTTAGTTACATCACTCCCGCCGCTCACGGCAATCTGCCGGAGCTCGGCGTTATCGCTGGTACAACCGCTTACGCTTTCGTTTACGTTGCAGTGATTCTCGCATCGGCCACATTGGTATTCAGCCGCCGAAACTTCAAATGACCATCGAACCGAAAACTCTTTCAGGACAAAGTGCGTGGCGTCCTGGTCTGATCCTCCTGGTGATATTCGGTATTGCTTGCGCTGTGCTGTTAAGCAGATGGATCGACGCTCATCGGCCGCCGGTTGATATCAAAACTGAAGAGGAAAGACTATACGTCAATGGAAACATGGCGCGGCGGATGAGTCTGGGATTCACTGGACTGATTGCCGACTGGTACTGGATGCGGTCGCTTCAATACGTCGGCGGCAAGATTCTAAGCGTACCAAACGACGTGCAGATCGATGACCTCGGGCAACTTAATCTCAAATTGTTAGCCCCGCTGCTCGATGCTGCCACCACCACCGACCCTCAGTTTTTGGAGCCCTACGAATACGCCGCTGTTGTGCTACCCGCAGTTAACGTGCAGGAGGCAATTCGCATTACTCGAAAAGGAATTGAGGCAAACCCGTCCGCGTGGCGCCTGTACCAGCAACTGGGTTACATCTACTGGCAACAGGGAGATTTTCAGGCAGCAAGTGTGGCTTACGGCCGTGGGGCGTTGATTCCCGGGGCTCCGCCCTGGATGCTGGCCATGAAAGGCCGTATGGCGGCCGAAGGAGGGAGTCGAGACACGGCCCGGGAGATCTACCTTCGCATGTATGAGCAATCAGGCGATGGTCAGGTTAAGGAAATGGCGCGACGACGCCTGCTGCAACTCGACTCGTTCGAGCAGCGAGACATCATTCGCAAGGTCCTTTCCGCTTACCGGGAACGGAGCGGTCACTGTCCGGCTGCATGGAAAGATGTCGCCGGGCTGCTGCGAGGCTTTCATCTGCCACTCGACGATTCGGGTGCTCCGCTTGATCCGGCAGGAACAGCCTATATCCTAAAAACCGCGGAGTGTAACGTTGACTTGAATCCGCAATCCGAAGTGCCATACCAATAGACGATGCCAACAGTAGTTGAAATAGAAAACTTAACGAAGGACTATGACGTTGGTTTCTGGCGCAAGCGCAAGGTGCGCGCGCTTGATGGCCTTTCACTCTCAGTCGCGCAGGGGGAAATCTTCGGGTTTCTCGGTGCCAACGGTGCGGGGAAAACCACCACTTTAAAGATCTTGATGCGCCTGATCTTTCCTAGTGCCGGCAACGCCAGAATTCTTGGCCAGGATATCTCGGACGTTTCAATGCACCAGAGCATCGGCTACCTTCCGGAGAATCCTTATTTTTACGATTACCTGACTGCCCTCGAGTTTTTGGAGTATTGCGGCCAGATCTTTGGTCTGCCGGCAAGTGACCGGCGCAAACAAAGCCGCGAGTTACTGGCGCGAGTCAGACTTGACGAGAAGAGCTGGAACACACAGTTAAGGAAGTTTTCTAAAGGTATGCTTCAGAGAGTGGGAATGGCCCAGGCACTGGTGAACGATCCCCAGGTGGTCTTCCTGGATGAACCCATGAGCGGCCTCGATCCTATTGGACGCCGCGAGGTGCGCGATTTGATCGCCGGCCTGCGCGATGATGGAAAGACGGTTTTCATGTGCTCGCACATTCTTTCGGACATCGAAGTTCTCTGCGACCGTGTTGCTATTCTTCGGAAGGGACGCCTTGCGCACTTGGGCTATCTGGAAGATCTCCATCGTGGAGCCGGCAAGGATACAAGAATGGAGGTGGTGGCGAGCGGTACTGATGCCGGCACACTGGCCCGTCATTTTGGCGACCATCAACTTCAGGTCACTACTACTCCCAGTGGCTTGCGAATCGAAGTCTCGAGTGAAACCGAAGTCGACGCAATCATTTCTGCCTTGCGTAAAGCCGGTGGAAAACTTGTGGCAGTGCAGCCACTGCGACAATCGTTGGAGGAACTTTTTCTTGAAGGGTCTGGCGTGGTTGAATCATCGAGTCCAAACACTATTGGAATTTGAACCCGGTAACTTCCATCCTGATGTTGGCCCGATCATCGGAGTCTCGTAGTCCCTCGAGCATGATCTGCACAAACATCGTTTTATTAGGGTTCAATTCAGGCTGTCTGCCCGGTATGACCACGACTGTTCTTGACTTTACAACCTTGCCCTGATGATCCAGGACGGAACCCGTTATCTCCAGACCGCCAAGAGTGCGACCGGTGAAGTTGCGGACCGTGGTATGCAAACTCATTACGATATCACCTAACGCGCGCTTTGCTTCTTCAGCTTCCGGCTCGTCCAGCACAATTCGCGAGCGGTATTGCTCAAACTCTGCGGACCCGGGTCTGATGGCTCCCTCCAACCGCGGTTCGCTTCCGCCTCCGCCCGTGGCTCGCATGAGCAGATAGAAAAGGATGGCTATGGCGACCGCCGAGACAACCGCAACTACGATAATGATGGAGCGGCGGGATTGAGCTGCGTCCTCAGGCCGCTTTTCAGATGCTGACATGACTTTGCCGGATTCTAGTTTGCGTTTGTGGTTTTGCAAAGCAAAATCGGACTGTTAGACACCTCCTTGCAAACATCAGTTCCCTCCCCCGAACAGCTGTTTATCTAATCTTCTAGTTTGTTTTGTTGTCTGACAACAAACGGCCTATCAGCGACTCCAATTCACCGAAGTCGATCGGCTTTGTAATGTAACTGTTGCATCCGGCGGCCATTGCTTCAGAGTGAAAATCGGCCGTGTCGTGCGCCGACACTGCCACAATGGGAACATCCGCAAACTCCGGCAGTGCCCGAATGCGTCGCGTGGCGGCGAGACCGTCGATGATTGGCAGGCTCAGATCCATGAGAATGATCTGCGGTCTTTCCTGTCGGGCCATCCGCACCGCTTCTTCGCCGTTCCGTGCTTCCACAACCGTGTAACCGCTCATCTCCAGTAGCCGTCTCATCATGAAGCGGTTATCCTCAGTGTCTTCAACCAGCAACACCAATGACATTCGTTTTTGCCTTCCGCGCGTCGATCTGATCCGGAGTATGACGAGCTCACTTTGCCAAACCACGCGTAAGTTGTTGAATTTACTGTATCACTAGTATACGCCGCCAAGTTCTGCTAAGATCCCGCACCGAAACGCGACACAAAAAACCAGTGATTACAGGTTTATTTAGTACACACTGGGGAGTCGGTTTCTCCTCCCCCCAAGACCGAAAGAAGCGATCAGACTCGAGCCAATGAAGCCATTACTGTCGGGAACTCAGGATAGCGACGAGCTTCAAGACATCGGGCGGGCGTCAATTCAGATTGTCCATGATCTGAAAAACCAGCTCAACGGTCTCAAACTGTATGCCACATTCTTACGCAAGCGAATGGAGAAAAGCCATCGTCCGGCTGACGAGCAGGAAACGGTTAACAAATTGATCTCGGGGCTGGAACGCGCGGCCGAAGACCTATCGATGATTGTGCGGTACGGCCGGCCTCTCGCGCTTAAGAAACAAGCGGGTGTTGATATCCAGAGAATCATGAGAAACGTTTGCGTCGGGTTGAATGAAACTCGAAACGGAACTGGCAATCTGGTCCGCCCCATAATTGTTGAATCTGAGCCCGCCGTGTGGTTGGGAGAATGCGATCCGACGTTGCTTGCCGAGGCTTTCAGATCCATTTCACTGGGCGCCCTGAAAATGGCCCGCCAACCACCAGGCCCGGAACCCGTCAGCGTGCGTTTCAGCAAACAAGCGGAGACGACAGTAATAATCGAGTGGCTGGGCCTTAATCATTCGGACCACGACCCCTTCCGGTCCTTTGCGGGCAGCGATGAGATCAGAATGTCGCTGGCCGCAAAAACGATAGAGGCCCACAACGGCTCGGCCAGGCACGAAGATGATGTCTTGCGTGTGATGCTTCCCCTTGCGGTTTAAGGAAACTTGCAACCTTAAGATAAGGAGTAGCAGTTTATGAGCCCTCAAGGTACAGCGCCATCCAGGGAGGAAAAAAAGGTGGAAAAGAAGGACGTTCGGATTCTCATTGTGGACGACGAGCCAGTAATGGCCGATTCACTTAAGCAGAATCTCATCGAAGAGGGCTATGTTGTGGACACGGCCCCAACCGGGGCTGCGGCTATAGAACTGTTTGATCAGGGTGGCCATCATCTGGCGATCTGCGATCTGCAACTGCCGGATATGGACGGGCTGGAAGTGATGCGTCACATGAAAGACGCCCGGCCAACGACTGAAGTCATCGTGGTTACCGGTTACGGTTCGGTGGAGAAGGCGGTCGAAGCGACCAAGGCGGGTGCTTTTTACTTCGTCGAGAAACCGTTCGATTTCGAAAAACTACAGCCACTGGTCGAGAAGGCGCTGGAAAGGCGCGAGTTCGTTACGGAAACCGCCAACATGCGGCGGCAGCTTTCGACTCGTTCCGAATACTACAACATAATCGGCGCCGCCAAGCAGATGCAGACGATCTACGAAACGATAGAATCAGTCGCCAAGTCGGATGCGAATGTACTGATCGTTGGCGAATCAGGTACCGGCAAGGAGCTCATTGCCAATGCAATTCACTACAACTCGCTGCGTTCAAAGAAACCCTTCATCAAAGTCAACTGCGCGGCCCTGCCGAAAGAGTTAATAGAATCGGAACTCTTTGGCCATACAAAAGGTGCTTTCACAGGCGCGCACGCCGATAAGGAGGGGTTGGTGCAGCATGCCGCCGGTGGGTCCCTGATGTTGGATGAAATCGCGGAAATGCCCGTGGAACTTCAACCAAAGCTGCTGCGTGTCCTGCAGGAGAGAAGCTTTCGAAAAATCGGTTCCGAAAAGACGTATGCAGTCGATTTCCGCCTGATATCCTCGACCAATCGACCTCCGGCGGATGCTATTCGCGATGGTGTTCTTCGCGACGACCTCTTCTATCGCATCTCGACCATCACCATTCATGTTCCCCCACTGCGCGAACGCAGTGAAGATATCCAGTTACTCACCGATCACTTTCTCCACATGTACGCGCAGAAATACGAGCGGCCGATCGCGGGAGTCTCACAAGCGGCCTACCAGCGCTTGTTTGGCCATGCCTGGCCAGGAAACGTGCGCGAGCTGCAAAATGTGATCGAGCGCGCCGTGCTGCTGGCAAAGGACAACAAGATCGAGCCTGTCGATCTGCCTTTTGATAATGGCAATATGCCTGAAGGTTCCACGCTGGCTGGCGCCTGGGACATCCCTCCGAATATGAAACTGGAAGAGATCGAAAGGCTCGTAATTGAAAAAACGCTGCAAAGGACTGGTGGCAACAAACAGGCGGCAGCTAATATTTTGGGCATCTACCGGCCTAGGCTTTACAGCAAGATAAAGAAGTACAATATTGACGTGACGTCGCTGATGACTGCCTGAGGATTGCGCAACAGCTTGCTCATCCAGCTGAGAAAATTCCGTCCATGCAAGATAGAGTGGCCGGCGGGCCACTTTATTTGTGACTGCTAAATGAAGGCAATTAGCATAAAGGCTTCCCAGGGGCGTTTGCTCAGCATCGATGCTCTTCGCGGCCTTGCCGCGTTGGGTGTGGTCCTCTACCACGCGATCCAGCAAACCAAAGATCCAATTCCTTCACCCGTAGTAAAGTGGCCCACCCTGCTAATCCAGATTGTCAGTTCCTACGGCTATATTGGTGTCTTTCTCTTTTTCGTCATCTCAGGCTTCTGCATTCACCTACAGTGGGCCAGGGCGCGCGCTGACGGTGAAGGAGGAGAAATCCACTTTGGCGCGTTTTGGAAACGAAGAATTCGGAGGCTGTATCCACCTTACTTAATCGCCTTTTCTGTCTATCTATTAATTGCGGCCCTCACGACCGGCCTAAACCTGACGCGCTTTTTCGTCTACGACGTGGGGTCGCATCTGCTGATGCTGCACAATCTCGATCCACGAACCTGCTACAGCATCAACGGGGTGTTCTGGACCCTGGCAGTCGAAGAACAACTGTACCTCGCATATTTCCTGCTGCTGTTTCTGCGCGTACGTTGGGGCTGGGGTGTGACCCTGGTTGTGTGTCTGCTGTCACGGGTGGGTTGGTACTTTCTGGCGCAGGCAATTCTCGCCGGCACTGGGTACTCACTTCCCATCGCTGAATCGGCCGCCGCACACTGGTTTACGTGGGCATTGGGAGCAATTGCCGTCGAGGCGTTTTTCGGTCAGCTGCGACTTCCTGCCTGGTGCCGAAACATCTGGCTGGGATCTGGACTGGTCGTTCTCGGAGCGCTAATCGCTTTGGCGTTGCCGTCATTCCACAATCTGGCGGTGCACGATCTGGTCTGGTTTCTTCTCCATCCTGTGTGGGGGCTGGGCTTTTTCATCATTGTGAATCGCGCGGTATTCGCCGAGCAGAGTTGGTTAAGACAACTTAGCAAACCACGCCTGGTCAGGGCTTTTGCATGGGTGGGTATCTTCTCTTATTCTCTCTACCTGACGCATTCATTAGTGGTCATGCAATCGTGGCGGTTTGGAGCCTGGAGGCGATTCCCAATGCTGAATACGCTGCTGCTCGTGGTACCGGCAACGTTGGCCGCGGCCTGGCTATTCTTCCGCTTCTGCGAACGGCCTTACATGAAAAAGCGACCGCGGAAACAAAAGACGATCGAGCGAGAAGAAATTTTCCATCCAGCAATCGAGCAAGCCGAGGCGTGATTCTGACCAGTCGCCTGGTGTTCGTGAGGTTTCGTGGATCGTAATTGCGGTTGAGGCAGATCAAAGACCTCGGGCATACTCCGAGACTAGTCGAGTTGATAAGTGGCGACGCTGGTCGGAGTTTCAAAACAGCGAACTTTGAAAATCTGCACTCGATCGTCAGCCACCCTCGAGTTCACGCGTTCCAGAATGTACCTGGCGAGATTCTCTGCCGATGGTTGCAGCTCATCAAACGGCGGTAGCTCGTTAATGTTTTGGTGGTCAAGATATTGCACCACCTCATCGGCAGCAGCTTTTAGCTCCACAAAATCAATCAGCAATCCAATATTGTCCAGTTCCCTTCCGCGCGCGTAAATCTCAATTCGATAGTTATGACCGTGCAGGTTTTCGCACTTGCCACGGTAGCCACGCAATTGGTGAGCGCTCGAAAAGTTGCGCTCGATCATCACTTCAAACTGTCCAGACATATTTGCAGTCTGTCACAGTCTGAAGCGCTATGTCCAACACGGTTTTTGAGCCTTCAAGTCGACCTCAGATTTAGGTACTGATGTGAGTGTTGACTGTTTAGAGCTGTAAAAGCATCAGTACCCAGACTTATAATCGGATCCACAATGCTTACAATTGCCTACATCATATTGGTTTTTCTTCTCGTTTTCGCTAATGGATTCTTCGTGGCGTCGGAATTTGCGCTCGTCGGTGTTCGGCGGTCGCGCATTGAGACGTTAGCAAATAGCGGAAATCAAAGTGCCCGGCGATTGCTGGAACTACTAGATCGTTTAAATGCTTACATCTCAGCGACGCAGTTAGGAATCACGATGGCGTCCCTGGCGCTGGGATGGATTGGAGAGCCGGTTTTCGCACATTTACTCGAGGCGCCGCTGAAAAACCGAGTCTCCGAGCTGACCTTGCACACGATCTCTTTTGCGCTCGCATTCACGATCATTACCTTCCTCCATATCGTCCTGGGGGAACTCGCGCCTAAGACGCTTGCGTTGGAGCGAGCAGAGAAGGTTGCCCTGTTTATTTCCTGGCCCATGCAAGCTTTCTACAAAGTTTTTCGATGGCCCATACGTTTGTTGGATTGGGCTGGCACCCGTGCCGTGCGGCTTTTTGGGCTTCATCCGGCGAAAGAACATGCTTTGGTTTACACCGAGGAAGAGCTGCGCCACCTGGTTGACGTGTCTCGGAAGAGTGGACAGTTGCAACCGGAAGAACAGCAACTGATTCATCGTGTCTTCGAATTCTCTGATGCAGAGGTGCGAGAGGCGATGGTGCCGCGCAATCAAGTAAAGGCGCTTCCAGTTACCGCTACGCTCGCAGAGGCAAGAAGTACGTTTATCGATACAGGCTATTCGCGCCTCCCTGTTTACACTGCGCACCTTGATGACATTGCCGGCCTGCTGTTCAGAAAAGATCTGGACATGGGCAGAATACTTGATGAACGCTTTAATCTTAAAGAACTGATCCGCCCTGTGGCATTCATACCCGCTACAGTTTCGCTGGGCGAAGCTCTCAGGCAGATGCAATCGACTCGTGTTCATTTTATGTTCGTGGTTGACGAACACGGCGGCTTGGAGGGAATACTCACGCTTGAAGACTTGCTCGAGGAAATAGTGGGCGAGATCAATGATGAATTCGATGAGGAAGTACGGGAACAAATAGGAAAGGATGGTGAAAACTACGTTTTGGACGGGTTACTCTCGGTCCGTGACTTGAACCGGCGTCTTGGGTTGGCGCTTCCTGAAGATGGCCGCTACACAACGATCGCCGGCTTTCTGATGGCAGAATCAGGACGAGTATTGGAACCGGGCGATAATATCGATCATGATTTTGGCGTGTTCACGATCGAGCGCGTCGACGGGCGCCGTATTAGCCGGATCCGATTTACGCCAGCCGCCAAGGCCGGGAAACTGATTCCCGTAATCGCTGCATCACTTCAGTTTGTTGGCGCCAGTTTGGCCGCACTGCCGGAGTTAGCTTAACGTGCTCCTTTGAGTCCTGCTGCGTGGGCGGTTCACTTGGGTAAGCTACCAGCCCGTTTTTCATTCTTGAGAGGCCGCTCGGCACAAGTCGGGCTGGGGATCGAACATTTTTACTACGTCATCGATTCGATTAGTCACACGACACGGAGGCAGGCTTTTCAAAAACACCCGGCCGTAAGGTTTGGTACTCAGCCGCGGGTCAAGAACTGCAAGGATGCCCCGATCGGTTGTGCTGCGAATAAGTCTTCCCAGCCCCTGCTTTAAGGCGATGATTGCCTGAGGAATGCTGTATTCGTGAAAACTTGATCCACCTGAATCTTCGATATAGCGCTGCCGCGCCGCGACGATCGGATCGGTTGGAACTGCAAACGGCAGCTTGTCGATAATTACACAAGACAACTGCTCGCCCCGAACATCGACGCCTTGCCAGAAACTTGAGGTAGCAAACAATACCGCATTGGGTGTTTCGCGAAAGCTTCTCAACAACTGCCCCTTTGAAGCGCTCCCCTGGATCAGACAAGGATACTCAAGCTCGGATGAAACCAGGTCGTATAGCGACTGCATCCCGGCGAGACTCGTGGAAAGCACGAAGGCCCTTCCGCTTGTAGCCTTCACAAGGCGCAAAGTTTCGGCCGCCGCCGCTTCAGCCCACGCCGGTGAACGCGGATCAGGCATCCTGGCCGGCAGATAAAGAAGGGCCTGGCTCTGGTAGTCGAAAGTTGACTCAGCTATAAGATCCTCCGCCGCATCGAGGCCCAACCGATCACGTATAAACGTGAAATTCCCGCCACTGGAAAGCGTAGCCGATGTCAAAACTACGACTGGGACGTTGTCGAATAATTTGTCCTGGAGCAAACCGGCAACGTCGATTGGCGAAGCGCGCATGAAAACGCCCCGGCCGCGACGCTCGAGCCAGTAAACAAACTTGCGATCAGCGCCCGCAACTATGAACTGAAGATCAAACTTAATTTGTCTGATTCGTCTGATTAAATTCTCGACTTCGGGAGGCTTCTCTTTCATCGCATCAAGCGTCGTCTCCAACCGTGCCAACGACCCGTCGAGGGCGAGGTAACGATCACCAAGGGGAGTGGCCACGTACTCACCAGAGACGCTTCTTACCGTGAAGGTCCCGGGCACAATCGGAAATCGCCCCTCATCGCCACGACCGCTGCGGAAGCTCAACCAAAAGTTTTCTGAGAACTGGGACACGCGAACTGAAGTTTTAGTCACCTCGCGATCCGTATCGACATCTTCAATCACGAGCGCGCCTACGTCTCGCTGCAAATCATCGATCTGATAGTTTGAGACCTGCGCGCCAAAGTACTCTGAAGCCACATCTTCGATGAGGTGGGCCTCGTCAAGAATCACCGCAGTGTAATCAGGCAGTACCCGCCCGTACATGCTGTTGCGCAAGGCGAGGTCCGCGAAGAACAGATGATGGTTGACGACTACCAGATCAGCTTGTTGAGCTCGGTCGCGCATGCGAGTAACGAAACAGGCGTCGTAGTCCGAACACTTCTGTCCCAGACAACTCTCGGACCGGGCATCGATATGACGCCAGAATGAAAGGTGTTCGGGAAGCGTTGCGAGTTCTGCTCGGTCGCCGGTTTCGCTGGCCCTGGCCCAGTGGGAAACCTCATCAAAATAGTCAACTTCCTCGAGTCCTTCCAGAACCGGCGAACTCTCGGCGCGGCCGAGACGGTGGAGACAAACATAATTGTTTCGTCCCTTCATGTAGCTCGCAGTGAATTTCTTCGGCAGCACGCTTTGCAGGAAGGGTATGTCCTTTTCCATCAACTGCTCTTGTAGATTCTTCGTACCCGTCGAAATGATTACTCGCCCGCGTCCGGCTGCCGCGGCGGCAACTGCTGGAACCAAATACGCGAGCGTCTTGCCAGTGCCGGTGCCAGCCTCAACGATCAGGTGTTTGCTGCTTTCAAAGGCACGCATCACCGCCTCGGCCATTTGGATCTGCCCGGGACGATATTCGTATTCGGGATGTGCCCGGGCAATGAGGCCGTCCGGACCGAAGATTTCATTCATTGTTGAGATTGCCTATCGGGTAGGTTCGTCTTCACGGCACTGCTGCTCGAGCCTGCGTCGCTGACCTTTATGATGATATCCAGGAGTTCGCTTTCATTGTCGCTTTTCAAGTCAACATCGCGGTCCTGATCGATCTGGTTGAAGATGCGCATTTCGTTCAGTCTTTTAATGCTTTCATTAAAGAGCCTCTGATTGAAGAAGTCGCCAGCTTGGACAGGTAATGCTTCATCGAGCACCGTTGTTAAGTTGCTTCCCTGAAACCTGATCGAGCGAATCTTAAACCGTTTACCTTCCTCGATATAGACTGTGAAATCAACAACACCTTCGTCTTTCATATCAGAAAGCGTTTTAAAGGTGGGATCGAGTTCCGCTGTGAATTCGAGGAATCCTATCTCGTGGTAAATGCTCATGACATCCTCGTAAAGCCATTTGCCTATTGAGTCACCTTTTGCAGTGTCTCCACGTTGTAGACTTAGCATGGCTCTAAGTTGCTCCTCCGGAAATTGCTTCGCGCCTTCAATCCTAATGTCACCCAGACGGTAGAGCGCGCCCTCATCCACAGGGATCGTAAGGACGAGGCCTTTTTCTGTAGTCTCCGCCCTTCGCTCGCCCAAAGTCGCTCTCAAGTAGCCCTTTGATCTCATGAAGTCCATCAATCTGCGGGTGGCATAGTCTAACTTCTCCTCATCATACCTTTTGTCTAAGGGCTGGAGGGGTTCCAGATACTCTTGCATTCTTGCCGTTAGCTCAGAGGAAGCAAAGCTTCGGTTGCCCTCGAAATGGATTTCTGAAATTAAAGACTGTGTACCTTCATACACCAGCAGGGTAATCGTCGGCGGCGCTTGATCCTGGTACGCGCTTACCTGAGCGTCCATGTAGCCATGGCGTTGAAGAAATTCCCTTGTTGAGACAGCCGCTCTAGCCAGAACTTTGGTTTCAGTTACCTGATTCCTAGGGAGTTCGATGCCTCGTTCGCTAAAAAACCTCATGACATCAACCGTTTTGAAACTGTGCAAGCCCTCAAACCGCAATTTCAACCGACCTGCACACTTATCGTTTGAAACTTTGTCCTTTACTGATGGCAGGCTAAGTGAAGGTGGAGTTGAGTCCTCAGGGTGAGACTTGCGCCGCTTTAATGTAGGAACTCCAGATGCTTCTTCGCAAGAGACTCCAGCCGCCTGGTTATCCGTTTGACCAAATACAACCCCGGTGAGGATTGGAGATATGACGATCAACATCACTAAGGCTTTTAGGCAGCTCGTCATTCGGCAGCTCCACCAATTACTGAAGTCTAATCTGCACCAATTGCTTCGGAGCTTCGCTTCAACCGCTTCGGATAAAGCGGAAAACGTGTTGTCAACTCAGCCACGTCTCGTTGTACTTTCTTCCGCACTTCTTCCGATTCCGGAGCCTGAATAATCTCGGCAATCAAGCGGCCAATCTCGCGCATTTCCGTTTCCTTCATTCCGCGCGTGGTAACCGCCGGCGTGCCGATGCGCAAGCCCGAGGCAACGAAGGGTTTGTTTTGATCGAACGGAATGGTGTTCTTGTTGACTGTGATCTGCGCTGCTTCCAGAGCCTTCTCAGCATCTTTTCCGGTGATGCCCCGCCCGTCCATCCAAACATCGACTAGCATCAGATGGTTGTCAGTGCCGCCTGAGACAAGGCGCAGGCCTTGTTCCTGCAATTCACTGGCAAGGGCCTTAGCATTTTTCAAGACCTGGCTTTGATATTGTTTGAAGTCCTCGCGCAGCGCTTCGCCAAAGGCAACGGCTTTTGCGGCAATGATGTGGACCAGCGGGCCGCCCTGCACGCCTGGAAATACTCTCCGGTCGATCTCTTTCGCATGCTCCTCTTTGCAGAGAATCAGACCGCCACGCGGCCCTCGGAGTGTCTTATGCGTCGTGCTGGTTACGTAATCGGCGTGGGGTACCGGCGAGGGATGA
>DASQPD010000143.1:0-40718 GCA_035644135.1 Pyrinomonadaceae bacterium
TGCTCGGCGCCAAAGTCTCGCTTTGCTCCATCGACACCGGCGCGGCGGCCATCCCAAATTTCGCGCTCCGGGTCCCGAGGCCGGACAAAGAGCGTGTATTTAAGTTCCTGTTCCGGCGCAATAATCGCGATGGCTTCCGGCTCTTCAAACCCGGTCAGGTAATAAAAATCCGAGTCTTGACGGTAACGATAGTTGGTATCGTTGGAGCGCACTGCCTCGCGAGCCGCAGGAATGATGGCAACCGATTTACGGCGCAGGCGGCGCATGAATTCCGCCAGTTGTGGTCGGATCATTTCAGATACTCCTCTAAGTAAGCGTTAGAATTTGCTGCGAATCATTGTAACCGGATCCACGAAATCACACGAAACGACACGAATACAAGTCCTCAGTTCGTGTAATTTCGTGGATCGCGGTTTCTGGCAAAGTCGCTACGGCAAAACCAACGAAAGATTCCCGCTAAGCAGGGCCTTCGCTAGGCACGGGACGATGACTAATGGATAATCGTGTAACGGTCCAAAATGCAGAACGTCAAGGCACAACCTGAACAACCGAGTGAAATCATCTCGCGAGATCCTGCAACCGGCGAGGTAATTGGCCGGGTGCCGATCACCAGCGTCGATGAAGTCCAGGCTGCCGTAGCCAGGGCTCGCCAGGTCCAACCGCTCTGGGCCAACCAGTCGTTTAAAGAGCGAGCGCGTGTCGTCCTCAAAGCTCGTGAAATTGTGTTGGCTGAAATTGAAGATATTGCTCTACTGATCTCGCGGGAAACCGGAAAGCCCGTGCCAGAAGCCATCTCGATGGAGATCGCGCCCACGCTTGATTTGATGTACTACTTTGCAAACCACATTGCAAAGCTGCTCAAACCGCAAAAAATCGACATTGGCCAATATGGCCTTATGGGTCGCTCGTCAACGATCATTTATCAACCACTCGGTGTCGTTGGCATCATTTCACCCTGGAACTTTCCCTGGGCCACTCCGCTCGACGAAGTTGTGATGGCCTTGATGGCTGGAAACGCGGTGGTGGTGAAACCAAGCGAACTTACTTCGCTTACCGCCTTGAAGATTGCGGACGTCTTCAATCGCGCGGGACTCAATGAGGGACTGCTACAGATCGTGGCCGGAGACGGTGCGACCGGCAACGCATTAGTCGAAGCCGGCGTTGACAAAATCATGTTTACCGGCAGCGTGCCGACCGGCAAGCGTGTCGCCGAAGCCGCAGCCAAAACTCTGACACCTGTCGTCCTTGAACTGGGCGGCAAGGATCCGCTGATCGTTTTGGCCGATGCCAATATCCAAAACGCCGCCCGCGCCGCCGTCTGGGGTGCGTTCGCCAATTCCGGGCAGGCGTGCGCTTCAGTGGAAAGGTGTTATGTCGATGAATCCGTTGCCGAGGCCTTCATAAAAGCGGTGGTCGCTGAAACCCGAGGCCTCCAGCAAGGAAGTCCTGGTGAAAAACAGACCGACGTCGGCTCGATGTCCAACGAGCGCCAACTGCGGATCGTGGAAGACCATATCGCGGAGGCGGTAAGAGGAGGCGCGGCAGTATTAACCGGCGGCTCAACCAGGAGAGGAGCCGGCTGGTTCCACGAACCAACCGTGCTGACAAACGTTAATCATCGGATGAAAATCATGCGGGACGAGACATTTGGACCAGTGCTCCCCATTATGACTTTCAAATCAGAAGCTGAAGCGGTCCGGTTGGCGAACGACAGTATTTATGGTTTGACGGCCTGCGTTTGGACCAGCGATATCTCTCGTGGCCGCCGGATTGCCGAACAGCTCGCAGCGGGCACCGTCATGATCAACGAAGTTGTGTACACTCACGCGATCGCGCAAACACCCTGGGGTGGGGTCAAGCAAAGCGGCTATGGCAGAACACATGGCCGCTTGGGTTTGCTGGAACTAGTCTCGGCTCGCCATATCCACGTCAATCGTCTGGCCCTCATACCCGACCTGTGGTGGTTTCGTTACACACCCACAGCGGCCAAGCTATTTCAGGGACTTGCCGTTCACTTCACAACGGGATCGGTACTCAAAGCTGGCCGGTTGTTACCGCAAGTGATCCGCCGCCTCTTTGAGCGATCCACGAAATAACACGAAATCCAGGTTGGTGTTATTTCGTGGCTCACTTGATCTGCGTCTCTCAGCCAATTAGGATTACCGTCTTGTTTAGTGATCAGCTGCGAGCGGAGTGATTCCAAACTTGCTAAAAACACTAATGCACCGGCGCGAGCGCTGGTATTACCAACGTGACAGGAATCGAGTTGTCAGACCCTTTGAGTGGGGCCTGCCGTTTGTCACCGACCATGTAAACGGTGACCAGCCAAAGGAATTCATGCGTCGCTTCAGCGAGCGGGTGATGCACAGCAGCGAAGAGTTTTACGCCCTGCCGGAGATCAACGGTTATGAATTGACTGGCGAGCAGCTCACGTGGACCAGCGCCGTCCACACCTCGTCGCCGGAGAATAACCGCGCGCGCGCCCGGTTCTTTCCCGCCAGGGTTCGCAACGGTAACCGACCTCGAAAGGCCATCGTCGTTCTGCCGCAATGGAACGCTCAGGCCAACAGTCACGTTGAAGCATGTCGCATTTTTAACCTGCTCGGCATTTCAGCCCTGCGACTGACTTTGCCTTACCATGATGAGCGGCGTCCCCCGGAGCTCGAGCGCGCCGACTACATGGTTGGTACAAACATTGGCCGTACCATCCAGTCGTTTCGACAGGCGGTGCTTGATACTCGCGCAGCCGTGCGCTGGCTAAAGCATTGCGGTGGTTACGAACGCATAGGAATCCTGGGTACAAGCGTAGGGTCGTGCATAGCGTTTCTCACTTTTGCGCACGAACCGGAAATCAACGCCGGAGCCTTCAACCATGTCTCAGGCTACGTAGCAGATGTGGCCTGGCACGGCCTCTCGACCCAGCATGTGCGGGCTGGGTTTGCTGACCACATCACGCTTGAAGAGCTGCGGAACTATTGGTTGCCAATCAGTCCCCTGCCATTCATGCCGCGCGTCGCAAACATGGATCGTCGTCCGATGCGCTTCATTGTCGCGCGCTATGATTTAACTTTTCCCGTAGAGTTGTCTCACGCCGCTATTGCCGAAGCGCGCCGGCATGAACTGCCTCTCGATGTTGTCTGGCTGCCGTGCGGGCACTACACAACCGGGGAGTTTCCGTGGAAAGCGATCGACGCGTGGAAGATAGCGACATTCTTTCGTAAACAATTATAGTCTGGGTTACCTGGTGCGGGTGGCGCGTTTCTGCGGCGTGAAATGGATCGCGCGTTCCAGTGGTGTCCGCCCGGCCTCATCGAAATGAAGAACACGTGGCTCGCGGACCCGACGAATTTTGGGTTTTGGCTGAACCGGCTGTTTGATTCGGATTGGCTCATCAGCGACAACAGGTTGCGTCTGGGCTCTTTGATTTAGAGAGAGGCTGATGAGGCCGCCCGATCGGAGATTGGGAACAACGTGGAACCATTGAATGTAACCAGCCAGAAAGGCAACCAGCCAGAGCAGAAAGAAGTCAATTCCCGGCGCAACATCAACGAATGGCCACGCAACCAGGAAAGCGGCAAGACCGGCTGGAAACGATAACAGAATCATAAAGGGCAGCAACTCGCGGAAAGCGACGAATCCAGTAGGCTCAACCAGCAAGGTGCCTAATCCAAGCAGCAGGATGCCTACGCCTACATAAACCCAGGTGAATCTGGCCACGAGTCCCCAACGTATTTCCTTTAGAAGGCGCATAAGTTTTGGAATTAGACCCATTTTTTCTCAGGTTGTTCCCGCGATTTTGCACACATTAAGCTCGACCGCAGTCGATTTACAATGGGCTCGTCCACGGAAGTGACTTGTGGCCTGCCACACTGGAACAGCTAACGAATCAAACCTTCAGCGCTAGCCAAAAATCTTGAACATCAAAATCGATCAAGTGCTCGATCAGCTCGATGAGGCCAAGAGTAACTTAGGCAGCAGTGATGGTCAGAAGGTGTTAGCTCTCTTCTCCCGGTTAAGACAGGCCAATTTCAGGGAAGCCCAATCGCTGATTAGATTTCACGAGCTCCTGCTCTTCCTGCGTGCTTATCCTCAGAGCGCGCGGATTCTCAAGCTTACGGAAGCGCTCCTGCAAAATTTCCCTGAGCAGGTCAGCAAACTAATTGCAACGGGCGCAGATGTCTCAGCGTTCGATGATCCGGAGGTTTCAGGAATCGCCGGTAGTTCCGTTTCCGACACCTTTACCTACAACATCACCCGGTGGCTATTGCGACGCCATCCATCGCAGGTGTTGTTTGATTGGGACTGGTTTGAAGACGAGAATCGACTCGCTGAAACATGGCCTCGCTTTATGCCGCTGCTCGAAGAGGATGGCTCGGTCGAAGCGAACGTCCCCTACGTAAGTTGGCTGCGAGCGGCGAGAAATGGAAAACGGGAACTTTCCTGGCTGATTGAACGGTTTGCCAGGCTGCCGGTATCGGATAAAGAGAAGGCTGAGCTTTACGATTCGCAGCAGCTCTACGTGCGTTGGACCCCGATCTATCGCGCTACGCGCACCGGGATGCGGCTGCCGATTCGTCATGTTTTCTATCATCGAGATGCATTGATTGCGCGCAGGGACGTTCGCTTCAGTGATGAGTTAGCAAAGTCTCCTCCCAGGCTGCTCCGACTCTCGCGCACCCAAGGCCGAAAGATCCTGGACATGGCACGCGAGACCTCGACCCTGCGCTATCGAGAGCTTTACGGATTTACTCATGGTGACGAAGACCGGGTGTTTAGGACGAATCTTGGCCGGGGCGTCGACCTTTTCCTTTGCGGTGTGCCGGCCGAACGCCGGTTACCAATCCGCGCTTATCACGCGGCGATGATCTTCAAGAATGGAGTGCCGGTTGGCTACTTCGAGGGCTTGAGCCTTTTCGAGCGCATGGAAAGCGGTTTCAATTTCTACTACAGCTTTCGCGAAGGAGAGACTGCCTGGATTTATGCGCGCACACTGAATGTTTTTCGACATTTGCTTGGAGTTACGGCGTTCTCGATCGATCCTTATCAAATAGGGTTTGAAAATGACGAGGGCATCGAGTCTGGGGCATTCTGGTTTTATCGCAAACTGGGATTTCGCCCTGTGCGGCGAGATCTCTTGCAGCTGACAGAAAAAGAAGAAGCCAGGATCGCCAGAAGAGGGTCTTATCGGACACCCTACAGTGTGCTGCGGGAACTCGCCGCAGGCCCGATGATTTTCGAACTTGACAGATCGCAAACCGGTGACTGGGATCGATTCTCGGTGCGAAATATCGGCTTGGAAGTCCAGCGGCGCATGGCCAAACGCTACCAGGGCAACGCAGCAAAAATCAGAAAGGAATCCGTAGAAAGCATCAGCGACACATTGGGAATTCGGCGCAATGTTTTGAACAATGGCGAGCGTGTTGCGCTAAACGACCTCGCGCTCGTACTCAGCCTGATTTCGGATCTTCGGGCATGGACCAGGCGTGAGCAGCAGCAGATTGTTAGTATCATCCGGGCAAAGGGAGGCGCCGACGAAGCCAGGTATCTGAAACTGATGCAAAAACACCCGCGACTGCGGCGGGCAATCATCAAGTTGGGGTCTGGAACGTAACGCAAGCTGTTAGCTAGCGTTGCCGGGGTACCCACAACCTTGCAAATGTCGCGGCCCACGCAAGCTAACAGCTTGCGTTACACCGCACCTAAGCCTTCCTATTTCGCAGAGTAGTCCTCCACGACAAACCGCTTTTTCAAAAGATCGAGGTTTCCTTTTTCCAAGTCAAAGTTTGTACCCCCAAATACCTTTCTTCCGTCGTCGGTGATAACCCAATCAACCACCTGTGGCGCATTCTTTTTGAGAAATGCTGAATCGTCCTTATCCAGCGATTTGCCGTCCTTGCGGGCAAAGAGCCAGATGTAGGTGTAGCCACCGTTCCGGACGTATCGAAGATCGGATTCAAACGGGGTTAAGGGAGAACCTTGTGGCGTAGATTTCGCCGCCGCCTCCTGATTGGTCTGAGGGACACGCGAATCTGAGCCGGTCTTCGCACACGCTGCCATGAACACGGCCGTTAATACCACGAGAAGCTCGACAACAATCCTTCGGCTTTTGCGCATCGTCCCGCCTAGTTTTCAAAGCTGAGATTCAAGCATCATGGAGGAGTGTCACCCTCTGGTGGTTCATCGCTTGAGGGCGGCGCAGATTCGGGAGGTGCCTCACCCTTCTGATCGCGTATTTGAAGAATCGTGCACTCAGAATCTTCGTAAATAATGTCAAACCACCCGCTTTCAATTGCGCTGTTATAGAACTTGTCGTGGTCGTTGTCAGTGAAAACGTACCGGGCGCCAAAACGATCTCTGATTAATGGTCCGGGGTCTTCCTCATTACCCAGGGTAATCCGATCGTAGAGACGCGATAGCGCTGGATTCTTATCGTAAAGATACGTCGGATCGAGACCCGAGACATAGTTGTGAGTCGGATCGTAGTAGAAGAGACGGGGAAAGTCGTCCCAGTCGGTATTAAAAATCGTTTGAGGCGAGGAGACATTGGCACGCATCCATTCGATCCCACCACGATAGTATTCGTGAGGTTCGCTCTCCGCGATATCTTTCACGGTGACCCGCAGGTTCAAAAAAAGCGCCAGTCCCAGTAGCACTGCAACTACCGCTACAACCACCGTGTACACCAGATCTTTGGCGTCAGTCGCCGATCCCTGCGGCTCGGCCGTTTCCCTATCCAAAAAAGGTTGCAATTCCTGCATCACATCACTGGGCAGTCGGGTAAAAATGGAGCGAGCTCCTTCCAGCCAGGGTTGAACCGCAAACGCCGCGAAAATGACAGCGAACGGCGGCCAATACTCCGCGATTCGCTTCCAACGCGCGGTCATGATCATCAGTGCTGTTGCTAAAAGCAACAGGAAGAGCTGCTGGTGTGAACGTTTGCGCTCCGTTGGATCGAAAGCGATGTAACCCGTCAGCATTGCGATACAGGCGACAGCAGAGTTACCGAGAAATTCCCAGGAAGTGTAGGGGTACCATTCCTGTCCGACCTTGGTGGAGAAATCGGACGGCGTCACTTTGATCTTGAGGTGCTCGTAAAAGAGTTGCAGATTGTGTGGAAAATAAGGGTTGATCACAAAACCGGCAGTTGTTCCCAGCAGCACCCAGACCAGCGGCCGCCATTCAAAACGATGCTCAGCCCAGGCAATGACCGCTGTCCATAGGAATGCCGCCAGGATCAGCAAGACGACCATGTCATAGGTGAGGGCAAAGATGAAAGCAAGCGGGATTAACGGCCAGTATCTTTTCGTGAATAACAGATGAATGCCGATAATCAGATAGATGATCGCGAACGGCGGGGCCTTGGCCATGTTAAGACGATACAGAAAAGGCGCCGAGCAAGAGAGCAGAGCGAGTAACCAAACCAGAGGGTATCGAATGCGGTAGCGAAGCAACAGCCAGTAGCACGAGGCCAGGGCCAGACTTGCAAACAACACCGAAGACAGTTTCGCTGCCAGCCTTAAATCACCAAACCAGGTAAAGGGAATTTGAAATACGTGGAAAAGAAAATGATGATCCACGTAATCATTCGGATTCAGGGTCGTGAGCGGGAGCCAGGTAAAGATCGGCGGGAAAGCATGACTGCGGATTGATTCCCAGAGCAAGCGGCTCCACTTTATGTGGTAGTAGCCATCAAAGTCTCCGCAGCAGATTGCCTGGGTGGAAAACTGAAGCTTCCAAATGATGAAACCGATAACGACAGCGCCGGCGCCCAACTGAATCCACCGCATTGCAGTTTCGGACTGGACGAGGCTGGCGAGCTTCGGCGAGGTTTTCATCTATCGGCCGATAAATTCTCGATGTCGCTCACGAGTGTTCAGAGCTTCTCGATGAGATCAAGAAGGGCCCGCGGGTCGATGGGTTTTGTCATATGAGCATTAAAACCCGAATTCAGCGAACGCTCACGATCATCGAACATCGAGTAGCCGGTCACGGCCACCAGGGGCACATTTTGATATTCAGGAAGTGCGCGCAGAGCGCGAGCAAGCTCATACCCGTTCATCTCAGGCATGCCAATATCTGAAATGACGACATCGAACTGCTTTGTGCGCGCGGCCGCCAGCGCGGCGGGCGCTGAAGCAGCAGTGACAACTTCGTAACCTGCATGCGTGAGCAAGACCGCAAGCATTTCGGTTACGTCCATGACATCATCGACAACGAGAGCTGTACGTTTAATGCCGGCCTGGTCGGTCAAGTCAGCTCCCGCTCTTGCGAAATAGTCCCTGTTGCCGGAGAAGAATCGGAATGAATCCGCCTGGGAGTCGGGGGCCAGGAAAACGTAACCAGCTACACAATGACCGTGCATCGACCGGCCCTTTCCGCCGCGCTTTAATACGGGCAACTGCTTGTTTGGAGAGCCGGACTAATGTACCCGAAATGGGGAAGGCTGTCACGTTTCGAGATCATCTGAATTCAATAAGTCTTCAACCAATGTTGTGAGCTCAGCCGGTTCGACCGGTTTGCAAAGATGGATGTTAAAGCCGGCGCGTGTTGCGGCAGCAGCATCTTTCTCCGAGGCATACCCAGTCAGAGCAACTGCCGGTACCGTTTTCCATCCGGGCATCTGCCGCAGTCTGCGTATGAGCTCAAAGCCATCGACCTCAGGCATGGCGATATCAGATACCAGTGCGTCGAATTCAATATGTTCGGCTGCCTGCAATGCCTCAATACCGGTAGAGCAGGCTGTTACTTCAAAACCGCAGGCCGCAAATGTCGCAGCCAGCATATCGAGTGTGTCCGCCTGATCTTCGACGATAAGAATCCGGGCATGAGCGTTGCCGCGCTGTGCTGACAAGTTAAACTGTGCCTGCGCCTCTCCACCGGAAGTAAATTCGAGCGGAAGTCTTAATAAAAAGACGGCGCCGCGATCCTTTCCCTCACTGGTCACCGAGATCTCTCCACCATGAGCTTCAACAAAGCTCTTGACTAATGCCAGTCCCAGCCCCAAGCCACCATGAACACGAGTACGCGATCCGTCCGCTTGCCTAAACCTTTCAAAGACATGAGGCAAAAAGTCTGAATCGATCCCGATACCTGAATCCGTCACTGAAACAAGCACAGCGTCACCATCAACACTCGTAGTTATCGCTACCGATCCGCCCTTAGGTGTAAACTTGATGGCGTTGTGGAGCAGGTTACTAAAGCTTTGTACCAGACGAGCCTGGTCGCCTTTCACGACGAGTGTTCCCATCGGGATGTCAGCAATCAACTCTACTTCTGCTGCTCGCGCTTCATTACTGATGTTCTCGACCGCTTGAAGCAGCGTACTGTCGAGCGAAACTGAACCTTGTTCAAGCCGCAGCTTGCCGCTGAGAATTGCCGACATATCCAGAAGATCATCGATCAAGCGTTTTAAAGCTTGAGAATTCTTGCTTATCACACTGAGCGCCTTACCATAGTCGGATTCAGGTAATAATCCCGCCAGCATCATGCTGCTCCACCCCATGATCGGTGTCAGTGGCGTGCGTAGTTCATGCGAGAGGATTGTCAGAAACTCGTCTTTCAAGAGATTTGCTTTTTCTGCCGCCTCCCTGGCCTTCCGCTCTATTTCGTTGAGTCGAGCTTTTTCAATGGACAGCGCAATGCGATCAGCCACGAGCTGGAGAAGGCGGATATCCTCGTCGGTGAAGCTAGACTGGCGGAATGTACCGACGTGAATAACGCCAATGGCCAGACCCTCTGCGAATAGCGGCACACCCAGAAGAGAAGAAATGCCTTTTTCAAGCAACAGCGGGTTATATATATTCGCCGTGGCTACATCGGGGATGATTACCGGTTTGCCTTCAGCAATGATTCGGCCCGCAAAACCACTGCCGACCGGAATACGAACCCCGCGTTCCACTTCTTCTTCCAGACCGAGCGCCGCCCAGGCCAAAAGTTCATTTTCGTCCTTTTCCAGCAAGAGCACCGCGGCAGTATCAACGTTCAGCACCTCACGAATCCTTTTGAGTAGCTCGAGTAATAAATCATCGAGCGAGAAGGTGGCCAGAACTGCGTCGGTCACTCGCTGCAAGGCAGACAATTGTCGTGTTAGAGCTTCTGCTTTCAGCCGCCCCTGGTGCTCGCGGGACAGAATGCGTTGAACCTGATCCTGAGCGTTGCTCCTCTGGATAAACTGCCCGATCTGGCTGGCGATGGCCTGCATTGTTTCAATGAATGAATCTTCGGGTTTCCGGATCTGGTCGCTGAAGAAATCGATCACACCCACAACCTGGTCCCCCCGGAAAATGGGGAAACCAAAGGCCGCGTTCAATCCGCTTGCTTTCGCGACCGCCGTGCGCGGAAAGGTCTTATTCTCAGGAAAGTCGTCCAACCAAAGCGGAGCTTTAGTGGACCAAATCCTGCCGGGTACACCAACGCCCGGAAGATACCTGGTCGTTTGACTCGCTTTGTAGAAGGCGGACCCATCGAAGTTAGGCTGGTGCCATGAGGCGACAAAGTCCAAATGATCTTCCTCTGGTGGAAGAACCCAGAACTCACCTACCTGCCAATTCATCTGCAAACCAATCGTTTCCAGCAGCCGCGCGCTCGCTGCTGCGAGAGAGGCAGAGTCGGCAAGGATTTGTGTTACCGAATTTTGCAATCCAAGACGGAATTCATTCCGCTTGCGTTTTGTGATATTTCGGGCGATCCCCGTAAAAAATCTCATCGGATGTTTTTTGCTCGGATGCAGGCTGTTCAAGGCCGGATATGCTTTGTGTCATTGAAACTAAACTAACTCCCCTTCAAGCTTAACCGAGGAGAGGGCGGGAGATGTTATTTATTTTTTGTGTCTTACCAAAATCCGGTCATTGACGCGCCGCGGCCTTGTCAGGCGCTCTTGCGATACTTCTTGGGTGACTCTGAGGAGCGGGCACCTTCTTTGTAACCCGGCCAATGGTTTGTTACGGTTTCCGCGTCAACTTTTTACTCCAGACAACCTGAGATTTGGGGTTTCAATATCATGTACCCAGCAGGGAATATTTTCATCCCGGTATCGCACGGCCGGCTGGAAGCGATTGTTAAGGAACCGCACGACAAGGCCATTACAGGGACAGCCCTGGTGCTCCATCCGCTGCCGACTGGAGGCGGAACCATGCATAACAAAGTCGTGTATCGCGCTGCCAGTGCCCTAAATGACGCTGGGCTAATCACCTTGAGAATTAACTTCCGGGGAGTGGGCCAAAGTAGCGGAGAGTTTGATGAGGGTAAGGGTGAGCTCGATGATGCCCGCTCGGCATTGGAGTACCTGGAACGGGAATATCCTGACAAACCTCTCACTGTCTGCGGCTTTTCGTTTGGAGCGCGCGTAGGAATGGAACTGGGCGTCCCGGATCGACGCGTCAATTACCTAATAAGTGTTGGCACTCCTATCGACAAGTACGACTTCACCTTTTTACAGAACTGCCGCAAATCTCTCTTGTTCGTTCACGGCGAGCACGATGAGTTTGGCGATGTCCAGAAACTCCGCACCATAGTGAAAGAATTAGAAACCAAAACCGATGTCCACCTGGAGGTGATCCCCGGCGCCGGCCATTTCTTTGAAGGTCGGCTGGACCAGCTTAAAGAGGCAATTTCTTCCTGGATGATTGCCAAGCTCAAGGAACACAGCGAGGCAGCTCAGAACAATAAAAACTAATGGCAGATCATTGAGTGAACAGCAAAAGCAAGTCGCCGGCTCGAAGTTATTTCTTGTCCTGTTGAAACGAAGAACTAATCGAGATGACATCGGCTGAGCGGGGTTTCTTGTCACGAAGCCTCATGCGAATAAGTGTAAAGGCAACGGCCAGGGCCACGGCCACCAGCACTCCTGCGAGGAGAAGCTTTCCCAGGTCCCCAAATTCGGTGGTCACATTCTCTTCCAGCGCGGGCAGCAATATGAGATAGACTGGTATCAAGCTTAGCAACATTAGTACAACCTTTCCGTAATTGTTCGAATGTTTGGTGGCCAGCCGCAGGTTTAGACACCTTCGATTAGTCGATTGTTCCAATTGCTGTTCTATCCGGTATCAGGCAGTTTTACGAAAGGACAACATGGATTAAGGATGGCTCAATGAATTCTTATCAGGATCCGGCCATACGCATAACGTTGTTGCCGTGCGACACAAATTCTCAGGGAACAATCTTTGGCGGTGTAATACTCAGTTACATCGATACGGCGGGTGCGATCGAAGCTCATCGCCATACAAAGATGGAGCGTTTTGTCACCGTGGCGATGAGAGAGGTCATCTTTCACAAACCGGTCTTTGTTGGCGATCTGGTAAGCTTTTATGCGGAAATACTGCGCATCGGCGAAACCTCGATCACGGTCAGGGTGATTGTCGAGGCCGAGCGTGTAAGCTCGTCAGCCGAACGAGTCCGTGTGACTGAGGCAGAAGTGGTTTACGTTGCCGTGGATGAGAACCGGCAAAAGACCAGGATTGTCAGCGGTAGGTAGACGTGCGGATCTAGTGCTTCTCGTCCCGTGGCGCCTCACGAATTACGGCCCACAGTTTGAATCGGTTACCTTCGGCTCGCGTGCCCGCGACATCCAATGAACCCATATATCCACCCTGTGAATAATCCAACTGAAAATTGTTCTCACCGGAACTTCTGCCGTCGAGGTGTAATCCCGAGTCGCCGATGAGTTTTTGGATCTCGACATTCAACTGGTTGATGAACTTGGCTTGATCAAGTCTCGCGCCGGATTGTTCGTCTATCAAGTAGGTCTCACTAAAATTCCGGCGTCGCCTCAACGGTTCGCCGAATGCCTCGGATTTTCCCTCATCTCCCGATTGCGGCTTGAGTTCTGCGAGTCGGAGGCGTTCGACCACTGAAACTAGAGAGAAATCCCGGAAGAAAGCGGTTTCGGGCAATGGCGGCCTGGCGCGGTAGCAGCCCGAAAACAGAACAAGGACCACGGCGAGGTAATGGATAGCTTTTCTCATTTAGATTTCTCCGAGGATCGAGAAAAAGTCTCTCACGGCTGAGCAAACAACATTCTAAAAAAGTTGTGAGTTTTTTCTACGTGATTTCTCTGTGTGACCCTGTATTGAGAGCTTTCGTGGATACTCAATCCGCGAGTTGCGGTGGCCCAATCACGACGCCTGTTTTCAGATTAATTCTAACGTTTCTGTACTCCGGCATTTCATCAAGATTACCGCTCCAACTTGAAACTACTTTCAGAACAACGCAGTCGTTCTTTTCATCGAGGTAATGACCCTTGCCCCAATATATTGAACTAACTGACCGCGGTACTCGAGCTTCTCGTTCCGCTTGTAAAACACTCCCTTGCAGAAGTTGTCTTTCAGGCCTTTTGCAGAACCGGCTGGCTCGCGGCCCTCAACCTTATCGTCGAAGTATTTCATCTGACTCTCAAGCTTCCGCGGGAGGATTTCGATGTAATACTGCTTGTCAGACGAATAATACTTCGTTGGCTCCGGCAGAGCCCAAGAGTCTGCGCGTCCGCAAATCACGTACATTGCAGTAAAAGCGCCAATAATGAGCAGCATCCATGAGGTCTTTATCAAGTTAGATTCCTTCGCATTTTATTTACGGCCTAGTTCAATCTGGTCTGCATCCGCCGGAGACCCGCAGCTGCATCGCCGAAGCCGGGTTGCTGTTCCAGCGCGAGCCCGTAATGCCTGGCCGCATCCAGGTATTTATGTCGCATCTCGTAAACCCGACCGAGGTTGTAGTGGGGAAAAACGTACGACTCGTACCGAGGCGCCAGCAACGCGCGTCTGAACCAGCGCACACAGCCATAAGAGTCGCCCTTTGCCAATAGATAACTGCCAATGTCGTTATATGGGTTGCCCAGCGTCTCATCCACCCGGATAGCCTCGAGACATTCTTCAATGGCTTCATCATAACGCTGCTGAAAACTGTAAACCCAGCCCAGGAAGGTATGGGCCTCGGCAGTCGGGTAGGTTTCGATCGACCGCTTATAAAGTCGAATGGCTTGTTCATAATCCTCGGCGAGCTGGGCTTCGTACGCTTCATGGAAAAGCTGTTTCGCGTAGTATTTTTCCGGCGGTGATTCGTCCTCGTACATGACTCAACTTGCACCCTACTACTCGTTACAATCAGACCGCGGCCGTTGACTCTGGTCCAGGCGCTTGATGCGCCCTTCGACTCGCGGCGCAATTGACCGGACTGAAGCGATCGCTCGTTGCAGAATGTCGGAATCCAGTGGTCCATTGTCGGGCGAAACCAGGAGTTTCGAGTCCTTCAGCATCGTGTAGCCGTCTCCACCGTCAACATAGAGGAAGTTACTCGTGGCGATCGTGTATTTCCGGTCATTATCCAGAGGGACGCCGTTTATCTTGATGTCTACAATACGCGTGCCGGCTGGTCGACTGGCATCGAAAGAGAATTGAATCCCGGACACTTGAGGGAAACGGCCTGGCTCCGCATCTTCAGCGCTGCGACTGAGTCCATGTTCGATGGCCGATCTCAGCGTCGCTCCTGAGATTTCCAGCTTAACTATCTTGTTTTTGAACGGGAGAATAGAAAGGACATCTCTGACCGTCAAAACGCCGGGGCTGATAACGGCGTCCGCGCGGATCGAGCCTCCGTTGATCAGCGCCACGTCAGCGGCAGTCGCTTTCCTCAAAGCATCCGTAACAAAGTCGCCAACGTTAGTCTCGCGGGTTCGACCTTCCGCGCTGCGAGCATCGAGCGGCACACTGGTGCGGCCTAACACGCGCGCCAGTTCAGGCAGCAGCCGGGCATACTTGTTCGTGACCACAGCAAATTCAGGATCTTCAGGAATCTGGTTCGTTACCGGAATCACTTTCCAATCGATACTTTCCACGCGTCCTGTATCTTTCGAGATATTCAGGTCGATCTTCCCGAGTTCCCGCGCGTCAGCGGTCATTTTGAAGATAGGAGCTCCGCCGGCAGCAGACTGGAGCAAGGTGTGCTCATGGCCGCCGATAATCACATCAATATTTGCGCAACGGGCCACCTTCTTGTCTTCACCCATCGAGAGATGAGTAAGGGCCACAACGACCTTAGCTCCCTGATCGTGGATCTGAGACACAACTTCCTTCGCTGTTTCGCAAGGGTCAAGAAAATCGACATCCGGACCCGGTCGCGATTCAACCTTCGTTGATTGGAGAACGAGACCAAAGATGCCAACTTTTACGCCATTGAACTCTCGAATCACAAAAGCTCGAGCATTCCCGAAGGGCTTTCCGGTTTTTCTGTCAATGACGTTGGCGGCCAACCAGCCAAATCGCGATTCTTTCATGCGCTCACTCAGCACAGTTGGTCCGAAATCAAACTCATGATTACCAAAGGTCGCGTAGTCCAGCTTGGCAGTGTTCCATGATTCGATCATTTGCGCCCCCTTGAACTTGATCGACTCTACGGAGGGAGAAATGGTATCGCCGGCAAGGAGAAAAAGCGTATTGGGGTTTTCTTTCTCGGCATCCTTCTTCAGAGTCATCACCCGGGCAATGCCACCGCGAGCCCCGTGATCGACAGGAGTGAATTGGTAAACGTCATTGAGTTGCAGCAGCGTAACTTTGACGAGGCAATCGGCCTGTGACCCGACTGTGCCCGAGAAGAGTACGGCGACAAACAGAACGATCAATGCTGGTAAGGTGCGAAGCCGTAATCGTAGGTTAGGGTTCATTTGGTATGTCAATCTCGGCGGATTCGTAGTCAGCAAAATCAATCTCCTCACGAGGATGTAGTTTGCTGATTATACGGGGCGATCTGCGTTTGCCTCAATTTTTAGGCTTTGGGAGTTGCTCACTGTTTTCGCAAAACGACTAACGTGCTATGGGTTCTTCTACCGTAACCTTAGACATGATCCACGCGCATCACACGAAATGCCACATGCGCAGAAGGCGAATAGAGTCTGCATTCGAGCGCTGAACGCTTCATTTGACTGCTTTCCGAAATGGCGGCTAGCATCGAAGAACGACAGAGCTATAAATGAGCAATACAATTTTCCTGACAGGGTTTCCAGGTTTCATTGCGAGCCGCTTGGTGCACCGCCTCGCACAAAACTATGAGCGTTTCATTTTTCTAGTGCAGCCGGCACTTCGTGACCGGGCGGCTCGGGAAATCAATGAGATTGCCCGGGAAACGGGCAGGGATAGTCATGACTTTCGTATAGCCGAAGGCGACATAACTGAACCAAATCTGGGATTATCCGCCGGTAACCTCGAAACCCTGCGGGCAGAGACAACGCTGGTTTTCCATCTCGCCGCTATCTATGATCTGGCAGTTACTCAGCAGGTAGCGCTGCGTGTGAACCTGGAAGGAACACGCAATATAAATAAGCTTGTGCGCTCGTTGCCGCTCCTGAGGCACTATCATTATGTCTCGACCTGTTATGTAGCAGGAAAACGTAAAGGCGTTATTCGTGAAGCGGAATTGCGCCACGATGCTGGATTTCGGAATTATTATGAGGAGTCAAAATATCTTGCAGAGCTGGAAGTGGAAGCTCTCAAGCATGCTCTACCGGTGACGATTCACCGGCCGGCAGTTGTTTGTGGCGATTCACAAACGGGCGAAACCGCAAAGTACGATGGCGTCTACTATCTAATTCATTACCTGCTCAAAGCCCCACGCTTGCTGTCAACCTTGAACATAGGCAACGAAGAAGTAACCCTAAATCTGGTACCTGTTGACTTTGTGGTAAATAGCCTTACCGCACTCGCCGAGGATGCGCAGGCTCTAGGAAAGACCCTGCAGCTGGCGGATCCGGAGCCGCTTACGACGCGCGAGCTTTTCAACACCATCGCTGAAAGCATTTGCGGCCGGCGAGCCCTCATTACCGTACCGCCCGGACTCGTTCAATTTACGCTGATGCTGCCACCGTCCCCGAGGATTAGCGGTTTGCCACATCACGCCGTACCGTATTTCTTTCTGCGGCAGTCCTACGCCTCGAGTGAGGCACAAAGACTCCTGAGTCATCATCAACTAGCCTGCCCACCCTTCAAGAGTTACGTAGACAACATTATTGGCTACGCCGTTCGCCACCGAACTCTATGACGTGATTCTTGAATGGCATTCAAGTTTGAAAGCAATCATTTTCCATATCTCATTTGTCATTTCATAGATACTGGTTCAGTTTGCCCTGAACCAGTATCATTTTATAGGCCCGCTTGACTCTGATTTAGAATTAGTCTAAATTTAGGTATCATGCGCAAAGCCCGAGAGAACCAGATGCCGGAACAAAAGCTGACGCGGCAGCGTCAGGCCGTGCTCCAGGTGATCCGCGAACGAGAGGATCACCCCTCGGCGAGCGAGATCTTTGCGGCGGCAAGTAAACGCTTGCCGGGCATCAGTTATGCCACAGTCTATAACTCGTTGCGGTATCTAAAAGAGGCCGGGCTCGTGCACGAGATCAAGTTTGGTGACAACGCCAGCCGCTATGACCGCGAAACCGAGCGTCATGACCACGCAATTTGCACGGAGTGTGGCAGGCTTTCGGATTTTGATCTGCCGGAAGCGGCAGGTCTCATGCGAGCCGCGGCCCGTAAGTCAAAGTTCAAGCCAGAGTCGGTTCACCTGACTCTGCGCGGCTTATGCCCCGATTGTCGAGCAAAAGATTAGGACCAATCTCCTGGGGCGAGAACGCACTTAATCGGTGGGAAACTTTCTAAAATCGAAACTGGAGGGAAAATGACAGCAGCAACAGCAATGGCAGTAGAACGAGCGATGGTGGGCCAGCCGGCGCCGGATTTCAATATGGCCTCGACCAGAAACATTGAAAAGCTCAACGAGAATGTCAAGCTGGCAGATTACAGAGGCAAATGGCTCGTACTTCTTTTCTATCCGTTGGACTTCACTTTTGTTTGTCCGACGGAATTAACGACGTTTAGCGATCGCTACGAGGAATTTGAAGGTATCGGAGCGGAAGTGATTGGCGTATCCACGGATTCCGTTTATTCGCACCGCGCCTGGCTCAAGACTTCTCGCGATAAAGGCGGGGTGGAAGGTCTAAAATATCCGCTGGGTTCAGACGTAACCAAGGCAGTCGCGCGCGATTATGGCGTGTTGATCGAGGACAAAGGAATCGCCCTGCGCGGCTTGTTCGTGATCGATCCGGAAGGCGTTCTGCGCTACAAGGTTGTTCATGATCTGAATGTTGGGCGCTCGGCGGAAGAAACACTACGCGTAATCCAGGCTTTACAAACAGGCGGGCTTTGCCAGGCCGAATGGAAGCCGGGTCAGAAGACGATTAATGCTTAATCGAAGTTGGAGGGGGGCGGACCTGTCTTTAAGACCCATTTTTCCATTTATCGTTTTTCATTTTTCATTTGTCATTGGGTGGTTCGAGTTGAGGTCGAATGATGAGTAGGAAATGGAAATCTCTGGCAGGTTCGCTCTCGCTCGTTTCAGCGCCTTGACATCCGCTGGCTTACAGCTCGCAAGGGGGAAATCAATTTAAATGGCATTGAGAATTGGAACGGCATTACCTGAGCTCGGTGGGGCAACCGAATGGTTCGGCGGCACGCAAGCGCATGCCGAAGCACAGGCCAAAGGGCACCCGACACTGGTCCACTTTTGGTCAGTTAGTTGCGGCACCTGCAAAGAAAACCTGCCCCGTGTGGCTCAGTGGCGCGACGAATTGGAAGCTGCCGGATTACGGGTGATTGCAGTGCACATGCCTCGTTACGAGGCGGACACAGACGTTGAAGCGGTGCGCGAAGCGATTGCCCAGCACAACATCATCGAGGTGTGCGCCATCGACAATGAGCACAAGCTTAAAGAAGCTTTTCAAAACGATCAGGGGTTTGTACCGGCGTATTATTTATTCGACAGTGAAGGAAAGTTGAAGAGTTTCGCCGCTGGAGAGCGCGGCCTCGATATGTTGAAATCGGCGCTTGACCGGTTACTGGCTAGCTCAGAACAATTAGCTTAGCCGCAGATAAACGCGGATCAGAACATAAACATTTAAGAAGCCTGCGGACGCAACTCCTGTCCTGGTTCTGATCCGCGTTATCTGCGTTTATCTGCGGCTAATGTATTCCCCTTCTTCTCGCCGTGTGCCATTAACCCTGGCCGGATAGAACTCGCAGGACCAAGACAATCAGATAAAGACTAACGGCCGCTGCGCCCACCGCCAATCCCACCAGCAACAAGATGATCACGCCCACAAAAAGCCAATCACTAAGTCGTCCGTGCTTCGCTTCGGAAGCCGTTACTCGCGCGCGTCGCCGCAGCAGATCCACGTTCATGTGATTCGACTTCCACCACGCGTCAAACACATCGCCCACCACAGGAAATGATCCCAGAACGTAGTCAATACCGATATTTAACCCCATCCTGAGCAGGGTAATTTTCGGCACACGATAGCGAACTGCCGAGGTCAGAATATAGAATGAAACCAGAGAGGTTGCGGTGTCGCCAAAGCCGGGGATAAGGCCCAGAATGGCGTCGAGCCCGATGCGCCAGCCCAGAACGGGGACGCGAAAGAGATCATCCATTAACCAGCTTAAACGTTCCAGGCTCTCCTCGACAGCGCCTGGCTGGGCATTTATTACTCGCTGAAACCTGACTGCGCTTGTTCGCAATTCGCTTCCTGATGGTCGCAGTATTGCGTCGTCATCCCGCTTGTAGGCTTGCATCGATTTCCTTCAACGAATTCGTGTCATTTGTTGCCAGAAAAACTTTCCCAGCTTGGCGAAGGCGGTAAACGCATTTCTGTCGCCGCCTTTTTGTTGTACCGGCTTGCTGGGTAGTCCCAAAGAATTCGCCAGCTCCGCATCGGGAACGGCAATATCCTCGTCGCCGCGCTTGGCTGAAAGCCAGCGGCTGAATGTACGCGCTACGGTCCTTCTTTGTTCAATCGGAGACTCGGCTATCAACGCACCGCGCAGATCGTCCAGCTCCGCGATTTCAAAAAGGTTGGCCTGATAGTAGTTGCGCAGTGCCACAAAGATTCTCTCCTGACCAAGCAGCCGCTGTAGCTCCGCAAACATCAGGCCCCCCTTGGCCGTAACTATCGCTGCGTACTGAAATGTGTTGCGGAAATCATGGGAGGGACGATCGGCGTCCATGTCGTCGCCGCCAAAGGTCCGATACAGTCGATAAACTCCGCGAACCTGATCATCGAGAACGGCAGCGGCCTTTTCCTCTCCATATGCCTGCCTGTAGTAGAGCAGCGCTGACCAACACGATAAGGCTTCATCCAAAACAGGCTCGCGCGCGGGATCATTACCCACTGCCGTGCCCCACCACTGGTGAGCGGTCAGGTGGGCGGCAGTCCATTCCAGGCTCTCCTCGACTGCGGGTCGCTGTTCTCTAATGATTTCCGGCAGATTGCGCATGCCGGGCGAATCAAAGTCGACATAGAAAGCGCTGGCAATTACGTTGAAGCCCGAGAATTCAGTACTGCCAAGGCCCGCCACCAGCGGAGCTTCAAGAATCTTAATGTCCTTGAAAGGCAGTCGGCCAAACGCCGAGGTGAAAGTCCGTAACGCGGAGCTGGCAATGCTTAGAACGCGTTTGCCGACCCGCTCGTGCTCCGGGAGAAATACCGATGAGATGGTCGTTCCATCGACTTCCGCTTTCTCTGAACGGATGCCGCGGCCAAGAAGAACCGCAAAATCACGCAAAGCTGAAGCATTGAAGGTTTTTCTTGCGCCACCCTCAGTATTTGCGATCTCAGACCCGGGTGCGAAAACGTTTACACCCTCCGCCGTCGCAACCGTCACCTTATAATCCGCAGCCTCGCTGAAAATAATGTCGCCTACCGTGGCTTCGGGTTTCCTGCGCCAGTCGTCGCCATCATGCACGGCCAAAACAGGGTAGGAGGTTCCCAGCAGCATTACACCTCGACAGCGAAAGTTGATATCGCGCGCTCGACGAATTTCTTTCTCAGATCGGATTGCCGCACTGACTTGCTTCACTATGTGCGTTGCGAGTCCAGTCTCTTCCGGATCGATCTCGGGAACAGAGCCCCTGAAGCGCAAAGCCATTTCCGTCGCTGCACCCGAGGCCACCGGTTCGCGCAGGTTTACACGCAGGGTGGCGCCTTGATCGTCAAGAGAATACGAAAGTGGTCCACCTGCAGCATCGAGCACTTCGATCACTTCAAGCTTGGGTTCGTCGGCGACGGTACCGTTCGATCCTGCCGGCGGAGCGCTGAGGACTGCCGAATCTCCGGTGCGCAAATTCGGATAGAGATGGAAGTAAATGATTGCCGCTGACTTGTCGCCGTGGTTGATCCAGCGCACACGTTGACTGCCGGTGTAAGTGAGGGCATCGAAATTGACGTTGAGCTCGATCGTGTATCGGTGACGATCGGCTGTTTCAGTTCCGGATTTAGTTGTCGGGGCCTGGTTGAGTGCTCCTGTTGCGAATGAGGTCGCGACCGCCGCAGCAAGCGCGACAAGGCACAGACCACAAGTAATACTGGGATGTCGCAAAGATAACCTCATTACTACCGAAACGCGTTGCGAGGGTGATTTATTTTCGGGGCTTGGCTGGGGGCCGCTCTATTATTGTCACAGAACGAAGAATATCGCCACGTACAACGGCATCCACCACTTCCATGCCGGACACTACCCGGCCAAAAACAGTGTAACCGCCATCGAGATGGGGTTGCGGCGAATGCGTGACAAACCACTGCGAACCGCCGGTGTCCTTTCCCGACAAGGCCATGCCGACGGCTGCTCGGTCGTAGGGTATCTCGTTTATTTCGCAGCGGATTGAATAACCCGGGCCACCATTTTGGTCCCCGCGCGGATCACCGGCCTGAACTACAAAGTTTGGCACTACGCGGGGAACGATTTGCCCGTTGAAATACCCTCTCTTTGCCAGGCGAACGAAATTATCCACGGTAAGCGGAGCATCGGCGGAAAGGAACTCAATTACGAAAGAGCCTTTGGACGTCACGACGGTCGCGCGGGTGCTGCCAATGCGGTCCAGCGCGCGTTTGTAATCAACCATGGTGTTTTGCGTTTTGACCGTGCCAATGCGCGCCGAAAAATCCCCAACCCCATTGGTCTTTAACAAGGCAACTGCCCGTCGCCGAATCAGGTGATCAGGAGAATCGAGAGCGCTTTTGATGGCTTCATTGGCTGCCGCAGTCTTCTGCTTACCCAATGAATCGAGGATTGAGAGAGCCGCGTCGTTCATCTCGTCCTTTATTGCTGTGGGGAGTGACTGAACCAGCGCGGCGGCATTCGCTTCATCTGGGGGCAGCTCGCCCAACAAGTCCGCCACAGCGCTGCGAATTATTACGTCTTCGGCATGCAGTTCAGTCCGAAGTACTTCTGCGAGATCCTTCGGCTTGAAAGCCGCAAGGGCCCGAAGTAGATCGGGAATTGCATATTGCGAATGAATAGCGACCAGGGTCTTGTTTTTTAGCCCGGCGATGCGGTACTCGAGCATCATGCGGAGAAGACTCTCAGCCTGTGAGACGAGTATGCTCCGATCTTTGAAGGTTGGGGGTAAGGCGGCAATCTCCGCCAGGCCTTGTGACACGCTGGCACTCATTTTCCATTGCACTGGCAGTAACTTTTGAGCGCGTCTTTGTTGTGGCAACTCCGAGCCTAGATCCTGCAAATAGGCACGCGGAGATATGCGTGCGAACGCAATTTCCAGCTCCGGGGCGGCATAGCCAAATCCTGGACGAACAGTTCGTAACCAACCAATAGCATCCTGGTTTTCAGTTCCTTGCAAAACCCGCCCCAGGGTCACGCCAATTTCCAGCAGCTCATTGGCTTCGCGCGGACGATTTCGTAGATCAGCCTTGCCCAAAATTCCGCCACGATTAAGCAACGGTTGGGTGGCCCGCGAATCCTTCAATGACGCAAGGGCCCGAATCGCGCTTACACGCACACGCAGGTCAGGATCATTTATTGCCCGATCGAGCAAACCGTCGAATGACTGTTTGTCTTCGGCGGCCCCCAGAGCTCTGGCCGCATTTGCGCGTACGATGGCATCGGGATCTCTTACCAGCAACTCTCTAAGTTTGTCTGCACCATCCTTCAAGCGCAGTCGACTGAGGGCGTTTGCCGCGTCAGCACGCACTCGCGGACTTGAATAACTCAGAAATTCGGCGATTACCTGTCCGGCATCTGCGACCTTTGCTCGCAACGCTGCGGTCAGTCCCAACAGAATGGTCTGCTCGTCTGGCGCAGATCTGCGTCCTGCCTCGAACTTCAGAACGTTTAGGATTACTGCATTGAGTTCGCCCCTTCGTTTTTCCTGATCAGCGGGGAGACTCGCGGCAATCTTGCCCAGGGCCTCGACGGCTCGCGCCCGCACGACGCCCGGTTGTTTGGTATCTGCGAGCAAGGTGACCAGCGCGCTCGCGCCGTTGGCCGATTCGATCTCGCCGAGCGCAAAGGCTGCCATTTCCCTAACGTTTTCGTGGCTCTCGCTCTGAAGCAGCGCTATCAATGCCGGTACCGCACCCTCATCGCCGATACGCCCGGCTGCCAGGGCGGCCCGTCTTCGTACATCCACGTCTTGATCACTCATCAATTGCTGTAGCTCGTTATCCCATCGTCGTTCGTCTTCTGCACGCAAAATGCGGATTAGCGTGTCCTGGGTAGAACCAGGCTTGGCGGTTTGCGCGCGGGCAAGAGCAGCAGAGGATACGATTGCAGTTAGGCAAACTGCGGCAACGCTGAGAGTTATCGACGTTGGTCGGGAGCTATTCAGAATCTTGATCATGAAATAGGTGTGGATCGGGAAACCTGGCTTTCTTGATTGCGTTTGAAGTAGGGAGTTGCGCTTTATGTATCAGCGAGTAAGTGGGGTTGTGTCAAGGATGAAAGTCGAATCTCAGATCTCAGATCTCAGATCTCAGATAATCTCAGATCTCAGATCTCAGATCTCAGATTTATTTCAAATAATTTCAAATCTCAAATTTATTTCAAATCTCAAATTTATCTCAGATCTCAGATCTCAGATTCATTTCAAATAATTTCAAATCTCAAATTTATTTCAAATCTCAAATGCCAGATCTCAAATCTATTTCAGATTTCAAGTCTTCGAAAAAACACAAAGGCGCTTCGCGCGCGTCTGGCGAAGCGCCTTCTAAAATTTTTTCGAAACTCCGCGCGGGAGAGGAAGAACTTAACTAACGGTTCCCGAGACCGTGGAAATCTCCGTCGGCTTCGGTTTCGGACCATCGGCACTGATTGGCTTCAAGCTTGAGGTATCAAGCGCCTTCTCATCAGGAAGTCTCTTGTTGGCCTTGTCCTTCGCCGCACTCATCTGGAGCATTTTACAACTGCCCTCGAATACCGCTCCCTGTTCGATGATCAGTGAAGGTGTTTGAACGTTCCCGTTCACCTTGGCCGCGCGCCCGAGCTCGAGTCGCTGCGTAGCAATGATGTCGCCATTGATTGTCCCGTGAATGATAGCGACCGCGACTTCGATGTTTGCATCAACCTTACCGTTGGCACCAACGATAAGAGTGCCACTGCTGGAACTGACGCGTCCCGAAAGGTGGCCATCAACCCTCATCATAGCCTTAAAGTTCGCCTCCCCAGTGACCAGGGTTCCGGCGCCGACGAATCCACCGAGTGTTCCTTCTTTGATGTCTCGAGCGATTGTCTCGCTTTCGGTCATCGCCCGGGAGCTGGCTGATGCATTGTCGTTGGCCGGTTTGGCTTCTGCTGGCGTGGCCTGGTAGGGAGCGTAGGGCTTGGGGGTGGAGTAGTCGGGCACCTCCTGCTTGTGGGTCTGGTTTTCGTTCTCTTCTTGATCCTTGGGATTCTTTCCTATCCTCAGCATTAGTAACCTCCGTAATTTGGGGGCGCGAAGAGTTTAGTCACATGGTGCCGTCGGCCAGTATTAGCAACAAAACGACGCGCTTTCCTTTTGTTCGTGGATTGTCTACTAGCTTTGAAGGCTAGCCTTGAGTGGTCAACCGCTCAAAAGCGGATGTCCATCATAGACAAACTGGCCTTCCAGTGTCTACCCCCGCAATTAAAATGTAACCGACAAGTTTATTTTCTGCGAGTGCCGCGCCATCCTGCGTTTTTAATCCGGGTCGATCATCCTGCAGAGACCCTCAAAAATCGCGCCATCCTTGATGATAATTGCTCTCGTCCAAATATTGCCGCGGATCCGGGCAACCGGGCCGACTTCAACCCTTTCGCGCGCGATAATATCACCGTTAACCTCGCCACCAATCATCGCGACGGCAACGTTAATATGGGCATCGACTCTCGCGCCGACGTCGACGATCAGGGTTCCCTCACTCGAACTAACAGTGCCTGCAATGTGCCCGTTTACCCGCAGAGCATCGCGAAAAGAGAGGTCCCCGAGCAATTCCGGGTTGGCCCCGCAGGTCGCATTTGGTTTTTGCTTGACACTAAGGCAACCACTGCTGCCTCCCAGTTGTCCAGAAAGGTAGCCATCGACAGGAATCGAGCCACGAAAGTTAACTTCGCCGGTTATCACGGGAACTTTTGTCTGAAACTCCCTGGTTGTGGGCGTTACCGGACGTGGGGCGGTGTTGCGCGTTCCGGGTGCCAAAACTGATGGCTTTCGCCCATTGATAGTGTCTACGTGGGAAGCAGGCGTGGCTGGGGCAAGTGTTCGGGTTCTGACTACGGCGTGCCTGGCACGCTGAGGGGCATCAGTCTTTCTCTTAACTTCGAGCATCGGAGACTCTCCGTCGAGATCTGGTAGTGGATTCCGCCTGGTTCTGTTGTATTGAGTTGTGAGATTGAAATTCTGCGCTAACCCAGGCTTCTTGATGCCGCGGGGAGAGCAGGACTCGTTTAGTTTTCGGCCAAGTTACCACACTGTCGTTTGATCCGACAAGGCTTTTCTGCGCCTGGCACCGGCGTAAGTTGAGATTTTCTTTGGGGGATACCAGGTGTTCTCTGGTCCAGGACCATTCTGTCTGGGGGATCCGACCAGGTTTGAGACCCAGTTGGCAGGAATCGGCACTAAGCTGGTGACCTTCGGATTTTCTGCATGAGTGCCTGATCTGAATCTGATTCGGTGGATGGGTTGCACATTTGTCAACCGCGCCACCAAAATGGCATCCTGATTGATGAAAGCAGAAAACTCGAGGCGATGTTCGTGGAAAGCAAGACCAGGACGAAACTGCTCCGTCACATCGGCGAAGCAATCGAAGACTTTGCAATGATCGCAGATGGCGATCGAATCATGGTGTGTCTTTCCGGGGGCAAAGACAGCCATACGCTTTTGGAACTCTTGCTCGATATACAGCGGCGCGCGCCAGTGCGCTTTGAGTTGCTCGCAGTAAATCTCGATCAAAAACAACCTGGCTTTCCTGCACACGTTCTGCCGGAATATCTCAGCGCGCGTGGTCTTCCCTTTCGAATCGTCGAGAGTGATACCTACTCCATCGTCAAGCGTTTGGTGCCGGCTGGGAAAACTTACTGCTCTATTTGCGCACGCCTGCGACGGGGAATTCTTTACAACGTCGCAGTCGAAGAGCGGTGCAACAAGATTGCCCTCGGTCATCATGCTGACGACATAGTTACGACCTTTCTGTTGAATCTTTTCTACGTGGGGACGCTCAAGACGATGCCGCCCGTCCTGCGGTCCAACGACGGTCGCAACACCATTATTCGGCCGCTGGCCTATTGCCGCGAGTTGGACATCGCGAAATTCGCCGCCGAGGAAAACTTTCCGATCATTCCCTGTGATCTTTGCGGCTCGCAAGCCAACTTGAAACGGGCTCGAATCAACCAGTTGGTTTTGCAGCTCGAAGGTGAGATACCCTACATCCGGGCATCCATGCACAGGGCGTTGCGTAACGTGGTTCCTTCACACCTGCTTGACGAACGACTCTTTGATTTCACGAAACTATCGGGCGGCACGGGAGATGTTGAAGGGGAGCTGGATTTAGCTGTGGGCCACACCGATGAAGGTTTGCAGTCACAGCTTGTGTCCGTGAGTTGAGCGTAAGAATAATTTAGCCACGGATTACACAGCACAGCAGAGCCGCAACCAAAACCTAAGATATGATCCACGCGCATCACACGAAATAAATAGAGGAACATTTCGTGTGACTTTGTTTTTCGGTTTCGTGTGATTTCGTGGATAGATTTGTTTACTCGCAAAAAAACCTGCTTAGGAAAACAGGAAATTGTCACTTTCTTATGCCATACATCCACTGGCTCCGCAAAACTTTTCAGCTGAGTTAATCAAAATGGCTTCCGGCAAGAAGAAGCAGGACCTCGATTTGAGCGGATTTCCACCTGGCACGGTGACCGAGTTCACCACAGTAGTTTGTCTCGCCTGCATCTTCGACATCTTCACCAAACAACTGGGCCTGGCGCCGCGGAAGGCCTACTCCGAAATCAGAAACTACTCACCTAGCATCACTGAGTTGACCTCGCGCAAAGCGGTGCGCCCCTTTTTCGATACCGACGAAAAGAATCCACATTGCCCCTATTGCGATGCAGCCAAGCGCTGGCATTCCCGGCTGGATACGTTTTGTATTGAAGGGATCAAGTCGGCGGACACCGCGCGGCGGGCGCTGGTCAAACAATTACCCAAGACCAATGAACAGTTCCGGCTGCTGGAAGTCAGGTCGGACCGCCGCGCTGCTTTTTTCGACTGGCTCGACACCTTGAGACTTAACCTCGATCTGGAGGCTGACAGTTGGCTCTTGGACGCGACGCGAGCCTGGCTTGAAAGGCGCGAGCCAAAAACGAACTGGGCGGAGATCTTTGCCGGAGTGCGCGCAGTGAAACGTTCAACCCAGCTTACAGAAGGTTGGGAGCAGTCAGGGACGCGTCTGTTTCTTGCGCGCGCACTCTACAATGAAGCCCTGCTGGTCCAATACCTGCTGAGCCGTTCGCATGAGCATGGCGGTCGCACGCTGGCGGGCCGTTTGACGTTGCTTGAGTTGATACGACGGTTGCGTTACGGGGGATATCTCGACGCGCGCGGTATCACCGAGCGTGATCAGTTCGAAGTGCTCGAGAAAATTGTTGACGAGTTGGCGGGAACGGGGGCCGTGAGGCTTTACTACGTTGTAGATCGACGCGACTTTCTTGAAAAAACGAAATCTGTCTACGCCCGCTATGCTTCGTGAACCCCTCCTTATCGGATCAAATAGAACGCAGTCTGGCGGGGACGAAACCACTTCATTCCATCTTTGGTCAGGTACGCATCGTCCTCCATCATTATCGTTACCTTTTGGCCACCCCATTCCGCCACCGGAGTGCTCGTGTTCAGTTCAATCGAAGTATAGGACCACTCTCGAAACGGCGGTTCCAAAGGCGCGCCCGCTGCGGGGCGGCGGAAATCAATGCTCGCCCCGAGCGCGTGTCCCTGATTACCCACCGAGTGAGAATAGATCATGGCCTCGATGCCCTGGTTCTTCATGTCAGCCATCGTGGCATCGTAGACTTCGAAACCCTTCGCTCCGGGCTTTATGTGAGTAAACAGATTGTCCTGCAGGCGATTTGTATTCGTCAGCGCTTTCTTCAGACCCTCAGGTGCGTCCTTCTCGCCTTCGCGCAGTACGTAACCCATCTTTTGCCAGTCTGTGCTTAAACCCAGATAGTTAAGACCGCAATCGATGTGGATCACGTCTCCACGCTGAATGACAACCGACTCTGCGGCAACGCTGAGAAACTGCTGTGTCTTGCCTGTCTCTTGATTCTGTCGCTGGATACGCAAATCCGGCTGGAACCACACGTCAAGACCAAAGCTGCTGACCTGTTGCAGAAACCACCAGCGCACATCGCCAACGGTGGTCTTCCCCGGGGTTATCACTTCGTTTGAAAACGCGCGCTGCGTCAAGATGTCGGTGAGCGCCACCGCCACTCGATATGGTTCGAGTTCCTCAGGCAAGCGCGTGTCCATGTATTCGATGATTAGCGGCGCGGCAGAAACGAAGCGCGAGGCATATTCCTGTCCGAGGGTCTCGGTCAGATACTTGTAAGCATCATGAGTGAGACCATTCGTGGCGCCTCGTGTTCCTCCCATGTTGAGCGCGATTGTTTTGGGACTGCGTTCTTCAACCAGCCGTCGTAGAGTCGCGCTGATATCCTTTCCCGGTGGATTCACGACCTCGAAAAACTTTTTCAAGTGTTCTTCCGGATAACGAACGAGGGCAATACGATCGAGTTTGTCGCCGCCGCGATCTGCAAAGATAAAGAAATCACGACGTCCTTGATAAGGAAGTGGCGGCGCGATGTAAGGGACAACCGGCTCGGGATGAAACTCTTCGTTGGTCACAATCCACATGTCGATCTTTTGTTGCCGCATCATGGGCAGGAGCATGGTGTCGAGCCGTTTCTGCAACCAACGCTCCCGCAGTTCCTGTTGTTCGCGCACCGATAACAGTTTTGGCAGGGGCTCAGTCTTTGATTGATTTTGCGCAGCGACTACCGTGACAAGGCTGATTAACAGCAGGAAACCACCAATGATTCGCTTTCGCGCTCCAACAAACATCCAAGATCTCCTTCAAAGTAAATTTCGAAGACATGATCCACGAAACCACACGAAATAATAGAGGGTATTTTTCGTGTCAGTTCGTTTGATTTCGTTCGTTTGATTTCGTTCGTGTGATTTCGTGGTTACGGCTTTGTTGCCGACTGAGGCTTGTACTTATCGATCAACTGCTGTAGTCCCTCGGTCGATTGATTATGCCGATATTTGTAGTAGCTCGTTAGATCCGGCATGACCTGTTGCAGCACAGGCTGATACTCGGGTTTGCCGATTGCCAGCGCAACAGTATGGGCATAGGCATCGATGATGCTGTCGATCATTCCTTCCAGCTTCTTCAGCGTCTCCTCTTTTTCCTTGCCTTCGGGCATCGTTTTGTAGGCCGTCGCCAGTTGGACATACTCGCTGTTGATAAGGTAAGCCATGATGGCATGGCTCGAAGGATCGTCCGGCTTCAAAGCGATCGATTTACTTATTCGGGCTTTGGCATCCTCGGGGTTCTTCGTGATCATCGCCAGGATTCCCGTTTGCTGGTACAAAAGCGGCAGGGCGGCTTTGTGTGTGGTCCAGGAAGCCTCGTCCATACTTGCGGGCTTCTTGTTTGCCTCGATCAGCTCGATCGCTTTCAAGCCATACTGCCGAGTCTTCTCCAAGTGAGTCGCAATTCCTTTCTTGGCTTCATCGGTGCCGGCAAAAGTCATTTGCACCATCGTATGCACTTCTTCCGGGTCCTTTGCCAGAATCGCTTCAGCAACAGTGAACGCCTCGTCGAACTTATTTGTTGCCATGTATGCGTCAAGCCTGGCAGACTGGATTATCGCCATCGCCTTGTCGTTATGAAAAGCTTTTTGAAACCTGTCCGCGAGGGCCAGCTTTTGCGTTGCATCTGTGACCTTCGTGATCTCGATGGCCAGGTTTTCGGCCAGCTGTGGCAGGGCTGCGCTCTTTGGATACTTTTGAACAAACTCTTCCGCGGCAGTGAGTTTCGCCGTGATGTCGGGCGCGGCGTTAATTGCCGTCAACGCCTTTGCCTCAGCTTCAGAGACTTTTGGTGGGTCATTTCCCTGTAGCGGGAAAGCCTTACCAACTGTTATGTCTGAAGGATGAAGCAGCAATAGCGCTGCGAGCACGGCAAGCAATGAGCAAAGAGTTTTGATCATCATGATATCTCAAAAGTCAAATTTAGTCTTGCGGAGGATGACACGATTTTGCGTCACCACTGCGGTCGGAGGCAAGTCGAAAAACAAATCGATCCACGAAATGACACGAAATGTTCGTTCTTTTATTTCGTGTGATTTCGTGGATCATGCTTAGAACAATTTACGGAGCCGGGGGGGGGCACGCGACGGTAATGGTGGGTTATGGGACGACGACGGCCGATGCCGATGGCATTCCGCGAAATGATTAGAGTTGGCGGCAATTGCCGGCGCTTGAATTCATTCGCCGGCGATTCAACGCGGTTGAGAATGTCATAGACCAGGTTCGACTCGTGACCCATAGCAATGATCTCTTCGGGCGTCGCCTTTTGCTCAAAATACATTGCCAGGATCGGATCCAGCTTGTCGTAAGGCGGCAGCGATTGATCGTCATACTGATTCGGCGCGAGCTCCGCTGATGGCCGCTTTTCAATGATCGAGCGCGGCATGACTTCAGCGTCTTTATTAAAGTTTCTCGCCAACTCGTAAACTTCAGTTTTCAACACATCGCCAATGACCGCGAGCCCGCCATTTGTATCGCCATACAGAGTGCAATAACCAAGCGCCAGCTCGGATTTGTTTCCTGTCGAAAGCAGCAGCCGGCCTTCGTCGTTTGAGATCGTCATCAGAATGTTTCCGCGCAGGCGCGATTGCAAATTCTCGGCTGCGTGCGAACTTCCTTCTCCAGTCGGAGCCTTCAAACCCAACTCTTTCAGCATCACGCGAAAAGGCTCGACGATCGGGCGCTCGATCACATTCATACCCAGTTTGCGTCCCAACTCCAGCGAATCTTCAATGCTGGAACGTGAGGAGTAGGGCGAAGGCATCATGACGGCCAGAACGTTTTCTTTTCCCAGAGCTTCGCAGGCCAGAGCGGCCACGATCGCCGAATCAATGCCGCCCGAAAGCCCGAGCACGGCGGAAGTGAATCCGTTCTTGCGCGCATAGTCATGAATACCGAGTACGAGCGCGCGGCGAACCGTCTCAATATCATCTCCCGGCAAGCACCGCTCGTCGGCCACTCCGCACTCCAGATCGACGGTGCCGAAAAACTCTTCGAACGGTGGTGCTTGCAGAACAATCTTGCCTTCGCAATCAGCCACGATGCTGGCGCCATCAAAAATGATCCCGTCATTCCCGCCGACCAGATTCACAAAAACGATCGGCAAACCGGCGCTTTTCGCGCGGTGCGAAACCATCGCGCACCGCTGCCGCATCTTGCCTTTATTGAAAGGCGAAGCATTGATCGAGACCAGGATTTGCGAGCCCATGTGAATCAGCTCGTCGGCCGGATCATTGCTGTAGAGTCGCTCGCGCCAGAACGTCTTGTCGTTCCAGAAGTCTTCGCACACGGCGACGCCGAGATTGTAATTCTCGACTTTAAAGAGATGATGTTCGCGCGCCGGCTCGAAGTAGCGTGGGTCGTCAAAGACGTCGTATTCAGGCAGGAGCGTCTTGTCGGCAAAACCCAACAGCCTCCGATCGCGAATGATCGCCGCTGAATTATATAGGCGGCGACCGTCACTCAGTCCCGAGGGCCGCACGGTTCCGACTACTGTGGTGATTCCCTCGGTGGCTGCGATGATCTCGTCCAAGGGTTTCAGAGACGAGCGCACAAAGTCGCGGTCGAGAAACCAGTCGAGGGAGGTATATCCCTGGATGCACACTTCCGGCACGACCACCAGATCTGAACGGTCTGCTTTGCCTTGTTCGATCGCGCGAATGATACCGGCGGTATTCGCTGCGTAGTCGCCGTTGATGGTGTTGATCTGGCCGATAGTTACGCGCATGCTGGTGATTTGATCTTAGACCTTTAATCTTGAAGCGCGCAAACCGCTGAGGCAAATCAGCCACAAATCAGCGCAGATAAGCGGATCCACGAACTTACACGAACTTTTGTGTGATTTCGTGGATCGTTTGTCCGCCCAGAATGCTCAAGTAAACAAGAAAATTGGAATTTGCTGCGCACGGGTCGCAACGACTTCAAACAGAAAAAAGCTCAAAATTAGAGCTCTAGCTCGCGTCGTCTTCTGTCTGCGACCAGGGTTGGGTTATATTGCTCTTCCGGCCGTTATGATCCGCGCTTATCTGCGTTCATCTGTGGCTGGTTACTTGCGGAGGGGTCGCATAATGGTAGTGCAGCGGTCTTGAAAACCGCCGGCCGAAAGGCTATGCAGGTTCGAGTCCTGTCCCCTCCGCCACCTCCTTCAACGAGTTAAGCGACAATGCGTTGACTTAGGGCTTCGGTTGCCGTAGGTTTAATCCTCAACAGGCTTGACTCGCAAAAAGCTCCTGCTTTCTCCTCAGATCGCGCTAGTCTCTCTGCCATCTTGTCCTGATCCAAGGTTGGAAATGGTTCAAAGGCCATTCATCATGAGGGTGTCATCACCTTCATCCAGGAGAATCTAATGGTTCGCACTAGCCGGTCAACAAGCAACCACTCTGTTGATAAACAGGTAGGCTTAGACGCTTCACTTTTATCACTTCCGCTGCGGCGACTTTCAGTGCCGCGGCGGCGACAAATATCAGCGGTGATACTTTTGCTATCGGTGATCTTCGCGCCCACCCGCGGCATTGCTCAATCGAACGAACAGGAGAAGCGAGGGATTGGTATCTCTCCCGGTTCCAGGCAAACAACCGTCCCTCCATCGCCTGGCACTCCAGGCGATAAACCGGAGTTGATTCTTCAAACCGGACACACAAGATCCGCGAACGCCGTAGCCTTCAGCCCCGATAATCGCTGGCTGGCCTCGGGTGGCAAAGACAACATAATAAAAATTTGGGACCTGGCCACGGGAAACGTACTACGTACGCTGTACGGTCATACGAGAAACGTTAACGCACTCGCCGTCAGTCCCGATGGGAAACTGCTTGCTTCGGGTAGCGGAGATATTAATGACAAGCGAGATTTAGGCACCTTCACTCAGGGAGGCGTTGTCGGCGGGGCGGAGGATAATACAGTAAGGATCTGGAGTGTTCAGACGGGACGACAGTTGCAGGTTTTGCGCGGGCACGAACTGCCCGTCGGCGCAGTCACTTTCAGTAACGACGGGCACTCGTTAACGAGCGTGAGCGGGGATGCGGTCAAAGTTTGGGACGTGTCGGCAGGCACCGAGTTGCATTCGCAAAAAACACAATATGGAAAAAGCGGCATGGAAAAGCTCAACTCCTTAGACTCATTTGGCTGCGTTTTCGGTTGTGGAGACAAGCAACGGAAACAAGAGGCACAGCGCTTAAAGAATTTCAAAATGTCGGCGTCGAAAATAGCAGTTAGCTCGAACGGGCAATTCGCAGCGGTCGGGCAGCCTGATAAAGCAGTAAAGATTTATGACGCACAAGGGGGGCGTGAACTGCGGGAATTGTCATTCAAAGCGGTCCCGGAAGCGGAAAACTCGAGCCTCGCGTTTAGTGCGGATGCCCGCCTCGTTGCCTTCGCCAAAACGAGCGAGGCGGTCAGCATCCAGGAAGCGGCCACAGGTCGCGAGCTCTACAGCATCAATACCGGATTCAGCAAAACGCCCCAGCGGGTGCAATTCAGCGCCGACGGACGATTCCTCGTTACGACTACCGATAACAACGCGAGCGCCGCGATGAAGTTGTGGGACGCAGCGACGGGTCAACTGATACGCGAGATAAAAACGAGTGCAGACGCTCTCTTGAGCGTCCGAGTGATTAGCTTCAATCGCGACGGCAGCCTGATCGCGGCGGTTGCAGCGGGGGCTAAAGCAATCAGAATCATTGAATCCGCAACGGGACACGAATTCCGCACTCTACAAACGGGAACGACGGACGACGGGGCGCGAGCCGAGCAAGCAGCGTTTATTAAGACCATTGATCCTAAGACGATGGCGATCCTTCAGAAGCGGGATATCACGACGCCCGAACAAATCATTGAGGCCGTCGAAGCGATGGGAACTATTTCAAGCGAAAAGCTTCAGGCTGGCGGCGCCGTAAGTTTCAGCCTCGACGGTCGCTTTCTGATTTCGAGTCACGTGCTTTTGAAAAATCTGGCGACGGAAGTGTGGGATACCGCTGCGGGAACGATCGTGCGTGGTAATGACGCAGCGCTTCGGGACCGCGGCAAGCCTTTCTTTAGTCCGGACGGACGCTTCAGGGCAGCACCTTTCTTCCCGATGAAGAACTTCTACGACCCTTCGGCCGGCGAACTTCTAAATCCTTTTAGTCTCGATGTCTATAAAGATGTCTACAAACAGAAAATAGATCTCTACGACGGCGCATCCGACAAACGTCTGCGAGAGCTGGACGGAGGCAAGGCACCCATCATGGGGATTGTTCCGGCGTCAGGTTTTAGCTTCGATGGCAAGCTCATCGCGATGACCGGCTTCGAAAAGAAAGAGCGTTCCATACTCATTTACGAGACTGAAAACGGGCGGAAGGTCAACAGTTTTCAGATCAATGATGACGACCAGAGCGGGGCGGTGACAACGCTTTGCCTAAGCGCGGACTCGCGTCTACTGGCCGCAGGATACGCCACCAAGATCGACATATTTGAAGTTGCCTCAGGTAAAACAATTCGCACCTTGCCACACGCTGGACGGATACTCTCCCTGAGCTTCAGCCCTGACGGGCGTTTTCTCGTAGCCCTCGGTTCCAACAACGACAAGTATATTTGGGACGCTTCGTCGGGCGAAAAACTCGCCACGCTGGTAAATCTCGGCGGGGCTCTCAACAGCGGCGGCAGCGATTGGTTAGTTGTCACTCCCGACGGCTTATTCGACGGCTCGCCCGCTGCATGGAAGCAAATCCTTTGGCGGTTTGGAGGCAACACATTTGATGTCACGCCTGCAGAAACCTTCTTCAATGAGTTCTACTATCCCGGGCTGCTCGCTGAGGTGATGGCTGGGAAAAAGCCTCGCGCGCCTAAAAACATTTCCCTTCTTGACCGCCGCCAACCTGAACTAAAATTGATGTCTCACAACCCACTAGTCGGCGCCGGAAACACATCAGATCGCCACCTGACGATAAAGATTGAAGTAACTGAAATGCCGGCCGACAAAGATCACGAATCAGGGAGCGGGGCGCGCGACGTGCGGCTCTTCCGAAACGGTTCGCTCGTAAAGGTTTGGCGCGGTGATGTGCTGCAAGGACAAACTACGACAACCCTGGATGCGAAGATAGCGATCGTCGCCGGAGAGAACCACTTGGTGGCCTATGGGTTCAATCGTGATAACGTCAAAAGCAAGGACGCTACCCGCAGTTTCATAGGAGCGGATAGTCTGAAGCGGCCCGGTACTGCTTACGTTTTGGCCATCGGTGTCAACTCCTATTCCAACACTCAATACAATCTCAAGTACGCCGTCGCGGACGCAACGGCGTTTGGCGAAGAGGTACGACGCCAACAGCAGCAGATTGCGAACTACGAGCATATTGAAGTCGCCCCTCTGCTGGACGAACAGGCCACGAAAGTAAACATCTTATGGGCATTGAGACAACTTGCCGGAATCCAGGAAGCCCGGGACGCCGATGTGCCCGCAGCACTCGAGAAACTGAAGGCGACCCAGCCGGAGGATGCAGTCTTCATCTACTTCGCGGGGCACGGAACCGCTCAGGGGCAGCGGTTTTATCTATTGCCGCACGACTTGGGCTACGCGGGGGACCGAACGAGGCTTGACGCACCAGGTTTGCAAATTATCCTCGAACACGGAATCTCGGATGAGGAGTTAGAGCGGGCGGTTGAAGGAATCGATGCGGACAAATTTCTGATGGTCATCGATGCTTGCAATTCCGGGCAGGCACTCGAAGCCGAGGAGCAGCGGCGCGGTCCGATGAACTCCAGGGGTTTGGCACAACTGGCTTACGAGAAGGGGATGTACATCCTGACCGCGGCGCAGAGTTATCAGGCTGCCCAGGAGGCATCACAACTGGGGCACGGACTGTTGACCTACGCGCTCGTCGAGGAAGGACTGAAGCAGGCCGCGGCAGACAGTAACCCCAAAGACGGTGAAGTATGGGTGCGTGAATGGTTCGATTACGCGAGCACGCGTGTGCCCAACATGGAACTAGAGAAGATGAAGCAGGCGCGGGGCCTGGGGCTCGATCTTTCTTTCGTCGCAGGCGAGGAACGCGTTCCCGATCTGGAGCGGCGCGCCGTACAGACGCCGCGAGTCTTTTACCGGCGCGAATCAGAAGGACGGCCACTGGTCGTCGCAAAACCATGAGGAGATGCTCGAGATCTCGAGAGCTCGAATGCGACCGACATGAATATGCTCAGCAATGTTTGCTTCTCAGAACCAGACCGGAGCGAGGATAGTGGCCGATATCTTCAGAAAGTACCACATCAAGGGAAAACGATAATGGGACAGAAGTCATCCATCGAATGGACCGAGTCGACGTGGAACCCTCTCACTGGTTGTACCAAGATAAGTCCGGGTTGCAAACACTGTTATGCCGAACGAATGGCGCGACGTCTCAAAGCAATGGGCCAGGCAAACTACGTAAACGGGTTTGAACTAACTTTGCATGAGGATGCCCTGGAATTGCCGTTGCGCTGGAAAAAGCCGCAGACAATTTTCGTCAATTCGATGAGCGATATGTTTCATTGCAACGTACCGAGCGAGTTCATTCTTAAAGCCTTCGATGTAATGTGCCGTGCGCCCTGGCATCGTTTCCAAGTCTTGACCAAGCGCGCTGAACGATTAGAAGAACTAAGCGGACTGTTGCCCTGGCCGGATAATATTTGGATGGGTGTAAGTGTAGAAAGCGAAGAGTACGTATTTCGAATTGCCCACTTGCGACGAACCAGTGCTGCGATAAAGTTCATTTCGTTAGAACCACTTCTAAGTCCCCTGGACAATTTGTGCCTGGATGGGATCGACTGGGTGATTGTCGGAGGTGAGTCTGGTCCGGGGGCTCGTCCAATGAAGTTGGAATGGGTGCAAGCTGTGCGCAATCAGTGCCTCGGCTCCGGTGTACCGTTCTTCTTCAAGCAATGGGGCGGTGTCTGGAAAAAGAAATTCGGAAGGATATTGGACGGGCGGACGTGGGACGACATGCCGGTGGCCGGACTGAGGGCTACCTGAAGGATAATTAGGTGGAATGAACGAACAGAATTCGAACCGCCTTGAAAGAATGTGCCGGGGCCGTTTTATATATCAAAGGAGGAGTCATGGCTGAGGACGATAAGAGCGGATTGCTTGGGAAAGTGGTGCACGCCGGTGAGCGCATAGTGGAGCTGGGAGCCGAGGCCTCACGCTTGAAGGTCCGAGCTTCGCACGCCGCGGACGACGCGATGGTTGAAGCGAGGCGACTGGCGAAACGTGGCCGTCACACCGCCGAGGACCTGATCGACGAGACTACCTATAGAATAAAACGCGAACCGTTGCGCTCGGTGGCGATCACGTTCGCCGTCGGTCTTGGAGTAGGAGCCCTAGCTGGCTGGCTCGTCGGACGAAGCGGAAGACGGTGAAGACATCCAGTTCGCGTTTGATCGAGCAGGGCCCCAGGGCCACCTCGACACTGCCTCTCGCCCTCAACATTAAGATGATGCAGTTGCCCCTTACCCACCCTCACCGGATAAAACAGATCTGTTAACTTCATTGTTAGTTAACTGCTTTTAATGATTGTCACAAGCGAAACCTCATATCGGCGAACGGCTGCGCCAGAACCTGAACTTCGTCTTCATAGAGCACGTAACCGGTCTTGTAGCATTTGATCGTCCGAATGAAAACGTCTCGATCCTCAAGAATCGTTGCCAGTTCTCGTGCTCGGGCCAAATGTTCGTGGGCCGTGCACCTAAACCAGCAACCTCTTAGGTTCACTCTAAACCAACCCATCAGGTCAGCCACCGCAGCGTATTCGTGGTCGAACAGCACCGTCTCATCGAGCAGCTTAAAAGCAGCACAGAACAGGCCCGCCGAAACGTGCGAGTCCTCATCAATCTCAGGGCTGACAAACCGCATGAACATGATTCACCATTGACGATCTTCTTTTCGTCGAATCACAATCCAAGTACCTTTTTACCTGCGCTGAATAGCTGCGGGAGAAGGAATCGAACCTTCATTTTCGGGTTCAAAGCCCGACGTGTTGCCGGTTACACCATCCCGCAAAAACATTGCCGATTTCCGATTGATGATTGCCGATTTGAAGATCTTAGACGCGGGGGTTTTTGGCCAATCGCCAATCGGCAATCGCAAATCGGCAATGACTTTGGTCGCGGCGGAAGGAGTTGAACCATTATCGCTCGATTATCGATCGAGTGCTCTGCCCGTTGAGCTACACCGCGAGGAAAGTCCCAAGTCCAAAGTCAAATGTCCAAAGTCTGTCTTGGGCTTGCTGACTTTGGACATTGGACGTTGGACTTTGGACTTGAAATTGGTTGACCCGACGGGGCTCAAACCCGCACCTTACGGCTTAAAAGGCCGCCGCTCTGTCACTCGAGCTCCGGGCCAGGACATTGCCAAGACATTGCCGATTGCCAATTGCCGATTGCCAATTTGTAGTCTGATCATGAAGGTTCTTTCCCCTGGCACGAGTTCCTTCGTTCAAAGCACGCAAATCGGCAATCGGCAATCGGCAATGATTTGGCTGTGGCGGAAGGATTCGAACCTTCGCGTGGCCGCATTAACAGTGCGGTGCCTTACCAACTTGGCTACGCCACAATACCCAAGACAGGGCGACGGGGAGACGCGGTGACACGGAGACACGGCGAAGGACAATGGCCTTATTCTCCGCGTCTCCGTGTCCCGTCCATTGGAGGCGATGAAGGGAGTCGAACCCTTATCGTCCGGTTTACAAGACCGACGCTCTGTTAGCCAGTTGAGCTACATCGCCATCTGAAATTGGTGGACTGGGAGGGAGTCAAACCCTCACAAGAAGTTTGCAGGACTTCTATGCTGTCGGTTACATCACCAGCCCCATAAGAGTCGTGCGTCTCGAGTCGGGAGTCTGGAGTCTGGAGCCCAGACTCATGACTCCAGACTCTCGACTCACGACTCTTATTTAATGATCGGAAGCCCGCGGAGGAGTTGAACCTCGTGCCTTTCCGCCCAGCTCTTGCAGGTTCGGTTTAGAAGACCGATGCCGGGATCGCGGGCCTGGTGATTGCCGATTTTTGATTGCCGATTGCCGATTGGTCTTGTTAGTCAACAGTGCATTGATGCGAACATTAGAAAATGACCAAGGCACTGAGGTGCAAAACCAATCGGCAATCGCAATTTGGCAATCGGCAATGTTGAGTGGTCGGGGCGTGAGGCTGACGCGCCTCTGAGAACTCCACGCTCCCTGACAGTCACCGTTCTGCCGGGATGAGTCACGCCCCGTCAAAGTAGAAGTCCAGAGTAGCGAGTCCTGAGTCGCGAGTCTCTTTGCGGCTTCTGACTTTGGACTCGTGACTCGCGACTCCGGACTGCTGATTGGTGCCCAAGGAAGGACTTAAACCTTCAACCTCTGGTTTGTAGGACCAGCGCTCCGTCAGTTGAGCTACCCGGGCACAAAGCGTCAAATGTCCCGTGTCCAAAGTCCAACGTCTGTACCCCCCTGACTTTGGACATTGGACGTTGGACCTTGGACTGTTTATTGGTGGTCGGAGTTGGAATCGAAACAACCTTTCGGGTTTTTCAGACCCGCGCTAATCCGTCTCAGCTATCCGACCCGAGGCATTGCCGATTGCCGATTTTCGATTGCCGATTGGTGGGACAACGAGAGTTATCTTTCAATCGGCAATTGGCATTTGGCAAATCGGCAATTTGTTAGGCCCTCCGCTTTTGCTCGGCATGCACCCTTTCCATGACGTCACGATCATCATGTACATCCATGAAAAGGTACTTGCGCCACTCAGCGCGCGCCTCAGCGTAGTGACAAAGCACCACGCGTTCGAGCTTCATGCGCAGCGCCGTTTGCGAAGTCAGCAGCGGCATTCGGGCTTCATCCGGTGTGCGATTACTCTTGCGATTATTACAAGGCACGCAAGCCGTCACTATGTTCACCGGCGAATTATCACCACCACGCGAACGCGGCAGAATGTGATCGAGCGTCAGCTCGGCCGCGCCCTTCTTATCGCCGCAGTACTGGCAACGGAACTTGTCGCGCATGTAAAGTCGCAAGCGCTTCATGCCCGATGCTTCACGCCGGCGTCGAACGTTAATGTAAGTGCGACGGCGGATTACCGACGGCACT
>DASQPD010000144.1:0-147175 GCA_035644135.1 Pyrinomonadaceae bacterium
GGCTTCTACATCAATTTTGGTGAGGATGGAAAGGGAAATATCACTCGGATGTTTACTAGCGGCTCGATCAAGGACCCGACTGCCTATGACAGACTGCGATGGTACGAGAGTGGGTTGCTCCATGCCGGACTTGGAGCAGCAGGTTTTCTTATCTTTCTCTCCTTTCCTGTCGTCTCAGCGATCGGATTCATTCGTGGTCGCTGGCGCAAAGCCCGATCCGAACGACAGTCAGCAACAGGTGGGCCGCATCTGGCTTGGCGGATGGCAACACTGGTTAGCCTGCTTGTAGTTTTTGCTCCCCTACCCGTCATGACATGGATGCTGTTCGGTGATCATTCGCGTCCTTCCCAGTTCAGAGCCGCGTTCCATATCTCTTCAGATTCTCTCTTGCTCGCCGCAGTACTTGGTTTTACCCTTTCGATATTTGCCGGTGTCGCGTGGACGCGGCGATTGGACCATTGTGCGGCGGATCTACTATAGCGTGGTGGCACTTGCCGCTCTCCTCATGGTCCCGTTCCTATACCACTGGAACATATTGGGATTCTGATTTATTGCGCTGAAATTGGTTGCGACCGGATCCACAGTTTGGCTGAGATATTTGGCGATAGTTTTTCTGAGAATAATCCACCATCCGTGAGCGAGACGGACGGCGACCACGTTATCCCATCCAATATAGCCGATATAATTTTCCAGACGATAAAGCTTGTTTTCACTTCGGCTGTAGAAGAATACAGGTCTATGCCCCGGCTGATGACCACCTGCACTCTCTACATTGAAGACAAAGAATTGTGAATCCGGACTCCATTCACCACGTACAATAATATCTCCATGTTCACAACATGAATTGCTCGATGAAAGGCACGCTAACTCGCGGTCGGCTCGAATGACTCCGTTAGACACGGCGTCGCCTATTTACCCCCACCATCTCTTCGGTATTTTATTCGTCCGGTACTCACGTACTACGTGCCCGTTTCCCGAACCAACGACATACCACCACTCTTTATATGTTTTGGACGACCGCTCAGATTCTTCTGCCGTGGCTGCGGACACGTCTTCCTTCACCATCTTAATAAGCACCTGCCTGTCATGCGGTGAAAAACCGTAAGTCTCTGGCACTATCCAGAGACGGCGGTCGGGCCGCGCGTGCTGGCGGTACATCTTCAGCGCGTCTGAGTCTATTTGCCACTTTTCTCCCGACCTTAAGTTTGCGACCACTACTTTGCCGGACTTCGTAGCTTCCCAATCGTTGATGAGAACGAGGGATCTCCGGTGGCCAAGCGTCACAACGATCAGACGGCCGTGGGTGTAAAAGAGCCGTGGTTCTTTGTCGCCATCTCGCTTGATATAAGCACGCCTAGTGTAATTCTTGTCTCCCGGGGTGATGTTCTCGGATACCTCGTACCCCTTCAACCTGTAGGTGACACCGGCTTTCAGGCCGACCCAGGTAGTATTACCGCGCCTCCACGATCTGCGCGGAAGCCGTCGAATAGATAAGCAGTAGGGTGACAATGAAATAGAGAGAAAGAGCGGATTCATCAGCAGGTGATCCAAAACGTCCGAGCATCCTTGCCGCGGTTAATTACCGGCGAGTTCGCAGACCAGGAGCTCGAGCTGCAGGCGCGGCGTGGCTTGTGAGGTCTTGATTGCCAGGTCGGCTGCAGCAATTTTCTTGATCCCTGCGGCGAGTTTTTCGCGGCTGCTTTTCTGCACCATCGCCAGAAACTGATTTCTTTTGAACGAAGGAACCATTCGTTCGACTTCTGCCCGCGCACCGCGATTAAGCAGCTCTTTGGCCATTGCCAGCCGGTGATAGTTGCTGGCGATCAAACCCAGAAGCAGCACCTCCGGAACGTCGTTCTCCAGGAGTCGATACAGGGTCTCCAGCGCTCGTCGTCGATCACCCGCCACCAGTTGGTCGCCCAGATCAAAGTTTGAAAGCTCACGGGAGCGACCGACCAATGCGTCGACCAGATCGCGCGTAATGTGACCCTGGCCGATGGCGGCCGCAGCCAATTTCTCCAGCTCAGAGTTCAGTGTTTGCACGTCTGTGCCGGCCAATGTCACCAGCAGGTTCAACGCTGGTTCGTCGATACCTGCTTTTAGTGACTTCAACCTTGTCTTCACCCAGTCCTTCGCTTCACCATCCCTGAGGGCAGGAAACTCTGTCACCACGCAGGTATCCAACAACGCCTTGCTCAGCCGCTTCCCTTTATGCAAATCATCGGCACTAAAGATCACAACTGTCGACGGAGCCGGGTTGTTCACGTAACGAATCAGCACCTCCTCGTCCACTTCGCGCAACTTTGAGAAGTGTCTGATCTTGACGACACGGCGGTCGGACATCATCGGCAGTTGTTCGGCAGCGGCAACCGCCTCGCTGGATGAATCCGCAAAGAGACTAAAACTCGTCTCGTTGAATTCGCGCAGCAGAGTGCCGGCCAGCGCGGCATCGGTCAGCTTACGCACCGCAGCGTCGCGCAGATAGGTTTCACAGCCGACGAGGAGATGGAGCGGTTCAGGCGGACTCTCTTTAATTCGACGCTCGAGTTCCAGGCGCGGGAGGGTCTTCATTTCTTGTCCAGTTCGGCGGCGTTAATCAGGGTCGAGACAATGCTCTCCGCAAAACTACGGGCCATTCGCAGGACCGCCGGATCTTCTTCATTGAAGAAATTGCGAGGGTCGTTGGCAAACTCATACTCGCCGCGGAAAATGAAGTTTTGGTTGTCATAGAGCACCCGGTTCTCAGTCTGGTCCCGGACAGTAACGGCGGCGACCACGGTGACCTCAAAAATCCTGGCCCGGCCTTTGTCGTCAAGCAACACACCTGAGAAGCTGAAGCTCTTGATAATTCCTTCAATAACGGCGTCAGCGCCTTCGCGATCTCCCTGTACTCGCAAGCCGCGGCCCCGATGCACCAGTTCATTTATGACGGCATCGGTAAACCGGGATTCGATCTTGTAACGGAGGGCATTGTTTTGAAAGGCAGGAACGGCGACCGTTTTGATTCGAGAGGGAAGTTGATTCTTCGTCACCGGCTTGTAACATTCAGCAAAGCCGGAAACGAAGAGAAGAATGATCAGAAATCCTGAAAGGCGCAGGGCATTTCGCATGGAGAGGGATTCTCTCGCACGGACATCGCTAAGGCAAGTGGCGCGTGAAGCGGAGTCTCACATGAAGCTAGCTCAAGCAGCTTTGCCTCAAAAGTCTACTTCGGCTTTGAAAGGCCGCAAAGAAGCACAAAAAGCGCGAACAATTAATAGAAGACCTTGTGCTTCTTGTGCCTCTTTGTGGCTTTTGGGCAAGCCAGTCTCAAGCACTACTTAACTGCCGCTCTGATCGCATCTACCATATGCACTGTCTCAACCGCCGCCTTGACGTCATGAACCCGAACGATGTTCGCACCGTGCAAGACAGCAGCGCTGACACTGGCCATTGTCCCGTGCAGTCGCTCGGTAACCGGAGCGCCGTTCAGCACTTTGCCAATAAAAGACTTTCTCGAGGTGCCGATCAGGATCGGAAAACCAGCCAGGTCAGCGGCAATCTGATCTAAATTGGCTATCAGTTCCAGGTTTTGTTCCTGAGTCTTCCCGAAGCCAATCCCCGGATCTATAACAATAGACGCCCGATTGACTCCTCTCTCCTCCGCTTTCAAGATGCTGGCGCGCAAGCTTGTTGTCACTTCTTGCAGAATGTTCCCAACCGGGGGCAAGCCATGCATTGTGCCAGGCGCCCCGCGCGAGTGCATGAGCACCAATCCCGCTCCAGCCTTCGCGGCGACGTCGGCAACATGAAAATCAAAACGCAGGGCCGAGACGTCGTTAATGATCGCTGCTCCGGCATTCAAGGCGGCCGCCGCGACCAGCGATTTGGTTGTATCGACGGAGATCGGAACCGGCAAACGTTTTGCGAGTTCTGCGATCACCGGGATCACGCGGCTTACTTCTTCCTTGGGCTCAACCTTCGTCGCGCCAGGCCGGGTGGATTCGCCTCCGACATCAATCATGTCGGCGCCTTCGGCGACCATTTGCTCGGCATGTTTAATTGCCTGATCGAGATTCAGGAATTGAGCGCCATCGCTAAAACTGTCCGGGGTAACGTTCAGCACGCCCATGATCAACGTGCGCCCCCCCAGTGAAATATTCTGACCAACGATGTGCCATTCGCGAGGCATGCGGGAATGATACATTTGCTGGTAGCAACCGATCCACGAAATAACACTAAAACAAATTCGACCTCTGAAATGTCTTCGGACATAACGAGGCCGGGCAACAAAAAAGGGAACAAGCATTTGCCTGTCCCCTTGTTTCTGTCGAGCCTAACGGGTTTACGCCGGCGCCGGGTTGCCTCCGGTAATCGGCGGCAGAATCGGCTTCAGCGGTTTAGCGGCCGGTTCCTTCAGTTGTGGACGATCTTCCTGATCGCCCGAACCGATTTGCTGGCTGCCATCGTCGAGCGGCAGTCCGGCCACGATTCGCCGGATTTCCACACCGTCAAGCGATTCCCGTTCGAGCAGACATTCAGCTAATCGCACCAGAGTGTCGCGATTGTCCTCGATGATTCCCCGGGCACGATCGTACTGGGCCGTGATTATCTTCTTCACTTCCGAATCGATCTTGATCGCCGTGTCTTCCGAGAAGTCACGATGTTGGGCAATTTCTCTGCCGAGGAAGATCTGCTCTTCTTTCTTGCCGAAGGTAAGCGGTCCCATCTCGGACATTCCATATTCGCAAACCATTGCACGCGCCAACTCGGTGGCCCGCTCGATGTCGTTGGCAGCGCCGGTTGTAATGCTGCCGAGGAAAGTCTCTTCGGCGAGTCTCCCGCCCATTAGAATGGAAATCTGACCCAACAAATACTCCTCGGTATAATTGTGCCGATCGCCTTCCGGAAGTTGTTGCGTTACACCCAGGGCCATTCCTCGCGGAATGATGGTCACCTTGTGCACCGGATCAGCATTGGGTACTTTCAACCCGACGAGCGTGTGTCCGGCTTCGTGATAAGCGGTAACACGTTTCTCCTCGTTCGAAATCACCATGCTCTTCCGTTCAGCGCCCATCAATACTTTGTCCTTGGCCAATTCAAAGTCGGCCATGGCGACCAACTTCTTGTTGTAACGAGCCGCATTAAGCGCGGCCTCGTTGACCAGGTTTGCCAGGTCAGCGCCGGTGAATCCCGGAGTACCGCGGGCAATCACGCTAATATCCACATCTTCGCCCAGCGGAATCTTGCGCGTATGAACTTTCAAGATGCCTTCGCGCCCACGCACATCGGGTCGCGAAACCACTACCCGGCGATCGAAACGACCCGGACGCAGCAGCGCCGGATCCAGAACGTCAGGCCGGTTGGTTGAAGCAATCAGAATCACACCGTCGTTTGATTCGAAGCCATCCATCTCAACCAGCAACTGATTGAGGGTCTGTTCGCGCTCGTCGTGACCGCCGCCCAGGCCAGCGCCTCGATGGCGGCCCACTGCATCAATCTCATCGATGAAAATAATGCACGGAGCATTCTTTTTGCCCTGCTCAAAAAGGTCCCGGACTCGCGAGGCGCCGACACCCACAAACATCTCGACAAAATCAGAACCGGAGATGGAAAAGAATGGCACATTCGCTTCGCCGGCGATTGCCCGCGCAAGCAAGGTTTTGCCGGTGCCCGGGGGTCCCATCATCAGCACGCCCTTGGGAATGCGTCCGCCAAGCTTTTGGAATTTTTGCGGCTCTTTCAAGAACTCGATAATCTCCTGCAACTCTTCCTTGGCTTCTTCGACGCCCGCGACATCCTTAAAAGTGACTCGTTTTTGTTGGTTATTCAGCAGCTTGGCCCGGGATTTCCCAAACGAGAGAGCCTTATTTCCCCCGGACTGCATTTGCCGAAGCATGAATATCCAAATACCGATTATGAATAGCAGAGGAGCCCACGTTATAAGCATTGGCCAAAGATAACTGCTGCTCGGCTCTTCTTCCACCTTGGCAACGCGAGGTTTTCCGTTGACCACTTCGCGAGACGACTTGAGAATGTCGTTCTTTGCGTGTTCGTTGGTCAGTTGGACCCGAAATTGCTGACCACGCGCATCTGTGGCCACGGTCTCGCTTTGCTTCACAACGAGATGGGCTAGCTCTCCACTTTGAATCTTTGCATCCAGCGTAGTGAGATCGATGTCTTGTGAGTTAGTCCCGCGGGGGTTTACCAGCTTATAAATCAGAAGTGCACCCGCGATAATCAATAACCAAAATACTATTTGTCTAGCTGTAGAACTCAATGTCATTAATGCCTCCGACGCCCGATAATACCCGATCTTGGCGCCCTTTGTCGCTTCTACCCTTTCCCCCTGGCCAGGGCAGATAAATCATTCCCAGACAGCAACTTCTTTGATGCCGGAAACCATTTCGTTGTTGCAAGCCAACGGTGGCCACTGGCACTGATCTCTTAACACCCACATTCAAGTGAACATACCAGAGATTCAGCCAAACGCCGTTACCTTCGGGTTGTCAAAAAAGTCCAGCAAAGTGAAAAACCGCCGTCGATCTACGCGGCGGTGTTGCCGATTTGATTCTAAAGATTGACGAGGTCTTTTTCAACTCTTTTTCCCAATCAATTCCAGACGCCCCTGCCTTCTTCTAACCTTCATTCCATTAGGCAACTCTGCCACTCGCCCGCCTTTCTGGCCCTCGAGCAGGCGCTCAACCCCCAGCAAATGAACGTGTTCGATGCGGCGCAGGTCTCCTCGGCCTGCAAGTAGCCACTGTCTCAGCGCCCTTCGCCGGAGGGCTGCCGGTGCGCGGGCCAGCATATCTACGTTCAATGCCGGGTACCCGGTTTCCTCTTTTTGTCGCGGCTCATCGGTCGCCAGCATCAGCAACTGGGCTGCTTCGCTGGCTAATGAGGCACTGTCTTCTCGAAGCAGGGTTGCCGTTCTGAAAAGAGTTTCCACGATCTTGTTGTTAAAAGACTTCATCAAAGGCAGGAGCTGCCGGCGCACTCTGACTCGAGCAAATCTCTCGTCCTGATTCATCTCGTCCATTGCGAACTCGACATTTTGCAGCCGGCAGTAGGTTTCGGTGTCAGTCCTCGTCGCCCATGACAGTAATGGTCGAACAAGCTGAATCTTCGCACCCGGGTGGAGTGGTCGTACTGCCTCCATCCCACTTAGCCCCTCTGCGGCACTCCCGCGCAGAAGCCTGAGGAGTACAGTTTCTGCCTGGTCGTCCATCGTGTGACCAACAAGAATGAGCTTCGCCTTAGTTCTCTTAGCCGTACGCTCCAGAAAAGCATAACGGGCGCGACGAGCGGCTTGCTCCAGATTGTCGGCTGCCTCGCGAGCCACCTTATTAACGTCAGCGCGACCGATGACGACCCTGATTCCGAGTTTTCCGGCCAGCGTCGAGACTGCCTGAGCATCGCGTCGACCAGTTTGCCTCAGCCGGTGATCAAGGTGGGCAACGAGCAGATTGGTGGTGAGCTTTTGAGCCGAAGTCAGTTCGTGCATCGCCAGCAGCAAGGCGGTCGAATCTGCTCCGCCTGACACGGCAATCACGATGTCATCGCCATCCACGGGCAGCTTCAACCGGCGCCATTCCGACCACAGGCGTGCCGCAAACGTCCCGATCCGACGTCGTTCAAGCCTTTTAGTTGCAGGCGCAGTCATAGTGGGTTAGTGACTTCACAAACTCTTCCCACTGGTGTTTATACCTTAAGAAGCACGTGGCTACATACTCCGCAACGGGCTCATACTCTGTTTAAGCTCACCTTCCCGGTTCGGTGAAAAAATGAGCGGAATCGGTCAGTAAAACGATCCACGAAATTACACGAAAACGATTCCACGAAATAGCACGAAATTCGGATGATCGTCGCTGATCGGCCTTATTTCCGCCTTGACATCGGCTCCCTCACCGATTACTACTTGCGGGCATCTAAATCGGCACCAAAAAGCTCTAAAGTCTTCTCCCAATACATTATTTCGAGGACAATTTGATGAAAGTTAGAAAGCTCTTGTGCGCGTTAATCCTCGCACTTCTTGCCCTGCAAACAGTTCCAGTTTCAGCCGTTGACGAAGGCATGTGGCCCTTTAACAACGTACCCCGCACCGATATCAAACGAAAGTACAACTTCGACGTAACCGACGACTGGCTTAAGAAAGTTCAGCTAGCTTCAGTGCGTTTCAACAACGGTGGCTCAGGTTCGTTCGTTTCCCCCAACGGCCTGGTGTTGACCAACTATCACATCGTGGAAGACATCGTTGGCGAACTCAGTACCGCGGAAAAGGACTACGCTAAGGAAGGTTTTGTCGCTCACAGTCAGGCGGAGGAATTAAAGGCGCCGGGCCTCGAGCTGAATGTCTTGCAAAGCATCGAAGACGTTACCGACCGGGTCAATGCTACCGTGAAACCGGATAGCCCGGCAGCTGAAGCAAATACCGCCCGGCGCGCTGCCATCACTGCGATCGAAGGCGAGTCTTCAAAAGCCACCGGCCTTCGCAGCGACGTCGTCACGCTCTACCAGGGTGGACAATACAACCTTTACCGGTACAAGAAATACACCGATGTTCGTTTGGTTTTCTTCCCTGAATTTCAGGCGGCGTTTTTCGGCGGCGATCCGGACAACTTCAACTTTCCCCGTTTCAACATCGACATGTCGCTGGTGCGCGTATATGAAAATGATCAGCCGGTTCAAGTCGAAAACTATTTCAAATGGTCAAAGACCGGAGCTAAAGACGGTGAACTGGTTTTCGTAACTGGTCATCCAGGATCCACTTCACGGCTGAACACCGTAGCTCATCTCGAGTTCCTGCGCGATACGGCAATTCCTTTGCTCTATCGCATGCTGGAAAGCCGGCGTGACGTGCTGAAGCAGTACATGGCCGAAGGTGAAGAGCAAACGCGACGGGCACAGAACGAGCTGAACACCATCGAGAACGCCATCAAGGTTTATAAGGGTCAGCTCGAAGGCTTGCGCGACCAGAAGCTAATGGCCAAAAAGATGGCCGCTGAACGCGCGCTGCGCTCAGCGGTCAATGCCGATCCCCGCAAGAAGCAGATGTATGGTGACGCCTGGGACGTCATCGCTAAGGGGCGCGGCGGACAGGCTGCTTACGAGCGAAACCGGCGCTTTCTCGAATTGGAGGCCGGTTTCTACACACCGCTCTATGACGCCGCCCGGACCCTCGTGCGCATGGCCGAGGAGAGCCAGAAGCCTAATAGCGAACGTTTACCCGAATACACCGATGCCCGTCGAGCTTCGCTCGAGCTGGCTTTGTTTTCGCCTTCTCCGGTCTACGACGACTTCGAGAAGTTGAAGCTCGCGAGTTCGCTGGCCCTGCTGCAAAAAGAGTACGGACCGAATGATCCGATAACCCAGAGAGTCCTCAAGGGCAAGACGCCTGAGGCGCGCGCAGCGGAGTTGATTGACGGCACAAAACTCAAAGATGTCGAGTATCGCAAACAGCTTGCCGCTGGTGGACTCAAGGCCATTCAGGAGTCGGACGATCCGATGATCCAACTGGCGCTCAGTGTAGATCAGGAAGCACGGGCTGTCCGCAAGCGTTATGAAGAAGAGGTGGTGGCCGTCGAACGTGCAAGCTATGCAAAGATAGCCAGGGCCTTGTTTGAGAAAGAGGGCACGAAGCTCTACCCGGATGCGACGTTCACCCTTCGCCTTTCGTATGGCGCGGTGAAGGGATACCGTGAGAACGGCAAGTGGGTACCCCCATTCACGACTCTGGGCGGTCTGTACAATCGATCGGCAAAGTTTAACCATAAGTTTCCCTACAATCTTCCGCCAAGATGGATTGAAAAGCAGAAGACGATCAATCCCTTGACGCCTTTTAACTTTGTGTCTACCAACGACATCATCGGCGGCAACAGCGGCTCGCCCACCATCAATCAGAACCGCGAGCTCGTGGGTTTGATTTTCGACGGCAACATCCAATCGCTGGTTGGGAATTTTGACTACGACGAGTCAGTAAACCGGGCAATTTCGGTAGACGTGCGGGCTATGCTGGAGGTTTTGCGCAAGGTCTTTAATGCAACGGAAGTTGCGGACGAACTAACAAGAGACTGATCAAAAGCAAATCCAATGTCCAACAGCAGTTCATCCTGCTGTTGGACATTGCTCCTTAAAGCCGGACGTGCCAGTCTGGTTCCCTCGGAAGAACGCTCTTTCCAACTAGCCAGCGCGGAGCTTCGCGAAAAAAACGCGGCGTCCCCTAGAACAAAGCTCACAACCGGCTTATTCTTGGTCGCGTACGTCCAAACAGAAGGCAGGTCATCACAGTTGTCAATCAATCCCCCGGCACCCACCTCGCCTAATCAACAACCAAGCAACGAGCACGATCCAGCCGATCGCTTCTCTCATGATCCTAAAACAGTTGCGTCCGGTGATCCCGCGGTCCGTAGAGTCATCGCGGAAGAGCTGCTCGCCGCAATTTCCAACGAAGATAAAGAGATACAGCAGCGGGCCAGACAGCTCTTTATTGAACACGGCTATTTCGACGAGGCAGTGCGCCACCTTCGAGAAGCGGAGAGCGCGAGCCAACGCATCGCTGCCGCACAGACTTTGGGAGAGTTTGGCAGCGACCTCGCCAGGGCACCTTTGAATGCAGCTCTTTTCGATAATGACCCGGAAGTTCGGACCGCTGCGCAAGCGGCGTTAGAGCGCATCACCCTGCACTCAAGGACAACAGAGTTGACTCCGCCGCCCGTATCTGAGCCAGTCGAAGAATCGAGATCGACACCGGCCAATCAGCCTGAGATCGGCGTTAAGCTGTTAGAAGCTGAGTCACGCCGTCCTGCAGGTTCCGAACAGAGTGTCTCGACGGTTGCAGGCAAAAGCGATGATGTCACCGATGTCGGGGAGCTGCTTCGCAACGAGGATACCTTTCGCAAGACGCTTTACGCCCTGGACAGTCAACTGCTCGAGCTTGCAAGTGCGCTGGAAAGTTCGGAAGGGGATGTTCGAGCAGCGACTGAGCGCGCGCTAAAACTCAGGGCCGAGACGAGCGATTTGCGCCAACAGGAGGACAAGCTCCGTCGCGAAGCCGAGGCCGCGACCAACCAATACGAAGCTGAAGTGGCAAAGAAAGCGGAAGCGGAGGCAGATAGCAAGCGGTTCGCCGAAGAACTTCTCCATGTGCGAAACGAGGTCGATAGTGTAACGCAAGCCCTCTTGCACGTTGCTCGGGAAAGAGCTGAAGTCTCTGCGGCTCGTCGTGCTCGGGCCGAAGAGGCGCGTAGGACAGCGGATGAACTTTACAATGTTGAGTTGCACCGCCTGAGAAATGAAGAAGCGGCGTTGCGAACGGCGGCGGAGAAGGCAGCTTTGCGGCGGACAGAGGTACAACAGGCACGCCGCGCGATTCAGGAGCAAACACAGCGTCTGTTGGTGGAACAATCTGGTCTTGGCGTACCCGAAGCGGCGCAGCTCGCACAGGCTGAGCGAATTCATCACGAGGCAGAAGAGCGTCACAGATTGGAACAGGAGGAGTTGCGGCTCCAGGTAGAAAAGTTAAATGAAGTCACCCGGCAGGTCGCTGCTCGCCGGGAAAGCATAGAATTCACAGCGCGTACTGTGGAGGCAGAGAATCAACGACTGGCGGCGGCTCAGGCCTGGCTGGATAACGCTGAGGAAACCCGCCGCCAGGCTGAAAGAGAGCGTTTGGAGTTAGGGGCGCAAATACTTAAAAGCATCGAAGAAGAACACCAGAGGACATCAGATGCTCAGGAGCTTGCGAACCAACATGAGTTGGAGGCGCACGAACACGAGAGCGTTGAGCAGCAATTACTCCGGGAGATAGAGCGACTGGTCGCGGCAGAAACTGACGCACGCCGAAGAATCGAGCAAGCTGAACAAAGCCGTCGTGCCGCCGTAGAAGCCTGCCGCCAACTTGAGGAGAAGGCTATTAAAGTTGAGGCCGAGGCGCACCGGAGCAAACTGGAGGAAGAGCAGGCGTTGGCTAGACTCGAGACGGCGCGACGCGATGCTGCCACGGAATTTCAGACTCGAGCGGAACAGCAAAAACGGGTCAGGGAAGAGATCGAAGAGCTGCGAAGGCTGGAAGTGGAGGAGCGGCGCCGCCTGGAGGAAGAATCGTTGCGCCGCTCAGAGGCGGAAACGCGGCTACAGCAGGAGCGGGAACGAGTCAGCGCGGAGGAAGCAGCCCGGCTGCGAGTGGAAGCCGAGCAAAGCCAATTGCTCGAAGAGTACCAGTCTGCTTTAACTCAGCAGGGCGAATTGAGCGATGACCCGAATGAAAACTTGCGGCGGCTTGAGGTTCGGGCAAACGACCAGCCGCCGGCGACAGTAGATCTTGCTGAAGCTTCCGTTCCACGGCCGCTCGCTGGAAACACATTCTACGGTGAAGAATCAGAGTCCAAAATTCGCGTGGATGTTCTCGCTGCACTCCAGGGTGAAGATGCTTCCCAGCGTGCCTCGGCGCTGGCGGCATTGACCGGCCTGGGTCTCAAAGCGGCGCTGCCGATGATTGTTGAGGCGTTCGATGACGCTTCACTCGAGGTTCGCAAGGCTGCGGCCTTAGCTTTGCACAGCCTGGAGCCCGATGGTCCAGCCGAATCCTTTACCACGGCGTTTGAAGAGGGATCGCCCGAGCGAAGACGAAATATTGGTCTGGCGATCGTCGAGTCCGGTTTGGCCGCGGAGTCGATTAACCATCTGGGTCGGGACAATCCTGCCGATACCTATAACGCTTTATCTTTGCTGTTGCTGATGGCCCGAGCGGGTGAGGTGCAGCCTTTGGTGCAGGCAATCGAGGAACATGATGACCTGGAGGTTCGCCGGGCCGCGGTCAGGCTGCTCACGATGAGTGGACGATCAGAGCTCGCCGATGCCGCCGTCAAGCGAAGACTCTCCCGGAATAAAATTTAGGGAACTCTCTTAAAAGGTTAAAAAGATACGATCGTCTGTACAGTACCGAGAGGTTCCCTAAATTCCATTTTCTACTTTCCCAAAACTTCCTTCATCGCAAACGGCCAAATCGTTCAGTGCCTTTTCGCCGTCGCCGCTGAAACTGGAACCGTGCATCAGGGCAATCGTCTTCGGTTTAAGGGCCGCCAGCCTCTGCAAGGTAGCTTCAGTTTGCGCTGTAAATGGATAGGCATTCGCAAATGGTCCCTGCTGGTCCGTAACCAGATTGGCCTTGAAGCGGCCGACCGCATCGGAAGTTGTCAATGGTTCGTTCTCACCCCAATGAAAGAAGAGGTCGGAACAAAACAGCGTCCTGCTGTTTTCCTCGAATAAGAGGCTTGCCTCCCAGCAATGAGGTACATGTGGAGTGGCCAGCAAGCGGAAGCGGTAATTGCCGGTGGTGAACACCTCATTGTCCGCCATTGCCCGCGCCGGACGATTCGCAAAAATCATTTACACTGACGTTTGCGCCCACAAAACTGCAAACGGCAGTCGCCTGCGGCGCTGTGTCGAGCCACTCGTTTAGCGCGCCACACTCATCGGCTTCGAAATGGCTAAAACCAATCCACCGCAACTTGGAAGGATCGATAACTCGCGCCACTGCATCCCGCACTTGCGGAAAAATTTGCCGCATGCCGGTGTGGAACAACAATGGTTCGTCATCCCTGATCAGGAACTGGTTGAATTGGATATTCATCTCCGGCATGTACAGCGAAAGTCGAAACACGTCGGGTGCAATTTCATCAACTCTCATTCAGATTCTCTTATAAGAAATAATTTAGAATTTGAGATTTGAGATTTGGGATTCGAGATTTGAGATTTGAGATTTGGAACTTAGGGTAACAATATATTTACTCACACACCCTTATGAAAACATCGTTACCCTAAGTTCCAAATCTCAAATTCCAAATTCCAAATTCTAAATTCTAAATTCTAAATTCTTCATCACCTCAACCACGCTGGCGGAATTCATGAAGGTTGTCCGCAAGGCTTCATCACGCGTATTGGCCGCGATTGAATTGACAATCTCCGCCGCCTGAACAGACGCCGCGCGAGCTGCTGGTTCATCCCCGCTCAATTTTTTCAAAGCACCGAGGTCAGCGTATGTCTTCCATTTCACCAGGGGCGCCGGATGCTGTTCAAGTTCCGCCAGCGCCGCGTGCAACTCCTTTTCCGCGGTCAGATAGTCGCCGTCATCTTTCGCCGCCTGGGCAAGAAATCGGTGAGCCACCGCGATGTACTTGTGTGCTTCGTACTCACTCGCCGTCTCGAGCAAACGCTGCGAAAACTCCCGCCCTTTTTCCCTATCCCCCTGAAGTAACCAGTGATGCGCCATGGCCGCCTGCAACCTTATGTTGTAGCGCCAGCGAAACCAGGCATCGCGGGCGAAAATGTCATGCACTTCATGGAAGGCGGAAGTTGTTTGTTCCGCATCACCGGAGTGCGCGTAGTCAATGCTTAGGTTTATTAGTGAGTTTGCTTCCGCTTCCAGTACATGATGTCGGCGCGCGATCTCTACACCCTGCTGATCGTGCTCGAAAGCGCCTTCAAAGTCTCCTAACTCGCGATGAACCCAGCCGATGCAGTTGGGCATTCGCGGATACCAGAACAGATCTCCATTCCCGCGAGCTTTCTTAATCGCTTCGTTCAGAGTTGCGATGGAGGCAGACATCCGGCCCAGGTTACCTTCCGAAAGGCCCCGGAAAAAGAGAGAGGTCAATAATAAAAATCCGTCGCGCAGTTCGATAGCGAGTTGCAGAGCCTCGCTCTCCAACTCGATCGTGCGTTCATATTCAGTTTGGAAAAAGCAGAGGCAGCCGCGCCAGGTCAGCCCGGTTGCCAGGGCAGGCTTGAAGTCGAGTGCTCTGGCAGTCGCAATGAGGTCGTCCAGAATCGGTTTTGCTGTTGCCAGCTCGCCGTAACAAAGATGCTTGAGCGCGATTAGCGAGGTTGTACCCAGGCGCAGCGTTTCGCTCCCTGCCCGTTCGGCGACTTCAAGGGCTTCAGCCGCACGCGCTGCCGTTTCCTCCAGCCGGTGTGAAAAGAAAAGAGTATTGGTGAGGGCATTCAAGGCGGCTGACTGTTGCTCAAGCAATTCCAGCTGGCGCGCCTTCTCCAGCATGACCGTGAAATCGTCCACTGCCTGGGGAAAGCGGCTCAACATGTGATTGGCCGATCCTCGTTTTTCATGGAGCGTCAAAAGCGTTTGGGTTTGCTCGTCGGGCGAGATCTTTGAGACCAGATTCAGAGCATTTGTGTAATGACTGGCTGCCTCGGCAAAAGCGAATAGTTTGGTGGCGTTGTCTCCGGCATGAATCAGGTATTCAACCGCTTTCCCGAAATCGCGCCCGCGCTCAAAGTGCAACGCCAGTTGAGCCGCGATCTGTGGCGCGCGTTTGCCGTAGTGCTCGAGCAATCGCTCACCGGCCTGCCGGTGAAGCAGAATGCGCCGCTTGTTTACCAGATCGCCATAAAGGAAGTTCTGATACAAAGCATGGGCGAACCGGTAGCGCGTAGTTAAGGCGCCGTCAGGCAACTCTTCTTCCCCAAGCGTTTCGATTAGTCGATGCGTCTTTTCCAGATGGGCCAGTCGCTCCTCGAGGTCTACCTCATCAATGCCCAGCAGACTTGCCACTACCGTGGAAAAGAATTCCGTTCCCTCGATGCTTCCATACTGGAGGGCCCGTCGCTCTTCCTCTTGCAGGGCATCAATCTTCTTGGCGATCAGGCTGCGGACACTCTCCGGAGCTTCGAGGTGCAGCTCTGAGAGAGGCCGAACTAAGGACCACCTGCCGTCCACCCTGGCGATGTCCCCCTGCTCGCCCAGGTACTGGAGCAAATTAGTGGCAAACAGCGCGTGCCCTTCAGTCTTTTCATGAATCAGAGAGCCCAGTTCGGGAGGGAAATCATTCGGGGCAAAAGTCGCGTTGAGGTATTCGGCTATGTGTTGGCGGCTCAACAACCCCAGCGCCATCTCTTCACAAAGTTTGTGAGATTGCATTTCCGCCTTGTAGCTTTTCAGCGGATGGTTGGTGCGTTCGACATCCTCCGGCCGAAACGTTCCGGCAATCAGCAAACGCTGATTACTGATTCGCTGACAGAGGTGGCGCAACAGATCGATGCTCGATGGGTCTGCCCAGTGCAGATCTTCCAACAGCAGCACGATCGGTGAGCCGGAAGCGAGGTTCTCCAGTGCGTCACCCATCTCGCGCATCATTCGCTCTTTGGTGGCGCCGATGGTTTCCTGTTGTAACTTCTCGAGCGATCCGCTGGTGGCAAACGCCGTGGGCAACTCCATACACCAGGTGGGCGCGAAGGTTCGCATTATCACCGCCACCCGCTCGCGACGCGCCCCTCCCAACAAGGATCCCATCGCATCAAGGAAGGGAAGATAGGCTTCGCCGGTTCCATACTGCTCGACACAGCGGCCCCGGGACATTAATAGACCTGGATACTGTTTGCGCGAGCGACGGAGGAACTCATCCGCCAGCGAGGTCTTGCCAATCCCTGGACCACCCGTAATGAAAACCAGCCGGCCGGTACCCTCTATGGCCTGCCGGAGAAAGGTATCAAGTTTGTCGATCTCTGGTTGACGGCCAACAAAAAGGGGTTGCGTAGTTTCGGTCAGGTCCGCGTCATGAACAATCGGCAAACCTGACCAACTGCCGGTCATCACCGCCCGCACGCTCCGCAGCGCGTGACCCAGCTCCTCAGCTGATTGGTAGCGACGCTCTCGTTCTTTGGCGAGCGCCCGTTCAATCATCAGATCAAACTCTCGTGGTAACTCCGGGCGGATGCGGCTGGGCGGTACCGGTTCGACTGCGGCAATCGCGTGCATGATCGCAAGCATGCTCGGTCCAGTGAATGGCAGCGTCCTCGTGGCTGCTTCATACAGCACGGAGCCAAGCGAAAAGATGTCAGACCTTGTGTCCAGGTTTTGTCCCCGGGTCTGCTCCGGAGACATGTAAGCGGCAGTGCCTAGAACTGTGCCGGCGTCGGTTAAATTAGCCAGGGTTGGCGCTTCATAATCGGGTTCGTTTGAAAGCGTTCTTATGAGTTTGGCCAAACCAAAGTCGGCAACCTTGGCGTAGCCTTTGGGGGTAACGAGGATGTTAGCCGGCTTGACGTCGCGATGAATCAAGCTGATGGAATGAGCTGCTTCAAGGGCATCCGCAACTTGAATGCCGATATCCAGCAGCATTGTCAACGGCAGCGCTCCGTGATGTTCAATCCGAGACTTCAGAGTTTCGCCTTCGACAAACTCCATTACAATGAAGTCGGTGCCTTCTGCCTGTTCAATCGCGTGGATGGTAACAATGTTTGGATGGTTCAGCGACGATGCTGATTGGGCTTCCTGCAGAAAGCGACGGCGGGCAATAAGGTCCTCGGTGGCGGAGGGTGGGAGGAGTTTGATGGCTACATGGCGACCGAGTTTTGTGTCCTCGGCTCGATAAACTTCGCCCATCCCACCCTGACCCACTTTTGCAATAATGCGATAGTGGAGAAGTCTACGCTCGGGCTCTTGGGAACTCATAATGTTGAAAATGACAGAACAGGATCCAGGTCCAAAAAGTTCGAAGTGGTATCGTTTACTATCTCCAACGCCAGCTCAAGCCATACACATTAGCCAGCTCGTCAAGATCCACGCGTACTTTAGACCATTCATTTAGCACGTTCCTTTTCAGGCGATTTCGCCGCAGGAACTCGTCTATAAGCGCGGCACGTTCGAGCACCGACTGAACATCGCCGCCGGTCGATTTATGTTCCTCGAAATGGTCCCGCAAACGTTTCGTTTCGGCGTAGAAATCTTTAACGAAGGCGTTAATGTTATCTTCCTGCCGAGTACCGTCAAAACGGCTCTTATCCAGGGCTGAATCGAGGCTCGACCGAAATCTATCGGATTGCTGCTCGATTCGTTTGAGGATGCGATCGACGTCTCGATCACTCACCCGGTAAGGCACGTTGGAAACTACTGTGCCGGCAGCCGGATAGTCCCTCGCTTCGCCGTAGCCGCTCCACTGCCAGCCGACATTGTAGGCTTGGGCCAATTCGTCAAGGTAAGTTCGAAGTGAGCTCCACTCGTCCTGGGCGCGAGAGCTTAGCGGGTAGCGCCTCATGAACCCATCAATTCGAGCGGCTCGCTGGAGTACCGATTCTACATCCGGCGCCGTTGATTTGTGAGCATCAAAACGATTACGCAGGCGCTTTGTCTCCTCATAAAAGGCTTTGACAAAAGCGTTGATGTCATCTTCACGTGAGCTGCCGTTGAAGCGACTTTTGTCCAGCGCCGAATCCAAACTCGAGCGAAACTTATCCGACTGGTTCTCGATACGTTTGATGATTTTTTCAACGTCCTTGTCGCTGAGTCGATATGGTTGGCCGATGACCTGAGCAGCGACTGGAATCATAGCCCCGGCGAATACAATGGAAATTAATAGAAGCATCTGAGCGAACGAAAACGCTTTATCCAGGCTGGAGTTTACATTCAGCGAAGTGCGATGTGACAAGCTGGCGAACCTGGTAACTAACATTGCTCCCTCTCCTTCTTGACCTTCGTGGGTTGGTCATATTATCGCGATTAGCGCACCAGGGGACAGTTTAGACAGGGGGAACCATTATAACTCATGTATCATCTGAGAAAATCTGCAGAAACACTTCGAATACTACTATTGCTTCAATGTACGGCGAAGATGCGCGTAAACCTAAGCCTTAAAATCCTGCAATGCGGGTAATCCGATAAATCCAAAATGACGATCAACGTTATCGACATCCTGCTGCTCGCACTGGTGTTGCTGAGTGTACTAAACGGGTTTCGGCGCGGTTTCATCCTGGGCCTCCTGGATCTGCTCGGCTGGGCTTTGAGTTTGCTGGCAGGTCTGCGTTTTTACCGGCCGGTGGCGCGGTGGCTGGGAGCTCATATCGACTGGTGGTCCAAAGTCTGGGACCCGCCGGTTGCCTTCATCTTTTGTGCCGTCATCGCGGGTGTATTTGTTCACCTCCTGGGCAACGCCATTCTCAGGAGGTTGCCCAAAGATGTTCATGAACGATCCTTTAACCGGATACTAGGGATTATTCCGGGCCTCGTCAGCGGATTGATCTCCGCGGGGATTATTTCCGCGTTGCTATTGGCAATACCGCTTAACGAAGGCTTAAGCCAGCGCACTCGTGACAGCACATTAGTAAATCGCCTTGCGGTCTATACCGAGCGTCTGGAAACGGCGCTGGTGCCGATCTTTCGTGACGCTATTGGGCAGACCCTCAACCTGCTGACGATTCGTCCTGAATCAAACGAGCGCGTCTCTCTACCTTATACGGTAACGGCCACTCGCCCCAGGCCCGACCTGGAAGCATCGATGTTGCAACTCATAAACAGGGAACGTGCAGCGGCGGGGCTTAAACCGCTGGCGCTGGATCCGGAGTTGACCGAGGTCGGGCGGCGGCACTCAGCGGATATGTTCGCGCGGGGCTACTTCGCGCACGTCACACCCGAGGGCCGGGACCCATTCGATCGCATGCGCGCCGCCAACGTTCATTTCGTTACGGCTGGAGAAAACCTCGCCCTTGCGCCGACTCTGTCCATAGCCCACACGGGCTTGATGAATTCACCTGGTCACCGGGCAAACATCCTGAACCCGGATTTCGGCAGGGTTGGAATCGGTATCATGGATGGCGGCATGCGCGGATTGATGATCTCGCAAGAGTTTCGCAACTGATGCTTTTCGATATGCACCAGTGTGCACAGATTGGCACGGAGGCGTACGATATCGTGTGGCGAAAAGAGAGTTTAAGAATGATGACGACGGCTCTATGATTGCCATCACGATGCAATTTTCTAGCGATTCGATGATCTACCTCAATTCTATCGTTACTGCCGTTCCCTCACGTTCCAATTCACAAACAACGTTTAATTAATCAAGGGCTTGGGCATATATGTTGCCCAAAGTCATTGGGCAATCTGTCTAGGACTCGAAAAGAGTTCGTTCGCCGCGTGATTGGCGAACCCTGGGTTTTTAAGGCGCTGAATGCTTCCCGGGAAATTTTAGTGAAAGTAAAGGTAGTGCTATGAACAACATCAAGATCTGGCCGCATTTAACTCTCGTCGCTGTGTTGTGCGCACTGGTGGCGGGCATTAGTGTCGCGTTATGGATGCACCACGAGCAGACGGTCTCGGCTGAGGCTTTACCGAACGCGGCTCGTATTGAGCGCGTGGATGGTGAAGTGGCGCTCAGTAACGGTCTCGTTAACGGAGACGCAGAGAATTCGCAATGGATAGAAGCGACACCTAATCAGCCATTCTCGGTTGGTGATCGCATCTACACCCGTCAGAATTCGCGGGCCGGACTGGCGTTTACAGGACGGAATTTCGCCCGTCTTAATCCGAACACGTCGCTTGACGTTTTATCTTTGGCTGACCGAAGGACGCAGCTCGCACTACGAGATGGTTCGGCGATGTTTGATCTTGGATATCTGGCGCCGGGTGAGCTTTTTGAGGTGGCAACACCCTATGGTGCTGTCGATCTTAATCAGCCCGGCCTCTATAACATCGGCATAGACAACGGCAACGCTGTTGTCTCAGTGCTGAGTGGCTTGGCGCAAGTGGTGGGTCTCGGGGGCAGCGGGCAAATCAACAAGGGTGAAGTACTGACGCTGCTGGGTCAGACCGCCGCCAACATCGTTCTCTCACGCATCAATGGAGGCGATGCCGGATACCTGCTCAATGATTACTATGGTTATCAGTACCCACAGTATTACGATGGGCGTTACGGAGATTACAACGCTTACCTCGCCGATCCCTACTACTACGATCCCTATCGGCGTGATGTTAGTTATCAATATGCTTCCGGCTATATACCGGGCCTAAACGATCTTGACTATTACGGCGACTGGCAGAATGTGAGCGGTTATGGCTACGGTTGGCGGCCGCGGGTGGACAGCTATTGGGCGCCTTATCAAGAGGGTTACTGGATGACCGATTATCCATATGGACCAACCTGGGTTTCGAGTGAACCCTGGGGCTATGCGCCGTACCATTACGGTCGTTGGGTCAATGCGGGGAATCAGTGGTACTGGATTCCTGACAACAGCAGCAGTCCGAGATATGCTCCCGCTCTGGTTGCGTTTGTCCCGTTCGATCAGGCGAACGAAATTGGCTGGGTGCCTCTTGGGCCTGGCGATGCTTACGCTCCGCGTTATTACGATCAGAATTGGCAGCCGTACTACCTCTCTCGAACACAGAATGTCCAGCCACGGCTGGTCAACCTCGATGTGCCGGGAGCAGTCACGGTAGTGCCGGTAGACAATTTCATGCGAGGAGTCGATCGACGTGAATTGAGAAGGATCGATCGCGCACAACTGTCACAGGTGCGGCCGGTGCTTGATCCGCTTACTCTAACGCCTTTGCGCAACGCGGCGATCCATTCTGCCTGGGGTCGAGGAAAAATTGATCTGCCTCCGGGAATCAGGAAGAAGCTTGACGATACAACCGTCATCACGAGTGCAGCGCCAACTGCCCCGCGGTTCAGAAAAGATCTGGATCGGGCCTTTCGCGTGGAGTCCGTACCCGCACGGGCCAAGGATCAAAAGCTGAACTTTAGAGACGAACGGCGGGCAGCGGATCAAGGCAATCGTGGTGTTAGAAAGCAAGATCTCACTGGCGGGCAGGTCAACGGGTTTGCTCGAGAACGCAAACAGTTTGAGCAGCAGCAACAAAGAGACCTTCAGCAACAGCAAAGAAGCCAGGCTGAACAGCGCCAGCGTTCAGAACAACCACGAGGGGAACGTGTGGCTAAACCTGTTCGGATCCAGCCGCAGAGAGAATTTCAGGTTCCTCAGGCGCGCCGAGAGCAGAAAGCGCAGCGTCAGGAATGGCGACGTCCGGACGTGCCGCGTGTTCAGGAGCGACCGCAAGTAGTCAGACCAATGCGAGCGGAACGCCAGCAGAGAGCAGTTGAACGGCCGGCTGCGCCAGTGCAGGCGCCCCGTGAGCAGCAACAACCACGGCCAATGCGAGCGGAGCGGCAACAAAAAGCAGTTGAGCGCCAGGCCGCGCCTGTCCAAGTGCAGCGCCAGCAACCACAACAGAAGGTTGAGCGCCAACAGAGAGGCGGAGGCGAGGGTCACGGTGGAGGCAAGGGCAAAGGGAAGCCGTAGCGTCAGCGACGAAAATGCATGAAGAATAAGACTTCCTTTGAATGGGAGGGGCTCTTCGCTCGGTGTCAAGAGCCCCTCTCTTTTTTCGTCTCAAAAACATAATCATCAAAATCCTTGACTCCGCGCGTATAATCAATCCCAGCATCAGCCAAAATTCAGTGTTGCTTCTGCCATGTTCGCGGAACTGGTTCTTTGATCTATCTGGAGCAGCCACTTCTCGGGAACTTCCAGGGAATATTTTCCCGGGCGCGGTTGTCATTTCCGGTGAAGCTTTTCAGGTTTGCTGGAGTATTGGGTCGGGATTACCACAGCTCAACAGGAGGGTCTCCTTGATTTCATTTACTGTAAACAAGCGTCGAGTACAGGTCGATGTTGACGCAGATACCCCTTTGTTGTGGGTAATACGTGAAGACATTGGCTTGACTGGAACAAAGTACGGGTGTGGCATGGCCCAATGTGGCGCCTGCACGGTACATATCGACGGACAGGCAGTTCGCTCGTGTGTGGCCCCGGTGTCGCGCGCAGCCGACAAGGAAGTTACTACCATCGAAGGCCTTTCGCCGGACTTGAGTCATCCATTGCAGCGCGCCTGGTTGGAGATTGATGTGCCCCAGTGCGGCTATTGCCAGTCGGGCCAGATCATGAGCGCGGCTGTACTTCTCAAGGAAAACCCAAATCCCAGCGATGAGGACATTGATCAAGCCTTGAGCGGAAACATCTGCCGTTGTGGCACCTACCCGAGAATCAGACAGGCGATCCATCGCGCCGCGGAGATGGCCAGGAAATGAACATTCTTTTTGAATAAGCTCAGCTCGTCATTGCGAATCAACGTGCAGCCAACATAGGAAGGTTGACGATGAATAGTTTTGGATCTCGACATTCCAACGGAACTGAAAGAGAGAATTCTTCGGAGGCGATGCCTCGTCGCGAGTTCCTGCGATTTACGGTCTCAATGAGTGGTGGATTACTCATTGGCTTCTACTTGCCGGGGGTTGGCAAAGAAGCCCGGGGAAAGCAGGCAGGGCTCGCCGGCTTGGCCACAGCTGAAGAGAGCGCGCAAGTCGCAACCGGCGTTGCTGTGAACGCCTTTGTCCGTATCGGCACTGACGATCTAGTGACCGTAATTGTTAACCATTCAGAGATGGGCCAAGGGCCATACACCTCGCTGCCTCAGTTGCTGGCAGACGAGCTCGATGCTGATTGGACCAAAGTAAGAGCTGAATCGGCGCCGGTCGATCCCGTCTATAACCATCCGGCTTTCGGGATGCAAATGACCGGAGGCAGCAGCAGCACCTGGTCGGGATTTGATCAGTTTCGCAAGGCTGGGGCCGCCGCGCGCGCAATGTTGATAGCGGCGGCGGCGCAGGAGTGGAACGTTGAACCAACGAGTTTGCGTACGGAAAATGGAGCGGTTTTTCACGATGGTTCAAAGCGGCGACTGTCCTATGGGCAGTTGGCAGAGAAAGCCGCCAAATTAACTCCGCCTCAACAGGTTACTTTAAAAGACCCAAAGAATTTCAAATTCATCGGCAAACCCATCAGGCGCCTCGACACTGCCGAAAAAACCAACGGCAAGGGCATCTTCGGAATTGATGTCGCACTTCCGGGAATGTTGACGGTACTGGTCGCTCGTTCTCCCGTGTTTGGTGGCAAAGTGAAGAGTTTCAATGGCGATAAAGCGAAAGCGACGAAAGGCGTTCGAAAAATAGTGGAGATTCCTTCAGGCGTGGCTGTAGTTGCCGAGGGATTCTGGGCCGCCAAGCGGGGGCGTGATGCTTTGCAAATCGAATGGGATGAAGGTTCGATGGCTGACTTCAGCACTATGACGCAACGCCAGCAGTACGCCCAGTTGGCGAAGCAGCCGGGATTGGTTGCGCGCAAAGACGGGGATGCCGAGAAGGCAATGGCCACAGCTGCGAAAAAGCTCGAAGCAGTCTACGAAGTTCCCTATCTGTCGCACGCCATGATGGAACCTCTGAATTGTGTGGTGGACTTGCGCGCAGATCGCTGCGAGATCTGGACTGGAACACAATTTCAGACAGTGGACCGGATGGCTGCGGCGCAAGCGGCAGGACTGAAGCCTGAGCAGGTGCAGATTCACACTACTTTGCTGGGAGGTGGTTTCGGTCGACGAGCGAACCCGGCTTCGGATTTTGTGATTGAGGCTGTGTTTGCGGCTAAGGCGGCGGGCGCTCCGGTCAAGGTGATTTGGACCCGCGAAGATGACATGCATGGCGGCTATTACCGTCCAATGTACTACCACACCGTCGCAGGTGGGCTAGACAACCTGGGAAATCCCGTTGCCTGGTCACATCATATCGTAGGCCAGTCGATAGTTGCAGGAACGCCATTCGAATCGGTCATGGTCAAAGATGGAATCGATCCTACTTCTGTTGAGGGCGTCGCCGATATGGTCTACGCCATCCCAAATCTCAGCGTGCAGTATCATCAAACAAAAGTAGGTGTGCCTGTTTTATGGTTTCGCTCCGTGGGACACTCTCACACGGCTTTTGTTAAAGAGAGTTTCCTTGATGAGCTGGCCTTTCTCGGTGGCAAAGATCCATTCGAATTGCGCCGAAGTCTGCTGGCGAAATCTCCCCGGAACCTTGGAGTGCTGGAACTGGCGGCAACCAAAGCCGGTTGGGGCAAGCCCCTCCCCAAAGGAAGAGGGCGCGGCATTGCGGTCAACGCCTCGTTTGAAAGCTTTAGCGCTCATGTAGCCGAGGTCTCAGTTGATGAAAAAGGCAAAGTCCGCGTACACCGGGTTGTTTGTGCAATTGACTGTGGTCGCTACGTCAATCCGAGCATTATTGAGGCGCAGGGCCACGGCGGAGTGATTTTTGGATTGAGTGCAGCCTTATACGGTGAGCTTACCTTTGAAAAAGGACGCATTCAACAGAGGAACTTTCACGACTATCAAATGTTGCGAATCAACGAGTCGCCCGAAATCGAAGTGCACATTGTGACAAACGACGAAAAGCCAGGCGGTATCGGGGAACCAGGAGTGCCGTGTATCGCGCCGGCGGTAGCGAACGCGATCTTTGCGGCAACCGGCAAGCGCATCCGCAAGCTGCCAATCAGGATGAGTGAGGCTGTCTAATCATGAATCATCGTGGACCATTACCCCTGCAGGTAATCGTGTTGTTAATGCTCGCTACGAGTTTTTACTGCATCAGTCAAAGGACGGTGGCGAGCAACAATCTCACGCAGCGAAATGACGCTGCGGCCGCCGCCGCCTTCGAAGCCATTATTCCGGTGCTACATCATCCGCGTTGCATGAACTGTCACTCTACGGGAGATTTTCCACGGCAGGGCGACGACAGTCATCCACATGCGATGAATGTCAGGCGCGGCGTGTCGGGTCAGGGAGTCACCGCGCAAAAATGCAGTACATGTCATCAGGAGCACAATTTGGCCGGAGCTAACCTGCCCCCGGGAGCGCCTGATTGGCACCTGCCTACGCGTGACACTCCCATGATTTGGGAAGGCCTCTCGAATCGGCAACTGTGCGAGCTCTTCAAAGATCGTCGCCAGAACGGAAATCGAAGTGTGAACGAAATCATCGAACACATGGCCACGCCGCTGGTACAGTGGGGCTGGAATCCGGGTGAAGGTCGAACGCCTATTTCTTCAATGAGTCACGCCAATTTCATGGCGAAGGTCAACGAATGGGTGACCAGCGGAGCGGCTTGCCCTTCTCGCTAGTCTTTTTAGTCTGCTTCCTAAAGTGTTCGATCGATAGAAAAGGAACGCACGGCAGCATCGAGCTCACCTTGAAGTCTTACGCGGTCCGTTACGATTGCCTTCCGGGTTTTTTCAATTTGCTCCATTCGAGTCTCTTGCTCATTCGCTTTGGCCACATAGCGGGCGATGAGTTGCTTTGCCTCAGCAGTGGAAGTTAGGGCGGTAATGTTTTCGCGAAGTCGTTGTTGATCCTGCGTGATCTCGGCCGCCTCTTTGTTGAGTTGCTGCAAATTCGCCTCTACGGCCGCCAGCTTATCCTTCAGGTCGATTATCGTCTGCAATGCAGCGCGAGTCGCCTCGTCCACATACCTGCGCGCAATGAAAAACTCCAGTTGCGGTCGCGTGAAACTTGCGAGTTGATACGAGTCCCAGTGTTCGCTGCGCTCGGTAACTGGAAACTGAATCGTTTCGTGAGGGCGAAGCACAACCCGGAAACGATAATGGCTGGCGGTTTGGGTTTCAGGTTTGGTTGAATTCTCTGCGAGCTTCCAATCGCTATCTTCATCGATCGGGTGCTCGAGATAGACCGTTCGGATGTTCTCAGTCTGATTCACGAGTGTATAGATCTTCTTGCGGGTGTCGTAATAGTGCGCCTCGATGACACCATTAACCGTTCGCAAAAGGAACGTTGGTTCACGACCCTCGACGTCATGCACGTTTATCAACGTGCCAAGGTCAAGCGCAAACGATATCAAGCGCTCTTCGGCGGGCTTTAAGCGCTCCATTAGGGCCTCGCCCGCGTAAGAGTCACCATCCACAACCGTAAGAGAGCCGTCTTCAAGTGTTAGGGCAGAAGTGTTTTTGAGCAGCAGGCCACTCATAGGCCGGTGATCCTGTGCTTGCTCATTAAATATTGAGACCCGCTCTCCCTGCATGCGGGTTTGCAGAATGGGAATCAACGCCGAGCGATCCCGCTGGACGGTGACGGGCTGATCGATCCGATACTCAAACAGATCGCCAACTTCGCTTCCGCGCGCTTCTGCTTTCACCCCGGACTCTTCCGCAGCGACTGTGTTAGCCAGGGATTTTCTGCGACCACCACCGGCACCGCCAATCCCGGGATTTATGAACATGAGTCCCGAGACGTTTCTTCCTTGCGTGGGCAAATCAACTATCGACTGCGACGTTTCGCTTGCGGTTATACTTACAGTTTCCGAAACGCCGCCGACTTCAAGGTTGAAACTCAAGTCTGAACGCCTGCCTCCTACCACATTAACGCCGTCAACCTCTGCGCTCTTGAAACCGCTCATTGATGCAACCAGCCGGTAGTTACCTACCGCAAGTCCTGGCGCTCGAAAATGACCTTCGCTATCTGTTGTTGTGGTGAATGTCTGGTTAGTTGCCATGTTCGTCAGGGCAATCGCGACGCCTAGGACTGCGGCGCCGGCCGGGTCTTTGACTGTGCCACTGATCGATCCGGGCATTCCGCTAGATTCCCCAGGCTCGTACGTTTGCGGGCTGAGATTCATGTTTTCTGAAAAAGGAATTACCGGTCGATACCGATATACCGGATTTTGAATCGGTTGAATGAAAGACACTGGAGTGCCGGATACCAGAGAAAGCTGAATGCCGGTCCAGTCTTCTTCGCTGACGTTGTCCACAATGGCCCAACCCTGGAAGAATGGTTGACCGCTGGCGTCGAGCACCACCCGATAAGTAGTTTTCCAAATCGGCGCGGCGATTGTGTAAGTGACAACCATCTCCCGCTCGCCCATGCCGTCTGAAGTAACGACAATTGTTTTTGCATCACGTCTTCTGGCGGAAGCTGCGGCGTGCGCAAACTCGGTCAAATCACGCCGCGTGCCTTCGTCGACAAGTTGAACGCTGCGGATATCAGCCAAATTCAATTCGTGGAGTTGCCCGTTATCCGAGGAAATGACCAATCTTCGAGTAACGACTGGAAGGTGGTCAGCATCGACGCGCGAATGGCCGGACTCAAGAGTAAGAATGGAACCGACTACAGTTCTCACGGCAGTAACCACGATGACGCGTGCACCCTGAAGTTGGCCCAGCACCCCGGCGAGGCCACCACCGTTATTAGCATCTGTGGTCGCGGAAATGGCGAAGGGTATTTCAGCCATGCGGGCCGATGCCGGCGCCGACGAGTTATAACTGACTGCGCCAATCCTTCCCTTCCCAAGATCAAGTACGACCATTGACTTGAGGACGTCGTCAACTTGCGACTGCTTGAAAGAGAGAGAGATTTCGGCATGGTCATTAACCATGCCGCGACGTTCTATATAAGCTACGCCGTTGCTGTAGAGCACCACCCTGCGAATTGGCAATGAAGCGAATCTGGGATTCGCGATCTCGGCTTGTGGAGTTCGTGAATTGAACTTAGTTGTTTGAGGTAGTTTTGCCCGCCGAGTTTGCTGCTGACCCTGGGCCGGGACGTTGAAGACACACAGGGAGAGCACAATCAAGAGCAACGCGGTTTTCATGGTATCGCCTCCTAAAGCGAATTAGTGAAGTTGTGGGGAGACGCTTAGGAGGGGAGACTGGAATCTGGGTTTTCGAGAGTGCTTTAAGAACGCAAGCTAACCTTGCAATGGTATTGATGCCGATTGTTCGAGGAGGGTTGACCGTGAGTAGGCCGGCCGCAGATAGAGGGTGCTACTGTTGCAGGACCAGGGGACAGCTCCCCTGGCAAACTGCCCGCATCCACTTGAGACGTCTCTGTAGTCTTCAGGCCAGCTTTCCTGCCAGCCGGGCGACCATCGACAACAACTGCCCGCCGCTAATCGGTTTGGGAATGTGCATTTGAAAACCAGCGGCGAGCGCGCGTTTCCGATCCTCATCTCTGGCATAAGCTGTAAAGGCGGCCGCGGGAATGTGGCCTCCTTTTTCGGCTGGGAGCGCGCGTACCTTGTTTATCAAACTGTAGCCGTCCTCTTCGGGCATGGCGATGTCGCTCATTAACACGTCCGGCTTCCATTGTTCCAACATTACCAGCGCTTCCCTTGCAGATTCGCAGGCCATCACTTCAGCTCCGGTCCGTGAGATTAGGCTGCTGATGATCTGTCGCGCGTCCTCCTCGTCGTCCACCACCAGGACTCGCAAACCCTTCAGAGAGGACGACAAGGTTGAAACCTCTTTGAGTTGCGGGAGAGTATCAGCGCTAGTTCGTACTGAGATTAAGGGGAAGATAACGGCGAACGTTGAACCCATTCCCACTCCGGGGCTGTTTGCCTGGACGGTTCCGCCATGAAGTTCGACGAGGTGCCGCACAATCGCCAACCCGAGACCGAGACCTCCAAAACCTCGGGTCGTGGAACTATCTGCCTGGCAGAAACGGTCGAACACGAGGGGTAGAAAGTCCGGATCAATGCCTCGACCCGTGTCGCTGACGCTGAGCTTCACATGTGAGCCAAGGTGCTCCAGCCGAACGGTGATGGAGCCACCCTCGGGAGTGAACTTCACCGCATTGGAAATCAGATTCCAAACAACCTGTTGTAATCGCGCCGCATCGCCTGAGATGGCGCCAATAACCGGCTCGTGGCTGTAGGTCATTTGAATAGCTTTCGCGTCCGCAGCTGGACGCATTACGGTTATGGCCGAGTCGACAACTGACGAAATGTCGACGGGACGAACATCGAGGTGAAGTTTTCCAGAAATTATTCGCGAAACATCAAGCAGATCGTCGATAAGTTGTGTTTGTACCTTGGCGTTTCTTTCGATGGCTTCCAGGCCCTGGGCCAGAACGTTCGTGTCAACGCCGGGCCCGCGCAACATACAAGCCCAGCCCAGCAATGATGTCAGCGGAGTGCGAAGCTCATGTGACAAGGTGGCCAGAAACTCGTCCTTAATTCGATTTGCAGCTTCAGCTTCCGCCCGCGCCGTCCGTTCGCGTTCCAACAATTGTCCGCGGGCTTCCTCGGAACGTTTGAGCTCGGCAATGAAGCCTGACAATTCTTCAACATGTCGTTGCGCGAGCTCGGCCTGCTTACCCGAGGTCTCGAGATTCTGCAGGTACATCTGATACGTGAAATAGATGATCAAAATTATCGGCACAGTGGCAACGACGGCGTAAAAGCCCAGTGTGTTGATCAGATGAGCAATGATGCCTGCCGCTGACGCGCCAGCGAAATATGTTATCGAAGTCCAGAGATAATATGTCTTCCACGTGTGCCAGATACTCCGATGGATTTTCGACGATTTTTCGATGGCGATGAGAGTGGTATTAGCCAGGTATTGCACGAGTGCCAACAAACACATTGCCCCGATGAAATTAGCCGAGTAGCCCGCATTAATCAGATCGGTCGGAGGACCAAAGAAGAATCGAACGGTGGTCGCGGTGATGAAAGTAGAAAGCGCGAGCACAGCTGAGTTCAACAGGATCGTGCGCGGCCTTTTGCTGACGATCCGTAACGTAGTGCAGGCGCCCTCCAACGCGGACATTACCACGGCTGCTGCACCACCGTAGAGCAGCATTGTCAAAAAAATAAAAGTGTCCCCAACTGTGATTCTTCCGCTCACGCGCGGGATTTTGACCGCGATTTGCGAGCTCAGGACGACCATTGCGGCCAGCAGGGTGAAACGGAAATCAAGTTGTTTAAATGGTAATTGGCTGATACAGAGGATTGTTATCAGCCAACCAACAACGACGATGGACCACATGTATAGAGGGGCAAAGGGCCGTCGAGCCATGATTCCTCCTTTACTGGCCGTTGAGGAGTGAAATAGTCGAGATTGGAAGGATCAACTTCCAACCCTAAGCAGCAGCAAATCCGACTCCGGCTGACACCACGTCTTAAACTGTTTTCGCGCCTGCGATCTTCAAGGTCAGTAGTCGATGCAATCGTTTCCGTCATCCACCGCAATGATCATTGAAGAACCATTATCCCCATTTACAGCCGCCGATTGAGCCTGGAGGATGAGATCGCCCGTGATGACGCCATCTCCCGTAATGACACCATCTCCGGTGATGACGCCGTCTCCCAAAAGGTCGCCATCCATCAGTGATGAGCCAACAAGAAGCGCGTTGACATCGAGAAAAATTAAACCGTCGCCGGTGATGACCCCATTGCTTGTGAGAATGTGGTCACCGGTAATAACTCCATCTGAGATCATTGTTAAATCACCGGTAATGACTCCGTCGCCGGTGATCACTCCCGCCCCGAGTAAAGTCCCCAGGCCGTAGATCGACTGATATTTCAAAATCAGATCTGAGCCGGTTGCGTATGTGTAATTAAGAAGTATTCCACGCGACCAGGTGAAGCTCTGGTCCGCTATCGTGGTTTCGGCCGTTGGCAGAACGTTCGTTGTAAGCAATGGTTCGCCTAAGCCCGTTGCGGCGGAGAGGTCTGTTCGTACCAGTCTGGCCAGGCGCACAGCCCCTTCGATATTTACCTGACCCGCGCCCTGCTCAAAAGTATTAAATCCCGCCAGCGGCTGTGCGCTGTACATGAGCAAAGCTTTGATCATGTTCGGAGTAAGTGAAGGATTCGCCTCTAACATTAAGGCCGCCGCTCCAGCTGCTACCGGGGTAGCCATGGAGGAGCCGCTTAAATACATCATTTTGCGGTTGTCGACGGGGCTCACTCCAGCGTTCAGCTCGGGGTGTTGGGTAGCCAGCAGATTATCCAGCGCTTGCGCATCAGCCAGTTTGTTACCTGGTGCTACGAGGTCGGGCTTAATCAAGTTGTCGTAATGTATTGTGCCTGCGTCGTCGGTCCAGTAGCTGCGCGTCGGTCCACGTGAGCTGTAGGAGGCGACCCCATCATCGCCTCGTGCATCCGTGCCGAAAGTATTCGCAGCACCAATTGTCAATGCAGAAGGTTCATTACCCGGCGAATGAATGTGGCCGTATATCTTATGCTGGCCATCAGACCCGTTATTGCCCGCAGCAGCAACTACCACGACACCCAAATCAACCAACCTGCGGACGGCCCGACAGACCGGATCGTAGCGATACGAATCTACGGCAGGCATGCCGAGACTCATATTTACCACCCGAATGTTGTAAAGAGTTCGGTTGGTTGCCACCCAATCGAGCGCCCGCAGTACCCATGCGGTAGTGCCGACGCCCTCAGAATTGAGTACTCGCAAATTAATGATGCTCGCATTCGGGGCAATCCCGATGTATTGAGCATTTGAAATCCGGCCATTGCCCGCGGCGATAGACGCAACGTGTGTCCCATGCCCGTACGGATCATCCGTTCGCTCTTCGCCGGTGAAGTCTTCGCTGGCGACGACACGAAGGCCGTTCGACCTATCCAGGAACGCTTTATGGGTTGCATCAATACCGGAATCCAGCACAGCAATGCCAATTCCAGTACCATCAAGACCAGTGGTGTTTGTGCCGTTTGCAACTCTTACGCTGTCGGCGCCAGTCGTAAGCGAAAGATGGCCAAGGCTTCTCACTTCGCGATTAAGTGAAACGTACGCAACGTCACTTCGCGAGGCAATATTTGCCGCGGCGTTTGCTGACATTGTGACGACGCGGAAACGCAAATTCTGAAACTGTCTGACGTTGTTGCCGCCGGCGTTGTGAACAGTCGACTCCAGCGTATCGTCCCAGGCGGCTGCCGGTTGAATAATAACGCGTACCAGATCGGCTCCGTGGCCGCTATTTACTTTCGCGCGCAGATCTGAGGAGGCTTTTCGACGCGATTGGTTCTGTTCGGATTCCGCGCCTACCTTGGTAGCATTCGGAGCAAACGTTGGATAAAGAAATAGAAATAGCGAGGCAGTACAAACGATCAGGAGGAAAACACGTTTCATTTGGTACTCCGGGAAACTGTGGGGGCAGCTTCATGATTACCATGCTTGGTTATTCAGTAAGGACAACTCTTGAAATTCTTGGGCAAGCTTCTCTAGGCTCTACTGTCGGGGGCCGCCATTCTATCAAAACCGTAAAAACAGTTGCAACATCGAAGCGTGTAATACCTAAAAGAATATTCCAGCCCCTGGGGGAGAGTCGCGTAAATCCTGTCATGCTTTTATCTGGAATATGCCAAAAACCCCTTTATAAACGAAAAAAACCGCCGTCGGGGTAGTTTTCGATTAACCGGGGGAAGCGCTTGCGGGACTGAGATAATTTTCAGTTGAAGTGAGGCTTTACAACCCAGAATGAAGCCCGTAAATGGTGGCTTAGGCCACCAGCGCCCGCGGTGGAGCGTAAGTGTCACGAATTATCTGTTCGGCCTGGTGCACACCCATCGGCTTAGAAAAGAAGTAACCCTGACCGCTATGACAGAACAACTGCCTCAACAAGGCCATCTGCTCCTGGGTCTCGACACCCTCGGCTACGACATCCATTCCCAGGTTCTCCGCCAGCATCAGGATCGTCCGAACGATTTCAATGTTTTCTTTGTCATTCACGATGCGCGTAACGAAGGAACGGTCGATCTTCAGCGTGTCGATGGGGAACCGGTGCAGGTAGCTGAGAGACGAATAACCCGTACCAAAGTCGTCAATGCTGAGCCGTACGCCAAGTGCGCGCAACTGAAACAACATGGCGGTTGCTGTTTCGATGTTATCCATGACCACGCTTTCCGTGATCTCGAGTTTCAGACAGTTCGGATCGAGTCCACTCTGGTCGAGACAACTCTTCACTTGATCTATCAAATCGGTTTGAGCAAATTGTTTGGCCGACAGGTTAACTGTAACAAATAACGGTGGGTCGGCGGGGAAGCTATCCTGCCAACGGCGCATCTCGGCGCAGGCTTGTTGCAGTACCCATTGACCGATTTGCAGAATCTGCCCGCCTTCTTCAGCTACTGGAATGAAGTCCAGCGGAGATATCAAGCCTCGCTCCGGATGTTGCCATCTCAGCAATGCTTCGAATCCACACACACGAAAGTCGTTGAGCGAGACGATCGGCTGGTACTCGATAATGAACTCGCCGCGTTCCTGGGCTCGCCGCAGATCGGTTTCCATCTGCAACAGATTCAGCGCCAGGGCGTGCATTTCCTCGTCGAACACTTCGTGTCGAGCTTTGCCCAGGGCCTTGGCTCGGTACATGGCCGTGTCGGCATCTCTGAGGATGTCTTCGGGCTGCTCATAACCGCGCGAACTCGGAGCAATTCCAATACTGACGGTCGTAAAGACATCTCGGCCGCCCAGGTAGAAGGGCACGGATAGTTCCTGTTGAATTCTTTCTGCGATCACATTCGCTTCACCCTCGTCCTCGAGGTCTTCGAGCAGAATCGTAAATTCGTCGCCGCCTACGCGTGCCACTGTATCACCGGCACGCAGGCACAGTTCCAATCTGCGGGCAATCCCGATCAGTAACTGATCGCCTACTAAGTGTCCCAGGCTGTCGTTTACCAGCTTGAACCGGTCGAGATCCAGGAAGAGCACTGCATACATCAGGCTGGCATTGCGTTTTGAGCGGGCGATCGTCAATTTAAGGTGGTCTGTCAGTAGGGCGCGGTTGGGCAGACCAGTCAGCCCGTCATGAAACGCATCGTGGAGTAGTTGCTCTTCTGCCTGTTTTCGATCCGTGATGTCTTGAATCTGAAAAATCAGAGGAACCGAATTGCTGCCCTCAACTTGGGCTTGCGAAACGCTCCAGAGCACTCTTACGACATGACCGTCTTTGTGAACGTAGCGTTTCTCAGTCTGAAACGTCGGGATTTTGCCCTTGAGCAGTTGGTTTATGTTGGCGACTGAGGGTCCTACGTCATCTGGATGTACGGCCGCCTGGAAATCGGTGGCCAGCAATTCCTCCTTGGTGTATCCCAGAATCTCGCATAGAGAGCGATTTACCCGGAGCCAGCGACCAGTCGGCGAAACCAGGGCCATGCCAATCGCCGCGTAATCGAAAGCGACGCGAAACAGTTCCATGCTGTCTCGCAAACTTTCCACTGGTGCCTCCGCCTTATGCGGCGCCCACCAGAGATATGCCAGGAACCCGATTGTTACAAGCGTGATTGCAATGGTGGTTGGGTAGAGTCCCCAAAGCCAGGTCAGTATGGCCGCAGAGCCCGAAAGGGCAGCTACCAGCCAGGTAAGTTTGAAGTTTCGTTTGTCGCTATCCGCACTTAGCATTGTCTTGTCCACTGGGCCTACTGTTTTCGCAAAGGATTGAGTACGCAGACCGCGCAGGGTCCGGCGGGGCTGGCCGGAGTTATCGCACATTGCATGCCATTCCGCGTTGTGCCTGTCAGATCAGCATTTAGGGACAATTCAAGCCCGAAGATGTGGCAGTTGAACCGGATCAGCGGGAGGGATCGGGCAAAACGAACGAGGCTCTCGCTATTTGCCCGAATTCGGTCAAACAGCATCGCGTTGCCGTAAAGGGACACCGTGTGGCTGATTGAGGACAGGTTAGGCCTTCTCGAGACCGGCGTATTTTTGCACGAGTTTCTTCTGGCCGTAGCCAGGAAAGCTTACAGTGAGCTTTGTTGAGTCCCCGGTGCCTTCCCGGCGCAGCACCAGGCCGCGACCGTATTTAGAGTGGCGCACGTATGATCCGGGAATGAAGTCTGATGCAGATGCGGTTGGGTCGCGAGCTTCGGGACGGCGCAGGCCGTGAGCGCTCCGGGCCGGACGCGCCTGATGCCCACGTTCCCAGCGGCTGGCTGGCTGCCCCAGTTGCTGGTTGCGTTGTCTAAAGTATTCGGAGATTGAATCGACACTGTCGTAGGTCTTGCCTGGAAACTTCTTGCGCTCTTTTCGATGTTCGCCGTGATCATAGTCAATGCTGGCGGATCCACGCGCAAAGGAAAGCCAGGAATTACCGCTGGAAAGATCTTCGATCAGATCCAGCGGCATTTCGTTTAGAAACTGGGACGGTTCAGATGCGACTTCCTCGCCATAAACGCGGCGTTTCATTGCGTGCGTGACATACAAAAACTTTTCCGCGCGGGTCATCGCGACGTAGCACAACCGGCGCTCTTCTTCGAGCTCGGCCTTATCCGTTGTGGATCGAGAGTGTGGAAACAAGCCATCTTCAAGACCCACGATAAAGACCAGCGGGAATTCCAAGCCTTTAGCGGAGTGCGCAGTCATTAGTGTCACCGGCGCGTCCCGCTTGTACTGATCGGCGTCAGATACAAGAGCTGAGTGATCGATGAAATCTCGTAGTCCTTCAATACCCAGATCATCATAATCGACGGCTGCGTTGACCAGTTCCTGTAGATTTTCCAGTCGCCCTTCCGCTTCATCATTTGTTTCTGAATTGAGCGCGGCTTGATAGCCTGTGTCAAGAATTGCGGCTTTGACGATATCCGACACGCGAGTCTCGGATTGCGAGATTTGAGTTTCGTCATCTTCATTGCCATTCGATCCGGCGCCGGTGGTTTCCACCCCAGTCAACGAATGGTCCGTCCCACTGAGTTTGCCGAGCCGGCGAATGATCCGGCGAAAACTTTTTAACGCTGAAACTGAGCGCGCACTCAGGCCCTCAGGCTTTTCAATCACCATCGTTATCGTTTGCCAAAGGGAAAGGCCTGAATCTGACGCCCGCCGCTGCAACTCTTCGATAGTATTTTTTCCTATGCCGCGCGGCGGACTGTTGATAACGCGTTGCAAGGCAATCGAATCGTCGGGATTCAAAGCCAGCTTCAAATAAGCGATGATGTCGCGTACTTCCATCCGTTCATAGAATGAAAATCCGCCGACAATGTTGTAGGACAACGCAGCGCGACGCATTGCTTCCTCAAATACTCGCGACTGAGAGTTTGTGCGGTAAAGCACTGCGGCTTTGAGGTCGAAATCGTCTCGGCGATGTTCGAGGATAGCGTTGGCCACAAAACGGGCTTCCGCTTCCGCGTCATGGGCCTGATAGTAACGGACTCGTTCGCCGCGTGGATTCGAGGTCCAGAGACTCTTGCCCTTGCGCTCGACATTGTGTTGTACCACCGCGCCGGCGACGTCGAGAATGATCTGGGTTGAGCGATAATTCTGTTCCAGGCGGATCGTTTTTGTGTTGGGAAAGTGCTGCTCGAAGTTGAGAATGTTGCTAATGTCCGCGCCGCGCCATTTGTAGATAGATTGATCTTCATCCCCAACCACACAAATGTTCTGCTGTTTTTCGGTGAGAAAGCTTATCAGGGCAAACTGCAAGGAGTTGGTGTCCTGGTATTCATCAACCAGGATGTAACGAAACTTGTTGTTATACTTTTCTCGCACGTCGGCGGCGATACGAAGCAGTCGCACAGTCTTAATCAGCAGATCGTCAAAATCGAGTGCGTTGTTGCTGTGCAGGCGCTCTTCATATTTTTTGTAAGCGAGAGCTATCGCCGCGCGCCGATCGTCGACGTATTCCGCGCGGGCGGCAAACGCGTCCGTGTCTTCGCCGCGATTCTTGGCGGCGCTGATGGCCGCCTGGGTGGCGCGTGGGGCAAGGTACTTTTCATCGTACCCGAGATCTTTAATACAGTTCTTGATCAGACGCACTGAATCGTCCTGATCATAGATGGTGAATGTACGACTGTAGCCTTCAGCGAGTTTTTCGATGTCCTGACGCAGGATACGCACACACAGGCTGTGGAATGTTGAGACCCAGGGCGCGCTGCTGAGCTCCTGACCGTGCAGTAATTTCCTTACCCGGAGGCGCATTTCCTCCGCTGCTTTGTTGGTAAACGTAACCGCCAAAATACTCCACGGCGGGACTTTGTTTTCGGCTATTAAGTAAGCAATGCGATGAGCGATCACACGCGTCTTGCCTGAGCCGGCGCCGGCTAAGATCAGCAGAGGTCCATCAGTGGTGAGGACAGCTTCGCGTTGTTCTGGGTTTAGTGAAGAAAGAAAGTCAGTCATTTCAGAATCTATGAGGCAAGATAATAATCTTCTTTAGGCTAAATGAGAAATGAGGCACTGGTGTAACCATACTGGCGCGGTTGCCGCGCCTCCGGTAAACTTTTCTTCCAATGTCGCACCAAAACACGCTGCTACTGGAAACCTCAGCTCTGATCATCATTGACATGCAAGAGGCATTTCGCGAGAAGATACCGGACTTCACCGAGATCGCCTTGCGCATCGGCGTGTTGACCCGGGCAGCAACTTTGCTTGACCTCCCGGTGCTCCTTACAGAACAGTATCCAAAAGGTTTGGGACACACGGCGACGGAGATAAGGGAACTCCTGCCACCCAACTCGGAAATTATCGAGAAAACCACGTTCAGCTCATGCGGCACCAGGCCATTTCGTGAACAACTCAAACGGTCGGCGGCGAAGCAGGTTTTAGTCTGCGGCATCGAAGCGCACATTTGCGTCAACCAAACTGTCCACGATCTCCTGGCCGACGGTTATCAGGTTCACCTTCTAACTGACTGCGTCAGCTCCAGAGACTCGCGGAATAGGATGTCGGGGCTGGAAAAGATGCAGATGAGCGGCGCGGTTCCGAGCTCTGTTGAACTTGCTTTGTTTGAACTCATTCGCGACGCGAAACATGACAAGTTCAAGGCGATTCAGCAGCTGGTTAAGTGACCAGTCTGGCGCGGCGATGGAGGAGAAAAAATCCATGCGGGCCCTGGGGTTAGCGCTGGTTCTATGCGGTGTCATTACCCTCTCATGCCGCAAGGACAAAGGCGTGAACAGACCTGACCCGGTGTCTTTGTCCACTCCGTCTTCGACTGAGGCCGCCGGTGGTGCCGCGCCCAAGGAACCAGGGGACACTTCGCCAGAACACTTTGATGGCATTGCCGGAATTGTTGATGTCAAGCGATCCGGCGGTACTCCGGCTGTCCTGAGGGACATACGCACAGGCAAGCATCCAGATTTTGATCGGGTGGTCTTTGAGTTTGAAGGTAATGAAGTCCCGGGCTACCACGTTGAGTACGTTGATAAGCCGGTTCGTACTTGTGGCTCCGGTGAACTCGTCACAATCGCTGGTTACGGCTATCTACTTGTGCGAATGACGCCCGCCCAGTCGCATACCAACGCGGGCAAACCAACCTTGAAGCAACGGTCTCTGTCGCCGAACTTCCCAGTGATTAAAGAGCTAAAGCAAATTTGCGACTTTGAAGCGGAGGTGCAGTGGGTGTTGGGACTGTCCCACCCCAATCGTTACCGCGTACTTGAACTGTCGACTCCATCGCGACTGGTAGTGGACATCCGGCATTAAGAAAGGCTTTATGGGTCTAGAAGCTGTGCCTCAAGAGTCGGCTTCGGCCTTGCAGGGCCGCAAGAAAGCACAAAAAGCGCGAACGATTTAAAGAAGACATGTGTGCTTTTTGTGCCTCTTTGTGGCTTTTAAGGCAAAGCCGGGTTTAGACATAGATCAGGGTCTGCCTTTCGTGTGATTTCGCATACCAACAAGACTGCGTCTTGTTTCAGGCCGACTTCTTTGGCTCGCCCGAGGAACCCTCACTCTTTTTCTTTTGCCTAACCCACTCATCGATGCTCTCGCGAATGAATTCCCCAAGGTCTTCGATCTCGCGGGACGATTTCTCCCAAAACTCCTTGAACATTTTCGGATCGAAAGCAAAGCCATACCCGCGGCCGAAGCCTTTTGCTGGGCCCAGCTCGTCTTCGTAGTACGCCGCAAGTTGGCGCGCTGCCATTGCAACTACGGTCAGCGAACTTCCTGCAGGCAGCGGATCAAAGACTGAAGCCACACCTGAGTCGATTTCTTTCAAACGGGCCAGCACGCGATTGTACTGGTCCGTGCAGAAAGCCGCGGCATCTTCTTTGCCGCCGGTCCACTCTGACTGCAAAGCCATACGCGAGGTTCGACGCAACACATTGATTAACTTAAGTAACTCTTTTTCCCTCTCCATATACACCTCTCCTGAATAACCGCCAGCTAAGTCGGAAACGCCAGGCGGGCAATTGCCGCGACAATCAAGCTAGCATCTGTGCCACAATGTTTATTATTCGCAGGTGACTGACCTGGGAAAGCATCCCACGCGAGCCCTGCGCCGGTGGCCACCAAATGCGAACGGGCCGCGAAACGTCCAGGCAAAAGCCTCGGGCGCGTCCGGTTCAAAATATGCCAGCAATTCACGCGCGGCGATCCGCACAACCTCCGGGGAAGTATCATCCCCCAGGCTCGTGAACAAAGGTTTGACAGCCGGCTCAAGTTCGCTGAGGCGCAGCAATACCTTGTTGTACTGACCTACGCAGAAGCGGGTGGCAGCCGGATCGGACTTGACCCATGCTGCATAGCCGGCGGCGCGTGCAATGCGTCGCAAAACATTAAGCAGTTTTACTGTTTCTTTTTCCATCGCCAGCTCTCCTGAAAACGCTTATTACTAAGCGTGTTGTTCTGTTCCTTTCTCTCAAGTAAACCATCCCGTGCTGAAGTCATCTTTCGTCAACTACGCTTCCCGCAATGCTTTGACCTGCTCGCGCAATAGCTTCTTCCCTTGATGCAGCCGCCATTTGACCGTCGAGAGTGGCGCGCCGATAAAAGCAGCGATACGCTTCAACGGCATGTCATCCAGAAATCGCAGTCTTAATGGCAAAGCGTAATCCGGCGGTAAACGATCGAGCGCCAGCATCAGTTCCTCATTGTCGCCGCGATCGGTAAACGGCTGAGTAAGCGCATCAATTCTCTCCAGCAACAACTCATCCAGTTCGACTCTTTTACTCATTTGCGAGCTTTCCCGCTTGTTGAAGCGTAGAGCCCGGTGCCGAGTAATTGCCGCGAGCCAGGCCGGAAACTTGTTCGGCTCTTCTATCGTCGGCAACGCTTTGAAGGCCAGCAACAAAGCGTCCTGCGCCACGTCTTCGGCAAAATCCGGGCCAACGATTGTTCGCGCCGCCCGTATGACGGCTGCGCGATACCGCAGCACCAACTCTTCAAACGCTTCGAGGTTGCCGAGAATCGCCGCGACAACCAGCACTTCGTCAGGCGCCTCTAACCGTGCCATCGCTGCTCCAGACTCGCGCAAGCCCTCTTCATATGTATAGAGACATCGTACGAGGAAAAGGATAGTTATGTTTGGCCTGAGGATTTAGAGGACGTCCGTTTTGAAAAGCAAGAAACGGATAGATGGCCCGGCACAGCTCCTTTATCATCGGCGCAGATTACGAGATACTGGAGGCGAAAACCTTGAATAATCTGGCAACAAAGCTTCAAACAACTCCTTTGCAAACGGACGACGACAAACGCTGGCAGGCCGCGCTGGCTCGAGACCGCAGCTTCGACGGACAGTTTGTTTTTGCCGTCCGATCAACCGGTATTTACTGCCGGCCATCCTGTCCCTCTCGCCGGCCTCGACGCGACCGCGTTACTTTCTTTGGTCTTCCCGAAGCGGCGCAACAGGCGGGTTTTCGGGCTTGCCGGCGCTGCAATCCGAAACAGACTGAAACCACAGATCCCCAGATTGAAATGATTCAGAAGGCTTGCCGTTTTATCGAGTCACATCATGACGAGCCGGCAAGCCTCGACTTGCTGAGCGAGCAATTGGGCTTGAGTTCGTTTCACCTTCAACGCACCTTCAAATCGATAATGGGAATTACTCCGCGCGAGTATGCGGAAGTCTGCCGGACTAATCGTTTCAGATCGAACGTCCGCAGCGGCCAATCGGTTACGGCGGCAATGTACGATGCCGGCTATGGCTCGAGCAGCAGATTGTACGAACGCGCGAATGCCGAGCTGGGCATGACGCCCGCTGCATATAGTCGCGCGGGCGACAAAACGAATATCACTTACACGATTGTGCAGACCTCTCTCGGCTACTTGCTGATCGCGGCCACCGAAAAAGGTGTCTGCGCGGTGCGGCTCGGTGATACGGCAGCAGCTCTGGAAACTGGTTTACGCAATGAGTTTTCGGCTGCGGAGATACACCGCAGTGACAAGGGACTCGAAGACGCAGTAGCTCAGATTGTAAAGCACCTGGAAGGGAAGAAGTCTCATCTCGATCTGCCGCTGGACATCCGGGCAACTGCATTTCAGAGGCTGGTGTGGGAGGCGTTGCGAGCTATACCCTACGGCTCGACGAGGTCTTACAGTGACATAGCGAAACAAATCGGCCAACCAAAGGCAGTTCGAGCCGTAGCCAGAGCCTGCGCGACCAACCCTGTTGCCCTGGTCATCCCCTGCCATCGCGTGGTTCGCGAGGATCGATCACTCGGTGGTTACCGTTGGGGCATTGACCGAAAAAAGCGACTTCTTGAGAAGGAAGGGGAGAGTGAAGCGCGAAGCGGTAGAAACTCAAAACTCCCGTTTTGAATCCGTGCTTTGTTCTATTTCGTGTAATTTCGTGGATCACTTCCTCTTGAAGAACTGAACTGCGCGTTCGTGCTTTTCGGCTGCAGCTCTTGTGCTGAAGGTACCCAGGTTCTTCCGCTTGCCGGTCTTCGGATCCTTCTTCCGCGAATAGAGGCGATATTCGCCGGATTTTAACTTTCTAATCATCCTGGTAATCCTCACAAATTACAGGTTGCGTTCTTGCTCTCATTCTAAGGAACAACGGGCGTATCCACGAAATCGCACGAACAGAGTTCCGTGTTATTTCGTGGATCATTTTTCGGTTTGTGGAAAAAAACCATCATTCACTCAGACCTAGAGCGACCGTCAGCTTGACCTAATTGGCAATTCATTCTGAATATCCAGCCAAATCACGACCGGATCAATGTGTGTCGCTCTGGCCTTTTTCAGCCGTCTTTCAAAGGTTTTTCCTAATTCGTAACGCGCGCACAGCGGTGGCATAGTGCTCGCTACTGGAACACCCGCTCGAAGTCTAGAGCTCCGATCTTTCTAGAAATTCACTCTCGTCATCGATAAAGGCCTTCTCTTCGCGAAAGCAAGAGTCGGCACGCACTTACCAGCCTTAGTCTCACCTGAGATATGGCAGTGGGAGTCTCCGAACGACGCTGCCTCTAAATTCAGTTGCGGCTCAGGTGCTCCCGCGTTTAGCAGCTGGCATGAAGAGCCGATAGCGAAAGTGAATTCTTACTCGCTGGAGAATTAGAATGGACCGCCCCCGAATCTTAAACCGCTTGTTAGCACTCTCGCTCTTGTTTTCTCTCAGTTCCACTTCTCTATTCATGGCAAAAACCACAGCAGAAGCTGGTAGGAAACAAACTGCGCCAGCAAAGGCCTCAGCAAGCGAAGGTGATGGTGGGGCCAGTTCATCGAGCAACAAGATAAGCAGTGATCTGCTTAGACGTCTGCGCCAATCACAAGCGGGCAGTCACGACACTGTGCGAGTTATCTTCAATGTGCCGGGTTCGACGCCGGCGACCACCGCGAGCTCAGTTTTGCGGCGATTAGGGGCAAGGATCCAGAAACAGTTGGATGCCTTGAATACAATCGTTGCAGAAGTGCCGATGGACGCGCTCGAAACGATGGCTGGGCGAGATGAAGTATCGTGGGTCTCACTTGATCAGCAGGTAGATTCACTTGTATCGACAGACAATACGAGCCTCGTTGACATAACCAGTGGGGCTAGTAAGGTCCTGCCGCAGGATACTCAGGGAATACTCGGCAGCGGCGTAGCCAGCGGAGGCGCAGGTAACGGAATCGGCATTGCCGTGCTCGACAGTGGCATCACCCCTTCCGATGCGGCTGAATTTGTAGGCTACAAGTGGCAGCAAAGTGGAGGCCTTCTCAATCTGGGGCTTTTGTCACAAAGCTATCTGAGCACCTACAACCGTATCAAGAAGCAGATCGATTTCACCGGCGAAGGACGCACGACGGATGTTTATGGCCACGGGACCCACACTGCCGGCGTCGCGGCAGGCACAGGCCAGGCGAGTGAAAACTATGCGGCTCAACACACGGGTTCCCCGACTTATAGTGGCGTCGCGACTGGAGCCGACCTTATTAATGTCCGCGTACTCAATTCACAAGGCATTGGTTCGGTCTCGAACGTGATCGCCGGAATCAACTGGGTCATTCAGAACAAGACTACCTACAACATTCGCGTGATGAATCTTTCTCTTGGAACAGCCATCACGCAAAGCTACAAGACAGATCCTCTATGTCTGGCAGTCGGCAGAGCAGTCGACGCCGGCATTGTCGTTGTCGTTGCGTCAGGCAATTGGGGGAAAGACTCTTTTGGCAACACTATCTATGGCGGCATACTTTCTCCGGCCAACTCGCCAAAAGTAATCACGGTAGGCGCCACTAATACACAAGATACCAATCAACGCTCTGACGACCTGGTGACGACTTATTCATCTCGCGGGCCGACGCTTGTTGACGGTCTGGTCAAACCCGATCTCGTGGCGCCAGGGAATAGAACCGGAGCAGCTGAAACGGCGATTAGCTCGCCTACAGCCAGTAATTCTTACACCTCAACGGGCGGCGGGGGATTGATTGGATCTCTTCTGGTAGGAAGCACAACGACCAATAGGCCGCAGGCAACAGGCACATATCAGATCCTGAGCGGCACTTCCTTCGCAGCCCCGGTTGTCTCCGGCACCGTCGCACTAATGTTGGAGGCGAATCCATCGCTCAAGCCCGCCTATGTTAAAGCCGTATTGATGCGCACAGCACAGCGGTTGCCGGTCTATGAGGAAATGATCAAAAACGGTCAGATGACAGCCTTCGAACGCATCATCACGGAGGGGGCCGGACAACTAAACACAAGCGCTGCCGTGACTGTAGCTAAGGCGATTCGTACTGATGCCGACCGCGCGCGCGCCGGTGAAAACCTTATCACCGCCAGGAATGTAACCTACTCGTCACTGGGTCTGACCTCTCCGATCGCAGGGCAAAGCATGCCCTTGAATAACGGCATAGTTTGGGTTGACGGCGTATCATTCACAGATCGTCTACTGCTTACGAATGGTTATTTGTTGGCTGACGGACGGACCCTTACGTCAGGTTTTGTGGGAATGGATGGCTACCTCTTACCGAACGGCAGCTACGTACTCTCAAATGGTTACATCCTGGGCAGCGGCTACATTCTCGGTAGCGGTTATATCCTGGGGAGCGGCTACATTCTGGGCAGCGGCTACATTCTGGGCAGTGGCTATATTCTTGGTAGTGGATACATTCTTGGAAGCCAGTTTGCCGCCGCCGATGGGATGCTAACGAACGGTACTGTGAAAGGTCTTAGTTTCGATAACGGAGCAACGTGGGTCGCCAACATCATCGATCCGAGCTCAATTGACTCCAATGAAGAGCAGGTAATGATTCTGGGTGAAGAGGCCATGCCGGCTGATGTGCACCGGCTAATCTATAACAGCCCACTCTATCCTCACCGCTAGTCGAATCCCTCGGCATCGAGCGAAAAATGCGCCATGCCGTGCCGGGACGAAATGCAAATCAACAAAGAAAAAGGATACGACCGCAAAAGCAGTTCGTACCAGATGGCTGTTACGGCGGCAGGCATCGTGGTATGGATTGCGGCCGCAGTCACCGTCATTGTCACCTACACTCCACGCAGTCTATTGATGATGGCGGCAGTCCTGCCCTTTAGCACGATCGTCGGTTTCTTTCCGATAGTGTTTCCCTTGCCGGGGCGAAAGGCCTCAAACGAGAAGATTGATTTTACTCTCATCGATGCCCTCATTCTGACCCTGGCAGTCTGTTATGGCATCGCTCCAGCGATAGTGATCGCGGGGCTCGAGGGTTTTACTTCATCGCGCCGACTCGTTCGTCGGGCCTCGAGCAATCTGTTTTCCTCAAGCATGATGTCGCTAACCGCGGCCGCTGCCGCATTGAGTCTGAGCGTGGTATTGCGCAGCGGTTGGATAGGTCCACTGACCAGTCGCAACCCTGGTTTTTCAGCTGTTGCTGCGGCCCTACTCGTTGCGAGCGTAATTCAAGTAGGTGTTAATTGGGGTCTTCTATCCGCATTGTTAGCGCTGCGCCAGGGGACCTCTGTCTTTCGTCTTTGGAAGCAGAATTTTCTCTGCGCTGCACCCATGTTTCTGCCGACGGGTGTGCTGGCGAGTATGATGTATTTCGCCCTGCAATTTGGCACGATCGCCCTGTTCGCGATTGGGGCACCGGTTCTTCTGTCAATATACTTTGGACACCACCAATACCGATCTAAGGCGGAAGAGAGCGAAAAGGTTGAGCGCGAACGTGCCGAGCAGGCTGAACGTCATGTGCAGGAACTTAACAACTACATTGCGGAGCAAGAGCGAATCAGCCGCATACTGGAAGAGACCAAGGAACATTTTCGCCATGCGGCGTTCCACGATTCGTTGACGGGGCTGCCCAATCGGGCGATGTTCGTCGAGCTTTTGAAGGCAGAGATTGAAAGCGCCAAGCTCAGGCCGGGTCATTTGTTCGCAGTACTCTTTCTTGATCTCGATCGCTTCAAGAACATAAATGATAGTTTGGGACACACGCACGGGGATCTTCTCTTAGTGGCATTTGCCCAGCGCTTAGAGGGGCTTCTGCGACCTACAGACACGCTGGCAAGATTTGGCGGAGACGAATTCGCGGTACTCCTGAGCGGCATCGGAGACGGCGAGGCGGCCGTCTGTATAGCAGAGCGAGTCCAAAAAGAGCTTGAGCTTCCATTCGAACTCGATAAGAGTTCCTCCTTCACGACGGCCAGCATTGGAATCGCCTTTAGCAGCACAGGGTACGACCGCCCTGAAGACATCCTTCGTGATGCCGATACCGCGATGTATCGAGCAAAGGAGAGAGGTAAAGCACGTTTCGAAGTGTTCGACCAGGCGATGCACGCTCGGGCTATGTCGCGCCTGAGTTTGGAGAGTGATCTGCGCCTGGCCGTGGAAAGAAACGAATTCTGCGTCCACTATCAACCGATTATCACTCTTGAGAGTGGCAGAATAGCCGGTTTCGAGGCCTTGGTGCGCTGGGAACATCCGCAGCGAGGTCGAGTTATGCCAGGAGAGTTCATTCCAGTTGCCGAGGAAACCGGCTTGATAGTGCAAATCGGCCAATTGGTGCTCGAGCAGGCCTGCAACAAGATGGTGGAGTGGCAGCAACTATCCGCCTCTTGTCGATCGTTAAGTCTCAGTGTCAACCTTTCGTCGAGGCAGGTCTCTCAACCTGACCTGATAGACCGAATTACAGAGGTGCTCGATAAAACCGGCATCGATCCACACTGCCTGAAACTGGAAATCACGGAAAGCGTGGTCATGGAGAATGCTGAAGCCGCCACGATGATGTTCAAGCAATTGCGTGCGCTGGGTGTGCAGTTGAGCATCGACGACTTTGGCACGGGCTATTCCTCACTCAGTTATCTACACCGGTTCCCGGTGAATTATCTAAAGATAGATCAGTCGTTTGTCGGCAGGATGAGTGAAACGAACGAGAATTCAGAAATCGTTCGGACCATCGTGACTCTCGCACGTAACCTGGGTCTGGAAGTTATTGCCGAAGGCATTGAGACTGATCATCAGCACAAGCAACTCAAGGAGTTGGGTTGTGAGTACGGCCAGGGCTACCTCTTTTCCCGCCCGATCGAAGGCGCTAAAGTACAAGAAATGCTAACTAAGTCGCTCAAACAGGATGTGCGGATCGAGCTTGCCGCCCTTCCGTCCGACAGGGCAGCATTCAATACCATTTACGACATGTAATTGAAATTGGTGAGTCTGAAGAGCTAACCCCACCAAGGAGCATCTGCGTGAACTCGTAGACATCCACTACAGCGTCAAGGCGATAATCTTCTTCTTTAGCAACAGGGAAATTGCTTACTCGACAGTTACGGATTTCGCGAGGTTGCGCGGCTGGTCGACATCACAACCTCGGCGTACCGCAATGTGATAGGCGAGTAGTTGCAGCGGGATTATCGAGAGTATCGGGGTCAGCAGATCGCTTGCGGGCGGAATCTCAACCACGTGGTCCGAGACCACCGAGGACATCGTGTCCCCTTCGGTGAGAATAGATATGACGATTCCTTCGCGGGCCTTCACCTCAACAATGTTTGAGTGGGTCTTCTCATATCGCAGTTCCGAGGCGTGGTTTCCTTCCTCACGCGTGTTTATGAACATCACGGGCAAACGCTCGTCAATGAGGGCATTGGGTCCATGTTTCATCTCGCCGGCCGGATACCCCTCTGCGTGTATGTAAGAAATCTCTTTTAACTTCAGGGCCCCTTCCAGGGCTACCGGAAAGTTGATGCCCCGGCCGAGGTAAAGAAAATCATTGGAGCGAAAAAACTCCTTCGCTAATTCTTCTATTTCGTCCGATTCGTTCAGCAAGTGTTCCAGCTTAACCGGAAGTTCCGCCAGCTGCTGCGCATGGTAAAGGCTCTGCTCAACAGAGAGGGCGCCGCGCAACTCACCCAGATACAGTCCCAGCAAATAAAGCGCAATCATCTGGGAGGTAAAAGCCTTGGTCGAGGCCACTCCGATCTCGGGACCTGCATGCGTCAGAATCGTGCCGTCAGCCTCGCGCATGATCATCGAGCCCTGCACATTGCAGATTGCCAGCACCTTGGCGCCCCGGCCTTTGGCTTCGCGCAAGGCAGCGATTGTGTCCGCCGTCTCTCCAGACTGGGAGATAACAAGCAAGAGGGTGTTCTCGTCCAGCACTGGGTCGCGATAGCGAAATTCAGACGCATAATCAACATCAACCGGAATGCGTCCGAGTTGTTCAATCATGTATTTCCCCGCCAACCCGGCATGCCACGAGGTTCCGCAAGCTGCGATCTTGATCGAGTTGAAGCGTTTGAAATCAGCCTCGGTGATATTCCTCATCTCATCGAGAAAGACGCGACCAGAATCAAGCGAGATCCGACCCTGAACAGTGTCGCGGACAGCTCGCGGCTGCTCGTAGATTTCCTTGAGCATGAAATGCTTGAAGCCGCCCTTTTCCGCCATGATCGGATCCCAGGTGATGCGTTGAATCGACGGCTGAACTGCATTGCCCTGAAAGTCCGTCACCCGAACGGCATCTCGATTTATCACCGCTATCTCGCCGTCACCGAGAAAGAAGACATCGCGTGTATGTTGCAGAATTGGCGGAATATCAGAAGCCACAAAGAATTCGCGATCCCCCAGGCCGATCACAACCGGCGGTCCCTGGCGGACAGCGATGATGATGTCTGGCTCGTCCGCGTTGATGATCGACAGAGCAAAGATTCCGCGCAGGTCACGCATCGCATCCCGCACGGCCTTTTCGAAAGAGTCTCCCCGTTTCAGATATTCTTCAATGAGGTGAGCAATAATCTCAGTATCAGTTTCGGTAACGAAGCGATGGTCGGTTTGGCGCAGACGTTCCTTGAGTTGGAGGTAGTTCTCGATGATTCCGTTATGCACGACGACCACCCTGCCTGAGCAGTCGCGATGCGGATGAGCGTTTTCTTCTGTTGGTCTGCCGTGCGTGGCCCAGCGGGTGTGTCCGATGCCGTAGGTTCCATCGAGCGGATTCAAGCGGATTGCTTCTTCCAGGTTACGCAGTTTACCTTCCGCGCGGCGAATTTCGAGATCATGGTGCTCGTTAACAACTGCGATTCCCGCCGAGTCGTAGCCTCGATATTCAAGCTTGCGCAGACCGTCCAGAATCAACGGCACAACCTGCTTGTTTCCTACATAACCGACTATTCCACACATAGTTCTCCTAAAGGGCCCCGATCTATCTATAAACTACTTATTCTTGCGACTTTTCAAATCTTTCTTGACTTTTGCCGGAACTCCGGCGACCAGCGAGTCCGGCGGCACATCCTCAATAACGACAGCACCAGCCGCAGTCACAGCGCCATGACCTACGCGGACCGGGGCGACCAGCATCGTGTCTGATCCGATCTTGACGTTGTCTTCGATAATTGTTTCATGCTTGTGCTTGCCATCGTAGTTACAAGTAACCGTGCCGGCTCCAATGTTTGTGTTCTCACCGATTGTTGCGTCACCGAGATACGTTAGATGCATGGACTTCGAGCCGCGTCCGATTCGTGATTTCTTCACTTCCACAAAATTCCCGACTACCGAACGCTCTTCAAGACGAGCATTCATGCGCAAATGGGCAAAGGGTCCGACCGCGCAGTTTGCCTCGATCTGGGAATCGATGATTACGCAGTGATCCTTCACAACCACGTTTGACCCGAGCCGTGAGTCAGTGATCCGTGAACCGGACCGAATGACGCAGCCTTCGCCAATCACTGATTTTCCTTCAATCATGACTTCCGGGTAAATAACGCAATCGCGCCCAACTTCCGCTTCTGCGCTTACGTAAGCACGATTGGGATCAATAAAAGTCACCCCACCATCCAGCAGTAGTTTTCGGATTGTGCCGCGGCGCAAGAGATTCTCAAATTCAGCCAGATCCGCGCGCGTGTTCACCCCGGCTACCTCACGTGAATCCTCGTGAAGATAAACATTTACTTTCTCGCCATCTGACAACAGGATTCCCGCAACATCGGTTAGATAGTATTCGCCCTGTTGGTTCGCAGGTTGTACGCGCTCCAGCGCGCGAAAGAGCTTTCCGGTTGCGAAACAATAGATCCCTGAATTGATCTCTTTGATCAGTTTTTCCTCGCCGCTGGCGTCCTTATGTTCGACGATCCTTAAGAAACGGTTTTCATCGTCCCGGACCATTCGCCCGTAGCCGAAGGGATTTTCGAGTTTTACACTGAGAATCGAACAAGCGGCTCCGCTGGCACTGTGATCCTCAACAAATCTCGCCAGGGTTTCGACCCGGACCAGCGGCACATCACCGGAAAGAACAAGCAAAGTCGATTCTGCCGTTTCCAGTTGGTTCTTCGCCGCCATAACAGCATCGCCGGTTCCCCGCTGTTCCAGTTGAGTCACAAACGCAGTATCGCTGTCAGGTAATTCAGCGCGTACAGCCGTTTCCACTTCTGTCGCCTGGTGCCCAACTACAACAAAGATTTTTCCGGGTTTGAGCGCGGCAGCCGTGTGGGCAACATAGGCAATCAGGGGCCGGCCGCCGAGTTCGTGCAACACTTTCGCGCGCGCTGATTTCATGCGCGTACCAAGGCCGGCAGCCAATATGAGCACGTCCAAGGGTGGATGGTTTTGCTGCGGTTGGGATACGGAATGTTGGGCCATCTTCAAGCGGAGACAGACGGTTGGGAAAAGGCTCGCTGGTAGCAGGCGACTACGACGTTGGCGAGTCGGTCTGCGTTGTGACGCACCTTCTCTCCTTCGTCCAGGAGATCGGCGCGAACAATTTCGGTTGAACGATCGAGAACGTTATCTAAAAGTTCCTCATCGACGCCGATTTGCTGAGCACCCTCGGCGGCATAGCGTTCCGCCTGTTCACCGCTAATCGCGCGATTGTTCATCACGACAAAATCAAAGTGAATCTCTGGCGCATAGCGCTTCAAAACCTCCAGATGCTCGCGGGCACTGTACCCATCGGTCTCGCCGGGTTGAGTCATGAGATTGCTGATATAGATTTTTACCGCGGCGGTCTCGCCAATCAACTTTGCTACTCGCGCAACCAGCAAATTTGGCAGAATGCTTGTGTACAAAGATCCCGGGCCGATCGTAATCATGTCAGCGGCTCGAATCGCGGCAAGGGTTTCAGGAAGCGGCAAGCAGTGTTCAGGCTCTAACCTCAACGATCGAATGCGTGAATGCGAAGCACTAATCTGCGTTTCCCCACGCACCAAAGATCCATCCTCCATTTCCGCAACCAGTCGAACGTCATTTATGGTCGCCGGGAAGATATGCCCTTTGCTGGCCAGGACCTCAGATGACAACCGAACGGCTTCGACAAAATCCCCGGTAACTTCCGTAAGAGCGGCGAGAAACAGGTTGCCAAAACTATGCCCACCAAGTTCACCCTTTCCTCTGAACCGGTGGCGAAAAAGGCGTGAGAGCAGATTCGAATCCTCAGAAAGTGCAATCATGCAATTTCGGATATCGCCCGGCGGAAGCATTTGCAGCTCTTCACGAAGACGACCTGAACTACCACCATCGTCCGATACAGTCACGATGGCGGATAGGCTGGTGATTCCGTCACTTTGGCGTCTGCCGACCAGGCGTTTGAGACCGGACAGAAGAGTCGACAGGCCAGTTCCGCCCCCGATTGCTACGAGGTTTATCCCGCTTGATTTTTCCCGTTGAGACAAATGCTCGATCTCCTTTGAGCGGCCAGGACTCTTGCCTGGGAATGATACCTAAAAGAAAGAGGCTTTGAAACCAGAGAAAGATTACCGCATGAGGGCTAGGGAGTTGATTGGCGAGATATTCACGCGCGGGGTTGGAACACGAGCTTGTCAAAGTCGGGATCGTTACGCAAGGGGTTCAAGTCGTGGTCATGCTGGGCGCGCACCCGGAGATTCGGTTGCAAGTCCAGGGCGCGCTGGAGCGATTGCAACGCCAGGTCAATTGAACCAAGTCGCGCGCGCGTCGCAGCCAAACCATAGTGAATGTGGGCAGCCTCGGGTTCGCGTTTGAGAGCACGCTCAAACATTTCCTGAGCCGCCACATATTCCCCGCGATTCAACTCGATTACACCACGATCATAAAGCGAGTCGGCGTCTCGAGGCAGCATACTCTCGGTTCGCAAACGCGATTCGGCAATTGCCAGGTAAGTCCGAGCTCTGGCGGCAACCTCGGAGACCTGAGAATACTTATCGAGGAGAAAACGAAACTGATTTCGCGCTTCCGCAAAACGGCCCCGGCTAAACTCCTTGTGCGCTCGTTCGAATGTTCTTAGCGCAGCCGCCTCGTCAATTGTGGGTTGCCGGGGAGGAGTGGGGACTGGTGCCGGCTTTGCTGCCCGTAACGCGGCCAGCTTCTGAGTCTTTTTGACTCCCGGTGCGGGAACATTTTGGTTCGAAGCGTCGGCGAGTTTGCGGGGAGCGGGCTTTTGAGTTGCTGTCTTTTTGACAGCTTTCTTTGCCGGACTCGCTTTGCGGACTGGCGCACCTTTCTTTGCTAGCCGCTGTTTAGCTGTCACTTTGGGTTTCGTCGCTTTGCGGGCCGGAGCTTTGGCGGTGGCGGTTTTCGATTTGGGGCGAGCAGACTTCGCCTTCAGCGCACGGTTTTTCCCGGACTTTACCGTAGTTCGGCGTGACGGGGTGCGTGATGTTGAACGTCTGAGGCCTTTTGCGAGAGTGCTCATGGACTGAATTTCAGAGAGCTGCATGTACTGGGTCGGCAGTCACCAAAAAACGAGAGCGGAGCTTAACATAGCTGTCCTCGTAAATCAACGAGAGCAGGGGATTTGCGGGCACAAATAACGCCTTCCAAGAACGTCCGAGCCCACAAAGTAATAACATAGAAAAACACTTGAAGGTCATTGTTGGCTATGTTACAGTGCATTTCGGCTTCAAGAGGTCTCCGCACCTCAGCGCTCAGGGAAAAATTAAGAGTCGAAACCCCTACCAGTCAACGGATTGCACAATTGAAGCTTTACTAACCCACCATATCGCACTTGCCCGCTAGGTCTTCCCAGAGAGCTTATCAATGGCAGACACTCCAATCCTGTTGCGTGAGCAGCAATACCATCAGATCAAGGCTGTCCTGGCTCGGCTAAGAATGGACTCGTCAGCACGAGTCGTTTTCCTGGTGGATAAAGATGGTCAGGAAATAGCTGTTCAGGGCGAGGTGGGGAATCTTGACACAACCAGCCTGGCGTCACTGGCCGCGGGAAATGTTGCGGCTACGGGCGGCATGGCTCAGCTTATCGGCGAAAAAGAGTTCCCGACGCTTTCGCATGAAGGGGAGCGTGAGAGCATACACATCTCGGTCATCGGTCGACTGCTCTTGGTAGTCGTCTTTGATGAGCGTTCCAGCCTCGGGCTTGTAAAGCTCCGAAGCAAGCAGATATCTCAGCAACTTGCTGCATTGTTTGAGGAAATTGCCAACGCAGACTTCGACGACGATTCACCGTTCGCGGAAATCACGGACGAGGACATTGACAGTCTCTTCAGTTAGTCCAGGGCGCCTATGACTTTCATTAACTACGCTTCCCGTGAAATCAATTGCAAGATCGTCTACTACGGGCCCGGCCTCTGTGGTAAGACTACCAACCTCCAGTACATATTCGACTCGACAGCCCCCCAGGCGAAAGGCAAGCTAATCAGTTTGGCCACCGAAACTGATCGCACACTTTTCTTTGACTTTATGCCCCTCGAGTTGGGTACTGTCCGTGGCTTCAAGACCCGATTTCATCTCTACACCGTGCCAGGCCAGGTGTTCTACGATGCCTCAAGAAAGTTGATACTGAAGGGTGTGGACGGAATTGTCTTCGTCGCCGATTCGCAGGAGGAGCGGATCGACGCGAATATAGAATCGCTCTATAACCTCGAGGAAAATCTGAAGAGTCAGGGCTATGACCTGATGAAGATTCCTTACGTCCTGCAATTAAACAAGCGAGACCTGCCTAACATCATTCCGGCCACTGATCTGGCAGGCGAATTACAGCTTAAAGGCGAGCCCGTGGTCGAGGCGGTTGCCTCAAATGGAACTGGTGTGTTTGATACTCTCAAGGCAGTAGCAAAACAGGTACTGACTGAACTCCGCAAAGGCTAATCACCTGCCCGGTCAAGCGATTTCACCATCAGCAATCCATCACCACCGTTTGAGTAATACTTGGGAAGTTTTTGGGTAATTGTATAGCCCAGGTTCTGATAAAGTTTTTGCGCCGCGACGTTGAGCACTCTCACTTCCAGCCGCACCAATCGCACATTTCTCCGCCGAAATCCATCCTCGACCTGCGCCATCAACCGTTTTGCAAGGCTCCGCCGACGATGTTCGGGAGCGACCCCCACAGTAGTCACATGGCCGGTGTGATCGGGTTCTACGAGACCGATGACGAATCCGACCATGATGCCGCCAGGTGTGACAATGCGGTAGGAAACGGATTCGGGCGCTGTCAGCAGGTATTCAAAAGTCTCACGACTGTAAGCTTCGCCGTCGATGAAGCAGCGTTGATCGAGGCGCCAGCATTCATCCAGTTGGGAAATCGTTAGGGGCCGGAGGTCGTAACGCGAGCCAAGCGCCGGAGCGATCCTTTCGTCCTGCGGGAGCGAAAACTCGCCCGCAGCGTCGGATTGAGACCACCAGCGCGAGCGAATTTTCTTGAGTACAGCCATGGTCTTGTTTAATTCAGGAGATAGCCCGCGGCGGTAAATGCCACTTATGATCTTATACCCGCTAAAGTATTAACATGCAATCGCCGTAACTGTAAAAACGATAGCGCTGTTCTACTGCATGGCGATAAGCGCGAAGTATTAACTCACGGCCGGCAAAGGCAGACACAAGTACCAGTAACGATGAACGAGGCAGATGAAAGTTCGTGAGCAGGACATCAGTCGCCCGGAAGGTGTAGCCAGGGGTGATTGTCAAATTCGTGTTCGCATACTGCGACTCGAATATTCCCTTGTCGGTTACTGCCGACTCTAATGCGCGTACAGTAGTTGTCCCGACCGCAATGATCCGGCCACCCTTCACCCGGCTGGTGTTGATCTCCCTTGCGGTTTTTTCAGTCACCTCAAACCGCTCAGCAGCTACAGTGTGTCTTTCAATCTCGTCGACCCGGACCGGAGCGAAGGTGCCGTAACCAACATGCAGAGTGATCTCTGCCAGGATGGCGCCTTTCGCGTGTAGTGCTCTGATTGTTTTCTCAGTGAAATGTAAGCCGGCGGTGGGAGCGGCAATGGCCCCCTTGTTCTTGGCAAATACAGTCTGATATCGGTCGCGATCTGTGGGAGCTTCGGAGTGTTCGCGTTTGATGTAAGGCGGTAGCGGAGTCTGACCGATTTCCGCAAGAATGCTGTCGAGCGGCCCGGACCAATTGAATCGCAGCATTCGTAACTCGGCACCTGGTTCATCCAGCAGTTGGGCAGATAATCGTTCTCCGCCAAAGTGGAGCAATGCGCCTTTCTTTAGTCGTTGGCCGGGTTTCACAAGGGCTTCCCAACGCAACGGTTCAATTTCCCGGATCAGCATCACGTCAACCCGCCCGCCCGAGGGATAACGGTGTCCCCGCAACCGCGCCGGAAATACCTTTGTATTATTGATTGCCACTACGTCGTAAGCGCCTACAAACTCCGGGAACGCCGCGAATTCCGAGTCGTTCCAGCCCTGACTCTGACGATTGATCACAAGCATCCGCGAGGCGTCGCGCTCTGCTAGAGGCTGTTGCGCAATCAGTTCTTCCGGAAGGTCATAATCGAACTGAGAAATATGCATTTCAGAGAGTCTAGGCGGGGTGTTCTCGATGAAACACAGCGGTGAGTTGCGCTCCAAACAGAAGGATCAAACTGGATACATAGCTCCAGGTCAGTACGGCCACGACAGCTCCGACCGAGCCGTAGATCTGGTCGTAATGAAAATAGCTCAAGCCGTAGGCGAAGGCATACTTTGCAACCTCCCAAAGTAACCCCGCCAGCAGTGCGCCGGGAAGCGCATCGCGCACAGTCACTGCGGCTCTCGGCATGAACCGGTAAACCACAACAAAGAGCACGGCGGTAACCAGAAAACTTACGAACGCAAAAACGACCTGCCAGAAAGCGCTGCCGACCGAAAGCATCAAAGGATAATGCTCCAGCTGTCGAGGCGATAACCGCCCGGCTACTTCTCTCAGACCTACGAGAATCGAAGTTAGCAGCACCGAAAACGACAGCAGCAAGCCCACAATTCCGATCATGCCTATTGTCATTGCGCGACCATGCCAGAAGGTTCTCGAGGTGGCATGCCAAATGCGGTTCAGGGCGCGCTCGACGATGGAAAAGACCCACGAGCCGGCCCACAAAACCAAAACGACGCACGTGATGACAATTCCCGGACCAGGCGGTGATTGACCAATGGTCTGGCGCAAAAAATCCACCGAACCCGGATAGACTTCAATTGCGTGAGAAAGTAACTGGGTGCCAGCGGCAATCCGGGTGCTGATTGCAAACATTAGCAGGAGAGCTGGAAAGAGCGCCATCAGACCGAAATAACTCATGGCCGCCGCAGACGTGAAAAGATCGTTCTCATGAAACTGGTGCAATGCGTGCGACAACATGGTGGGCCATGGGGCGCGATTGCGGACGAAGAACGAGTGTCGCGTGACCGAAGAAAAGCGCTTCATTTACTGGTCAGGAAATTTGCCTGCCTCACGATTCATCAGCCTACCAAATCTTTACTGAGAATCGAAAAGACCAGGCCGGTAAGGGCCGGGGGGCTTGATGCCAAAATGATTGTAGGACAACCTCGTGGCGACCCTGCCGCGAGGTGTTCGATCCAGAAAGCCGATCTGAATCAAGTAAGGTTCGATGATCTCCTCAATTGAATCCTTTTCTTCATGGATTGAGGCAGAGATTGTTCCCACGCCGACCGGGCCACCACTGAACTTCTCTATGATCGTCAGCAGCAGCTTGCGATCCATTTCATCGAGACCATAAGTGTCGACTTCCATTCGGTTGAGCGCATCGTTCGCTACCGCCTGTGTGATACGGCCCTCGTAATCCACCTCCGCGTAATCGCGTACTCGCCGCAGCAAGCGATTCACAATCCTCGGTGTGCCACGCGATCGCCTGGCGATTTCGCGCGCGCCCTCTTCATCGATTTCCACGCCCAGGATCTCTGCCGAGCGTTTGCAGATTACTTCGAGATCCTCATGAGGATAAAAATCGAGGTGAAAGACGATCCCAAAACGTCCTCGCAGCGGCGCTGTGATCAAACCCGCCCGGGTCGTAGCGCCGACCAATGTAAACTTTGGCAGGTCAAGCTTGATCGAGCGGGCCGCCGCGCCCTGTCCAATGAGCAAGTCCAGTTGATAGTCCTCCATCGCCGGGTAGAGCTTCTCTTCAAGAGCAGGCAGCAAGCGGTGGATCTCGTCGATGAAAAGTACGTCCCCCTCCTGCAAATTCGTCAGTAGAGCCGCGATGTCGCCCGCCTTTTCAATCGCCGGTCCGGCGGTTGAACGCAGCTCCGCCCCCATTTCGTTGGCGATGATATGCGCCAGGGTAGTCTTCCCCAGACCGGGGGGACCGGTGAGCAGGACATGGTCGAGGGCCTCGCGCCGGCGCAGCGCCGCCTTCATATACACTCGTAGATTCTCTTTCACCTGGCGTTGACCGATGTATTCGGCCAGTCTCGTCGGGCGCAGGGTGAGCTCGAACTGGCGCTCTTCGTCGTTAAGCGTTTCAGCGCGGATTGGTGCGGGTTGTGGCTCAGTCATCTCTAACTATTCATCCCTTAGCCAGCTTGCGCAGACTGCCTCGCAATACCGACTCGACCGACATTTCTTGGTTCTCGGCCAGGACACCGCCGACGGCTTTCTCCGCGGCGGCGCGCTGGTAACCGAGATTAAGCAACGCTGAGAGGGCATCCGCCCGTACGGAATCCATGGTTGGTTGAGGCGCGGTTGCAGGCTTTGCGCCCAACTCTTCCTCGAGCTCAGGCGAGGAGAGCGCGGCCACCTTGTCGCGTAATTCCATTACCAGCCGCTCGGCAGTTTTCCTGCCAATTCCCGGAATCAAAGTCAGCCGCGCCAGATTATTAGTCCTGATTGAAGCAATCATCTCGTCAGCGCTCATGCCTGAAAGGAGGGTTATTCCCAGCTTCGGACCGATCCCGCTTACTGAAATCAGACGCAGAAAAAGTTCGCGTTCCCGGGCGGTCTTGAATCCGTAAAGCTGTAGCGCATCTTCACGCACATGAGTGTAGATGCGAAGCTGAACTTCTGAGCCTGGCTCTTCGAGATCGTAAAAGGTCGAGAGCGGAATCGTAACTTCATAACCGACGCCGCCGACATCCAGAATAACTGCCGTCGCTTGTTTGGACAGGAGAGTGCCGGACAAATGTGCGATCATTCAAACAAAACGCTCATTAGCAATGAATCAAGATCGGCGGCGATTGTAGTTGATAAATGTCAAATGACAAATGGAAAATGATTTCGTCTAACTCGCCTGGTGGCAATGGCCACCTTACCATTCTCGCGGCAATGGGGCTATACTTTGTACGGGCTCGTGAACTAATGAAATCCGAAAAGATCTCAGAGCTGACGACGAATCGTTTGAGCGTATACCTGCGCTGTTTGAATGCCCTCTCGGACGCCGGTATCAAGACAATTTCGTCGCAGGCTCTGGCTGAACAGTTCAATCTGAATTCAGCGCAAATAAGAAAAGACCTGGGCTATTTCGGCGAGTTCGGGGTTCGAGGCGTGGGCTACTATGTAGATGATCTGCGTGACCACATTACTAAGATCCTTGGCCTGGATAATCCTCGCCGCGTAGGGATCATTGGCGCGGGTCGATTGGGAACAGCGTTGGCAAATTATCAGGGTTTTGGCGGCTCTAATTTTAGTGTAGTTGCGTTGTTTGACAATGATCCGGCAAAAATTGGGCAGCCGGTCGGGCAAACAGGTATTGTGGTTGAAGATGTCGGAAAGCTGGCGCGAATCGTAAAGGCCAAAGAAATTGATGTCGCCGTGATCGCCGTTCCGGCCCGCGCCGCCCAACGAGTCTTGAATCAGATAATGGCAGCCGGGATTCGCGCTGTGCTCAATTTTGCGCCCACGTCGCTTAGTGCGCGTTTGGGTGTAAAGGTTAAGACCGTTGACTTGACCACCTCACTGGAATCGCTGTCGTATTTTCTGGGTAGGCCACAAAGCAGCGCGATCACGAATGTGAGCAGCACTAATAGAAGTAAAAGCATTACCGAGCACAAGGAGCAAGAGCTATGACTGGGGACCAGCTGGCGCTAACGCCTGCGATCGTTAGCAGGATATTAATATTTGTTTTCACCCTGGCCATCGGGCTGGCAGTGAGTTATCTCATCCCAAGCACGTCGTGGGAGGGGCGAAACGCAAAAGCTGAAGTCTCAAATGTGAGCCAGACAAAACGTCATTGCTCGCACTGAGAACGAATGGATGAACGAACCGCAAGGCGTGAGATCTGCCGTGTCGGTCAACTGATGTATGACCGCAGTTATGTTGTCTCGTCGGATGGCAACATTAGCGTTCGACTCGATGATGGCCGGATACTGGCGACGCCTACGATGACCTGCAAGGGTCGGATGACGGAAGATTGTCTGTCGATCACGGATGCTTCAGGCCGCCCTCTTTCTGACCGCAAACCCTCTAGCGAGCTGGCCATGCACCTTTTGATCTACGGTGAGCGGCCGGAGGTCAAGGCCGTTTGCCATGCACATCCGCCGCATGGAACCGCCTTTGCCGTAGCTGGTCTGGCGATCGATCAACCCATTCTGTCCGAAGTTATCCTAACCCTGGGGTGTGTTCCGCTAGCAGGTTATGGCACGCCGTCAACTGAAGAACTAAGTGATGCGATGCGACCATTGATCAAGCATCACAATGCCCTGTTGATGGCCAACCATGGCGCGGTAGCTTATGGGGAGAATCTCTGGCAGGCATTTGATCGCCTCGAGACACTCGAGCATACGGCACGAATTGCAATCCTCTCGCGTATACTGGGCGGTTCAAAAAACCTACCGGCGGATGCAATCGAGAAACTGATCAACGTGCGCGAAGCTGCGGGGTACCTGGGAGAAGGCGCGCGTTGTCAGGCTTGCGGGTATTTGCACGAGACCCGTCTCAGCTGTCCCACGGGGGATCGTCCGCCGGCGCGAAAAGATGTTCATTCCGCTCCTAACGGCGCCGGTAAGATCTCTTTAACACGCGAAGAACTGGTAGAGTTACTCAGCCAGGCAGTTAGTGATAAATAGTGAATGGTGAATGGTGAATGGTGAATCGTAAATGGTGAATCGTAAATCGTGAATGGTGGTGATGTGAAGGAAAATCAACCATTCACCATTCACCATTTACCATTCACGATTTACTATTCACATCTTTTGAGGAGCATCTGAATGCAAGAAGCACTCGGCATGGTTGAAACCAAAGGTCTGGTGGCAATGATCGAAGCGGCGGACGCTATGGTCAAGGCTGCCAATGTCACTTTGATAGGGTACGAGAAGATTGGCGCCGGATTTGTAACGGCCATCGTTCGCGGTGATGTAGCGGCTGTCAAAGCCGCTACCGACGCCGGTGCGGCCGCCGCGCGGCGGGTTGGCGAACTGGTCAGCGTCCATGTCATACCGCGCCCCCATGGCAGCGTCGACGAGGCCCTCCCGATTGGTAATCGTGGCTAAGCATGATTATCGCGCGCATTGTGGGAACCGTTGTTTCAACGCAAAAGGATGAACGGTTGCATGGCAAAAAGCTGCTCATCGTACGGCCGATAAACGTCGACGGTTCCGACACCACTGGTTACGTTGTGGCTGTTGACACCGTGGGAGCGGGCTTTCATGAACGAGTTCTGGTGGTCGCAGGCTCGAGTGCCCGGCTGGCTCAGGGACTTAAAGACGTACCTGTCGATGCTGCTATTGTGGGCGTGATCGACACTGTCGATATAACCGCTGCTTAGTTCCAAGTTCCAAGTTTCTGGTTAGTTCCAAGTTTCAAGTTTCAAGTTCAAGCCTGGAACCTGAGACCTGAAACTTGAAACTTGAAACTTGAAACTTGAAACTTGAAGACTTGAAACCTGAAACTGTCATATGCAATTAGCCCGCGTAATCGGAACAGTGGTGGCTACTATGAAGAATGAGTCGCTTCAGGGTCGAACTCTGCTGGTGATTCAGACACTCAACCAGAACCTCAAGCCGGCTGGGAAGCCGATGGTCGCGGTAGATTCCGTGGGTGCGGGAGTTGGCGAACTGGTTTTCTGGTGCCGAGGCAAGGAAGCCAGTTTTCCGTTTAGACGTGAGGATACACCTACCGATTGCACGATCGTGGGTATAGTCGATTCTGACCAACATGTTACGCAGTAAACGCAGGCCCTTCGCTTTGTCAGCAACCTGACAGGTTGCTTTACTTATGATTCTCGCCAAGATCCTCGGAAACATCGTCGCGACAAGGAAGAATCACCGCTATGAAGGTGCGCGCGTGATGCTATGCCAGCAGATAACCCCTGAGGGTGAAGAAACCGGCACCACCCTCCTGGCGTTGGACGCGGTGGATGCAGGAGTCGGCGACACCGTATTGATCGTTCAGGAAGGCTGGAGTGCTTCAACGGTCGCCACCGGCAAAGCTGGAGCGGCAATCGATTCAGCAATCGTCGGTGTGGTCGATCGAATCGACCTGTTCAAATAGGAAAGAAATCCTTTTCCGGCGGTTTCCATATCAATAGCGAAATGACAGGCCGGAAAGCCTGACCTACAATGAGTTCAAATGGCAAGTGAGTTTGATCAGGCGCGGTCGATAGCCGAACGAATCGCTCGGCGTGTCTCCCTGGACTCGCCGGAATCTTCGAGTAAACCTATTGCGGCAACGGATCTGACTTCGGAACTGGCTGCGATGCGCGTGAGTTTGGGAGATCTGCAGCGTCGTCTGGCTCAGATCGAATCGAAGGTCCGGTCCTCGCCCACCGATGGACCAGGGGTCCAGGAGATTCAGCCTCCTCCTCAAACTCCCCGCACGCATTCGCCATGGTTGGCTGGTGTAAATGCATCGTCGTCACATCCCAGTGAGGAAAAATTTGGCGTTGAAGAAGCAACGATCACTGAGCTCGTCGATTTTTTCCAGAACGAAAAGCGGTGCACGATGGAGCCTGGCGGGAAGCCCTGCGATCATTGCGCCATGTGCAGCTCGCGCGGATTCTAAAAACAGAGTTAGCCTCAACCAGGAAAAGAACCATTGACATTGGTCATTGGGGATTTGTCATCCCGAGGTTTTTGTGTGGCTTGGTGACTTGTTCAACCAACGACGAGGTCAAGAACGATCCACGAAATCACACGAAATGAACACGAACAAAAGATTCCGCTAGCTTTTGAATGACAAATGAAAAATTATGAAAAAATGTCCAATGACCAATGTCAAATGGCTGTTTTGTTTTAGTCTCCTTACTAACTATTTACTTTTCGCATTGCTGTTCTGATCCTTGCGCAAGCTGTTCGCATCAATCTTCGGAACCTCAGCCGCTCCCTCCTGGGCCTTGAAATAAGGTTCTTCCTTAAAACCGAAGAGCTTCGCTGAGATCACCGTGGGAAAGCGCGCGCGGGTGGTGTTGTAATCCTGGACCGAGTCGTTGTAATCCTTTCGCGCCGTGGCGATGCGATTCTCGGTGCCCTCAACTGCGTCCTGCGCTTTCAGGAAGTTCTCGTTCGATTTCAGCACTGGATACTGCTCCTGCAATACCAGCAATCTTCCAATCGTTCCTCCGAAGCTGTTAGCTGCATCTATCACCGCTTGCTTCTGCTCAGGTGTTTTGTCACCCCCCTCGCCTGCCGGCGCTTGTTGAGTCGCATTCAACAATTGAGATCTGGCTTTCGCGATGGTGCCAAACACTTCTTGCTCCTGCACGCCGGCCAGCTTGGCGGTCTCGATTAGATTTTGCAGCAAGTCAGCTCGCCGCTGGAGTTGGGTTTCCACGTTGGCCCATTTCCCCTTCACGTCCTGCTGTTTTGTTGTCAGCGTGTTGTAGCCGCAGCCACTCGCCGTCAGAGCCAGGAAAATCACGAGTGGGAGTAGTAACGCCGGTCGATGTTTCATCTCTATTCTCCTCAATCTTTTCCTAAGGTTACTGCCGCTCCCCAATCCATTTTATCGACATCCTCGATAACACGCTCAACTTGATCCAGGTAGGCGGCAAAGATTTCGTTTGTCTCTTTCTCCGATGAGGGCAAGGCGCCGCTGGCGCGAAATTCAAAGATTCTTTCAAACGGGTGCATCTCAAGATTCAGCAGTTGGGCAGCGGCTCGAACGCACTCGGGCTTTGCGACTGGCGCCGCTTTGCCATGCAGCAGTAACACGGCCCGGAACAGCGCTGCGAAACTTGCGAGGCTTTCACTCATCAGGTTGCACAGCTTCTCAATGGACGTCGACGCCGGAATATATAGTCTGCGAAGTTGAATCAACTTGCTCCGCAGCTCGTATTCCGTCTGGTGACGCAGATTACGATCGGAAAGTTTTGCGAACTCAAAGGGGTCTTTGCCGTAAAGAACTATGCGTGCGTTGGCCATCTGGTGAAACTCAATTGGAAATACGTCTGCCGCATCCGATAGTTCCTCGACGGTGAAGTAAACAGGCAAAGGATGGCCCAGACGTTGCCATTCGCGCATGGGGGCCTGTGCCAGTCGCAAATCTTCCGGCGTAATCCGGTTCAAAGCGATCAGCAGGTTGTAATCAGACTGCAACTCGATATGATCACCCGCCGCCGCCGACCCGTAAAGCACAACCGACGCGAGATTATCGCCATGGGTCGTTCGCAGATCGTTGATTAATCCACTCAGCGCTTCTTGAACAACTGTTTTAGCCATCGATTTCTCGCGATGTTATCAAATCCGTGACGATTTCGCGCTCGGGCGATCTACCAGCTTCCGCCTGCGCCACCTCCGCCAAAGTCTCCGCCGCCGCCAAAGCCGCCACCACCAAATCCACCTCCACCTCCACCGCCGCCGAAACCGCCGCCGCTCCAGCCAGATCCGCCCCAACCTCCGCGTCTGCCCGTATTGCTCAATAAACTGCCGAGAAGTAAAGCTTGCAGACAGCCACCGCCTCCGCCGCGTCGCGCCGAAGACAAGAACAGAATGACTACGACCGCAATCAAGATAAAGGTAAAGCAACCGCCCACCCCGGTAGCGGGACTTGAACGCCGACGCTCAGGAACCTGTCTCTCGGCATTGCTCTGATCGACGCCCTCGATGCTAAACCCTCGCTTTTGAGCGAGCGTGGCAACGTATGCCTGCACAGTATCGTTTATACCCTGGCTGTAATCTCCTTTTCTGAACTGAGGCACCAGGCGTTCGCGTTGGATCTGTCCCACCACTCCGTCGGAAAGATCGCCTTCAAGATGCCGGCTTATCTGCGTCTGATATTTCCGGTCATTAACTGCGACCAACAACAGAAAACCGTTCTTCTCACCCTCTTTGGAACCGATACCCAGGCCGCGCGCAACCGCGACGGAATAGTCATAGATGTCTCGATCACCGGTCGTCGGTACAGTTACCACGGCGAACTCTATGTCCGCGCGTTGCTTGAGGTTTTGATAAAGAGTCTCAAGCCTCGTTGTGGTTTCAGGATCGATGACCTTTGCATTATCGATGACGGGAGTGAAGGGTTGTGGGAGGGGAATCGGCGAAGATCCGGACTGGCCAAGCGTCGACGCAGCCAATAGAACGACGACTGCCGCCACGAGTGCAGTCGAGACAATGGACCGTGAGATGCTGAACTCAGTCAATTTCTGGCGCGCTATCCCTCAATCAGTCTGTGTAAGAGATAAAAGAGCGCAACTCCTACAAAAACGACGATCGAGACCGTCGGGTTTCGTTCTTCTTTGTGATTGACTTCCGGAATCAAATCGCTGGCGGCGACATACAGCGTTACACCAGCAGAAAAGGGAAGCGCGTAGGCTACGGCTTGTACGCGAGAATTAAAAAGAGCCACAGTTATTACTCCGGCGAGTGTGGCGGCGCCAATCGCCGCGGTTGCTGCCAGTGCTTTTCCTGATGAGCGTCCGGAAGCGAGTATGATTGAGGCGACAGTGAATCCTTCAGGCATCTTGTGGAGCAGGATCGCGATGAATACCAGGAGTCCCACCTTGAAATCCACCAGGAAGGCCGACGCGATCGAGACGCCATCAAAAAACGTGTGGATCCAGAGTCCGCCCACAGCTGTGTATGCCGCGGATGGTCGCATGAAGGATTCCGGGTGGGTCTCGGCGCCGAAATGAAAGTGCGGAGCGATCGTATGCTCGAACAATTGAATGAGCAAATAGCCGGCCAGCAGGAGTGTCATGGCGCCTACAATCGCCTGGGCGGCCGATTCACCCTGGCGACCAGCACTCCAGATACTTACTGTCTCGGGCAGGATCTCAATAAAAATCGCTGCGAGCATGAACCCGGCGCCTAGGGCAACAAGGTATTTCAGAAAGCGCTCACCAAACCGATGAGCGCTGGAGGTTATTAGCAACCATCCGCCCAACAGATTAGCCCCTGCCGCCAGCAATCCGAAGAGCAAGAGTCCGGCCGGTCCTCCAAAGGTGCTCTCCATTCAGCTGCTACTCATTCTGCTTTTTAAAGGATTTACTGGCTGGCAAATATACAGCAAGCGTTCTTTGATGGCTATTTGAATAGTCCTGAGGATAGGTTGTTAGGATCGGAGGAAGGGTGTTATTGATTACACACTTTAAACAAGCCTGCCCGGAAGGGGCTGCTCTTTGCGAATTGGAAGGGGTTACAGCGTTAGTGAGGCAGCCGCCAACCTATTTCTTGATATTGGCAGTTTTCCGTCTCTTTCGGATTAGAGTTACCAGGCCTGCGAGTCCAATACCAAGAAGAGCCATTGTGGCCGGCTCCGGAAGTCCTACTGCGCCCGCTGGGGATTCCCGCACCACGTTCCAGCCAAGCACTGCCATACCATCGACAGAATGAATTGCTTCGGTGCTGAAACCGAGGTGACTAACGTCTGATTGGACGGCAAACAGACGCTCGTCGAACCTGTTTGTGCCGAAAGAGTCTAATCTCGCATTAGGAAAGTCAACACTACCTCGGTACAGCATCCCCCAACCTTCACTTTGGTAAATTGGTAAAGCTTTGGCGGAACTCGGCGCTACGGTTAACAGGAAAACAATTGCAAGGCCGACACCGACTCCCTTTAAGTTTTTGTACATAAGGTAGTCCTCTTGCTTCAAACCCGATTGTTTAGGGGGAACGCGGTTAAGCGAATAATTTTCGCAGCAAATCTCGGGCCGGATCGTTACAATGGAAAACTCCCTTTTAATTTGTTGTTTTCCACAGCGCTACCAAAGAAAACGTCCAATCCATAGACGACAATTCTAGAATCCGGACAAGACCCGGTTGGAGTTGGTTGTTGAGTTGGTAAGAACAAGATTCGCTGCGAGTGGCAGAGCGTGGGTAATGAGCAAGAAAAGAGCGACTTGGATCATCTCCTCTCTAACGCTGGAAGACAAAAAAGCCAACTGAATACAAAATTAGTATTGACACAGCAAAACTACCGGCGTAGTATCCGGCTCGTGGGTGGCCGAAAGTGGTCGGAAGTGGGTCCAACCTCGTAACTAGCCGATCATCGCAGTTTCTTTTCCATTTCGGTCGCCCTTTTAATTTCTCGCCATGCCGAAGAGATGCTCCGCGGAAATTACACGGCTCGGATCGACGCTAAAGGTCGGCTCAAAGTGCCGACCCAGTTTCGCCGTTTAATTGAGGAGAAGCATGGTCAGGAGTTTTACATAACCAGTCTGAACGGCGACTGCGTTCGGATCTATCCATTGCCCGAGTGGGAGAGCATCGAGCAGAGGCTTTCTCTACTACCAACAATGGATCCAGCCAGGCGACGGTTCCTTGATAGAACCAACTATTACGGCCAGCAAGCAAGTATCGATGGTCAGGGTCGGCTGCTGATTCATCCTTTGCTCCGCAAAAGCGCCGGAGTAGTTGGCGACGTGGCAGTCCTCGGCTATCTGAGTTACTTGGAAGTTTGGGAGCTCGACAGGTTTAAGCAACGATTGATCGCGGACCCCTATACGGAAGAAGACGAGGCAGCTATCGCGAGATTGGGCATTTGAAGACGGCGCGAGGGGCCAGTGAGAAGTGGCAATCCAGAATGCAAGTTGCCCCATTCTTGTCTTGTCGGGCATCTCTTTGACGGTGAAAGCAGTTCTTTGAACAAGATCACGGGGCGGTGGTGATGGCTGCGCTTTTGGGGGGCATTGGCGCGCCCCATCGCCCCGTGCTGCTTGCAGAGACCATGAGTCTCCTCGCACCTGAGCGAGGCGGCCTCTTTGTCGACTGTACGGTTGGTCTCGGAGGTCACAGCGAAGCAATTCTTGACGCCTCGACCGAAACTCGTGTCGTCGGAATCGATCTCGATGAAGAAGCGCTCGAGCTGACACGACAAAGGTTAGCGAAATTTGGCGGTAGACTCATTGCAGTCAAAGCAGACTTTCGCGACGTCGCAAGAGTACTCGCGGAACTGGGCGAAACCGCTCCGAGCGGAATCCTGGCTGACCTCGGCGTCTCGTCATTGCAGTTTGACACGGCAGACCGGGGATTCAGTTTTCGGTTTAATGCGCCGCTGGACATGCGCATGGATCGAAGCAGTGGAGGAGAGACAGCGGCGGATCTTCTGGCTCGCTTGCCTCAGGAGGAAATTGCTCGAATCATTTTTGAATACGGTGAGGAGCGAAACTCACGACGTATCGCCCGGCGGATAGTGCAAAAGCGGGAACAAGGGGAGCCAATAAGAACAACGAAGGAACTTGCAGAGTTAGTAGAGCGGAGTGCCCGCCCAGGCAAGAAAGGGCAAATTCATCCGGCGACTCGCACCTTTCAAGCTTTACGCATAGCGGTAAATCATGAGCTCGAAAGGTTGGACCAGTTCCTCGAAACAGCAATAGGTCTTTTACAACCGGCGGGACGATTGGCGGTTATCAGCTTCCATTCTCTTGAGGACCGAATCGTCAAACGCGAGCTGCGGCGGCTTGCCGGCCATTGCCAGTGTCCCCCACGACTCCCAGTTTGTTCGTGTGGCGCTCGGCAAGCGGTCGAAATCCTTACGCGGCGTCCGGTAACTCCCAGCACCAGCGAGATTGAAATCAATCCGCGGGCGCGCAGCGCCAGGTTGCGCGCCTGCAGCAAACTCGTCTCAGTTTGAAGGCGAAGACTAAGACGCCTTCGCAACTGAAATCGCTACCAGAGGTTGGACCATATGAACAGAGTGCCGCAAACGCAACGCAACTCGCGAGTTCTTCGTCAACGCGATGTGCCCGCGCTCTCCCGCCTCACTTTGCTTCTCTTCAGTGGAGTGGTCCTGGCATGTGGTTTCGTCTTTGCGGCAAAGCAGCACTTTGCAGCAGTCCAGTATGGCTATCAAAACGAGGATCTGCGTCGTGAGAAGCAGCGACTCCTGGAAGAGCAGCATCTCTTGTTGCTCGAACGAGAGCGGGTCTCCTCTCCTGCACGTCTTGAACCGGCTGCACGGCGACTTGGTCTAAAACCCGCAACATCGCGACAGGTTGGATCGATCAAGGCGGGCACAAGCCGTCAATGAAATGAAGTCCGCGGCGGCGGAGTGAATCACTTCCGTTGCAGTCAGTCAGGACTTTAATGTTTCGCTCGAGCGAGCAGCGAACAAGTTGAAATAACGATTCCCAGTGGAAGGGATGTAAGCCGGTGATGTTGGCACGCTTTGCCAATCAGGGTCAGTCCAGACCGGATACCTCAAGCAGCCGCGCGCTTTTCGTCGCGGCTTTAATTGTCTTGTGGATGGTGGGCATCAGCGCGCGTCTGGTTTATCTCCAGGTTTCCCGGCATGACAAGTTAGTTGAGCGCGCGCGCCAGCAACAGCAAGACGAAGTGGACACTTTGCCGCAGCGGGGCTCATTGCTGGATTGCCAGGGCAGAGAACTGGCGCGCAGCGTTGATACGGTCTCCTTGTTTGTGGCCCCGGATGAGATTTCTGATTATGGTTCGCTCGAATGCCTGGTCCAAACTCTGTCTGAGTCTCTCTCGCTAAACCACAAGCATCTACTCGAAGAAATCCAGCAGGCGAAAGCGGCGAGCCGGCGCTTTCTGTGGGTTGCCAGACGGGTTGAAGCTGACCAGGCAAATAACCTGGTAGCTCTGAATTTGCCGGGACTTCATTTTCGAGACGAGCCAAAGCGTTACTACCCTAACGGTTCGCTGGCCGCTCATGTGCTGGGATACGTTGGTATCGACGGGATCGGTTTGGGTGGTGTTGAGCGAACCTATAACGAAAAGATAAGCGGCGAGTCTGGGAAACTCTTTCTGGAAAAGGATTCCGGCGGTCGAGTTTACGAAAGCCTCGAAATCCCGGCTAAGCCTGGACAGACACTAGTTCTGACAATTGATCAGTCTATTCAGTACAAAACTGAACAAGCCCTGAGCGCGGCGGTCGAGCAGTCACGGGCAAAGTCTGGAACGGCCATCGTCCTGGATCCGCGCACAGGTGAGATTCTTGCTCTGGCAAATGCTCCCACATTCGATCCTAATAACGTGGGCACGACCAAAGCTGAAGCGCGGCGCAACTGGGCGCTGGAAAACATCTATGAACCGGGATCGACTTTCAAGATAGTTGCCTTCTCAGCGGCTATAGAAAAAGGACTGGTCAAACCCAGCGACAAAATCGACTGTCAAATGGGATCGATCACGGTGGCTGGCCGGCTGGTGCACGATCACCACGCGTTCGGCAGTTTGACAATCGCGGAAGCCCTGGCAAAGTCCAGCAACGTTGCCGCTATCAAGCTCGGCATCCGCGTCGGCGATCCATCGATGTACGAGTACATCACGCGATTTGGTTTTGGCTCTAAAACCGGAGTCGAACTGCCAGGAGAAACAGCAGGCATTCTTCGTCAGGTAAATCGCTGGCAACCCTCTTCCATCGGTTCTATCGCGATCGGCCAGGAGGTCGGAGTCACACCTTTGCAGATGGTGGCCGCCTTCGGCGCCTTGGCCAATAACGGGCTGCGCGTAGCGCCGCATCTGGTGCGAGAAATTCGCACCTCAAATGGCGAGACACTTTATCGCGCCCGGCCCGACGAGCGGCGCGTTATAAGTGAAGAGACGGCAATCGCGCTTCGCGGAATGCTGGAAGGCGTAACTCTCAAGGGCACTGCAAAGAAAGCACAACTCGACGGGTACTCGGCGGCGGGCAAGACCGGCACAGCCCAGAAGATCGATCCAAAAACGCGAGGGTACTCCAAAACCAAGCACGTAGCTTCGTTCGTCGGCTTTGCCCCGGTGGGAAACCCGGCCGCTGTGATTATCGTGGTGATCGACGAGCCTGCCGGCTCCTATCACGGTGGCGATGTGGCCGCTCCAGTTTTTCGAGCAATTGCCGAACAGGTGTTACCGGAACTGGGTACCATGCCTGACACGCAACTCAAGGCATCTCCTGAGTTGATTGCCCAGGCTGGCCCTAAGACAAAAGTCAGCGACAAGGCTGACGCAGCGCAGCGGCAGGTCGACGATGCACGGAAGGCCACACTGCCCACTGTGGCTCCCAACGGCGATGGCAGCGGAGAGATTGTCTATGCGGCTGCCACCAACAAATCCATACTGATGCCGGACTTGCGTGGGCGGAGTGTGCGCGATGTTGCTCGAGCCTGTGCTCAGCTGGGTTTACAAGTCGAGGCGCGTGGAGAGGGGCGGGTAACCCGGCAGAATCCGGCGCCGGGAAGTGAGATTGAATCCGGGCGGGTGGTGTATTTCGAATTCGGGCGAGCCAATTAGCGTGGTTTCGAGGACACTTGCAAAACCGACGGAGAGGCAGACATGATCCCCCAACGTACCCCGAGCAGAGTGAGTCCGGAAGGTGGAGTAAGATGCCGAATAGCTGCTTGTAGGCAACGATTACGCAATAGTCGCATAACCCACAGGGCGACAATTCATAGTCAAATAGAGAAAGCGTCGCGGCCGCTCGCGGGCTTTCCGGCGGAAATAGCCGGCGCAGAGCCCGCCACCATCATGGACGCTGCCGCTGGGCAAATGGCCGACTTGCCAGATCGGCCCAGTGGACATGGCGGGCTGGTTTTAGCGGCAAAGACAAAACTTGAAGAGGTCGGAATAACGTGAGGGTTGGGGAAGCATTAGCTTTGATGGGCGCAAATAGCAATAACCTGAGCGCCGAGTTATTTGACAAACAAATCGCAGATTATTCGATTGACTCGCGTTCTGTGGGCGCGGGCGAACTCTTTTTTGCACTATCACAGGAAGACTACGCCCGCGCCGGTTTTAACGGCACTTTTGCCGATGGCCACCAGTTCATCCTCGAGGCATTTCAAAGAGGGGCGATCGCTGCTGTGGCTCGCTTTGATCGAGTTCGTGATGATCAGAAACTGTCTGAGATAAAGGCAAGGCTGCTTTTGGTCGATGATGCAATAGCGGCTTTGCAAACCCTGGCGCGAAAGGTTTACGAATCATGGGCCAAGCCCGTGGTGGCAATCACCGGAAGCGCCGGCAAGACGACGGCGAAAGAGTTGACAGCTCATGTCCTTGCCGCCGGCGGCCGCCGAGTCCTGAAAAGCGAACGAAACTACAACAATGGTCTCGGTCTGCCGCTCTCGGTTTTGCGTATGGTTACGACCGGTAGAACACCCGACCAGTTCGACGTGGCGGTGCTGGAGATGGGGATGTCGTCACCCACTCATGAGATTCGTCGATTGTGTCAGATCACGCCGCCGGACATTGGCGTCGAGCTTATGGTGGCACCAGTTCACCTCGAATACCTTGGCAGCATCGAGAACATCGCGGCGGCAAAGGCAGAATTAATTGAAGGATTGAAGCCGGACGGCACAGCGGTATTGAACGCCGACGATCCATGGGTGATCGGCATGCGTTCGAAACACAGCGGTAGGATCGTCACTTTTGGCATTGAGCATGAAGCCGACGTCAGTGCTTCGGAGATTGATACGCGGCGTCTCGGCCGAATTGGTTTTCGACTGAAGACCCCGCAGGGGAGCGCTGCTGCGCTGTTGCCAATGAGCGGTCGCCATAACCTTATGAATGCGCTCGCTGCAGCTGCCGTCGGAGCGTGCTTCGAATTCACGGCAACGCAGATTGCCGAGTCATTGCGCACTGGCAATCCGCCGAAGATGCGGGGTGAAGTCCTGGACTTCGCCGCAGGTTTTACAGTGGTCGATGACTCGTACAATTCGAATCCGCGCTCGCTGCTCAACATGGTGCAAACGATTACGACGGCGGGCGAGCAAAGACAGCGTTTGATTGTAATTGCGGGCGAGATGCTCGAACTCGGACCTGATGAAGCTACGCTGCATCGGCAAGCGGGAAGGGAAATGGCGAGCGCGGGAATAGATCTTCTCTGGGGGGTCAGAGGCCTGGCAAAAGAGATTATTGCCGGCGCAAACGAGGCAGGGCTTTCGGCAACACAGTTCTTCGAAACTTCCGCCGAGGCCGCAGTGGCGATCATCGCGGAGGTGCGAGCAGGGGATTTGATTCTGGTGAAGGGGTCACGCGGAGTAGCAACTGACCAAATCGTCGATTCCCTGCGCCGGCATTTTCCCTTGCTGGGGGAGAAAGGGTAATTGCAGCATGACGCCTTCCCATGGAATTCAAAAGGAGCTTTGTGCCGGGACGCAAAGATCGTAGTCTTGGATTTGGCCGATTTTCCTGCTTATTGTTGAGGCGCCGCTGAGATGATCTATTACCTGTTTTATGAACTGCTTTACAACCACTTCAAGGACAAAGAGTGGTACCTGATCAAGGCGCTGAATGTATTTCAGTACGTAACTTTTCGGACCGCCTACGCGTCAATTACCGCACTGCTAATCTCGCTTGTTTTTGGCGGCAAGTTGATCAACGCCCTGCGCAAATGGAACATCGGGCAACAAATTCGCGAAGAAGGTCCGCAGGCCCACATGACCAAGCGTGGGACACCGACTATGGGCGGCGTGTTGATTGTCGGCTCAGTCATTATTTCGACTCTCTTGTGGGCGCGCTTGTCGAGCTTCTATGTTTGGACTGCGATGCTCGCGACGGTGCTTTTTGCGGCAATCGGGTTTGTGGACGATTACGCCAAGATGGCCCGTCAGCGAAGCCTGGGTTTGACTGGCCGGCAAAAACTTTTGTCGCAATGTTTGATCGCCGTTGGGGTTTGGGCGGTACTTTTTCTTTCAGTGAAGTATTTCGGCGGGGACTATTCCTGGAATGTAAGCATCCCGTTTTTCAAGATTACAGCAGCCCCGGGCAACGTAGTAAGCACCATTGGACCATACCTTTATCTCGTATTGATTATCGTAGTGCTATTGGGCTGGTCCAACGCTGTGAATCTGACGGACGGGCTTGACGGATTGGCAATCAGCGTCACTTTTATCGTGATGACGGCGATTACTGGATTTACGTATTTGAGCAGCGACGCTCGCTGGGCGCGCTACCTGGAACTGACGCATCGACCGGAAGCCGCGGAGTTGACAGTTTTCTGTGGGGCCATGGCCGGAGCCAGTCTGGGTTTTCTTTGGTACAACGCCCCGCCCGCCCAGGTGTTCATGGGTGACGTTGGTAGCCTGGCCATCGGAGGCGCGATCGGGACCGTCTCTGTTCTGACTAAACAGGAGTTCATGTTGGTGATGGTCGGTGGAGTTTTTGTGATTGAGGCGCTCTCCGTCATGTTGCAAGTGAGCGTCTTTAAGATGACCAAACGAACGACGGGCACCGGACGCAGGCTGTTCAGAATGACACCGCTGCATCATCACTTCGAGATGCAAGACTGGAAGGAGTCAAAGATAGTTTTTCGGTTTTTAATCTTAGCGATTCTCTTTGCGCTCTTGAGTCTGTCTACTTTGAAACTGAGGTAAGGCCACGGAGACACGGAGAAACAGAGTTGAAGGAATCAGGAAAGAATTGCACGTGTGTTTACTCGTTGGATGTCTCCGTGACTCAGTGCCTCTGTGGCTAAAATGGAAGTTGCGAATAAGAAAGTCCTGATCCTGGGGGCGGCTCGCAGTGGCATCGCTGCGGCCAAATTTCTGGCGGCACGCGGTGGCGTAGTTGCCATTAACGATCAAAAGCCGTTTGAGAACTGGAGTGCCGAAGCGGTTGCGCTCAAGCGCGAAGGGATTGCCTGTCTTCCCGGGGAAGTGCCGAGTTGGCTGCTCGATCAGCTTGACCTGGTAGTCGTCAGCCCGGGAGTTCCCTCAAACGCGATCCCGATCCGTTACGCCGAGCGGATGGGAGCCGAGATCCTCGGCGAGGTTGAATTAGCGGCTCGTTATTTGAAGGGACGAATGGTTGGCATCACCGGTACGAACGGCAAAACGACAACGACAACCCTGGTTGGCGAACTCTTAAAGGATGCTGGAGTGCCGGTTCAGGTGGGCGGAAACATTGGCCAGCCTTTGATCTCTTTGGTTGAGAGTTCGCTCGATGAAGGCTGGACTGTTGTCGAGTTATCGAGCTTTCAGCTCGAGACGATTCGCGATTTCCATCCCGAAGTTGCGGTAGTTCTTAATGTCACGCCGAATCACATGGATCGATATGAATCTTTCGTGGATTACGCCGCCGCCAAACATCGAATCTTTATGAACCAGAAAACTGGCGATGTGGCCATCCTTAATGCCGATGACGAAGTGGTGTCCTCATGGGCAGCCGGCTTGCGAGCTCATGTAGTGAAGTTCAGCGTCAAGCGAGAACTCGAGGAGGGTCTATTCCTGCGCGGTAACGAGATTATTTCGAAAACTCGCGACGGCGAAAAGGTGCTGCTGCGGCGCGGCGATATGAAGTTGCGCGGCTTGCATAATGTTGAGAATGTTCTGGCAGGACTGGCGGCAGGCTTGGCCTGCGGCGCCGCACCAGCTTCGATGCTCGAAACGATCAAGGTATTTCAGCCTGTCGAACATCGTCTGGAGTTTGTCGCTGAAGTCGACTGTGTGAGGTTCTACAACGATTCCAAAGCGACGAGCGTGGATGCCACAGTGAAAGCGCTCGAAGCATTCAGCGAAGACCCGGGTAAGGTGGTATTGATTCTTGGCGGGCGGGGTAAAAAGGCGCCCTATGCACCGCTCGCATCGCTGGTCACTGAAAAGGTTCGCAAGCTGATTCTCATCGGAGAAGATACCGGGACGATTGCTCGGGAGCTGGGCCAATACGCGCCGCATGAACGAGCCGGTGATATGAGAGACGCAGTCAATGCAGGGTTCAAGTCGGCTACCTCGGGTGATGTCGTCCTGCTGGCGCCGGCATGCGCGAGCTTTGACATGTTCGAGAGTTTCGAACACCGCGGAAAGGTTTTTAAAGAAGCGGTGCGATCGCTGAGTCATGAAATTCAAGATCAATCGGCAGTCGGCAATCGGCAATCGGCTATCAAAAATTGATTCATGGCGCGAAAACTTGCCCCGGACAAATGGTTGTTTGCCGCTACAGTCGGACTGGCCCTGTTTGGCGTTGTTATGGTTTATAGCGCCTCAGCGGTAATGGCCCAACGTGAAAACGGCAGCCAATTCTATTACGTCATTAAGCAGGGTATGTGGCTCACAATAGGTTTTGGAGTCATGTTGGGAGCGATGCAGTTCAACTATCAACAATTGAAGAGGCGGCGACTCGTTTTTGGCCTGTTCACGGTGACCCTGCTCATGCTCATTGCTGTTTTTGCTTTCTCGAAAACGAACGGCGCGCATCGTTGGATCAAGTTGAACGTTTTTTCCGTTCAGCCTTCGGAGCTTTCGAAACTGGCGCTAACGATCTTCCTTGCTTACTTTTTGGAGAAACGGGCTGGAGAAGAGGGCGATTTCTGGGGCACTTTTGTACCGTGTGGGCTGATGACTGCCATTCTTGCTTTGCTCGTGGTGCTCGAGCCCGATCTTGGGACGGCGTTAATGCTCGGTGTGTCGTTTGTAGTGATGACCTTTACGGCTGGCGCGCGTTTGAAGCACCTGGCGATCGCCATGGCTCCGGCGTTGGCCGGCTTGGCAGGCATGTTGATCTTCGTGCCTTGGCGCCTGGGGCGAATTATCACTTTCCTGGATCCCTGGTCCGATCCGCAAAACAAGGGGTTTCAGGTTGTTCAATCGCTAATCGCGGTCGGCTCAGGCGGCGCACACGGGCTGGGATTCGCCCAGGGAAAACAAAAAATGTTGTTTCTGCCGTTCGCTCACTCTGACTTCATCTTTGCGGTCATCAGCGAAGAGCTCGGGTTGCTGGGCGCACTCGCGGTGGTCGCCGTGTTTGGTCTATTTCTTTGGCGTGGCCTGCGGGCTGCGCTCCACGCCCCGGACAGGTTTGGAATGTTGCTTTCGATCGGAATCGTAACTTGCATCGTGGCCCAGGCGCTGTTCAACATCAGTGTGGTCCTGTCCCTGGTGCCGACAAAAGGCATTCCGCTCCCTTTAATCTCTTATGGCGGCTCTTCCCTGGTGCCAACCCTGGCGGCAGTTGGCATTCTACTCAATGTGTCACAACATTCCGGGGGTTCATTCGATATAGGAGCCTTGGACACAGGGAGCGCTAAAAAAGAAAAGGAGACCACGCGCTTGAGCGCGGCAATGGTGCAGCGCCTGATCTCAACGCGCTTTGGCTATTAGAATGCGCGTTTTAATCGCGGCCGGCGGGACGGGCGGGCACATATATCCAGGCATTGCCGTTGCCCAGGAGGTTATTCGCCGAGACGCAAAGTCACTGGTTAGGTTCGTTGGTACGCCACGCGGCCTGGAATCAAAGCTTGTGACGCGAGCGGGTTTTGAACTTTCGTTCATTGACATATCAGGTCTGAAGAATGTTGGACCAGCGGCGCGTGCCCGCGGACTGGCGTTACTGCCGAGAAGTTTTTATTCGGCGCGTCGCGTCATCAGAGAGGTAAACCCGGATGTTGTGGTCGGCGCCGGAGGTTATGTGTCCGGGCCCGTATTATTGACCGCGGCGCTGATGAAGCGCCGCACTTTGGTAATGGAGTCAAACGCGCTACCAGGTTGGACAAACCGCGTTCTGGCGCGTTTCGTTGATAAAGCGGCCGTCTCTTTTGATCAGGCCCTCGTCTACTTTCGCGGTAAGGCGGTAGTAACAGGGAACCCCGTTCGCCGCGAGTTCTTTGAGATACCGAGAAAGCAACGGAACGCAAGCCGGTTTTCGTTGCTCATTTTTGGAGGATCGCAAGGGGCGCATGCGATTAATGAGGCCATGCTGGCGGCACTACCATCACTGCGGGAATGGAAGGACGTATTGCAGATAATCCATCAAACGGGAACGGCGGATCTGACAGGCGTCCAGGCTGGTTACCAGGCAGCCGGCTGGGCCCTCGCTGATGTTCGTCCTTATATAGAGGACATGGTTAAAGAATTTGCTGCCGCCGATCTGGTGATTTGCCGGGCTGGAGCCACGACGACGGCGGAACTGATTGCGGCGGGAAAGGCAGCCATAATGATACCGTTCCCCTTCGCCTCAGATGATCACCAACGCAAAAACGCCGAGGCCCTGGAGCAAGCTGGCGCGGCGCGAATGATTCTTCAGGAAGCGCTCAGCGGGAAAAGGCTAGCACAGGAGATTGGGGAATTAGTGAGGGATCGGGAACGAGTAAGCAGGATGGAAAACGCTAGCCGCCAATTGTCTCGCGGCGATGCAGCAGCCGCTGTGGTTGATATGATTGAGGAACTGGCCAGGTAATTGCCGATGGCCAATTGCCGATTGCCGATTGCCGATTGAAAGACAAGCGAGAGTTTGGAAAAAGAATCGGCACTCGGCACGAGGCAATCGTCAAATCTGCTACCGTCCAAATCGGCCATCGGCCATCGGCAATCGGAAATAACAAATGTTTCGTCGCATTCAACATGTTCATTTCGTTGGCATCGGCGGCATAGGTATGTCCGGTATCGCGGAGGTCCTGGTAAATCTGGGCTTTCGAGTCTCCGGCAGCGATCTAAAACGTTCAAGCGTAACCGACCGTCTGCAAAAAATGGGAGTTGAGGTTACTGAGGGACACCGGGCTGAGAATGTTGGCGACGCACACGTGGTAGTCCGCTCAACTGCCGTGCGCGACGATAATCCTGAAGTCATCGCAGCTCAACAGCGCTCGATTCCCGTTATTCCCCGCGCCGAGATGCTCGCCGAACTGATGCGCTTGAAACCGCATTCAGTCGCAGTAGCCGGATCTCATGGAAAGACGACGACCACTTCTATGGTATCAACGGTCCTGGGAAACGCCGGTCTGGATCCGACCATTGTAGTTGGTGGTGTGGTGGGCGCATTCGGTTCTAACGCTCACCTCGGAACCAGTGATTTGATGGTGGTCGAAGCAGACGAGAGCGATCGATCATTCCTGATGTTAACCCCAACCATTGCCGTGGTGACCAATATCGACCGCGAACACATGGACTACTACCATGACATGGATGACGTCCGGGTGTGTTTCACGAACTTTGTTAACAAGGTCCCCTTCTACGGCTCATCGGTCCTCTGTCTGGACGATCCAAACGTGCAGGCCATCATTCCACACATTGAAAGAAGACGAATGACCTACGGTCTGAGCGCGCAAGCCGATGTGTCGGCACATGGAATTCGCTACAACAGTAATTTTGGCTCGACCTTCATGGTCTGGCGCGGCAGTGATGTGGTCGGCGAAGTTTCTTTGCAAGTCCCCGGGGTCCACAACGTTTATAACTCGCTGGCAGCGATCGCCGTGGGCTTTGAATTGGATGTTCAGTTCGACAAGATTGCCGACGCTTTGGGTAGTTTTGTTGGAGCCGCAAGGCGCTTTCAGCAACGAGGGCAGGTCAATGACATTCTCGTTATTGAGGATTACGGACATCACCCAACGGAGATTCGGGTGACACTGGCAGCGGCGAAAATCGGTTCCGGCGGCCGGCGATTGGTAGTTCTGTTTCAACCTCATCGCTACACGCGAACGCATGATTTGATGCAGGAATTTGCGCGCTCTTTCAATAACGCCGACTCGCTGTTTATTACCGATATTTATGCTGCAAGCGAGGATCCAATCGAGGGTGTCACCTCTGAAGCGTTAACAAACGCGATCAAGCGTTTCGGTCACAAGGACGTTCGCTATGTTGGTCGTCTGGATGATGCGGCTGAAGCGTTGCAAGCACATGTACAGCCTGGTGATCTGGTATTGACGATGGGGGCGGGCACGGTTAATCGCGTGAGCGAACAGTTATTGGATCTGCTGCGGGGACAGAATGGTTAGAAGAGATGGCTGAGCTGAGGAATCAAGGTGCAAAAGAACGCGATCGCGCGATTGAAGAGATCGCGCGCGCTCTCGGCGTGCGGGCTGAACGCGGACGTCGCTTTGCGGAGCTGACTAGCCTGCGTGTTGGCGGATCCATTGATTGGGTAATCTCGCCCGAGACCGAAGAACAGGCGGCGGCGGCGGTGTTTGCGCTCGAACAAGCCGGGATTGGCTGGCGAGCGCTTGGCTCTGGCAGCAATGTGCTGGCGGATGACGCCGCGCACCATTACGTGGTTGTCAGTTTGCGCGAACTCAAGGGAGAGGTTCGATTCAGCGGCAATACTGCCTCGGTGAGTGCAGGCTATTCGTTGCCGCGGCTTTGCATTGACGTTGCGCGTCAGGGTTTGTCGGGTATCGAGGGACTGGGCGGCATTCCCGGAACGGTCGGGGGCGCACTGTGGATGAATGCGGGAGCTTACGATCAGGAGATCGGAAAGGTGACTCAAAGCGTTAGGGTGGCGCACGAGGGACGCGTCGTTGAAATTCCAGGCAGCACTGTTTCGTGGAACTATCGCCACACCTCTTTCAAGGATGGACAGCTGTTGTTGGGCGCTACTTTGTTACTTACACCCGATGACTCGGCGAAGATTCGCGAACGCATGGAAGATGCCAAGACAAAGCGATTGGCGACGCAACCACACGGCGCCCGCTCGGCGGGATGCTTTTTTAAGAATCCTCCAGCCAATGCGGTGGGCACTGGAAAAATGATCGACCAGATGGGGATGAAGGGAACCCGACGCGGCAGCGCGGTTGTTTCACCGATTCACGCTAACTTCATAGTAACCGAAGGCGAAAACGCGCGTGCGGAAGATGCTTTGGCGCTGGCCGAGGAAATACGTGAACGAGTAAAACGCGAGCATGGGATCGATTTGGAGTATGAAGTTGAATTGTGGCGCGCGAGCACGCCGACGGAAGCTGGGTCAGACGGTACCGGAAAGGAGGAGTAGCTTTTGCGAGAACAAGTACTTAGTCAAAAGGTTGGCAATCGCACAGGCATCTCTGCAAAAAACCGGTCGGGCTCGATGCAGCAACGACCGGCGCGAAGAGAGCGCGGGGCCTCGAGTGACAGTCTCGGCGGCCGGCTTCGTCTTCTGCTCGGCTATATTCCGCTGTTCCTCAAGGTCGCTGCTGCAATCACAATGGGGCTCTTACTTTTCGCAGGCTACAAAGCCGCCGCATCCGCCAGGTTCTTCCGGCTGCGCTCGGTCGAAGTTCAGGGAACAGCGCGGGCCTCAGTCGATGCAGTGCAGGCGATTGTGCGCCGCGACGTTGCCGCCACAGGAGTTTGGCAGGCGGATTTGAAGGAAATCAATGCTCACTTGCAGCAGCTTGCATGGGTGCGTACTGCAATCGTGACACGAGTGCTGCCGGATGGTGTTCGTGTTCGCATTGCTGAACGAATACCTCGCGCGGTCGTTCGGCTATCCTCCGGCCGCTTTGTTTGGGTCGACGACGATGGCGTGCTTCTCGGCGAGATGCAACCAACCGATGAGATGCCTCCATTCTTTTTGCGGGGATGGAACGAAGACGATTCCGAGTCTGCTCGCGGTGAGAATCGCGAACGGGTGCGAAAGTACCAGGAATTGCGGCGGCTCTGGGATGGTAACGGATTAACAGAGCGAGTCAGCGAAGTGAATCTGATTGACGTTCGTGACGTGCGGGCGCAATTGGCGGGGGACGATTCGCAGATTGAAGTGCGGCTGGGCTCGCAGGATTTGGGCAAACGCCTCAAACAAGCGCTCGAGGTTTTGGATGAACAGCGGCAAACAGCTCGCGGCGCTTTCATAAGTTACGTAGATCTGACTCAGGGCCGGAGGGCAATTGTGGGCTTTGTTTCCGGCGCGCACACGGTGGCAGATGGAAACGAGACAGCCGCAACCGCCGGAGACAAAAAGCCTGACGCCTCAAAAGCCCGAGCCAACAAGAAAGACGCTAAAGACGGCGACAAAGACAAGCAGGCCGACGCCAGGAAGAATCGCAATCGTCAGAACACACGGTGACTGCTTTCATCGGAGGACGCAGCTAGATGGCCAAGCGCACGCAATACACGATCGGCCTTGATATAGGGACGAGCAGGGTGACGTGTATTGCTGGCGAACTGGGTGAGGGTGGATTGCTGAACATCGTCGGCATTGGTGAAGCGGAAGCACGCGGCCTGCGCAAAGGGGTAATCGTAAATCCGGACGCGGCCGTCGATGCCATCAAAAAGGCTGTCGAAGAAGTTGAGCGCATGAGTGGGCTCGAAGCAGAGGAGGTCACAATTAACCTGGCGGGATCGCACATTCTCGGGTTCAACGGTCAGGCGATAGTGGCTGTTTCCGGGCGCGATCGCGAGATCGTGCCTGAAGATGTGCGCCGCGCGATCGATTCAGCCTGCGCTATTCAACTTCCCGCCGGAAGGGAAATCGTTGATCGGCTGCCCCAGGAATTCATTGTCGACGATCAGGATGGAATCAATGACCCCGTGGGAATGATTGGGGCGCGGCTGGCTGTCAAGGTTCATATCGTTACCAGCCCGGTTACAGCGCGACAAAATGCTATCAACGCAGTGAACCGCGCCGGACTGATCGTTGCGGACATGGTGTTGGAGCAACTGGCCGCTGCCGAGGCTTCCTTAACTGACGACGATAAGGAGTTTGGCGCTGCTCTGGTTGACATCGGAGCAGAAACCACCGGACTGATCATTTACCAGCGCGGCGCCGTGCAGCATACCGCTGTTTTTCCGCTTGGCGGGTCTCACTTTACCAACGACATCGCCTTTGGTTTGCGGACGCCCATCCCCGAGGCCGAGCGAATCAAACGCACTGCCGGTTGCGCCTGCAGCACTTCGTTGAGCGAGATGGAACGGAGCGAAATGGTTGACGTTCCTTCAGTCGGTGGCCGGCCGCCGCGGCAGTTATCGCGTCAGATTCTCTGCGACATCCTGCAGCCGCGAGCCGAGGAAGTACTGATGCACGTAGCAGACGAGATCAAGGATGCCGGTTGGGAGCGACAGCTCTCGAGCGGCGTAGTGCTGACTGGCGGGGGCGCCCTGCTAAATGGTATGACCGAAATTGCCGAACAGGTATTCGATGCGCCTGTTCGCATTGGTTTTCCCGAGCGAGACCGCTTCGGTGGTCTGGTTGAAGACGTTCAAAGCCCGGCGTGGGCTGCTGCGGCAGGACTGGCGTTACTGGCTCAACGTGCGCAGGCTACCGAGATGCGCACAGTAATGAATCGGCGCGGCCAGACCGGCAAGCTCACACACTTTGTTTCGCGATTTCGAAATCGTTTCAGTAGTATTTTCTGACAACTTGTTGTATGCTTGCGGCCCGGCCGCACAAGATATTGTCCGCAATATATCGCTACCGATGCCGCGAGCAACACAATATAGAAGAAAAGGGCCCTGGAAGCCTTCCCGTTTCGGGAGAGAGGAAATAAACATGACACCGGAAGCTCGTGAACCCGGCAGAGGCATTAATATTTTCATTGATGACGATCCGCCTTTGACCGGAGCGCGAATAAAAGTAATCGGCATCGGCGGCGGTGGGAGCAATGCAGTTAACCGCATGATCGAGGCAGGTATTGAAGGAATTGAATTTCTGGTTGCGAATACAGATCTGCAGGCGCTGAAGCGATCACGCGCGCCAATTAAGATTCAGTTGGGTGGGAGACTGACAAAAGGACTTGGAGCGGGAGCAGATCCCGGGGTCGGTCGGGAAGCAGCGCTGGAGGACACCGATAAGATAATTGAAGTGCTCGAAGGCGCCGATATGGTTTTTGTGACCACGGGTTTGGGCGGTGGCACGGGGACCGGGGGCGCCCCGATAATCGCTTCGCTGGCGACGGAGTTGAATGCTTTGACGGTTGCCGTCGTTACCAAGCCGTTCCACTTCGAGGGACGCAGGCGTATGCAACAGGCCGAACAGGGTTTGCGTGAATTGCGCGAGTGCGTCGACACCGTGATCACGATCCCGAACGAGCGCCTGCTGCATACGGTCGAACGCGGGGTTTCTCTCTCCGACTCTTTTCGCGTCGCGGACGACGTTTTGCGCCAGGCAGTGCAAGGCATTAGCGATCTGATCACGGTTCCCGGTCTGATCAATCTTGACTTCGCCGACGTTAAATCGATCATGGCGGGCATGGGGATGGCTTTGATGGGCGCCGGCCGGGCTACCGGAGAAAACCGGGCCATCGAGGCGACGCAGCAGGCTATTTCTTCACCGTTGCTCGAGGAAGCTACCATTCAGGGTGCAAAGGGTGTGCTCATCAATATCACTGGCGGACCGGATCTTACTTTGTTTGAGGTAAATGCTGCCTCTTCGATTATTCGTGAATCCGCGGATGAAGATGCCAATATTATTTTTGGGGCAGTAATCGATGAGGACATGCGCGACGAGATGAAGATCACGGTCATTGCCACCGGCTTTGAACGCGAAGCGGCGGTGATGGCGGCCATTGCGACTCCGGCGACGATGCCGGCACAACCGCCGCGTTACGTACAACGCCCAGCCGATGATTTGCCACGGCCAATGATGGGCCAGCGTGCCGACGATCTGGATGTTCCGACGTTTATCCGCAAGAAAGCTGACTAACGGATTGCGGGCGAATTGCGAATTGCGAATTGCGGGTTGTGAAACTGATTTAACAGATCCGCAGTCCGCAGTCCGCGATTCGAGACTTCTCCAAATTCGTGATCCGGGATTGACCTTCAATTCAGCGTTCATCGTTCACGAGTAGAATCCGCAATCGGCAATCTTCACTCCGCTTGTTTTCTCCTTTGCTTTTTCTGGCACGGTTGTGTAGCATGTCGAGCATTCCTTTTAGGATTCCCCATATCGGGTAAATGCTTTGTTCCTCTCCTAGACGGCCGCAGCCTGTGAGAGGCGTTGACTATTCGATCAACAAGCTCACGAGAGCGCAACCGGGCCTGATGCCGTCAATGTTGCAGAGACCCGTATTGGACTGATTTGGAGGTAAGAAGCAAGTGAATCGTAAACTCATCAGAACTACACTCGCGGAAGTTAAGGGCAAAGCCCGAGAAGTTCCGCAGCCCAGAGAACGTTCGAATGGTGGTCTTCAGCGGAACGTTAGCAGCGATGGAGGGCCAGCCCAGCAACGGGGCCCGCAGCCGTCGCCTGTTCAAGTGCGCAAACGCATTCCGCCTCCCTCGGAAACGAGCGCTGAAATCTTCTATTACAAGAAACAGATTGACGCACACACGCTAATGGTGATTGTCTTGCTCGACGGCGAGGAGATCGAAGGTACAATCGAGTGGTATGACCGTGGCGCGCTGAAGGTCAACCGCAAGGGAGCACCAAACCTACTGGTGCTCAAACGAAACATTAAGTACATTTTCAAGGCTGACGAACGCGTCGAGACGGCGGAGGAGTAGCCTGTAGCCGGTCGCGTTGCTGACCTCTCAACCCCGCCATCATGTGCGTCGCTTTGACGAATGCGACAGTTAGACAATAGCTCATCTCACTCGGGGCAGGGACCGCAAAGGTTATTGCCCCGCATCGGTATCACTATGGGAGATCCCGCGGGTATCGGTCCCGAGGTGGTGCTGAAAGCTGTCGCCGAAGCAGAAGTCAGACGCGTCTGTGTTCCGGTGATTATTGGTGATGCGCAATTGCTGGCGCACACCGCGCGTACCCTCGACCTGCAAAGCGGATATGACATCATCCGGAAAGAAGAAAAAATCCCGGATGATATTTCCGAACCGGTAATTTTTCATCTCGACAATATCGGCGGTTTTATCGAGCCCGGAATCGAGTCAGGGACAGCCGGCAGAGCGGCTGCGGGTTACATCGAAGCGGCGGTGCAATTGTGTGCTGCCGGCAGCATCGATGCGATTGCCACCGCTCCGATAAACAAGCGGGCCTTGTTTCTGGGAGGGTACAGTTTTCCCGGACACACTGAGTTTCTTGCTCATCTGACAGGCGCCGAGGAATACGCGATGGCTTTCGTGGCGGCGAACCTGCGGATTGTGCTGTTGTCGACACACGTGCCTCTCTCCGAAGCCATCAGGATGGTTGAGCGCGATCGAATTATCAAAATCGTTAAGCTCGCGCACCGCGAACTCCAGCGCTGGGGAATCGAGCGGCCTCGTCTCGCTGTAGCGGCACTGAACCCCCACGGAGCCGAAGGTGGGTTGTTTGGAGTGGAAGAAGCCTCCGAAATTGTTCCGGCAATTGAAGCTTGTCGCGGACCGGAGGATATTAACGTGCAGGGTCCTTATTCCGCGGACACAGTTTTCTTACGTGCCTCGCGGGGCGAATTTGACGGGGTGATTGCCTGCTATCACGATCAAGCCATGATACCGGTAAAGTGTCTCTCGTTCGGCGAAGCTGTAAATGTGACATTGGGGTTGCCGTTCATCCGGACTTCGGTGGATCATGGGACGGCGTTTGATATCGCCGGGAAGGGGCTGGCCGAACATTCCAGCATGGTGGCCGCAATAAAATTGGCGGCGGATTTATCTACTCAGGCGGGCGAGAGCTGCCGCGCCGTGGAAGTGTGAGGACGATGGTAAATAAGCCTGAAAAGAAAGCAGGGAAGGAACCAAGGCCGGGGCGTCGCATTCTCGTTGCTGACGACGATCCCGCGATTCTGCGCTTAATCGCTACCATTCTTGAGAAAGAAAACTACAGCGTCGTGAGCGCACGCGATGGTCGAGAGGCCTATAAGATCTTGCAATCAGATCCTCATTTTACCGCGGCGATCCTGGATGTTGTGATGCCCCATATCTCTGGAACCGAACTGGTTCGCTACATGAAATCAGAAAAAAACCTGATGAGCATTCCAGTGATGATGATGACTGCTGAGCAGGATCCCAAGCTGTCTTCGGATAGTTTTGCCGCCGGCGCCGTGGTTTTTCTCCCCAAGCCTTTTACCACTGCTCAACTTCAAATTATGTTGCAGATGCTGGTAGGTAAAGCTTGAGTGCTGATGCAGATCCCTTTCACGCTAACCATGCGACATCGCGCACTCGCGCTCTCGTTGCTCATTTCTATTGTAAGCGGCGGCACGGCTGATGCTGCGACACTGAGCCAGAAGCAGGCAAGAACCCTTGTTTCGCGGATGGCAGGGGCCCACTTCCCTAGTGATGCAGTACGCGTTAAGAAAATTACAGATACTGGCGCGAACGCCCAGGCCACGGTGGAAATCGAAACTGCTTTCCGCGTGCTGCAAGACAAGCGGGGCCGTTGGCAGATAGTTGAAATAAGAACCGGTCAGGAGCAGTGGGAAGAGATCGCCCTCATCGCTGAGGCGGCAAAGTTTCAGATACCTGGAGATGATTGTAAGGGACAGGATCGTGCCGGCGCAGATCTCAGCCCGAGAAATGCTCGTTGCCTTATTGCCAGTCTTCTGAAAACCGACCCCCGCTCAGACGCCGTCAGGATCCGCGACATATCGAGTTTTGGCCTCCCTTTGGCTTCACAAGCGTCCGCTCTGGTAATCGCACTGATCCAGGTAGAGGTTCGATTTAGCAGAGACAACGGCGGGTGGCGTGCCTCGGACTTACGCACGGGCGACAACGACTGGGTCAACCTCGATCTGCTTGTTGCCGGTATTAATGAAGGGAAGCGTACACAAGCCGAAGCAGAACTGGCGAGGCTGGCAAAAGCGCTTGAAGATTACCGAAAACAGAGCGGTTTTTACATTGTTTCCGATAAACACCCTGTTCTGATCGACCATCTGAGCCCGCGATACCTTGCCCGGATCATCCGGCTAGACCCCTGGCACCACCCTTATCAGTATCAGGGCGATCGGGATCACTTTGTCCTCCGGTCGAAAGGTCCTGATGGAAAAGAGAACACCGCTGACGACATAGTCCTTAACGGCCCGTAACGACGGCCTTCCTGACCGCCGGAACTAAACTCTTGACGTCAGCTTGCGGCGGGTGTTAGGTTTCCTCTGTGGCCTGCTTTTGGAACGGCCCCGATCAACAAGCCCCGCGCCACCTGTGCAAACGCACCGGGCCCGCCAGTGGTGCTCACTTCAGCTAAAAGGAATTCAGCTTTGCTAGCTGGACGCAAACTCCTACTTGCCGACGACTCAGTTACCATCCAAAAAGTCATAGACCTTACGTTTGCCGACGAAGGTGTGGAAGTAATCACTGTCGGCGATGGCGAGGAGGCAATTGAGAAGGTTGAAGAATTACTCCCCGACGTGGTGCTGGCAGACGTGTTTATGCCGATATTCAACGGCTATGAAGTCTGCGAATATATTAAAGGAAGTGAAAAGCTGAAGCATATTCCCGTTATGCTTCTGGTTGGCTCGTTTGAGCCTTTCGATGAAGCGGAGGCGCGCAGAGTAGGCGCGAACGATACCTTGACTAAGCCATTTCAATCGATACGCCGCCTGATAGAAAAGGTCGGCGACCTCGTTAGCGGCAAACCACCTGAGTCGGAAGTGCCTACGGCGGAGCTTCCACAAGAGGAAACCCCGAAAGAGCCCACGCTCTCTACGGAGGAATTGGAGATCGTGACTGCCGACACTATGCAGTTGCCCGCCGACCTCCACGATCAAGCCCATCAGTTCGTCGCCGAACATCAAGCTTTACAGCCTGCCCTTAACGAGACCAAGATGGAAAGCCAATCAAACGAAGCACACAACGTGAACGCGGAAAGTAACGATGCATTGCTGGACCTGGAGGATTTTGAACCGGCTGAAGCGGTAGCCGATGACGACGACTTTGAACTGGAACTCGATCTGGATGAGCCTCAGGTCACTCCGGCCCCCGTCTACTCCTCTGTTAGTGAGCCACCGGGGGCCGTTGCTCCTGCGCTTGTTCGTTGGGAAGAACCATTTCGAGTAAGCACCACAACGCCGCGCGAGGAAGTGGCGATGAACCGCGAACCGGTTGCAGAGCAAGTCAATTTCGAAGAGCGATCATATGCACCGGTTGAAAGCCGGCCCTTCACAACTGCGGCCGAAGTCCCACCCGGCCCGGCGCCAATTACAGCCGACAATCTGTCTCCGGAAATGATCGATGCAATCGCCCGCCGGGCAGTCGCATACATGTCGGAAAAAGTCGTTCGGGAAATTGCCTGGGAAGTAGTGCCCCAACTCGCTGAACTTCTGATCAAACGACAACTGGAAGAGAAGGAATCGCAACCTAAATAGAGCTGGCACAATTCAAGCAGAATCGAGCAGCTGGTTGGCTGCTCGATTTTTTTGCCGGTCGATTGCGGGACGCACTGTGGTTGATAACCAATCATCGCCGCGGCTTTGCACAACAAGTGAATACCGCGACGTGGAGCGAGGTCAGTACAGTGCCGCAAGCGAAGCGACCGGATGTTGCGCTTCAACTAACCAATTGACTGGCTGCCAATTATGAGAATCACATCTGCAAGTCGAGCGCAACATCCGGTCGCTTCGCGGTACTGTACTGACCATCGCACCTTTTTGTGCAAAGGCATCGCCGCAGAGAATGTCGCGCGATTCGTGAAACGTTGCTTTCAGCCAACGTGAAAAGGCGCTATCCATGCCTTACAATGCTGGCTTGACATTTATGAACGAACGACTAGCGAACCACCCGAAAATGGACATTCCAAAGACTTACGATCCAAAACAAGCTGAAGAACACCATTATGCTCGCTGGGAAGGGCAAGGGTTTTTTGCGCCCGAAATCAACCGCGATCCGGATGCTCCTGTATTTTCCATCGTAATTCCTCCACCAAACGTCACCGGCTCATTGCACATGGGACACGCATTGCAGCACACCATGATGGACGTGCTGACTCGTTATAAACGGATGTGCGGTTTTCGCACCCTCTGGTTGCCGGGCATGGATCATGCCGGCATCTCCACCCAACTAGTGGTGACGCGCGAGCTCAAAAAAGAAGGAATCGCGCGGCACGATCTCGGCCGGGGAAAATTTGTCGAGCGGGTTTGGAAGTGGAAGCAAGAATCGGGTGGCCAGATCACTACGCAAATGCGTCGTGAGGGCGCTTCGGTAGACTGGTCACGCGAGAAGTTTACGATGGATGAGGATCTCTCGCGGGTCGTGCGCGAAGTGTTTGTTCGCCTTTATGACGAAGGCCTAATCTATCGTGGCAACCGCATCGTGAACTGGTGTCCTAACGATCAAACGGTGCTCTCCGATCTTGAAGTGGAAAAACTCCCGCAAGCGGGAAAGCTCTATTACTTGCGGTATCCGGTAAAGGACAGTGATCAACTGGTAACGGTGGCCACAACCCGTCCGGAAACGATGTTGGGCGATACGGCTGTCGCAGTTAATCCGAATGACGAACGTTACACAAGGCTGGTGGGCGCAACCATTCTCCTGCCGTTGACAGGGCGAGAGATTCCCGTTGTCGCGGACGAGTTTGTCGATCCTGAATTTGGCACGGGCGCGGTGAAGATCACGCCGGCGCACGATCCGAATGATTATGAACTGGGTCTGCGACACGACCTCGCGCAAGTGGTGGTGATTGATCAGCGAGCGAAAATGACTCAGGCCGCAGGCGCGGACTTCGTTGGCTTGGACCGCTACAAGGCCCGCCAGAAGGTCGTCGAAAAGTTTGAAGAGCTGGGGCTGCTCGAGAAGGTTGTTGACTACGAATTCTCGATTTCCAAGTGTGAACGCTGTAAGAGTGTGATCGAGCCTTTGGTTTCTACTCAATGGTTTTGCCGGATGGAAAACCTGCGCGATCTAGCGCTCGACTTGCTGGCCCGAGAGAAGAAGCCTCGATTTGTGCCCGAAGTTCCTTACGAAAAAATTTACCGGAACTGGCTGGAAAATCTGCGCGACTGGACCATCTCGCGCCAGCTTTGGTGGGGACACCAGATTCCCGCCTGGTACACCGCCGAAGGCGAACTGGTGGTGGCGCGCAATTTCGAAGAGGCGGCCGCCAGGGCCGGCACGGACAAGTTGACGCAGGATCCGGACGTTCTGGACACGTGGTTCTCTTCGGCGCTTTGGCCGTTTTCAACGTTAGGCTGGCCAGAAAACACTGATGATTTGCGGACGTTTTATCCAACGAGTGTGCTGGTAACTGCCCGCGATATTATTTTCCTGTGGGTATCGCGAATGGTGATGATGGGTTTGAAATTCACCGGAGAGCGGCCCTTTGATGACGTCTTTGTCACCGGAACGATCCTGGACAAAGACGGCCAAAGGATGTCAAAGACAAAGATGAATGGGGTGGACCCGCTTGACGTCTTTGACAAGTATGGCGTTGATGCGACGCGTTTGACGCTTGCGGCTGTAGGCACCACTGACATTCGTTGGAATGAAAAGCAGGTAGAGTCGTATCGCAACTTCGCCAATAAGATCTGGAACGCTGCCCGGTTTTGTTTACTGAATTCGGAAGGTGCGGCCGTGGATCCGCAGATCCTTAAAGCGACGGGTTCTGATCTCGCTTTACATGATCGCTGGATACTCTCGCGGTTGAACAAAACCACGCTCGAAGTCAGAAAAGCGCTGGCAGAGTACGATTTTCATCAGGCAGTGCAAACCCTTTATCACTTTTTTTGGGATGATTTTTGTGACTGGTACATCGAGCTCATCAAACAGGATGTTACTGCTGAAGCCGCAACTCCTCGCCGCACCGAAGCACGCACGCGACTTTTGAGCGTCCTGGAGCAAGCGTTAAGACTTCTGCATCCCTTCATGCCTTACATCACGGAGGACTTGTGGCAGCGTCTGCCCGGCAAACAGGACGAGAGGATGCACTCTGCGTACCGGGGAGCCAGCCCGACGATCATGCTGGCGGCATTTCCAGAAAGTGTGGTCGCCCTGGTCGACGAGCGCGCAGAATGGGAGATGCAAGCGGTAATCGATCTGGTTTCACGCGTCAGGAATATTCGTTCCGAGATGAATATCAAACCCGGAGATCGGATTACGGTGCTGGTGGGTGCGCCGGATGATCGGCTGCGGCAGGTGCTCACTGCCAGTATTGACCAGCTGATGCGGTTGACCCGTGCCGCCAGCGTCAATATTCAGTCGGAACTGTCGGCGCCACGCGCGTCGGCGCGAGCTGTGTTGGCGGGTGGTGCGGAAGTGGCAGTGCCGCTTGAAGGATTAATCGATTTCGATCAGGAACGGCAGCGTTTGCGCCGCGAGCAGGAAAAGTTGCAAGCTGAAGCCGCAAAACTAAACGCTCAGCTCGGCAATCCGCAGTTCGTCGAACGAGCACCGCATGAGCGCGTCGATGAGGTGCGTGTTCGCATTGCCGATATTGAGCAACGAACGGCCCAACTTAACCAGACCCTGGAAAACCTGAAATGAATTGGTTCGATGAAGGCTCGCTCTACTCCCAAATCGCGGTTTTCCTGCGAGAGGATCTCGGTAGGGGCGACATTACCACCCAATCCATCGTGGCTCGCAACACTCGCGCGAGGGGTCGGTTTGTTGCCGGCGAAAAGATGATTGTGGCCGGCCTGGAAGCCGCCGAGGAGATCTTCTTAACCCTCGATTCACAACAGCAGCTCGAGGCTTTTGCGGCAGATGGTGAAGAGATCGAGGCGGGAAAAGTAATCGCTCGAACAATCGGGTTTGCGGATGTGCTTTTGGCCGGTGAACGCGTTGCTCTTAACCTGTTACAACGGTTGTCAGGCGTGGCTACGCTGACCAACCGGTTTGTGCGGGCGGTCGAAGGCACTGGAGCAAGTATCGTCGATACCCGGCAGACAACGCCGGGCCTGCGAATGTTGGAAAAATATGCCGTCCTTCTGGGCGGTGGCTGTAACCATCGATATGGGCTGGACGATGGCGTTGTAATCCGAGCTAACCATGCGGCCATTGCGGGTGGCCTGGCTGCTGTAGTAAAGCGGGCGAAAGAGAATCTCGGTCGAGTGCATAAGATTGAAGTGCAGGTCAGTACCGAAGCGGAGGTACGAGAGGCGCTCGATCACGGAGCCGACATCCTCGTCTTGGAAAGCATTCCCCCGGAGGAAGTTCATAGATTGGTCAAACTGGCGCGCGAGCGGCAGGCCGGCATCACCATTCAGTGCACCGGAGACATTACACTTGAGAATGTTCGCTCCTATGCTGATGCCGGCGCTGACATGATCGGGATCTGCTCGCTAACAAATTCGGCGAGATCCATGGATGTTAGTTTTCAGATTCAGCCCTACTAGGTACTTAGGGCCAGGTGCGGCTGCCCCTTGCTCGTCAATGCCCGCCAACCGTTTTTTGTTCGGCTTGCTCGGTTTGGGGAACCTGAACCGGTCTGAAAACGTGTAATTCCAGGCATCTTGCCACGCTTGAATGCATCTTGCGGCTGGCGTATCTTGGGTTGTATTGAAGGAGTTTGTAATGCAAAGGCGATTCGTCCCTTCGGTTTTCTTAGCTTTGGCAGCTCTGATCGTGGTTAATCTTTGCCTGATCGAGGCCGGGGCGCAGACTCGTAAGAAGCGCCGATCCCGGCGGGCCAAACCGGCCGCTACGAGACCAGTCATTACAAATCCGACTATTGCGCCCGCAGGCACCGAGGAGAGCGGTGATGCAAAGATCATAAGCACCGCAGATGAGAGTTCTGCCGGGTCAGACCGATCTGAGACAACATCCGAGACTAAGGCTGCCACAAAGAAAAAAGGACAATCTGATCCCGAGGAGATGCAACGAACAATCAACACCCTATCAAACCAGGTCGATAAACTTAGCGACACGTTGACCAAGATGCAGGAAAACGATCGTACGCTGCTGGATATGGAACGCCTGACTCGAGCCGAACAGCGCGCAGAGAATTTGCGGACCCAGCAACTCGACACCGAGACCAAGCTGGCGGACCTGCAAGCGCGCCTTGAACAAATTGAGTATGCTATCAAACCTGAAAATATTGAGCGCGAGACAGCGGGCTACGGGTCCACACATCCGGAAGAGACTCGGGCGGCGCGCAGGCGACAGTTGGAGGGCGAGCGGTCGCGTTTGCAGGCCCAGGTAAAGCTGCTGGAAACCAACCGCGCAAGACTGGAGGCCGCGGTGGCGAGCGCTGATGCCGAAGTCGATCTTTTGCGCCGGCGACTCGAGTCACAGCAGCAACAGCAGAACAATGTGCAGGATCAAACCGACTCACCGGCAAAGAATCCAAAAAAACCACAGTAACCCTGCGTCCGTGCATTATTGATGTGGTGGGGGTAAAAGAAAGTCAATCCACGAAAGCACACTAGTCATTTCAGGAAGTTAAGTGGATTTCGATTGCTGCTAATGCCAACAATCTCTCAGCGCGACCTCTATAAACAGATCGGTGACGCCCGCAACCGCGGCGAGCGTGTAGTCGTAGCCACAGTGGCGCATACGCGCGGATCTACGCCGCAGCGCCGCGGCGCGAAGATGCTCTTTTTTCAAAGCGGCAACGTCGCCGGCACCGTCGGCGGAGGTTGCATTGAAGCGGAAGTGTGGGCTGAGGCCAAAGAAGCCATGCGCTCAGGAAAATCTGCGCTGCATCACTTTTCGCTTACTGCGGAAGAGGCGAGTGAAGAGGGAATGGTGTGTGGCGGGACAATGGACATCTTTATTGATGTGATTGAAGACAAATGAAATGTCCAATGACGAATGACAATTGAAAAGAGAGCATTGAAGCAGAACCTGTTATGTCTTATATCGAAGACTACAAGGCCAAGCATAGGCAGCCGCTGAACAGATTAGCTCACTCGATTGGTATCCCACTCATTCTGCTTTCCTTGCCGCTGGTGTTTTTCAATTGGGTTTGGGCCCTGGCATTGTTCGTTGTGGGCTGGATCTTTCAGTTTCTTGGCCACGCCATCGAAGGAAATCAGCCGGCGTTCTTTACAAATCCTCTGCATCTGCTTGTTGGACCAATCTGGTTGATTCGTCGAGCTGCTGCCGCATTTGGTCTGTTCAAGCCCTCCGCGAAATAGTTTTCCCGACTCCGCATGCCAGGTGAAACAAAGTCATTGTCTGCTGTCACGAACGCCATCAGTCGCGTGTTGGAAGCCGGATCAGTCGCTGCCCTCGCGACTTTGATTGAAGGGCCGGCGAATGTCGGGGCCAAATTGTTAATTGAAAGTGATGGGACCACTACCGGGTCTCTCGGCAGCGGTAAACTCGATGAGCTGGTTAACAAACAGGCAATAGTTTTTCTAACCTCGGGTGACGATGCGCGAGCCTTTTTCATATCCGAGTTTGTGCCCCAGGTTTCCGAGCTAAGCGGTCTGCGAGTTTTGTTCGAACGTTTGCAGCCCGAACCACGCCTGGTGATTTGCGGCGCGGGCCACGTGGGAGCCGCGCTGGCAAGATTAGCGATCACGATTGGTTACAGCGCGACGCTGATCGACGACCGGCCGGAGTTTGTTTCGAGAGACAAGTTTCCGGAAGAAGGCATCGAATTGGTTTCGACTAAAAGCTGGGCCACTGCTGTTCGCGACGCGGTTGGGAATGGACGTGGCGTTTCCGTGGCCATCGTTACGCGAGGTCACAACGAAGACGAGTCATGTATTCGGGCCCTTACCGATCTGCATCCTGATTACGTCGGTCTCATCGGTAGTAAGCGACGCACGAACATCGTTCTCGAGCGACTGCGCGACGCGGGCGCGAGCGAAGAGTTTCGCCAAAGAGTGCGAGCGCCAATCGGGCTGGATATATGCGCGATCACTCCAGAGGAAGTGGCTTTGTCCATTCTCGCCGAGATTGTTGCCGAGCGCCGTGGAGGCAAAGGAGGGTCACTTTCGGCCTGGCGTAGAAGTGAACGGAGGTAGGCCATGCTTTTCGAAAGACTGTTGGAGCCGATTTCATTTTCCATTCGTCATTTTCCATTTCTCATTCGTCATTACACGAGTGCTCGCTCAGACATACAAATGGAAAATGAGAAGTGGAAAATGATAAATGGAAAATGAAAACGAACATTTCTCTTGTACTTACTTCGGCAGATACTTCGCCGGTAGAGGGTTTTTTTCGTCCTCGCCCTGCCAGAATATCGTCACTATCCACCATCGCTTGCCATCATTCATTAGCTGAATGCTGTTGATCCCGCGTTGAAATGGCTTGGCGTCATCTGGACTATGCCGCGACTCGTACGTGCTGAAGACATGAGCGATTTGCCCGAACATATCCGCTTGCCGCGAAGCTTCTCTCTCGTAAAAACCCTCCTTCTCAAACAACGGACTGCTTCGCTGGATATAGTCATCGACTGACAATGCGCGCGAGCCATAACCACCACCCGGCCGCGGACCCGTTGGTATCAAACGCGCTCCGGGTGCGAACAATGACCGCATTCGATCCCAATCACGTTTCTTTCCCGCGGGCCCCGAGATCACATCGTATACAGCAGCGATAATGGAATCGATTGAAGCTACATCGGCGGGATTGGCTGCCGGCGGAGCTGCTTGCGGCGCCGGCGTCGCCGATGGTTGCGGCGCGGGTTGTGACGGCTTTTCACCCTGAGCCATAACGACTCCTGTGAACACGAAGCAGGCTAAAAACGAAAGAAGAACAAGACGAAGCACGCGCGTTGAATTCACGGAAGATACTCCTGTCAGATGATTTGAACGACAGCTCTGATTTAATCACGACCGGGACAACCGTCGCAAAGTGAATGTTACCGGCGCTTTTCTGTTGCCCCTTTGCTGGTTGCGATGTTAAGAGATTGATCATGGTCCCTGAAGTCACGCTCCCGCAGAAGCCGCCACGACGCCAAGCTATGTTTCGTGCTCTGTCGCACCGGAATTTTCGCCTCTTCTGGGCCGGAGCGTTCCTCTCCAACATCGGCACGTGGATGCAGGCAGTCGCGCAAAGCTGGTTGGTGCTGACGCTCACCAACTCGCCATTCTGGCTTGGCCTCGATGCTTTCATGGCCACCGCGCCTGGATTTTTTCTCACCCTCGCGGGTGGAGTATTCGCCGATCTGGTGGACCGCCGTCGCCTCCTCATCTACACGCAGGTGGTTGCAGGTTTGGCTGCGTTGGGACTCGCAACCCTGGTCTACACGAACGTGGTAAACAGATGGATAGTACTGGGCTTCTCGTTTGTTACAGGCTGTTGCATGGCGCTCGCTGGTCCCTCTTACCAGGCGATGACTTTCGACCTGGTAGGCCGCGAGGATGTGGCAAACGCCGTCGCCTTAAACTCCTCCCAGTTTCAACTCTCACGCGTCATCGGTCCCGTGATGGCCGGTTTTGGTTTTAAGTTTTTCGGCCTGGCAGGGTGCTTCTTTGTTAACGGACTCTCGTTTGTCGCTGTGATAGTCGCTTTGAGGATGGTGCGATTTGACGAGGGCCACAACTTGAGTTCGCCAGCCACGCGTTCATTAAAAGACCGACGTGTTCTATGGCAAGACCTGATCGATGGGTTTCGTTATGTCCGCAACAGGCCTCGCGTGTTCTCATTACTCCTGATGTCAGGGGTCACCAGTCTGTTCGGAGCTCCCTACCTTACGCTGGTACCGGTCTACGCTCGTGACATTTTTCAACTTGGTGAAACAGGTCTGGCGTGGATGATGGGAACGGCCGGCGCCGGAGCATTCTGCGGCGCACTAATGCTTGCGTATCTCGGCGATTTCAAACGTAAGGGCTTGGCGGTGATCGCAGGAGCGTTTTCTTTTGGCTTGTTTGTTACGGCCTTTGCCCTCTCGACGAACCTGTGGCTCTCTTTGGGTTTTCTCTTTGGGGTGGGCTTTTCGATCGTTACTTCGGTCGCGGTTACAAACACGCTGCTGCAAAAACTCGTGACCGACGAAATGCGCGGACGGGTGATGAGTATGTTCATTCTGTCCTTCATAGGCACAATGCCTATCGGAAATATCGTCGCCGGGACTGCTTCGCATCGCTTCGGGGTAAGACATACGCTGGCGACGGGCGGACTCGTAATCGTCATTTTTGTGACGACGGTGGCAATCACTAACAAGCGTTTACGGACGCTGCATTGAACCGATGGCGGATTTCGGATTCGGCATCACAGAATTAATGACTTGAATTCACCTGAGCGGCAATCTTTCCCGATCACTCCCTCGGAGTTTAAGGTCGCGTATCCAAAACGAAATCCGCAATCCGCAATCCCAAATCCACAATTCCTATCCGCAATCCAAAAACCGCAATTGCAGGGTAGGTCGTGCGCAAGGATCCCTCTGCTGCCCGTTCTAATCAGCGAGTACGGGGGTTAAAAGACTAATGATGTTCAGGAGAGGCTAATGGAAAGTCGAATATACCGGTTTTTGCTTGCCGTTTCGCTCAGTTTGCTATTTTTTACCCTTGCGAGCGCGCAGGGGGTGATTGTTCCTGGCCCTTGTGAGCGCTGCCCTCGACCACCCCGACCGGTGCCTTTACCACGATCGCTCCCGATTAAGTCCATCAAGATCGACACCAGGATTGCTGCGCAGGTAGCCACTACCCACGTTGAGCAGGTTTTCCGTAACGATACCGATGCCGTGCTCGAAGGCACTTATTTGTTTCCCATCCCGGAGGCTGCTTCAATTGTCGAATTCGCAATCTGGGATGGCGACCGGCGTCTGGTTGGAGAGGTGCGTTCACGTGACGAAGCTAGACGCATTTACGATGAAATTGTGCGGCGCCAACGCGATCCCGGACTGCTCGAATATGCAGGCAAAGATCTTTTTCAAGCCAGTATCTTTCCCATTCCGCCTCACTCAGACAAGAAACTTGAAATCACCTACTCACAAGTCTTGCGCGCCGAATCAGGAACTGTTGCTTACCGTTATCCCCTGGGTACCGGCCGGCAGCTAGCCCAGATTGGCACCGTGGCAGGACGAATCGAGCTGGAAGGCAAGGACCCGCTCCGGAACATCTACTCACCGACCCACGAGATTGAAGTCAAACGAAATGGGGACCGGCGATCCGTAGTCACCTTTGAAAGCGAAAGCGGAAAAGAACAACGCGACTTTCAGTTGTTCTACACCATTTCCAGGGAAGATTTCGGATTGATCTTGTTGACGCACCGCGACGCCGGCAAAGACGGCTACTTTCTATTGATGATCTCTCCCAAGGATGACTGGTCTGAGCAGGAGTATGCGGCGAAGGACATCGTCTTCGTACTCGACACATCGGGCTCAATGGCCGAAGAGGGCAAGATGGAGAAGGCCCGTGCTGCTTTGCTCTATGGCATCAGAACTTTGCGTGCACAGGATCGGTTTAATGTGATCTCGTTTGCCGGTGAAGAAAGGGCTATGGAAACCGGTTTGCTGGCGGCTGATGAAGCCGGGCGCAAACGAGGGGAAGCATTTGTCCAGGCGCTGAGACCAGTCGGCGGGACTAATATAAACCAGGCTTTGCTGACGGCGGAGCGGCAGTTCGAGGCGAGCAACAGACCGCGGATCCTGGTCTTTCTCACCGATGGCTTACCGACAGTTGGAGAGACAAACATCAGCCGCATTGTTGAGAATGTTCGAAGCGCTCGAATATCCGGAGTGCGGTTGTTCACCTTCGGAGTAGGCTATGACGTGAATACGACCCTGCTGGACAAGCTGGCAGCAGAAAACGGCGGCGTGGCCGACTACGTTGAGCCAAAAGAGGATCTCGAGATAAAGGTCTCGAACTTCTTCGCCCGCGTGAGTTCGCCGGTGCTCACCGATCTCAAGCTGGATCTGGGCGGCGTAGATACGGATCTGGTATATCCGCGAGGGATTCCGGATTTGTTCAAGGGGTCGCAGATTATGTTGATCGGGCGTTACCGAAACCCAATCAGTATGGATTATGTGCGGCTTCAGTTATCGGGCAACTCAAACGGCGCAAACCGGTCTTTCCTTTATGACAATCTGCGTTTTCCAGTGCGCGAAGAGGCGAATGATTATCTGCCGCGACTTTGGGCCACACGCAGAGTCGGCTGGTTGATGGAGCAGATCCGCAGCAACGGTGAACAGAAGGAACTGCGTGATGAGATTGTGGATCTGGGCACTCGCTATGGCATTGTGACTCCTTACACGTCTTATCTGGCGCTGGAGCCTGGCGCCCAGGTGAAGGATGTAACACGGCAGTCAACGGTACGTCCCAGCGGCATACTCGGCGGATTCTCCAACGCGCCAAAGCCTGCGGACGTGGGGGCGTCCACCGGAGCAGGTGCTGTGCAGCAGAGCAAGTCTACGCGTGCACAACAGGAAGCTGTGCAGGTCAGCTCGAATGATAACCCTTCAGTGGTTCGTACAGTCGCGGACAAGACTTTCTACTTGCGTGACAAGGTTTGGACCGATTCGGAATTCAAGGCCGAGGCAAAGCTCCCTGAGACGATCCTCAAGTTTGGCAGCGATGAGTACTTTGCTCTATTGAAGTCAAAACCGGCAGTCGCACAGTTCTTTGCTCTTGGGGAACAGGTCGTGGTGGTTCTTGACGGCCGGGTTTATCGCGTAACCGCTGCAAGTCCATAACGTACCGGTACGTCATGGGGTGATTAGGCCACGCGTGGCGATACGGCACGCGTGGCCTTGTCTTGAAGGCTTAACTTAAGGTACAAGAGTTTAACCCCTGATTGTTTACGTTTTCATATTGGCGCGAGGCTGCTACATTCACGCGCGGATTGGTATATGAAATACTGCTCTCGAAGCTCACTAAACAGGTGTGGTTTGATCGTCCTCTTTCTTCTGTTTGTCTTATCTTCGGTTTTGGCTCAAACCGGCTGGGTTGTCACTCGCATTGGGTCGGCGCAGGGCGATCTGAATACGGTCTACTTTCTGGATAGCAAGCGCGGCTGGGTCGGGGGCGACAACGGCTTTCTCGGACGAACTGACGATGGCGGTCGCACCTGGGTAAGGCAGATTGTCGGTACGACTGAAGCCATCAACGATATCTACTTTCGCGATAAGGAAAACGGGTTCCTGCTTGCAGGCAATGCGATCTTTGCTACTCAGGATAGCGGCACGCGCTGGAGCGAGTCTCGCCGTTTTCTTCCGAACGAATTTGACGGCGCGAGTGTCGAACTCTATAGCGTCAGGTTTCTCAACAAGAAGAAGGGCTGGGTTGTAGGGTCCGTCAGCCGCGGCGATCGAATTGTGGACAGCATACTCGTCTTTACGGACGATGCAGGAGCTTCGTGGCAAACACGGCGCGCGCCCAGCCGGCTGGAGTTGATTCATGTGGATTTTGCGAATGAAAAGCACGGCTGGATAGTGGGTGCGGGAGGCACAATCCTGACCACACAGGATGGCGGTGATAGCTGGACAACCCAAACGTCAGGCGTCACCTCGACCCTCTTCCATATCGATTTTCGGGATGAGAAAAGAGGGTGGGCAGTAGGTGAACGCGGCTCGATTCTGCGCACGACGGATGGCGGGCTGACCTGGACGCCGGTCGCCGCGCCAGTGCGTTCGACGTTGCTTAGCGTGCAGTTTGTAAGCGACGATGACGGTTGGGCGGTTGGCCGGAGCGGCTCAATTCTGCGTACAGAGGATAGCGGGCGCACCTGGATCCAGCAGGACTCGCAAACGAAGCAAAACCTTTACTCGCTCTATTTCAACAAGAAGATTGGCTGGGCAGTCGGTGGGGATGGGATTGTGCTTAGCTATGAGCGGTAAAGCAACCTGAACTCAATGAATTGACATCTCAAAGGCTGAGGTTATCGGATCGTTGCAGAGTATAGCGACGACCATAACACTCGGTTCCTCCTGTGATTCGCCCGGCATGTTCGGCCATGCCGGGCCTTTTTTTCAGATTTAGGATTTAGGATTTAGAATTGGTGGTTTGCCGGTTGCAACTCAGCCAAGACCGAAGGAAAGCGGAATTTATACAAATTCTAAATTCTTTCTAATTTCTAAATCCTAAATTCTTTTCCCGGTGAAGTTTAGCGACGGAAATCCTTGCAGGCTTAACGTGCCATCAAGGTGGTCACCCTGAAGCGTACCGGAGATCTGACCCTCCATCATCTGCCCTTCCATGTCGAAAGAGATTGAGGCGGTAAAGGCGTTGCCCTCATTCTCAATCCCGCTCAGATCCGCGCTCCCCATTTCAGAATCAATTCGCGCCGCTGGACCGCTTGCAGTTTCGCTAACAATCATCGTGGCGGGAATTGCCTGACCTAGTGGCGTCTCAAATTCAAGGGCCCACTCACCAAGAATGTCTGCGCTGAGCGCGGTTGACGAGCCGGGGCCGGCCTTGCGCTTGCCTGCGGTGTTGTAAATCTCGATTGACTCGGTAAAAGGCTTAAGCTGATCGATTACCTGAGCGCCGTCACCCACGATGATTATGGCAGCCTGGTCTGGCAGAATATATTTGCGCGCCACGCGCTGAATGTCGGCGACCGACACGGACTGGACGCGATCCCGGTACTCGTGGAGGTAGTTGTCTCCGAGGCCCAGCATCTTTATCTGGACCAACTGGTCCACGATGCCTTCCTGCGTCTCCAACCTGATTGGAAATACTCCTGTCAGATACGACTTCGCATCGCTAATCTCTTTTTGTGAAACTGGCTCAGTCCTGATTCTATTCAGTTCGTAGAAAAACTCCTTCAGCGAGTCGCCGGTCACCGGGGTGCGTACCTCGGCCGAGGATCGAAATGTTCCAGCAGTACGACGGGCATCCAGATTTGAATACGCGCCGTAGGTATAACCTTTCTCTTCGCGCAAATTCATGAAAAGACGAGAGGAGGCGGTTGCCCCAAAGACCGTGTGCATCAGCAGGAGCGGAAAATAGTCGGCGTTAGTTCGAGTAATACCGTTATTAGCGATGACTATATTTGATTGCGCCGACCCTGGCCGGTCAATAAGGTATGCTGACCGGGCAGTCCGCGCCGGAGGGGCGGGAAAGTCGTTCTTCAGCTGTTCTCCTGGCGCCCACTGACCGAAGAGACTCTCTGCTCGCCGGATCGTATCTTCTGCGCGAACGTCGCCGACTACAATCAACACGGCGTTGTTGGGTACGTATTTTCTTTGGTGGAAATCAGCAATATCGGTGCGGGAAGTGGCATCAATCGATTCCGGAGTTGGCGCTACCACCGAATAGGGGTGATTGCCAAACATCACCCGGGAAACCATCTCCGTAGCCAGAAACGATGGTTGCGCGCGTTGTTGTTTTAAACTTTCCTTGCTGTTTTGCCGCACCAGCTCAACTTCATGTTCGGGAAACGAAGGATGCATCGTAACGTCGGCGATCAACTCGAGAATCGCCTCGTTAAATCTAGCGAGGGCAGAACCGGCAATAGTTGTGTAATCAGAACTGGCGCCGGCCGTAAGAGTGGCGCCCATGCGCGCCGTCTCGTCGGCAATCTGGCGACTCGTACGCGACTCGGTACCTTCAGTGAGCAGCCCTGCAAGCATGTCACTTAGTCCCGGCAGATTTGCCGGGTCGTGCGCATCACCGAAGCCGAACGCGAGGCGAAAGCTGACTAAAGGCAGTCGTGAATCTTCCACAACTACGACGGTCATGCCATTAGAGAGAATTGTCTCTTGAGGCCGGGGGAGGCTAATCGGCCGGGGCGCCAGCGGCGGTGGTGGTTGACGGCGAAACTCTTCTGATTGAGTACTCATAGGGTCAATGGGCCCGAGCCAACATCCTTTTGTGTTTGCGGTTGCGCCGGATCCTGTGGCCTCTCCGGGTGCGGTGGTTCCGGCTCGACTTCCGGCAATTCCGGTTTATGAAACGATCCCGGTTCCGGCGGCGGCGCGGGTGGAACCTGAGGTGCTGGAGCGAATGGCTGTTTGGGTTCGCCGGGCGGCTGCGGTGAAGCGGGAGAAGCGACACTGCTTGACTCGATCTGCGACGCCGGAATGATGTCCAGCGTTACATGATTCTCCACATCAAGAAACGTCGCGACGGCGTCCTTGATTTGTTTCGCCGTAACCGCCAGATACTCGCCAAGCTCAGAATCGATTAATCCCGGGTCATTGTCATAGAGCGCAAACTCCGCCAAACGCTGAGCACGATACATCGTTGACTGTCGTCCACGAACAGCATCATTGGAAAGAGAGTTGTGCAGCTTTTCCATTTCCTCCGGCGTCGGTCCCTCAGATCCCAGCAGCGTTATCTCGTCAAAAATCTGCTGCCGGATCGCGCTTACCTCCTCGCCCGGTTTGGGCAGAGCAAAAATATAGAGAGCTGAGGGGCCACGGCGTTCGTCAATACCGCCCTGAATTGAAACTACCGACTCGTCTCCCTTAACCAGTTTCTGATACAGCCGCGAACTGTCACCTTCGAAAAGCAAGTTGCCTGCAAGCGACAAAGCATAGAATTCCTGGCTGCGCCGCACAGGAATCTTCCATCCCAATACAAATGCTGGTGCGGGCGCGAGCTGATCAATGAAGGTTTCGGTATCTAAGGCGACCTCTTTGGGCTCGCTGACATCAACCGGGGGTGGTTCAGGTTGTCGCGGTATGCCGGCAAAGTACTTTTCCACCAGCGTTCGAGCTTCAACCTCATCAAAGTCGCCGACAATCGTCAGCACGGCGTTGTTCGGTGCGTAGTAAACGCGGAAAAACCCCCGCACGTCTTCGATGGTGGCCGCATCCAGATCTTCCATCGAGCCGATAGTGGAATGCGCGTTAGCCTGATTCTTAAAGATCAGCTCATTTATTCTAAGGAACGCGTTCACATAAGGCTGATTGTCATAGCGCAGCCTTTTTTCCTCCTGCACGGCGTGACGTTGATTATCCAGATTCTCCTGCGTTACCTTCAGCGAACGCATTCGATCGCTTTCAAGCCACAGCGCGAGCGGCAAGTGATTCGAAGGCAGCGTCTCGAAATAGTTAGTGCGTTCGGTGGAGGTGGTGCCGTTCATTGTGCCGCCAGCGTTGAACACGAACTGGAAATGAGCGGCCTTGGGGACGTTCTCAGAACCCTGAAACATCATGTGTTCGAACAGATGAGCAAACCCGGTTCGCCCCTCTTTTTCATTGCGCGAGCCGACATCGTAATAAACGGCTATGGAAACCACCGGCACAGATCGATCCGGGCTGAGAATGACCCGCAAGCCGTTTGACAGAGTGAATTGCTCGATCGGCGTTGGCGGAAGTTGAAAAGTCTCGACCACTTGTTTCTCGATTCGTTAGGACGTGCCTGTCCACAGATGAGGACAGGCAGTCAGTTTAGGGGAACTGAAGGCGAAAGATAGAAGAGCGGGCTGACTGTAATCTTTACGCCGATTTGTCGGTGACCAGGCCTCGAAGCTCTGCGCGCAGTCTTTCTATCTCAGCCAGTTTCTGGCGCACTCTCTCGAAGAGAGCCGACTGCGTCTTAATTCCTTCGTCGATCAAATAGCCTGCTGCTTCAGCGCGACTTCGGAATACCCCGGCCTGAACCAGTTGTTCCAGTTTCTCCTGGGCTTCGGGCGAAACCTTCACAGCCACTACGTAATCGTCTTTCGCAGAGATGGCTTTTTCGATCGTTCTGCTAATGTCCCGGCCAATAGCACTAAGCGATTCGGGGATTCGAGAAGCGATATCACGAACGGAAGAGGCAGCTCGGGAGTGATCATCGGCGGATGAATCAGCATCGTCTTCGCGAAGCATCAGATCGTCAATGGGCTCACCTGTTGTCGGCTCTTCTCTTTTATAGGGACTGCTCATCTCAAAATACTCCTTTAGCGGATCGACTCTGTTCCCCGTGTTCTACGATTGTTGCCGTTTGTAAGTTCATTCTACGGATGCGCAGAAAGGCTCGTCAAGCGAAGCAAACGTCATGCTTCCAGCGGTTTCGTCTATTTTCCGGATCGTTTTGCTGCGCTCAATTGAATGGCACCATTGTCGTCAACCCATTTCCGCTGGATTTTCCGGGGCTTTAGGAATTTGTATTATTAGTTGGATTTCTCAAGACTTGACAAGAGGGCTTCGCAAAGACCCAACCTTGCTCGCTTTCACCGCATCCTTTATATTGCACTCGCGACTCGGAAATGACACCACTTCGAAGTCTGACCCGGCCGCAACGGAATCAACTGTCTGGCTTAACGTTTTCAGAGGTTATCAGTGAAAAAGATATATTCGACCACGCTGGGAGCGCTCTTAATCGTCGTCCTTGCCGTCTCAACATTTACTTCTGCGCAGCAAAAACCACAGCAACCGTCCGTCGTGGGCAGTACATCCGGAGGCAAGTCAAACAGCGGCCCCAGCGGATCCACTCGCAGATCCACCCGGCCAACTCCCGGTAGTGCTGCGGCCATTGTTGAACGAGACTTCGATGAGGCGCTGAGCGTAATTCAGGAGCAGTACATCGACGGCAAAGGACTGGACTACAACTCGTTGTTCAAGTCGTCGATAATCGGTATGTTGCGTTCGCTGGACCCCCACTCGAACTACTACGACAGAGAAGAATTTGAAGAGCTCAAGACTGATCAGCGCTCTGAGTATTTCGGGATCGGCGCTTCTATCCTGAATTACACGCTGGGAGATCAGGTTGACACCTTCATTACCGCAACCTTCGAAAGCTCACCCGCAGCCAAGGCAGGTCTCAGGTACGGCGATCGCATAATCGAAGTAGATGGCGTGAGCATGACCGGCAAACCGTCGATCGAGGTGCGCGACAAGATTCGTGGCCCACGCGGTTCACTGGTGAGGATCAAGATCGAGCGAGCATCAGACAAACGCATTCAAACGGTGGAGATTACTCGCGATGCGGTCCCCCAACCGTCGCTGCCTGACGCTTACATGCTGAAACCCGGTGTGGGCTACGTCGACATGACGAGAGGTTTCAACTATTCCACCACCGAAGAGCTTGAAGATGCTCTCGAGCGTCTGCATGCCAAAGGTATGACATCGCTCGTACTCGATCTGCGAAATAATCCGGGTGGGTTCTTGGACCAGGCAATCCACGTTGCGGAAGTATTCCTGCCGGCCGGTCAGCTTATTTTGACCCAGAAGGGCCGCAACGGCCTCAGGGACAACACTTACGAATCCCGAAACCCGTCTCCGGATCTGACGCCGATGGTGATTTTGATTAATGGCTACACGGCCTCGGCTTCGGAGATCGTTGCCGGCGCCATGCAGGATCATGACCGTGCACTCATCGTCGGCAACACCAGCTTCGGCAAAGGACTGGTGCAAAGCATTATTCCGTTGGAATACGGGGCGGGTCTGACGCTGACATCCGCAAAGTATTTCACTCCCTCAGGACGATTGATTCAGCGCGACTACTCCAATGGCGGCTTCTACGATTACTACACGCACGGAGGCCTGAATCGAGTAGAGCAAAAGGATGAAACCAAGCCTCAGGGCCAGGAGAAAAAAACCGACACTGGCAGGGCTGTTTATGGCGGCGGCGGCATTCAACCTGACGAGAACGTAAACGCGCGAACCATCAGCCTCGCGCAACGACGCTTACTCAACCCGATCTTCGCTTTTGCCCGCGAACTGGTGAACGGACGGATTCGCGGCTTTGAGACATATCAAGTCCAGCGCGAAATCAATTTCACTCACGACCTGTTGGCTTCAGACTACCCGATCACGGACGCACTTTTTAAAAGCTTCAAAGATTTTGTAGCCAGCGATCCCGAGTTTCGCTCTTCGTCTGCCCTCCTGGATCATAACCGCTCATTTATCCAGCTTCAGTTACGCACTAACATAGTGACTGCGGCTTATGGGCGCGTAACAGCGGATCGTGTTTACATCACGAGCGATGATCCACAGATTGCCAAAGCTGTAGACGTGCTGCCACGCGCACGCGACCTGGCGATGAGTGCAATGCAGAAACGACCCAGCCCTAGAACAAACTGAGATTACCCTGCACCCGATTCAATCTAGGGCCGCGTCTAATGGACGCGGCCCTTCTCTTGATGACTGTGTTTCAAGTATAAGACAGAGTCTTGCATCTAAAACCGCAGTGTGATAAGTTTCCAGCCGGTTCCAGTGCCCGGATAACGCATCCGGTCCGCAACGGACAATGGCAATCATGCTAGGCGAAGGGACTCGATAAGATATGAGCCGAAAGGCCCTGGTCAATACAGAAGAACTCGGACGCGCCGTGAAGCGCCGGCGAGAAGAGTTGACGCTCAGCCTGCGCGACCTGGCGGACAAGACCGGCGTATCCGCCTCAACCTTGTCCCGCATTGAAAACGGAACCGGCAAGCCGGATGCCGATAACATTGCCCGGTTGACCGCCTGGCTTGATATGCCGATGGAACGCATTCTCGGTGGCCGGACAGGGGATGCGGAGGAAAGCAAACCGGTCGTCTACTTTGCGCACGAGCCAACACCCGAGATCGTCGAAGCACACCTGAGGGCTGACCGCAACCTCACTCCGGAAACTGCTGCGGCCCTGTCCGAACTGTTTCGGGTTGCATACGCACAGTTTAGTCGGAATGATCAAGGGAAAGCCCCCAAGAAGCGACGTTAGATCTCATCCAACCTTCCGTGCTCGCTTCTAGTCTATAATCCACCCTGTGGCCAGCCTCAAACTACCGCCCGGTGAAAAATGGAAAAACTATGAGCTCAAAGCTCTCGGCCTGAGAGACTTTGCGCGGGTGCGCATCGATGCCCCACTCAATCCTTTTCAGCTCGCCCACTTTGCTAATCTGGTTGTACTCAACTTTGACAAGATTGATGGGCTAAGCAAAGAAGTGCGGGAGCATCTCCTTGGTCCCGCCGCCGAGGCGTGGTCCGGCGGCGTCTGTTCTCACCCGCTGCCCAACGGCAGCAGAATCGTGATCCTCAACCCCAAGCACGGAAGAAGCAGAACCAACGCCACACTAATGGAGGAGATTTGCCACGTCTTCCTGGGACACACGCCAAATCGCCTGGCAGTTGTAGCCGAGGACGAACGCGGTCGTATGTTAGCTCGCGACTATCGCAAGAGCGATGAAGAGGCGGCTTACGCTGTCGGCGCCGCGGCCCTGGTCCCTTACTCGGTGTTGCGCAGGTTTGTTTCGCAGGCCAGGACCTCGATCGAAATCGCCAGACACTTTCGGGTCAGTCGCGAACTGGTGGAATACCGCCTGAAAGTGACACACCTGTGGGCGACCTTTAAAAGCCTGCACCGAAATTGACATTCCCACGGATCGAATGAGCCGGTTTCATGGCTAACCAAAAAAACCCCTATAATGACACTTTGTTTCCCAAAGCTTTCCGGGGCGCCCGGAACGCCAGGGAAGCAGGGAGTGAGTTCATCGCCGCATGACTGAACAAATAAAAGAGCCGAGGGTACCGGGTTTGTCGATCACCGACAAGCTGCGCATGCTGCTGGACATAACGAAGACCATTAGCCAGTCGCTAAACCTGCAGGAAGTCCTCAACCTGGTTATGGACACCCTCGATTCACTGATCCCGTACGACGCGGCCGGTATCTTCGTGTTGCACTGTGTGGAAAAGTCTTTGACAGCTGAGGGCGAAGAGCCTTGCGAACTTCAGGCGGAGGCTGTTCGTGGCTATAACCTTGACGAACTGAGTAATCTGCACCTGAAGCTTGGCGAGGGTTTTGTTGGCAGCGTGGCCCAATCCGGCAAGCCGATGATTTCTCACGATGTCCGCAATGACGAAATTTACATAAACGCTCGTGAGGAAACCCGTTCAGAGATGGTGGCCCCGATCATCTCGAACGACGAGGTCATCGGAGTTTTCGATCTCGAAAGTGATGAGCTGAGCGCTTACTCAGATGATGATCTGGAAGTCTTAATGATGCTGGCATCTCAGGTCGCCATCATTATCGAGAAAGTCATGCTGCACGAGCAGATGATCGAGAGAAAGCGACTACAGGGACAGCTCGAAGTAGCTCGCCAGGTACAACTCGAACTGCTTCCAGCCGGTGATCCCAAGCTGCCTGGGTTTGACATTAGCGCCTACAACTTTCCGACTGAAGAGGTATCCGGAGACTACTACGACTGGGTATCGATCTATGAGGACCAGATCGGGCTGGTTATCGCGGACGTTTCGGGCAAGGGTGTGCCTGCCGCCCTGTTGATGGCGTTTCTGCGTGCCAGTTTGAGAGCGGCCACTCATACTGGTTACGCCCCGCAGATTTCCATGGCGAAGGTTAACTACCTCTTGTGGGAGTCGATCGAGCGCAATCAGTTCGTTACAGCTTTTCACGGTATTCTGGATACCGGGAACAGGACCCTTTCGTATGCGAATGCGGGTCACAATCCGCCGCTGCTGCTGAATGCAAAAGGAGAGGTGCGGTTCATAGAACGGGGAGGCTTACCGCTGGGGATGTTTCGCGACACCCGTTATCATGAATACTACCTGTCGTTTGAGCCGGGCGAAGTGCTGGTTCTCTATACTGATGGGGTGACCGAGGCTACCAATCCAGCGGGCGAGGAGTTCGGTCGAGATCGACTCGGAACGGCGGTGCGTACGGCGGCGAACCTGCCGGCGCGTGAGCTGATAGCGAGTGTACAAAACGAGGTGTTAAGCTGGACCGATGGAAAAGGAGCGAGCGACGATATTACTTTTTTTGTAATTAAGGCTCTTGCGCAAAGCAAAACGGGAGACGATTAGTCTCCCGTTTTGGCCGGATGGAATAGTCTATTGTTCAATGCGCCGTCGGTGAACTATGAGCATTGTCTCCGCCCGGCGCGAGCGGAGCGCGGTAATCTCCAAAGTGAAATCCAGCTTCGGCCTCCGATAAAGCGTACACATCAAAGCCATATGCATCGAGATAATCTGCCAAGTCATCGGGCGAAAGGAGAAAAACGGCGGGTAGAAAGCCCGCTTCAACGCGAATTTCCAGCAGGCGCTCGATGACTTCAAGTGGTGCAAAGCATCTTACAGGGTCTCTGTATGTCGCCATTGTCCAGCGCCTCCTTTTTCAAGTTGGGACTGCTGATTACCTCAGCCAATCCCGCCGATCGCTGCTTTGATGTACGTAAGCTCTCTCGCGTTTGTTCGTGTGCCAGGGTTTCTTTTTTGCAAACCAGCTGCTCTTGCTTTTGACGCATCACGGAAGGAAAAGTTGAACCAGAATGAGCCAACAGCCTGTAACTTCGGAGCCGCCCGCCAGTGGACCTCCGCCACCAAACTTCATCGTCGTTTTGAGACAAATGTTGGCGGTTTCCGATAAAGTCAGCGATTTGATCTTCTCTCCCGGCCGGCCGCCTCAGATTGAATTGGCTGGAAAACTTCAGCCGGTGCTCGTAACCGGACTCGAAAGACTGACTCCGGCCCACACTGCCGGAATTGCCAAACTAATCCTGGGTAATCAGGAATCGGCAATCGAGAGCCTGGAAAAGACAGGCTCTGCCGACCTCTCCTTCAGTGCTCCCGGCGATTGCCGTTTTCGCGTGAATATCTTCAAACAGCGTGGAACGCACGCCATCGTCATGCGCGTCATTCCCGCAAATACCCCACAATTTAAAGACTTTGACTTGCCCGAGCAGTTGATGGAGATTGCCGAGATCAAGAACGGCATCGTGCTGGTTACCGGTCCAACCGGGAGCGGAAAGAGCACGACGCTGGCGGCGATCATCGATCTGATCAACGAAACGAAGTACTACCACATCGTGACGATTGAAGATCCCATAGAATTCCTTCACCGGCACAAGAATTCCACCGTGCACCAGCGCGAGCTTCACTCGGACACCCCAAACTTTGCTATTGCTCTGCGAGCCGCCCTGCGGCAGGCGCCAAAAGTCATCCTCGTCGGAGAGATGCGTGATCGCGAGACTATCGAAGTGGCGTTGGAAGCAGCCGAAACGGGTCACCTGGTGCTGTCGACCTTGCACACCATCGACGCTTCCAAGACTGTTGACCGCATCATCGGCGTGTTCCCCAAAAATGAGGAGCACGTAATTCGAACTCGTATTTCCCAATCATTCCGTTACATCGTTTCGCAGCGGTTGATTCCCAGGGCCGACGGTAAGGGCCGAGTTGCCGCGATCGAGATCCTCAAGTCGACGATGCGCACGCGCGACTACATAGAAAAGGGAGAATCAGAAGGTAAATCCTTAATCGACGCGATGGAGCAGGGTGATCAGGAGGGTATGCAAACCTTTGACGGCGTTATCGAGCAGCTGATCCGTCGAGGCGTGGTCGCTAAGGAGGGCGCGATGCCTTACGCAACAAATGCCAACAATCTGCTGCTCAGACTTGGCGACATGGGCGAATCGCCAGAGCCGCCTGCCGAGCCAGAAAAGAACGAAGAGTCAATGCTCGATATGATTGAACGCTAGACTAGAAGTCTGAAACCCTTTTCCATACGCTGCAGGATGATAGCGGAATTGCCTTATCATCAAGCATCACGCTTCTATCATCAAATTTGTCCGGATTGGTATAGAAAGGAAGCAATCATGGAGCGCTCAAAACCTAATCTCGCTGCGTTGGTGGTGCTCTTCCAACTCAGAGTTAACTCCTCGAAAAAACGATGCGGTTAGCAGATCTCAGCTATGGTTCGCGCTTGTTGCTTGTCGCCGTCGTCCTTCTGCTCGCCCCCAGCATCGGCTTCACCGCCAACGCTCAAACCGATGGCGTAAGGATTGACGTACCAGCAGACGGGCAGATCAAGATCGAAAATCGATTCGGCAGTGTTTCGATGGAAGTTTGGAGCGAGACCTATGTGCTGGTCTCCGCAAGCATCGGAGCAACGCAGAAATCTCTGGTTACCTCTCCGATCGTAATCGACAATCGCAATAAGCTGCTTTCAATCTCGGTGGTGCGCAGACCGGTAGATCCGGTTGCCGTGATTGATCTATTCGTCAAGATTCCCCAAACAAGTCGAGTAGAAGTCGCCACCACCAGCGGCGCGGTTTCGTTAAAGGGAATGCCGCAATCGGTTTCCTTGAAATCAGTTTCAGGTGAAGTGCGCGCTCTCCTGCTTGAGCCGGCCAACGTAGATGTGCTGGCCAAATCAGTTTCGGGCATCGTCAACTCGGACCTGGCTTCGGGCCCGTCCGGCGGGGGACATGTTCTAGAGACGCGACTCGGCACTGGCGGCCGGGCTTTGCAGATCAATACCGACAGCGGTCCCATCACTCTGACCTCTCTGGCGAGCTCTGCTCCAGTGACAGGCGATCGCGCCAGCCAACCTTCGCTGGCGGCCACCGATAAAGACGCGAAGGCGGCAGGTACTCCGGCCGGCAATGAAAACGAGGAGATCAGCGAGGGAGATGTTGTTCGCGTCGACTCTCAACTTGTCACTCTGAATATGAGTGTGATCGATCGCAACACTAATCGGGGTGTGCAGGGACTAACGCAGTCGGATTTCACAACCTTCGAAGATGGCGTCGAACAACGCATCATCCAGTTTGACGCTGCCTCTGCACCCTTCGATCTGTTCCTTGTAATCGATCTTTCCGGCTCAACGAAAGACGTGTTGAAGCTCATCCGGGAAGCGGCGCTGCGATTCGTTGAGGCGGCCAGACCGTTAGACCGGATTGCCGTGGTGACCTTTGCCGGCAAACCTTCACTGGTCTCCCAATTGACGCTGGACAGAGGGAGGCTGCGAGAACGAATTAACGGCATCGAAACGGCGGCAGGCGATACAAAGCTCTACGATGCAACCGACTTTACTCTCGAAGAGATTTCCAAAGAACGAACCAAGACTCGACGAACGGCGATAGTCCTGATGAGCGACGGCCTGGATGGCAGTATTCCCGGTGTACAAGGTGACGGGTCAAAACTCTCATATAAAGAGCTGCGCAGTAGAGTGCAGGAGTTTGACGGTGTGCTTTATACTCTGTGGCTAAACACTGAATACGAAGCTATGAACCCGCTCGATACGCAGCCTGAGGCGTTCGACGCCGGCTACGATCGCATGAAAGAATTGGCGGACGACGGCGGGGGCATATTCTATGAAGTAGAACGTCTCGAACAGTTGGCGGGTGCTTACGAGCATGTGGTGGCCGACCTCGGAACTGTCTACAGCATTGCTTACAGACCATCCAATAAAGCGCGAGATGGGCACTGGCGAGCTCTGAGAGTTGTTGTTGGTCGACCCAATGCGATTGCTCGTGGCAAACGCGGCTATTATGCAAACTGATAGTATTTTGCTCCAGTGAGAAGACTCATAAAAGCAAGACTGGTCGGCGAGTGGTTCCTGGTAGTGTTTTTGTTTGGCTCAACCTGCGCTGCTCAAACTCGTGAGCCACTCGACACAATCCGGGTCGATTCCGATCTGGTCGATCTCAAAGTGAGCGTCATGGGCCTTGGCCCTAATGGGGCTGCCATTCCTTTGCAGCAGAAGGACTTTCTGGTAATTGAAGATGGCTTACCGCAGGAGATAAGTTTCTTCGCCGCCTCTGGTGCTCCCTTTGATCTGATACTGCTGCTCGACCTTTCCGGCTCGACCGCGGACAAGATCAAGCTAATCCGCCGGTCCGCGAAGCGTTTCGTCGAGGCCACGCGTCCCACTGACCGAGTCGCGATCGTAACCTTTACTGACGAACCCGAGCTGGTCTCAAGCTTCACTTTTGATCGGCAGGTTTTGAAGAAGACTATCGATCGAATGGAGAAACCCCTGGGGGGAACCAAATTCTGGGACTCGCTGCGATATGTTACGGAAAAGCTGGTTCCTCTCGGTCAGAGTTCGCGCCGCACCGCGGTTATTGTGATGACCGACGGGGTCGACAACGCCCTTCCGGGTATCTTTGGGGAGGGTTCGAGCACTTCTTTTCCGGACCTGCTGAAAATTGTCAGGGACTCGGATGCACTGGTTTTTCCGATCTACCTGGATACGGAGGCAGAAGAAGTAAAGCGTCACCGCACTCCGCGCGAGGCCTACGCACAGTCGCGCGAGCAATTGGCCCAACTGGCCGAGACTTGCGGTACCACGGTTTACAAGGCTGCAAAGATCGAAGATCTGGAAACCGTATATGACCAGGTGATTCGGGATCTGGGAACCGTTTACAGCATTGGCTACAGACCTTTGAACCGGGTTCGCGATGGCAAGTGGCGCTCGGTAGCTGTTCAGGTAAACGAGCATAGCGGCTTAGTGGCCCGGTCAAAACGCGGCTACTACGCCAAAGAAGTCTCACCCTATTGAGTTATCTTCAGGGAAGTTAGCATCTACTATCGCTACTCGTTTTTCATCCACGAAATTACACGAGATATTCGTGCTTTTATTTCGTGTGATTTCGTGGATCGTGTTTTGGCTATTAGAACGAGTTTTCGCATTAACACTTGTAAATGATAAACACAGGTCTATAATGACTTAACCGTCGGTAACTCAACTGCGATTCCAGCGTTAAAGGAGATCCTTTCATGGCTACACACCTCGGGCGCTCGGTGCTAATGCTATTGGCTGCAATCCTGTTAGCCTGCTCAACTGTCACCAGTTTTGCCCAAAACCGCGAAAAATTCGTGATTTCAGCCAAAGCTGGGGGGATCAACGCAGTAACCGGAGGGGCAAAGGTTCATCTCAAGGGGGGAGCCGATTGGCAGCTATTGACGGTAACTGATGACCTGGAAGCGGGCGACATGGTGCGGACGGAGTTCGGGGCCCGCGTGGAGATGTTATTGAACCCCGGCGCGTATTTGCGGCTCGGAGAAAACTCAGAATTCGAACTCGTAAACAACTCGCTTGATAACCTCGAGGTGAAGCTCCTTAGAGGCACGGCGATCGTTGAAGCCACCGGAACGGACGACACAGAATTATTGATCAATATCACGACACCGCACACCAGGCTCGCCATCGTGCGTCATGGACTCTACCGCTTGAACGTTGTTCCGGACGACGCAACGGAACTAATCGTGCGTAAAGGGCGGGTCATGCTCAATGATTCGCACACAAAGGTTAAGGGCGGAAACAAGGTTGTGTTCAGCGCCACCGCCGGTTTCTCAATGGCCAAATTAGAAGGAGCCGATAAGAAGGACCTGGATGATGTGGACCAATGGAGCAAGGAGCGTGCGTCAGCCCTGGCCAAGGCAAACCAGCGAATATCGGATCGGATGCTCACCTCCGCGTTTGCTTCTTTCAGAAGCGCTGACTGGATGTTCAGCAGTTATCGAAGCCTGGGCGTCTGGTTCTTTAATCCGCTTAGCCGCTGCTACACCTTCCTGCCGTTTTATTATGGCTGGGGATCCCCTTACGGCAGCTCGTATACGATGGCAATTTATAATCCGTATTATTGCCGCGGCTGTGGGTACTCATATGGCAACACGATCCGGTCTAACCCCTCAAGAACTGTAGGAAACACCGGCGGCGGGAATCCTACAGGCGTCACCAGCCGCCCTCCTGTGGTGACTCCGGAACCACGTATTCGAGACGTGGGGTCGCCCAGCCGGGGCAGGGGCAAGCCCGATCTCGCGCCCGACATCCGACGACCCGAACGCCCTTAGTATTTGTCCAAACAAATCTAAATAGCCACAGATTAACGCTGATTACAGATCAGCCTGGAAACTCGCAAGTTGGGAAGGTGGGCTTGCCCCTGCTCAAGATCCGCACCCACTCAACACTGAATTGACAGCCCAAGCTGAGGAAACTTTTCGCAACTTTCAGGCCGATCTCAGCGTTGAGTGGATGCGGATCTTGAGCGGGGGCAAGCCCACCTTCCCAACTTGCGAGTTTCCGTTCCTTGAGTGGTATCTCAAACCTACTCTAATTTTTTGCACAACTCGCTTAGCTCTTCATTTATGAGTGTCTTTATTTCTGGTCGCTTTAATCCGGACAGTACGAGCTGGGCAAGGGCTGTGCGCAATTGCTGACGGGCCTGCTCCTCTGTTTTTTCATTCAGCGTTCTCGATTTCACCACCGCGCCTGACCCATGTTTGACACGAATCAGACCCTCTGCCTGAAGCCGTCGATACGCGAACGCTACGGTATTCAAGTTGACTCCCAAGTCAGAGGACACCTGCCGCACGGGAGGCAAGGACGAGCCTTCCGCTAATTCCCCGCGCGCAATGAGCGCCTTGATTTCATCAACAATTTGCTGATAAAGGGGCCGCCGGTCGCGTTCATCAACGGTAATATACATAGTGTCTGCTGCATGTATACACTAGACAATCGCTCATGTCTATAAGGTTTCGGGGACGTAAGTAAATCACACTCCAGCTTTCCTCATCGAGCGGATGGCAAAGTCTCGCCAATTGTGATTGAATCTTGAAAACAAAAATCGAAAATCGAGGCGGAAATTCTTCGGAGAGACGAGTGCTCGGCGCTAACGACGCAAGGAGACTAGAAAGAGGGAGAAGCTATGCCAGAAGTAACAGGTCATGTCCCGGGATCGTTCTGTTGGATAGAGCTTGGGACCAGCGATACTGAAGCGGCTAAGAAATTCTATGCCAGCCTTTTTGGATGGGAAGCCGAAGACACACCGGTGGGTCCCGACATGGTCTACACAATGCTCAGAATTCGCGGCCTTGACATTGGTGCGATGTACAAGCTGGGAAAAGAAGAAACGGCGCACGGAATTCCCCCCACTGGAACTCCTACGTTGCGGTTGCTAGCGCCGACGAGGCAGCCAAGAAAGCAGCTGAGCTAGGCGGCACTGTGCTCGCCACCGCATTTGACGTGATGGACGTCGGAAGAATGGCGATCCTTCAAGACCCACTAGGCGCGACGTTTTGTGTCTGGCAAGCCAAAGCTCACTTCGGCTTCAAACTTGTAGGCGAGCCAGGGACGTTTTGCTGGGACGAGCTTTGGATAACAGATCGAAAGAAGGCCGCTGCGTTCTATTCTGGTCTGTTCGATTGGGAAACGAAAGAAAGTCATATGGCAGCGGCCGGAGGCGTATACACCGAATGGATCAACGGTGGCCAGCAGATCGGCGGGATGATGGAAATTGCGCCCGAGATGGGACCCGTCCCGCCCAACTGGCTTCCATACTTCATGGTCGAGGATTGCGACGCGACCGCAGAGAAAGCGAAGCGGTCAGGTGGGCAGCTATTTGTGCCGCCGACGGACATTCCCACGGTTGGGAAGTTCTCGGTTATTCGGGACCCGCAAGGAGCAGTGTTCGCGATCATCAAGCTGAGCATGACTGCGGACCATAAGGCCTCGTAGTCAGTTGGCCCAAAAAGACTTCAGCTTCAGCCCAACCGAAGCGATTGCCGTTGGCTGTGGCGCCTGCACATAACTCGCCCGGTGGCCTCAATCGCAAGAAAATCGCCATCCAAAATGACAAGGTGCAAAGAATTGTTGATGCATGAAAGCTAAAATGTTCTTTGCTGGTTTAGCCAGCTAAGCCATTTCTTGTTGTCAGTTCCCAGATCTTTTCCAGTGATTTCTATAAGCGCTTTCAGTATTTTATCTCTGTATTCACGATTATAGTCGTGGTCTGCGTTCATCTTCATTTCTTTCAACCTGGAATAGTCACAACCAAGACCATTTATTAAACTCGTGATTGCCTCTCTCGTTCTAACCACCGCCAATACTCGGATGGCCCAGGAACGAACAAACCAATCTGGGTCGTGACACAGCGCTTCAGTCATTGCCGCGACTGAGCGGGCGTCCTTAAGCCTCTCGATCCACATGATGACGTCATCACGGCGGAGAAAGTTCCTCCTGCTTAGCAGTTGCAACAATGAAGGCAGCACGTCGCCGCCCTGCAAATGAATCAACGTGAGCTCCGCCTCAGCACGCGCGTAAGACTTCAATCTCGGGAGAGCGCGCTTAATTATCGGTATCGCACTCGCGTCTGCCAGCGCTTTGAGACCTCCGTATGAATCATTGTCATCCAAGTGGCGTAACAAGATCGGAACCGCACTTTTCAATTCTAGTTGGACGGCCGCGCTTACCGCCGAAGGGTAAGTGTCCCAATGGTTGCTGTCCTCATGTCGCTTAAGAATTTCGAGTACTAGTGGCTCGACCCCGACCCTTTTGTCTTTGTACTTCCCGAGAGAGGCGATTGCTCCTCGCAGATCCAACGAATAGAACGGCCGGTTTTCTCGGATCATAGAAATAATCACGGGCAACGCTTTTTCGCTTCGCATCTTTCCTAGGATCTCTGGAAATCTCCCGTGATTCACCGCAAGCTCCCGGACCTCTATGGTATTGTCGCTGAAGCTGACATTTTCGGGTATGCGCAACGCTTCTCGCCGGTCCAACTGGGTTCTGTTTTGGAGAGCTTCAACCATCAGGTCTTCGGCCCAGACCATGTTGGCATCGGTGCCGTTCAGGTACTGTCCAGAAATATCGATTTGACTAAGGGTAACGTAGACATCGTCCAGGTGATTGTCGATTACTCTGACTTGAGATTGGAAGAACTGGTTTCCTTTATCAGCATTCTTAAAGACCAGAACAGCCGCGGCCAGAAGTTTCAAGGACATAGGCTGGTTGCCGCTCAGTCGTCGCGCCATTTCTTCAACAACTAGCGTCGAATCACGTTTGAGAATCTCTTCAATCGAAGCGTAGTTCCGGTAAAAGACTAATTGTTGCCTCGGTGTTGCGAGGTCCATATTCGTTTGGGGGGCGGGATCGTCGACGAAGTCCGGAAGTTTTACGTCCTGATAGCTGGTGGGCAATTTGGTTAGTCTTAATGGCGAGTTGCCGCAACTGCCAAAAACCACGGCAACGAGTAAAATATGAACAAACCAGGTTCTTGCGTTCATAATGAGAGAGCGTCCAACATCTTAAGCCCCATCAAAACCGTCGCATCAACTTATGAGATTCGTATCTGGTATCGGTTGCCTATGACACTGTCGCCAGGAAACTGTTGATTTTTTTCACATCAAGAGCGGCCTTTAGTTTGGCGGTATTTACTGCGTCGAAGATCGCGTAAGCTTCGTCGCAGTACTTATCTATGAAGGCCCAGGTTATTTGTTGTTTTTGTCCCCACGTCACGCAAACAGGTCCGCGTTTGGTATATCCCGGCGCAAGGACATAGTGGCCGCCCCACGAATTGGGCTTCGAGCCCGGTCCGCTTACGACGTCCCAGGGTTTGCCCGCTTGAGTCTGCGCTTGAGCACTTTTTGGCAGCGAAAGCCCAAGGCCAACACCGATATCCAGAAAGATTGCCTTTTTGATCTCTGAGTGATTAGTCTGATTAATCTGCGCAAAGGCTTGAATATTCAAATGCTGTTGAGCTGCAGTCCAGCCTTTCTTTCGCCACAACTTTAATGAATCCAGTACCACGAGACCTGTATCCTCACCGCCAGTCTCCGCGAAGTACTCTTCCTTTACCTCATAGTCGGTAATCGTGATTACCGTTCCTTGTTCGAGATCTTCAAAGCGGAGCGTTTGGTGAGCTCTGCCGGAGATAACACAACAACCAAGGTCGTCATTCGCAAACATTGGCAGAGGGATGCCAGTGTGCTTCAGATCAAAATCAAATTCCGCCGGAAGCTTTGGTGGCGCTTTGAGAATTGCGGCGAATTTCAAATTGCGAGCGTCTTTTTTGGCCGGAGCTTTGCCCAGCTTAAAGAGTTTGTGAGCTTGAATTCCTTTTGCAGTTGCCATGATGATTTTTCCCTCCATCTCAAAGGTTTGAGGCGACGATCTCCAGCTTACCAGCCCCGGCTCGCCAGGCGTCGCGGGAGAGTTCGGGTGACTTCTGAACTCGAAATTATAGTGCGCGATGTGATCAGGCCGAATATAGCGAGTGTGCAAGGAAGCAGAGGCTCGTGAGAATCCAGCCTAAAGACGCGCGGACGATATGCCCCTTATAGTTAAAAGTCAACACTGTGATTAGAGATTCATGCTTCTTTAACGCCGGACTATCTCGTTGGCGACGACGAGCGCTGACTGGCTAACGGCTGCCAGGCCGGCGCCAGGGAACACTGAGTCGCCAACCATGAAGACGTTTGGCAACGTCGTGCGGTGGCTAAGAGAAGGTTCCCCCAGAAACGAAAGCGAGAGTCCGAGACCCCAGACCATTCCCAGTTTGCGCCGGGTGTTTTCGTAGTAAGTCGAAGGTGTTGCCGTGTCGATTACTTCGATGTTGTTGCCAAGCTCAGGCATGCGACTGTGCAGCACCTGCCAGCCAGTTTCGAGCGCTGCCTGATCCTTCAGATTTTGTTCTTCTGCATCTGCCTGGTAAGTGAACCACTGCTCGACATCGCTTGAGAAACAAATGGTGACGGCGCGCTTGCCGGCCGGCGCGCGCGCATCCCGGTCAGATGAGCAGGCAAAGCCAAACCTGGAGGTATCGATCAGGGTTTCAGTCGCAGCCTGTTTGTTCGCAACCAGGAAGTGCTCAGCCGGCAGGCCTTTCGCGGCCTCCTGGTCCATGCCGCAATGAATGAGATAGGCCCCGGAACTCCGCAACGTCGCCAGCCTCTTCTTCAAATCTGCCGGTGTTCGCTGCAGGCCAATAAGCTTCCCGTACGTATCCCAGACTGTCATGTTGCTGACGATTGCTCGCGACCAGGATATGTTTTCTCCACTCAGCAAATCAACACCCGTAGCCTGACCTGTTGAGTCGTAAGAGAGCCGCAATACTGGACTGTCAAGCCGAACCTTGCCCCCGCTGGTTCTGATCGATTCCGCCAGTCGCTCAGCCAGCGCAGCACCTCCGCCACGAATCGCAAAGAGGTTTTTCCGAGCCGAGTGCAGCAGCGCACAGGCGGGAAGATAAGCGCATTCTGCCAAAGCTATATCGGTGAAGACTCGTAGTTGGAGTTCGACAAACTCCTGAAATCGGGGCGAAGTTCCGTCGAGTTCATCCCGCAGACCACGACCCTTCAGAACTGCAAATTGGCTGGCTCGAGCAATTTTTGGGAGAAACGCGTAGATTTGCCGTGACTGACCCGCGGTCGGCAGATCCGGAACTCGTCGGAGAGCTTGAGATAGCGCTTCGCCGACGGTTGTAACCTGACCGTAAAAACTGATCGCGGCGGCGCCACATTCTGGAAACGATGCGATCAGTTTCTTTTCAAAAAGCTCGCTGTCCCGGACCAATACTATCTCGGAATCGTCAGAGAGACGGGAGACGTACACCGGGTCCAGCGGTATTGTGTCGGGAGGCTCGACCGGTAGTTCGGAAAAAATCCGTTGATGCACATCGCCCGGATCCCAGCACGAATAGAGTCCCATTCCGGGCTCGAAGTTGTAGCCGAACTTTTCGAAGTTTGCCACGCAGCCGCCAATCTGTGGCTGTCGCTCCAACAGGCAGACGTCAACACCGCGTGCAGCTAGTAAGGCAGCAACGGTCAAACCGCCAATGCCGCCGCCAACGACCACGACCTCGTGAACCATATTCTTAAAAGATCAGACGCAGGAAACTTGCGATCAGGTGGGCCGGAACTTTTTCGGGCATAACTTGTTCCGACTTTTCGATGAAAGGTTGAATCACCAGCAGTACAGATTGAATGCCGTTGAAAACAAAGTGGATTATGAACGAGGGTAATAAGCTGCCGCTGTAGGCCCTGACCACCGTCAGGCTGATGCTAAGAATGCTAATCACCGCAATCACGCCGATGTTACTGCGGTACTGAGCGACGTGGACCCCAGCAAACAGAATCGAGACGATCACAACTGAGGCAAACACGCCAACGGCCCTTTTGAATGCCGAATACAACACGCCGCGATAAACGACCTCTTCGACCAGCGGTGCGGTTGTGGCTGCCAGAATTGCGGTGGTGACTCGGGTTCGGTATGAACTATTAATGAGTTCATCGAGCTGGGTCGTTTTGCCGCCTACAAAATACGTGATCAGCATCCCAATTCCGAGCAGTAAGAGCGCGATCCCGACGCTCTTCCAGGGACCGAAATTAGCCGGCCATTTCCAACCCAGGGTCTCCCAGAAAGGATAACGTCCGGCCCTTGTGACAATGAGCCAGGCAAATCCCAGCGTGAGCAGGTGCGCCGGAAATACTCCAAGCACTGAAAAGAAGATGAGGTTTTTATCGGCCAAGAACGATTCAGAAGGCCCACCAGTGCCGCGGGCAGCTGCATAGACCATGTATGGCAGGGCGGTAAAAATGGGGACAAAGATTAAGAAGATGATGCTGCCGAACCAGGTCCCGAAAGCAGCCAGAGCGCCCCAGGGCGGGTTATCAGGATTGATGATCGCCGGCGTTGTCGCAGGCGGTTGGTACGAAACACCGCCGGGACTTTCGACAACTGGATCTACGATAGAGGGTGATTCGCCGCTGTTCACTTGAGGCCGAGTGTAGGTGACTTATTGAGATGGGGTCAACTAAGCCTAGCCGGAAGGATACGACACCTCGAATAGCGCAGGACCAACCCGCGGCGCGGCCAGCATCAGTCCAATAATCGTTTTTGCATCCTCGATCTCACCATCGCTGATCATCTCCAGAGCTTGCGACATGGAGATGCGGACAATCTCAACGATCTCGTCAGCTTCAAGATGCTGTCTTGTTTCAGTCAGATCCGTGGCCAGATAAAGCCACATTTTCTCTTCACAAAAACCGGGTGACACAAAAAACTCGGTTAGCTTCTCCATTCGTCCTGCCACGACTCCCAGCTCTTCCTCCAGCTCGCGCGCCGCACCCAGTCCAGGGGTTTCCCCTTTGTTCAAAGTGCCGGCTGGGGCTTCGAGCAGGTAGCGAACGGCTGGGTGCCGGTACTGCCGCACGAGACCGACTGTGCCGTCGTCATAGATCGGGATGATCACAGCGCTACCGGGATGGTGAACAACTTCGCGCTGATAAGTGGTTGACCCTTCTCGGATGGTATCAACAGTCACAGTGAACACACGGCCGCGAAAGATTTCACGGCTATCGAGGATCTCGGGTAGTTTGTTTTCTGTCATGCTGCACTCGACCCTACCTCCCAGTTTCAGATTTGGCAACTGTTTCCATCGCGAGCAGGGCTGCTCGAGCTGCGCCGATCAGGTAAAGCGATCCAGTGAAACAAATCATGCCCGATGGAGGAGTTCTTTCTCGTGCCACCTGAATCGCCTCAATGGCCGAGCGTGCAGTAGCGATCCGCAACGGATCCATTCTCCCTCTTGTCAGGCCTTGCAGCACTTCCAATGATGCAGCGCGTGGGTTTTCGACTTCCCAGAGCACTATTTGATCGGCAACGGTAAAGAGAAGATCCGCCATCTGTTCCAGCTTCTTGTCCCGCATGGCGCCAAAGACTAGCGTTAATGGCCGCCGAGAAAACTCATCAAGATAATCACGCAGAGCCTTTGCTCCCGCAGGGTTATGCGCTCCGTCGAGGAGAATAGAAGGCGCTCCGTCAAGCAACTCGAGGCGCCCCGGATGTTTGGCATTCTTAATCCCCTCAATGATTGCTTCCTTCGGAATCTCAGACCCTCGTTTTCGCAATGATTCGGCAATCGCAATGGCGAGCGAGACGTTGGTGATTTGATGACGACCACGCAGACCAAGCCAGACACCCTCATACTTGTCACCCGGGGTTTTGAATGTCACACAGAAACGGCCGTCCGGCGATACAGTCTCGATCATGGTTTCATTCTCATCAAAGCACGGGATTACATTCTTGAGCTCACATTGACGCAGGATGACATCACGCACAGGCGGTAACTGTTGGCTTATGACTGCGGCCACGCCCGGCCGGATAATAGCCGCCTTTTCGGAAGCGATCTCTTCTATCGTGTGTCCCAAATACTCTTCGTGATCGAGGGCCACAGGTGTGATTGCGACCGTATGAGCGAGCGCACAGGTGGTGGCGTCCAGGCGCCCGCCCAGTCCCGTTTCCAGGATCGCCAGTTCGATCTCTGCTTGCCTGAAAGCAAGCAGCGCGATGGCCGTCACTTGTTCGAAGAAGGTGGGGAGCGTTTCGATCTCTTTACGCTTCACGATTGTTTCTGAAGCGCCGCGGACCTCGGTCGCAATACTGGCAAAATCGGCGCGAGAGATCTCATTTCCGCCAATCGTGATTCTTTCAGTGATGGAGATAAGATGCGGGGAAGTATAGAGACCAACGCCTGTTCCGGCCCTGCGGAGGATCGATTCAAGCACTGCGGCGGTTGAACCCTTGCCGTTGGTACCGGCGATCTGAATAGAAGAAAAAGCCTGTTGCGGATTGCCAAGAGCTGCCAACAGGATCTCAGTATTACGAAGACCGAGCTTTATCGTCAGAGTCTCGTGACCGAGACTTAACAGGTAGCTCAGTGCCTCGTCAAACTGCATTTTTGAGAAGATCCCTGAGGGTCTGGTTGGTCTTCACTTAGGAAAAGCAGCACGCGAGCGGACGTTTTGCAGTTCAGGCTCGCCGAGGATCTCCGGATTCATCATGAACCCGAGCATTTTGCTGATGTAGTCACGCAACTCTCGCCGATCAACGATGGCATCAACCATGCCGTGGTCCAAAAGGAATTCAGAACGTTGAAAGTCTTTCGGCAGTTTTTGACGAATCGTTTGTTCGATTACCCTTGGACCGGCAAAGCCTATCAGGGCCTTAGGCTCGGCAACAATGACGTCCCCGAGCATCGCAAAGCTGGCGGTGACGCCCCCTGTGGTGGGATCGGTTAAAACAGAAATGAACGGGAGGCGCGCTTCATCCAGGGTGGCCAGCGCGGCCGAGATCTTGGCCATTTGCATCAGCGAAAGCGTGCCTTCCTGCATGCGGGCGCCGCCTGAGGCTGCGAATATGACCAGGGCGGCGCGGTCTTTCAACGCCCGTTCGATCAGCCGGGTCACCTTTTCACCGACGGCAGAGCCCATTGACCCACCGATAAATGTCATGTCCATTGCCCCGGCGACGACACGCTGATCGCCGACGCGGCCGTGGCCGCTGATAATCGCTTCCGGTAAGCCAGACGACTCCTGCGCCTGGCTCAGCCGCTCGGGATAAGGCTTGCTGTCGACAAAGCCCAGCGGGTCCATTGACACGACTTCGGCGTCAAGCTCTTCGTATTCACCGTCGTCGAAGAGCATTTCGAGTCGCTCTCGCGCACCGACGCGAAAGTGATAGCCGCAATGTGAGCAGACCTGTTGCGCCTCGTCCAGTTCTCGTTTGTACAGGTGCGCTTCGCACCCATCGCACTTTACGAAGACGTTCTCGGTCCTGACCACGCGCTCCTCAGGGGGCACGTTCTCGATGCGCTTATCCTTTTTGCTAAACCACGGCATAAAGTTTCGGTTGGGATTGCGCAGAGGTTAACACAAGCCAAAGGTGCCGAGAAGGGGGCAAGAGGCAATGCAGTAGATCGAGTGGTCGAAGAGCGGGGCTAAGATATTGGCATTAAAGAACTTTTCACGATAAACGCAGGACGACCGCTGGCCACCATTGTTTTTCTGATCGGTGAAGACAAATCGATCCACGAAAATCACACGAAATGGTTTTGTATTATTTCGTGTGATTTCGTGGACAATGCCTAGGTGTGGGGCCGCACCTGGTTCGCTGTGTCGATAGTGAAGTCCACATCGATATTAACCCAAGAGAGACAAAGAACGATGCGCAGAGGAGAAGCGAAAATTGTTGGATCTCACAATGGAGGTGTTGCAACTAGAACTCGATCCCCTGCTGGGCCCGAATTCCCGCGTTAAATGGATGCTTTATCTCCCGCATCTCAGTTACCAGGTCGGCGTCCAGAATCAATCCCTCAGGTGCGTCACGGCCGGTAACGACGATGTGCAAAGCCGGCTGCCCTTTCCGCACCGCGCGAAATTCTTCGAGCACCTCTTCGAGCGGCAGCATTCCATAGCTGAGCACGTAGACCAGTTCATCGAAGACCAGCAGATCGTAATCAGTGCTGCGGAGTTTCTCGACACAGAGGTTCCAGGTGTCGCGAGCTGTCTGCCGATCCTGTTCCGGGTTTTTTGTGTCCCAGGTGAACCCGTCGCCCATGGTATGAATCTCGATGCCGAGCTTTTCAGCCGAAACATGCTCGCCATACCGGTCGTTCCGCGATTTCATGAACTGGACCATGCAGCATTTAAGGCCCCGGCCGGCAGCTCGCATCATGAGCCCGAGGGCGGAGGTAGTTTTCCCTTTGCCGTTGCCTGTGTGAACTATGAGCAGACCGCGAGTTTTCTCCTGATAGTCCTCGCGCCGCCATTTGTATTGCTTCTCTTTTAAGGTCATGGCTTCAGGCAGTCCGCAACCCGGTGCAGTATCCGCTACCTGGTGCAGTAGCCCGACTGTAAAGGAGGGGCCTCCCGAAAACACTGAAGAGCCCTCCTTAACAGTCGGGGCTACTTCACCGCTCAATCAAAGTACTGGTTCAGTTTCGGAATTCTGGAGGGCGTCTTCAGTGGTGTCCTTCAAACCGTTGGCTCGTTCGACAGCGTCACGCAACAGGCCCACAATCACGCGCTCCGCTTCTTCCCAGGTGCCCTTGAGCGTGCAGCCGGCGGCATTGCGATGTCCGCCGCCGCCAAACTTTTCGGCGACCCGGGCGACGTTCACATCGCCTTTTGAGCGCAGACTGGTGCGATAGGTGAGGGGGGCACATTCTTTCAGCAGCGCGACCGCTTCCACTTCACCGACCGTGAGCGGATAGTTAACAAAGCCGTCCGCGTCCTCATCCGAAGCCCCGATTGTCTCCTGCATCTCCGCCGTTTGCCGCATCACCGCCACGTGGCCGCTCGAATCTCGCCGGGCAGTGGAAAGGACTGCACCCATTAACTGAATTCGACTCCAGGGATAACTGGCAAACACAGCTTCAGCGGTCTTCGCCGGTCTTACACCTGTGCGCACGAGTTCGGAAGCTACCTTGAAGGTGCGCTCGGTGGTGTTGGAGTAATGGAATGAACCGGTGTCGGTGATTAGAGCGGTGTAAACGCACTCGGCGATCTCTTTTGTGACGCGTACGCCCGTTGCTTTGCAAAGATTGTAGATCATCTCGCCCACTGCCGAAGCGGTGGAGTCGATCCAGTTGATGCTTCCGAAGAGCGCCGTGGTGGAGTGGTGATCTATGTTGACTACGAGATGCTTTTTCAATTCGAGCAAGCCGGGACGAGTTATGTCGGAACACTCAATCACAAAAACCGCGTCATAACTCTGATCGACTGATGGTGTGACCCGCACCTGCTTTGCTCCCGGGAGTAGTTGATACGAGTGGGGAACCGGATCGCGCATGATAACTTCCACGTCCTTTTCGAGCGCGCGCAGCAACCAGTAGAGGCCCAGTGACGAGCCAAGACTGTCGCCGTCTGGGCGGATGTGAGAGGTAATGGCGAACCGGCGTTTTGATTCGATTAGCTCGACAACTTGACTAAGCATCGTAACCCGGATGAAACGTTCGACTCAATACTCAGGTTGTCGCTGAAAGCGGCAGCCGCGAGCTTGATCTCCGAACATCTCTGTCCTCATCCTTCATCCTTTCCCTCACGCTCCCATTCTCGTTCAATTCCATCGAGCAGTTTATCGACGCGCTCTCCCTGTTCTTCGATCCGATCTCTGACGAAAAAAATCTCGGGCGTGCGCGGCAAGTTTAACGACAATCCCAATTGTTTCCGGACGAATGGCGCCGCGTGTCGCAGCGCTTGCAACGCCTGATTGTGTTCCTCTTCGTCACCGGCCACCGTCACATAGACGCGGGCCGCTCGAAGGTTTTCAGAAACGCGCACGTCGGTCACGGTCACTGCGGTTACCCGGGGATCCTGCAACTCATAGCCGACGATCTGGGAAATCTCTTCAAGCAGAATATCTGCAACTCTTTCCGAGCGATGCATAACCAACTGCAGTAAGCAGACACCGGAGGCAGAATCCTTTTCTTGCCGGCCGTCTGCTGCTCCTTAAAGCTCCGTCGCGGCCACCTTCTCGACGAGGTAGGCTTCGATCTGATCGCCCACCTTAATGTCATTGAAGTTTTCCAGGCCTATACCACATTCAAAGCCTTCACGAACTTCAGAGACATCATCCTTAAAGCGCCTCAGCGAAGCGATGTTGCCTTCCCAGGTAACGACGGCATCGCGAATCAGCCTGGCGCGAGCGTTGCGCCGGATGTTGCCATCTATGACCATCGATCCGGCAATTGTTCCCGCTTTGGGTACACGGAAGACTTCTCGAATCTCCGCCTTCCCGAGAATGCGCTCTTTCTCGATAGCTTCGAGCATGCCGATCATTGCGGCGCGAATCTCTTCTTCGACCTTGTAGATAATCGAGTGAAGACGGATGTCTACTGCTTCCTGCTTGGCGAGATCGGCGGCGCGCGCTTCGGGCCGCACATTAAACCCGATGATCACTACCGCTGATGAAGAGGAACCTGCTTGCGTGGCCGAGGCCAGGAGCACATCAGATTCGGTAATGGCGCCCACACCGGAGCGGATCACCTTGACCTTTACGCGATCAGTTGAAAGCTTCTGCAGCGTTGATTTAAGCACTTCGACTGAACCTTGCACGTCGGCCTTGATGATGACCAGAAGTTCTTTGACCTCACTCTGGCCCAGCGCTTCTATACCGCGCTTGGTGGATTGCAAGAGTGCGGCCTGGCGACTCAGCATCTGGCGATGTTGCGAAATCTGCTGCGCCCGGGCTATGTCGGCAACCACCTGGAAACTCTCTCCTGCTTGCGGAACTCCCTGGAGACCGAGCACTTCAACGGGAGTCGCAGGAGCAGCTTCTGTCACTGGTTCACCGCGATCATTAAACATGGCCCTGACCTTGCCGGAGATTTGCCCGACTATGAACGGTTCCTGCGTGTGCAGTGTGCCCTGCTGCACCAAAACGGTGGCCACCGGTCCGCGACCGCGGTCCAGCTTGGCCTCCAGCACTACTCCTGAAGCAAGGCGCGTCGGGCTGGCCCGTAAATTCAGCAGGTCTGAAGTCAGGAGAATGGTTTCCAGCAGAGCGTCCACATTCTGCCGTTTTTTGGCGGACACCTGGACCATTTCTGTTTCACCACCCCACTCCACAGGGGAAAGACCGTGTTGCGCAAGTTCCTGTTTGACTCGGTCGGGATTTGCATCGGGTTTGTCGATCTTATTGATCGCCACGACGATTGGCACATTTGCCGCGCGCGAGTGCTCTATGGCTTCGACAGTCTGCGGCATTACGCCGTCATCCGCGGCCACAACGAGTACTACAATGTCCGTGGCTTTTGCGCCGCGCGCGCGCATCATGGTGAACGCTTCGTGACCGGGCGTATCCAGGAACACCACCCGGCGCATCTCTCTTGATGCGTCAGCGCTTGGCACTTGCACGCTATACGCTCCAATGTGTTGCGTGATGCCCCCGGCTTCGCCGCCGGCGACATCTGTGGTGCGAATTGCGTCTAGCAATGATGTCTTGCCATGATCGACGTGGCCCATAACAGTGACCACCGGCGCGCGCGGCAATTCAACATCATCCGCGTCAGCGGCGATCAGCTCTTCAAACTCCTCTTCCGCGATCATCTCTTCGAAGGGAACGAACGCGACTTCGTAACCAAAACGCCGGCCAAGATCCACGGCCACATCATCCGTCAGGGGTTGATTGATGGTCGCGAATACGCCGCGTTGCAGCAGCAGGGTCACAACATCCTTCGGTTTGATTCCCAGTTTTTCCGCAAATTCTTTTACCGTCGACCCTTCAATCAGCCTGACGGATTTTAGTTCGCCGGTTTCTGGCAGCTCGAGTCGACCGGCAATGCGATCCTCCAAAGACAGCACTTTTGGTGGCGGAATAAAGTCGCCCTTCTCAAAGCGGCCCGCCTTGCCTTCGGGTTTGCGTCCGCCTCGGGTGCTGCTGCGCCGTGAACGACGCCGGCCGGAATCTGGAGGTGGAATATAAGTGGTTTGGGGCGTCAGGGTTTCACCCGGTGTGCCCATTCGCTCCGCGCGAGGCAACGAAGGCCGTTCCCTTAAACGGCCGGTGCTGCGTTCGGCGCGCTCTTTCGGCGTGATTGAAGGTGGCGGCGCGGGTGCGGGAGCGCGTTCACCAGGACGAATACCGGCATTGAGCGCGGCTGCCGTGGGTCGCAAAACTCTCACCTGCCGCGAAGGCATGGGCGCCGAGGCTACAACTTCAGGAGCTGACTGGGAAGGGGCGGGCGCGGTGGCGATCGGAGCGGATGGGAGATCCTCTTCTGAGATCTCTATTTCCTCCGGCGCAGCATCGCTCAGATCAGTCGTTGCGAGTGCTGGTTGCTCAGCCCGCGCGGCCGGCGTCAGCTTCTTAACGACCCTCGCCGACATCGGTTTAGGCGCTGCCGGGGCAGTAGCTGGGGGTGCTGCAAGTGGCGGGGCAGGTTCGGCAGTGGCGGGCTCAACTTCCGGTTCCGGAGCAGCCTCTTCTGCAGTGGGAGTTTCTTCCATTGGCCGCGCAACGCGCTTGACCACTTTTACAGCCCGTTTTACAGCCGCCTCTTTCTTAGGGAAGTACTTATTGCGAATCTTCTCAGCCAATTCCTTGGAGACAGAGTTGGACGGAACGCTGACGTCGACTCCCTCACGGCGAACTTCTTCAATCAGCCGTTTCGTGTCGAGCTTCAGTTCTTTAGCCAGATCGTAAATGCGAACCTTAGAGGAAACTGTCATGCACTCCTTCTGGACGCTGATAAAGCCGAGCGTCCCCGCGACTTCAAAGTAGTTAAGAACTCTCGCCCTCAACCACCTTTTTACAAGCCGCGTTCAGAAGCGCAAAGCGAGCAGGTGGCAATTGGGCGGGCAGCGAAGCGCGCTGTAGCGAGCAGCGCCTTCGCCGTGTTTACTCCGCTGCATCTGGGGAAGCATCTTGCTTCTCTTCGTCATTGCTCCCGTCCGATGCAGCTTCGGAGTCTTCGGGAGCCGGTAAAGTTTCGAACGAATCTTCCGCCTGGAGTAGTTCTTCGATTGTCTCTGTCTCCTCCTCCAGGTGGTCCAGGGCGGCGACACCGGTGGACGTGATATCAGGCGCAGGAGTTACTGTGTCGGGACGCAAATCCCGGCCGGGCTCCTGGAGCACAATTTCATCATCTGTAAGCGGCTCAACTTCTGTCAGCGCTACCGGGTCGGCAGAGAACTTGGCGGGCACTTCGGGCTCGGCGGTGAAGGGAACTCCTTTTTCAACCGCTTCGTCATAACCTTCCGCCGTCATTTCGTCTGAAGGTTCGACTTCGCCGGCATCTACAGACTCATCGAGCTCTGCTGAGGCGGCGTGCGTTTCGATTCCCTCAGCTTCAGGTCCTTCAGCACCCGACCCCTCGGCTTCCGCATGCAAAGCTTTCTCGCGCAGAGCGACGACGGCTTGGGCAGCAGTTAAAATCTGCTCGGCCTCGTCCAAACTCAGATCCAGGATTTCCACGAGCTCATCAACCGAGGTGCCGGCAAGCGCGTCGATGTCGTTGATGTTGTGCTCTGCAAGGGCGTCAGCCTGTTGGGCCGTTACTCCCTCCATTGCCGTCAAGGGGACGGCCTCGCCGGAAGCGATCAACGCGCCCATCTGTTCAGTCACTTCGCGTTTCAACTCTTCTTCGCTGCGGATATCGATATTCCAACCCACCAACTTGGTTGCGAGTCTGACATTTTGTCCGCGCTTGCCAATCGCCAGTGATAGTTGATCCTCGTTCACGATGACTTCCATCTGGCGGTTCTCAATGTCCGTGATGCGGACTTGATTGACCTTGGCGGGTGAAAGCGCGTTAGCGGCAAAGACTGAGGGTTCGTCGGACCATTCAATAATGTCTATCTTCTCGCCGCGCAGCTCGCGAATTATCGCCTGCACCCGCGACCCTTTCATTCCGACGCACGCGCCTACCGGGTCGACATCCCGTTCGTTTGACATGACGGCGATCTTGGCGCGTTCACCGGGTTCGCGAACAGCCGACTTGATTACCACTGTGCCGTCGTAAATCTCCGGCACTTCCATTTCGAACAGACGCAGCAACAGCTCGGGCGAAGTGCGAGAAACTTCGACTTGTGGCCCTTTCGACTCGCGTGACACGTTATTGATCACAACACGAATACGCTCGCCCTGATTCCACTGCTCACCGCGCGATTGCTGTGATCGCGGCAGAATAGCCTCGAGGTTTCCCAGGTCGACAATAATGTTGCCGCGCTCGAATCGCTTGACGTACCCGTTTACCAGGTCACCCGTTTTGTCGATGTACTGTTCGTAGACGTTGTTTCGAACGGCATCACGGACCTTTTGAAACAGGATTTGTTTCGCTGTTTGCGCGGCGATGCGTCCCAGTTCTTCCATCGGCAAAGGCAGGAGCAGAGCGTCGCCGAGTTCAACCTCATCACCAGCCAGCTCGCGAGCTTCATCGATAGAGAGCTCTGTCGCCTGGTTGGTCACTTCATCCACCACAACCTTTGAAGCCGAAAGCTCAATCCCGGTATCTGGATTCCAGTCCACCTGAATGTCTTCGCCGGAGCGAAACTGCTTCTTGGCAGCAGCGCGAACGGCCTCTTTCATTGCTTCGATGACGAGGTCACGTTCGATCCCCTGCTCCTGGCAGAGCGCCTCGATGTTCTGTGCGATGGTTGAACTCATGAAACTCTCACTATGGTTCGCGTGGCTCGACTATCAAATTGATAGTCGTTTGAGCCTATTCAGTTGTAGTTGTCGCCGGTCGATGCTGCGATAAGTATTGGAGATACTTGCCTATTACTTGCGGCGAAATTCATCGTCAACGTTTACTTCCAGATTGGCCTTAACTATTGACTCAAGTGGCACCATTACTCGTCCGTTGGTGCGGTCGTCGAAGAGGACGTCGTTTCCCTGCAAGCCCAGCAACCGTCCTCGGAAATTGCGCTGGCCGTTGATTGGCCGCTGTGTCTTTAACTTCGCGAGGCTCCCTGCAAAGCGTTCGTAATCGCCTTTTTTATACAAGCCGCGCTCTAACCCGGGAGAGGAGACCTCCAGGGTGTACGCCGCATGGATAAAGTCCTCTACGTCGAGAACGGTACCCACGTGCAAGCTGACCTCTGCGCAGTCTTCGTGGGTAACCCCACCCGGTTTGTCAATGAAAATCCGAACAATGGGTTTATTGTCCGGTCCCGCGACTTCCGTGTGCACCAGTTCGAGTCCGTGGTCAATTGCTGCCTGTTCTGCTATTACCTGCAATCGTTCAAGGATCGAACCTGCGCCCATGTTACCCTCCGAAAAGCACTCCCGCCCAAAAGAAAAAGTGGGCGCGAACCCACCGGACGAGACCGCCGCGCTTCGAGCAAGCCGTGAATTATACGGAAAGGGTTTTGCAGAAGCAAGCAGGCGTCCCTGACCGGTAGTGGGTCATTTACAAGTTTAAACAACTAAGATTCTTTTTCACGCCGATCCGCTCTATGGCATACTCACTTCATGCCAGCCAAACGGCCACCGAAAGATGTTAACCAATTAGCGAAGTATATTCTTGACGCTACCACTGGCGAGGCTGAGAAGATCGAGCCGCCAAAGAAGAATCCCGCCGCACAAGCATTAAGCAAATTAGGTGCAAGTAAAGGCGGGAAGGCTAGGGCGAAAAATCTCACTGCAAAGAAGAGGAGCGCAATTGCGAAGAAAGCGGCCGAGGCTAGGTGGGGCTCTCGAGGTTAACTAGCTGCTACGGCTTTCGGTTTCTTCGTCAGATTCAGAATAGTTTCCAGCGACACGATTCCTTTAGCCATTCCATCAAGAATCACAAAAGGTTGCATTAGGGCGTCGGCAAACCGATACCTCACTCGAAATGCAGGCCCAACGCGCACAAGAATTTTGCCACGGCCATCCTCGCAAAAAGCCTTAAGATGCCGTGTGTAGTATTCAACGCCGTACCGTTTGCCCGTTATTTCGGAGAGAGGTCTGCTAATGTCGCTGGCATTAAAGAATCCAAGCTCATCTCTTTCCGCCAACGCACAAGCTAATAAGACTTGCGGATATATATTTTTTTGGGCGCTACTAACAGCAGTAAGATGGGCGCTTCTAACGTGATGTGCCTTGCTAATTATGCCCACTGTGCTATCAGCAACGTCTACTGGCGTGATTGTTGTTTTGTTACGATCCAAAGCTCGAAAGCCAGAATAAAGACCTAAGTAATGAGTGTAGAACGGTAGGCCATGGGAAAGAAGAACGATCAATTCCCTTGCAGCGTCTTCGATGACCATGTCAGCCTTCTTTATGCCACGGTTTACTATCTCTCCGAGTTCCTCCCGATCCATTCGCGGCATCCTGACTTGCACTAAAGACCGTTCGATAGATCGATGCTCCGCGATTAACTCATCCACAGTATCGGCAACACCCACGAGTAACAGCGTTGAGGGCACGGCATGGTCAGCAAGATTCTTGATGGTATCAGCAAATAGAATCCTTGCTTCATCTACCTTAAGCTTGTCGAATTCATCAAAAATAACAATGCGACTGCCTTCAAGCCGACTCAACACGAAGCGAATATCATCCGGGGCAATGTACTCTTTACCGAGGACCGCTTCGAGCAACCCGTCCTTCTCCTGACCGTCGGAAACCATTTCTCGGAAAGACTTTTGCCATAGAGTTGTGAAGTCATCGGTTCTATCGCAATTTATGGTTCTTACAGCCAAGCCACGAATTCCAACGCCTTCCAAGAATTCGTGCAAGACTTTTGCCATGGAAGTTTTGCCGACTCCACGCTCGCCGTAAAGTATGACGTGCCGACCATCAGTAACAACGGCATCGTAAACGTCTCGAACCTGTTCGGCGCGCCCAGCAAACAGCTCATACTTATCCACTGGAACGCCCGGACTAAAGCCTTCCCTCAACTTGCTCCGCCTCTGGACGTTATCCTGGAACTCCACCGTTCTCCTCCCGTTCGGCTAAGGTGCTACAAGCTACTAGTTGCTGCTAACTGGCAACAATAGGCGCTAATCTCAACTAGCGTCAATCCGAACTTAAGGAAAAAACAACAAAAGGACGCTTGACTTCTTGCCCGAGCAAGCATATAATCCTTTTGACCATGAACAAGCTTTCAACCCAAAGACGCGTACAGGTTATTTCGGCTTTAGTCGAAGGAATGTCGATCCGGTCGGTTGTGAGAATGACTGGTGTTTCAAAGAATGCGGTCGTCAAACTGCTTGAAGATGTCGGCAATGCCTGTGCTATCTATCAGGATAAGGTATTCCGCAATCTTACGTGCAAGCGAATCGAATGCGACGAAATCTGGTCGTTTGTTCATGCCAAAGAAGGCCACTTGCCGCAAGAACTTCAAGGCGTCTTTGGTTATGGCGATGTCTATACATGGGTTGCTATCGACGCAGAAACGAAGCTTGTGCCTTGCTGGAACGTAGGTAGACGCGATGCTGAATCAGGAATGGCATTTGTCAAAGACTTATCGGAGCGTGTTACTAATCGTTTCCAGTTGAGCACTGATGGATTCAAACTCTATCTAACCGCAGTTGAAGAAGCTTTCGGCGCAGACATTGACTATGGAATGGTCGTAAAGATTTATGGCGTCACCGAGGACGATGCTAACAAGCGTTACTCTCCTGCGAAGTGCATCGGATGCGAAAAACAAGTAGTCGCGGGTAATCCCGATATGAACCTCGTTTCAACGTCCTTTGTTGAACGCCAGAACCTAACCATGCGGATGGGCATGAGACGGTTTACCAGACTTACAAACGGCTTTTCAAAGAAGATTGAAAATCATATGCACGCAGTTGCGCTGCACTACATGCACTACAACTTTTGCCGCATTCACAAAACCCTCAGATGCACACCAGCAATGGAAGCAAACGTCACTAAGAAGCTTTGGTCTATTGAGGACATAGTGGCGTTGTTGGACTGAACAGCCTATTTTAACTGCTCGATGGGAGCTGAACTTTGCGAGATCTCGCCAGCAACATTGCTCGACATCTGTACATCTTCTTCGTTTGTTAACGGAATCTGTTCAGTACTGAGTTCCAGGCTGCCTATATGCATAGTGGGCATAACCAGCGAGATGTTAAGCGCCTCGCTGCTTTGAATCCATTCTTTTGTTCCAATCGTTCGTGTTCCGCTCATGATGAATACTCCCTGTTAGAGGCTACTTTAACCGTTTTTTGTTGTAAAGGTTTGAAGCCGTCAGTTTGAGTAATCGTTGCCACGTCAATCGCACCCCCAACACCCCTAACACCTACTTGCCACGTTTGAAGGTTGATCGTCGTACGTATCAGAAAAACCGAAAGGTCAACGCAATCTTGCAAGGGCAAAAACTGAAAGGGAATAGTTATTCCTAATTCGGTTAACTTCTTAGCCAACTTTGCTTCGTCTGCGGCCGATGGTTTAAATTCTGATTTTATGAACCCTGGTAAGCGAGCATCGTAACCCTGAAGCAGTCGGTCAACAAATTCCCGCTGACCGCCCCACAAGGCTCCAAAATCCCTTGGTATTTGCTCTTTCGGCACTGCCCTATTGGGAATAACAACTTCAAAGAGCCGACCATACACCGCGCCTTCATCGAACCCGCCAATTAGGAAAAACATCTGTTCCGTCTCAGAAGCGGGAATTGGCATTCCGGCATCTTTCCACTTACCTAGAAAAAACTCACCGAGCCTTCTCGAAAATTCTTCCACGCTCAGTCGGCCTACTCCAGCCTTTCCCAATTCGGCTTCTAACTCATTAAGAAAGCTATGTGCGGTACGCGGTTCTTTTCCTCCTATTGCGCCGACGCCGAACGTCACAGCACCTACGTAGTCTTGTCCTTTCGCCTTTAATAACTTAGTAGCGTTATCGAAAGTAGATGGTAGTAAAAACAGTGTACCGGCTACCGGCCCCGGCATTTGCGCAGTTAGTGTTACCCTGCTATCGGCGGCCAATACGATACCTTCCGAACCTTTGAAAGCAATGCCCAATGACATGAGGAACACTCCCAGAAGCGAGGATGATAGAGCAAGGGAAACGGAGTATACGCCGATTGGCCGTGAGTGTTCAACAATGAAAATGACCCACTACCTCCCTGACCGGGTGCTGATGCAGTTTGAAAATACCACCAACGGCGGAGACTGTGTTAAAACACTGAAGAATCTGCAGTCGCAAACTAGACAACTCAAGCTGCGTAAATTCGCAGGTCGGGAAGGGGGCAGTCGTTAGTTTGAAGGTTCGGTAAATTTCAAGGCGCCCCCGCTCAAGTTTCAGAGGCTTAATCATCGAATCAATCACTGAATGCAATAAACTCAGAGGCTTGAGTGATAGGGATAAGCAGTGGCATTCAAGGTTGAGCGGGGGCGCCTTGAATTTACCGAACCTTGAACCTAACGACTGCCCCCTTCCCGACCTGCGAATTTACGCAGCTTGAGTTGTCCAGTAGCGACTGCAGATTCTTCAGATTTTTGACACAGCCAATAGAGGCGGCCTTGTCAAGAAATAGATCAGGAAAAGGATGGCCGCCAAATCCGGCAACCATCAGTAATGAACAGCGATAAGTTTACTGCGGCATCCAAATCTTCTTTGTGGCAACTGTCTCAACGCCGGAGTGCAGGATTAGCGGGTCAGTCGATTTGGTGAAGAAGGCAAAGCCCTTGTAACTCACCATGTATTGGTATTTCGTCGAGAACAGCCCGCCCTTGGCAGAGATGACCAGGGGACTCTCGACTTTACCTAGTATGGATTGAAAATCCTGCGGCTCGACGCGAACCACGACACCACTGGCCTTGATCGCGTTGGCTATAACCGCCGCTGCTGCTGCTCCAGCTGCCACCATTTTCTGCACCCTCAGTAATCAGAGACAAGACAGGAGTGACTTCTCAAAACAGACACTCATTGAGTTTCCAACGTATTGACCATAACAGGGCACGCGCTGATATCCGGCTGATTCGTACAAACCAATCGCCTCCGGTTGTTTTAGTCCAGTCTCAAGCCTCACAACCGAATACCCCAAGCTTGTCGCGACGGATTCAAGCTCCCGAAGAATCTGTCGCGCCACTCCAGCACCTCTTCTTTCCGGAACGACGAACATGCGTTTGATTTCCGCTACCCCGGGTCTGAGACGCCGAATTGCCCCGCAGCCAACGGCCCGGTCGTTTATTCTGGCGACGAGAAAAGCTGTTCCTTCGACAGCCATGTCCTCGGGATTAAACGATTTTGCGCCGCCGTCATCGCCGTATTTTGCCGCCAACTCAGTCGTTAGCAGTTCCACCAGGGACAGACTGTCGCTGGAGAGAGCACTTTCAGAATTGACAACAACAGTGTCGCGGTTGGCCGTCATGATGAGCTGACGATCAGCTCGAAAGCTTCGCTTTGACCACTTCACTAACCGTGCGACCGTCCGCGTTGCGACCGGCAAGTTTCGCTTGAACTGATTTCATCACCCTGCCCATATCCTTCATGGCTGTCGCACCTGTTTCGGCGATCGCCGCCGCGACTGCTTCTTCAATTACTTCGCGCGATGCGGCCTGGGGTAGATACGATTCGATGATCTTGATCTCCGCCTCTTCCTTGGCGACCAGGTCCTGACGTCCACCCTTGTCATACTGCTCAACCGAGTCGCGACGTTGCTTCACCATGGATCTAAGCAGCTTCATCAGCTCGTCCTCTTCGAGTTCGCCTCCCTTGTCGATCTCGCGGTTCATCAGCGCTGCTTTGATCATGCGCAGTGTGGAAGTGCGCGGAGCGTCTTGCGACTTCATCGAGGCGGTCAGATCCGAGACTATCTGGTTTTTTAGGCCCATGGTTCTTCGTTTCCTCCTCGTAAACTATATCAGTTGTTGACCCCGCCCTTGATCTCACATCCAGGTCATGTTTTCGGTCCTCGCTGCCTACTCTGTGTCCTCCGTGTCTCCGTGGTGAGCGGTTTACTCGTCATATTCCACCACGGAGGCACGGAGGACACGGAGTACAGGCAGGAAACCAAAACACACTTCCCACATTCACAATCAGCAACCTAAGGGATTAGCAGCGGAATGTTCAAGTTCTCAAGCAGGTGATCTTGGGGAAAGGACTTCAGCAGCTCAGAAGCGATCAGACGATGGCCAATATGATTGGGATGGATCAGTTCTCCAAACCATCGTTCATTTGACGGGTGGGCGGCCTCGGTTAACTCAGGGACCACGAGAAACGGAACTTGATCCTGTTGCATTGCGGTTCGCAACTCATCTCGGTAATGAGTCATCAATTTGGCTTCGATCGGGTTCGTTTCCGCATCGCGATAGGGCGCAGCCAAAACGAGCACTTTACTGCCCCGCGAGCGAGCCAGATTTACAATTGCTCTAACATTGCTCACATATTCTTGATCGGATACGCGAGCCACTGGACGAACCGGCCGATTTTTGGCCGGCGACGATCCTGATCGCAGCCAGTGGCTGGCGTGCGCAAAGGCCTGGCTATGATCAATCAGCCAGCGAACTCCTACGTAATACCAATTGGTTCGGATGGTGTCTCTGTCCGCGACGTCACTGAAGCTAGCATCGTTCCAGCCAAAGCTGACAATCAGGAGATCTGGTTGTAACGAATCGATGTCGCGTTGCAGCCATGCAAGACCCTGGTGAGTCGTGTATCCAGGAACGGCCATGGCTATCCCTTCAATATGGCGACCGGGGTTGGCTGCCTGCAACTGTTTTTCCAACAGCATCGGGAAGGGAAGCCACGCACGATCATATTCGGTCGGTTTGTCAGGCCACACAACGGGCACTCGATAGCCGAATGTCACCGAGTCGCCGAGACAAACAATGCGTATCGTTCCGGGAGCCTTGCTGCCTATCGGGTAGTCAGAGCGGTAGTGTTGTGCATTTGTGGAGAGCACGGTGAAGTCCCAAACCACGTGGTCCAGGTTTGGCCGAAGACGCCAGAGAAGCAGCGGATCGCCTTCGAAGATGGTTGACTGTTTTTCGTTAGCCACCTGTAGTTTTTGTTGCGGGGTATTGACGAACAGCTCGAGACTGGAAAGATGTGGAAGAAGCGCTCTTGTTCCAAGCTCGATAGAGGCGAGAGCTACCAAGAAACATAGATAAAGGATCGAGAGGTATCCGATCCGGCGTCTTAGCGGAATTGCCTGTTTCGGAGCGGGTGAGCTGGTGGTCAGTACTTCGTTTGAATCGTCCATCTGTAGATCGCGACCGCCATTTTATCTTCCACGGCGCCTGTTACAACAGCTCGCCTGTTTTGGAGTGCGCTGCCTTGTCAGCGCTTTTGAGGTTGGCTCGATTCAGCGCGAAAGAGAAGTTGCTACTGGCGGTTTGACTTGTTACTGGCGGCGCGTTGGAAGGCGACAAGTTGCCGCACTCCAGGGTGTCGAGTTGGTCTACTCTCGAGTGCGGTGGCCATTTGAGCGCGCCAGATAAGCCTGTAGAAACCGTCCGGTATGAGACTCCGGCGATTTCATGATCTCTTCGGGCGTGCCGGTGGCGACCACCCAGCCGCCAGCCTCACCGCCTTCCGGTCCCAGGTCAATTACATGATCGGCTGTCTTGATTACATCGAGATTGTGTTCAATTACGAGCAACGAACCGCCGGCTTCAATCAACGCCCGAAAGGCCGAAAGCAGTTTGTTGATGTCGTCGAAATGTAATCCCGTGGTTGGTTCGTCGAAGATGTAGAGAGTCTTTGAACCTGTGCGCTTTGCCAGATGGGCCGCAAGTTTGATCCGCTGAGCTTCGCCGCCTGATAAAGTGGTTGCCGACTGCCCGAGACGCAAGTAACCCAATCCGACATCGTCAAGCACCCGCAATCTGTTTGTGATCTTCTGAACCTCGCGAAAGAACGACATCGCTTCGCGTACGGTCATGTTCAAGACCTCATGGACGTTCTTGCCGCGATAACGAATATCCAGGATCTGCTGTTTGAATCTGGTGCCCTTGCACTCTTCACAAACCAGCTCGACATCAGCCAGAAACTGCATCTCAACGGTTACAGTGCCGTCACCCTGGCAAACTTCACAGCGACCGCCGGGCAGGTTGAAAGAAAAGTGCGAAGGGTCGAGCCCGCGTGCCTGTGCTTCGCGGGTGCCGGCAAAGACTTCCCGAATGCCGTCATAAACTTTGATGTAGGTAACGGGATTGGAACGTGGAGTGCGGCCAATCGGTGATTGATCGACGAGGATCACATCATCAACAAACTGGCTGCCTTCCAGCTTTTCGAATGCCCCGACATGGCCCTGCCAGTCACCGCTTTGTTTTTTGAGACCTGCGTAGATGCAATCGTGGATCAACGTCGACTTGCCTGAGCCGCTCACTCCGGTAACGCAGACAAGCATGTCGAGCGGAATATCGACATCGACGGTTTTCAGATTGTGTTCACCGGCGCCGCGAACTGTGAGACGCCGCTTCTGTAAGGTGCGACGGTGTTTGGGCTCCTTGATTTCCGCTTCGCCGCGCAGGTACCGGGCGGTTAACGAGCCTTCATGCCGCATCAAGCCCGGAAAGTTTCCTTCATAAATTATGCGTCCGCCAAGTTCACCCGCGGCTGGCCCAATGTCGAGAATGTGATCAGCTGCGCGCATCATTTCGGCATCGTGTTCAACTACCAATACGGTATTGCCGATGTCCCGAAGATTGTGCAGGAGCTTGATCAATCTTTCGTTGTCTCGCGGGTGCAGACCGATTGATGGTTCGTCAAGCACATACAGCGCGCCGACCAGGGCAGAGCCGAGATTGGTGGCCAGTTGAATCCGCTGTGCCTCGCCGCCGGAGAGCGTCGATGCCAGCCGATCGAGAGTCAGATAATCCAGACCCACGTCAAGCAGAAAGCGCAACCTCCGCCTGACCTCAAAAAGTATTCTTTCGGCTATCGCACCTTGCTCACTGGATAGCGACAAAGAGTCGAAGAAGGCAGTCGCTTCATTGACTGATAACGAGCAGATTTCCGGCAGTGTGCGGCCGCCAATCTTCACGTCACGAGCTTCCTGGCGTAATCGGCCGCCACCGCAGTCCGGACACAGGGTGTAACCCCGGTACTTGGACAGAAACACTCGCACGTGCAGCTTGTACTTTTTGGTCTCGAGCCAATCGAAGAATCCGCGCACTCCGCTCCAATCGCCTTTGCCATTGACGATTGCGCGCTGCTCGGTGCGGGAAAGCTGGTTGAAAGGAACCGTCATCGAGATCTTCTCTGACTTGCAGAACTGCCGCAGCTCATCCATGGCCCACTCGTGCTGGGGTCTGGTGAAAGGCTCGATTGCTCCTTCTTTAAGCGAAAGACCAGGGTTGGGGATCACCAGATCCAGATCCAGACCGATCGTGTTGCCGAATCCCTGGCAGGTAGGGCAGGCACCGTAAGGGTTGTTGAAACTAAAGAGTCTGGGTTCTGGCGCAGCATAAACCGTGCCGTCATACTTGCACTCGAAACGATCCGAAAAGCGAAATCGTCTGGGCTCGGGCTCGACGGTTTCAATGACCGCCGTCCCATGACCCTCCTGAAAACAAATCTCCAGCGAATCGACCAGACGCTGGTGCATGTCAGAGCGCGCAGTGAGCCGATCCACCAGAACAAAGACGTTCTCAAAGTCCTCACGCGTGTAATCATCAGGAGACGCGAGTTCGATAACATTTCCCTCATGGAAAAGCCGGGTGAAACCGCGCTGCATCAGGCTCATGATGTGGGCTGTAATCGTCTGGCGCGCGGACGCAGAGCTGGAACGCCGCAAGGAAGCTGCTTTATCTCGTCGTTTGTTTCCGGCGCCTTCTTTCGGCTGGTCGCCATTTCCATTGAACGACCTTTCTGCCAGTCCGGCTTTCGCGGGGAACAACACGTAGAACCGGGTTCCATCGGCGAGCTTTGCAAAAACCTCTTCCGCGACTGACTCGGGTGAGTCGCGATAAACCTCACGACCGCAGATGCGACAGTAGGTTGTGCCTACTCGAGCGTACAGCAGGCGTAGATAGTCGTAGATTTCGGTTTGTGTGCCGACTGTCGAACGGGGATTGCGAGTGGCATTCTTTTGCCTGATAGCAATCGCCGGCGCGATGCCGCGAACTTCATCGACGTCCGGTTTGTCCATCCGCTCCAGAAACTGGCGCGCGTAGGCTGAGAGAGATTCAACGTAGCGTCGCTGGCCTTCGGCGTAGATCGTGTCAAAAGCGAGGGAGGACTTGCCCGAGCCGCTGACACCGGTGACGACCGTCATCTGATTGATCGGAATCAGGAACGAGACGTTCTTGAGGTTGTTAACCCGGGCCCCGCGGACCTCTATGGCGTCTTCAGACATATGGAAACTGCGCCCGGCTGCACAGACGCGAATCCGGCAGCACTGGCAAACTCGGAATGATACCTTGAAATCAGCGTGAACACGAAATCAGGAAGTCTTGGAGTCCGGAGTCTGGAGTCTGGGAGTCCGGAGTTGAGGAAGTCTTGGAGTCCGGAGTCTAGGAATCTAGGGGTCCGGATCCATCTTCGAGACTCCCAGACTCCCAGACTCAAAGACTTCGAGACTCCCAAACTCCAAGACTCCAAGACTCCAAGACTCCAAGACTCCAGACTCCCGACTCCCGACTCCCGACTCCCGACAATTCATTGACATTGTTCACCGCCCTGCCCGAGAATGGCCGGGCATGAAAACCCCGAGATTCCTATTACGAGGATTTCGCAGGCCCCGCGAAGTAGCCTGTTTTGCGCTTGGCAGTCTGGAACGGCAGGTGTTGGACGAAATCTGGCAGCGCGGTGAAGTGAGCGTCAGGGACGTCTACAAGGCATTCGACGAGCGGATAGCCTACACGACGCTTATGACCACCCTGGACCGCCTCTTCAAGAAGAACCTGCTCGACCGGCGCAAGGATGGACGAGCTTTCCTGTACTCACCCGCTATTTCGGAAGCCGACCTGAATCAGGGTATTACCGAGGATGTGATCGAGGGCCTGCTCGGTCACGGCGCCGACGCTGTTGAGCCAGTACTTGCCTGTATCGTCGACACCGTTAGCGAAAGAGACCGTGAGTTGCTGGACGAGCTTGATCGCCTGATCAAGGAAAAGCGGAAAGAGTTGAAACTGAGGAGTTCATAGGGTGTTCGAACTTCTGGGCATCTCGTTATTGCTGGCTGGTCTGTTGACGTTCAACAGTCTCGCCTCGCTGGTGACCGCAGCATGCTGGCGAGTCAGTGGCCGACTGACTTCGCGCTGGTCGGCGCACGCCCGAGCCCGTCTGATCTTTCTTTTGCGGACTTTGCCCGCGTTACTGGCTGTCTTCTGTGGCATTTTCCTCCTGGTCCCGGCTTATTTGGCTTTTGAGCCCCGCCATACGGCCGAAAGCGTCAGCCTCAAGCTGGGTCTCTTAGCCTTGCTGTCGGCAGTCGGAATCGGCTTCGCCGTTGCCAGATCGATTGCGGCCTGGCGTGCCACGGTGAGGTTGACCAATGATTGGTTGCGAAAAGCCGAGCCCATCATTATCGAGGGCGTCAACATCACAACCTATCGCATCGATCACACATTCCCGGTCATCGCCATTGTCGGAGTCCTCCGCCCGCGTCTGTTTGTCGCCAACCAGGTCCTGAAGATCTTGTCTGCGGATGAGATTGCGGCGGCCGTGGCCCACGAGAATGGCCATCTCGAGGCGCGAGACAACCTGAGGCGTGGTCTCATGCGTGCTTGCGGCGACGCTCTGCTCATTGTCCCGACCGGACGGTGGTTGGATAGCGACTGGGCAGAAGCAGCCGAAGAAGCGGCTGATGAGAGCGCCGCCCAACAAGGCGTCGGCGTCGCTCTCGATCTTGCTTCAGCGCTGGTAAAGATCGCGCGGAACATTCCCAGGGGCGCCCGGCCCACGATGCCGGCAGGCGTATTTCTGCTTGGCGACGACGAGACCAAGGGAATCAAGTGGCGCGTTCGGAGGTTGGTTGAACTAGCTCAGAGCGGCCGCAGACCTCAATATCGTCGCAGCTCATTTGCCAGTCCATTAATATGGAATGCGGTGGCGTTTTCCCTCATCGTGACAGCTTGTCTTTTCCGTACTCAAGCCATCCTCGGTTCCGTACATTCGCTAATCGAGCAGGCAGTTCACTTCCTAAGATAAAACGAACTTTTTGTTGCTGGAACGTGCGAACTGATTGAGCCGTCAGCCTCTGTTCGCTTCAACGGCAAGGAAGACAACGTGGTGCTTTGGACCTTCAACGAGGGCAAACGCAGCTTCGTGAAGAAGGGGTCAGAGAACGTTCATTTGGATATGAATACCTGGCATGTGCTACAGATTTCCGTTCATCGAACCAGCTTGCAGGCTTCTTTGGACGGAAAACATCTTTTGGATTACACGCTCGCGGAACCGGTCTCGGGCAAAATTGGTGTGTGGTCCAAGACTGACAGTGTGAGCTACTTTGATGATTTTACGGTAGCCGGAGGTTAGATCGAGGATTTTGGAAGAAGACTCATTTTCCATTTTCCGTTTTCCATTTCTCATTTGTCATTGACTGGCCAAAGTTTTTAGGAACAGCGTGCTTGTGACACACGTCAAAAACGCTTGGTCTTTGATTGGATGGGCGACAAATGAAAAATGAGAAATGGAAAATGGAAAACGGAAAATGAGTTTTCTCTTCCACGAGGCATGACCGCCAACCTATGAAGCATCCTCGAACGGCAGATCCGGCTGGATTCTCTTGTCGCGCGATACAACATAAATCCTCATAGCAAACCAAAGAATTCCCAAAGACAACACGATCCAGGTCACCGCCCAGAAAAATGCCGGTATGCCTGTAGCATTAGCCATGTTTACAGCATCTGTCCGTGACGCAAGTGACGCGGGCGCAAACGGAGAGGATAGGAAGAAAACAGTCTTCAGATCCAAAAGCGCGTTGAGAATGCATTGTACGGCCAGAAAGCTGACGAGAAACGAGGCAACCCTGGCGCTGGCGAATCTTGCTACCAATACCAGACCAATTGACAGGAGCATGCCCGCGACAAGCGTGAAGGGAATGCCCGAAAGAGCTCCCCACGAAAGCAGAGGTTTCAGCAATCCAAAAATTAGGGTCAGCCCAAAGATGAGTAAGCCGGAACCCAACAACACAAAGCGTGCCGCCACAGTCTTGCGGATTAGCACAAGTAGCAATGCTCCAAAAGCCATCGAGCCGAGATACCCTGCGCTGGAGATTAAAACTTGCGAGATGAATCCGCCTTTAGTGGTATAAGTTTCGCCGCTGGCATTCATTGCCACGCTGAGACTCGCGACCGAATTGCCCGTAAGCAGTGCTGCCAGTGCGTGACCGCCCTCGTGAATGAAAGTTACAAAAATGCGGAAGGGATAAGTCAAAACTTCGGCGAATGGAATAAACCAAAGCAGCACCGAAATTGCTGCCGCGATAAGCAGCGTCATAGCTTGCGGTCGGGCGTCTCGAGTAATTCTTAAACTCATACTTAAATCTCCACTAGCGCCTGCGTTGCTGATTTACGGTGTGCATTTTAAGCCCCGTTTTGTGAAAACCCAAGGTCGCTTTGATTAACGCAAAACCAGTTGGCGAGGTTCCGTTCCCTTGGTTAGCGGGCCTTTCACTGGTTGCGAACGATTTACACTACTTAAAGATGCTAAAGCCTTGCGTACTGCTTACTGCCTACTGCGTACTGCTACTGCCTGTCCCAGGAACGATGGTTTAGCGCCAGCTTGCACTATGGTCGCTGGTAATCACCCGATTTCCCGCCGGTCTTGCTCTCCAATTGGACCGCTGTGATGGTCATTCCCTTGTCCAGGGCTTTGCACATGTCGTAAATGGTGAGCGCAGCGATTGATATTGCCGTCAACGCTTCCATCTCCACCCCTGTCTGGGCATTGGTTGAGACTTCCGCTTTCAGCGAGACACCTTTGTCATCCAATGTCGCCTGAACGTCAATGTGCGTCAGGGGAAGCGGGTGGCAGAGCGGGATGAGTTCGGAGGTTCGCTTGGCAGCCATAATCCCAGCCAGGCGCGCCGTCTCCAGAGGATCGCCCTTAGGTGTTCGATGCTCCCGGATGACGGCGATGGTTTGGGGTGACATCAGGACTCGTCCGGACGCAACTGCACGGCGAGTGGTTGATGGCTTCTCGCTCGTATCCACCATCCTGATCCGGCCTTGATCATCAACGTGGCTTAGATCTGTCATTCTCCCTCAGGGATCAAAAAAACCAAAAACGTTCAACGCAAAGGCGGCAAAGGTTTGTCGCTAAGGTCGCTAAGCCGATCACAATTTATTGACGATTCGCCGAATACCATCCTTCATGTGAATGACGTTGAAGTTCAGTAGTAATCCGAGCCGAAGATCCGCTAGCCTCAAGTACGTTAGAACTTGGGCCATGTGAATGTCGGCCAATGACTCGACCGATTTTATCTCGATTATCACCTTATTCTCTACCACCAAGTCCGCTCTATAGCCACACTCAAGCTTTACCGAGTGGTAAACCAGCGGCAATGCTTTCTGAACATCTACCTGCAATCCAGTTTTTTGTAATTCAAATTGAAGGCAAGCCTGATATGCAGACTCGAGCAAGCCTGGCCCCAAAGCCGAATGGATCCTAAGCGCACATCCAATGATAGCGTGAGATAGTTCATTTTCGTGAGGATTTGCGACCATTGCGAAAGCCTTTGCGGCCTTTGCGTTGAATCTCATTTAGGGTCGTTAATACCATTCACAATACAACACACGCTCGCCTTTCGCCAATTTATCAGAATAATCCTGCCCTTCGAAATCCAGTAAGGCAGCATTCTACGTAAAGTAAGTGATTTTAGAATCGGACCATTGATTATCACCGGAGGTTTCCCTTGTTCGAGACGGATAATGATGTTCTTACCTGGTATGAGCACCAACCGCGTGCCTTAACTAAA
>DASQPD010000145.1:0-37379 GCA_035644135.1 Pyrinomonadaceae bacterium
AGGTGGGCCAGGCCTTTTTTTCAAAGACTCTGGAGCGGGCGGTAGAGTGTCGGATAGCGAGAATAGATGAAGAAGGGAACATCCAAAATGTGGGCAGTGGTTGTAACTCTCTTCCTCCTGGCCCTGCTGGTGGCCTGCCACTCCAAGCAGGTAGAAAAACCCGCAATGCCGGTGAAAGTCGCGGACGTAGAGCTGTATACCGCCAACAGCGGAGCGCGGTATTCGGCGACTATTATCCCGCGCACACAGGTGGAACTGGCTTTCAAGGTGGACGGCTACGTTGACGCGCTGCAAAAGGTGCGTGGCGTCGACGGACAAGTGCGCGATCTCCAGGAAGGCGACCCCATTGCCGCCGGAGCGGTGCTTGCGCGCGTGCGCCAGATCGAATATCGGGTCAAAGTCAAAGAAGCCGAATCTCAAGCCTCGGAGGCGAGGTCGGCTATTGACGCAAGCAAAGCACAGTATCAGGAAGCACTGTCCGCCATCGAATCGAGCAAGGCTCAACTCGCTGATGCCGAGGCAGCTTATGTGAAAGCAAAACTCGATTTTGACCGCGCCCAAAACCTGTTCGCCAGCCAGAGCCTCACCAAAGCCAACTACGATGCGTCAAAGGCACAGTTCGAACAGGCGACAGCCAAGGTTGCCGCCTCTCGGTCGCAGGTTGGTATGGTCCAGGCACGAGCCGATTCCGCCAAATCGCAAATCGAAGTAATAAAGGCCAGGTCAACAGGGGCGCAGGCCGTCGTGCATGAGAAGACAATTCCCCTACAGGACACCGCGCTCAAGTCGCCGTTGAATGGGTTGGTGCTCCAGAAATCCGTCGAGAAAGGGACACTGGTCTCGCCCGGTAAAACAGGTTTCATAGTCGCCGACACATCTTCAGTCAAAGCGGCTTTCGGCGTTGCGGACATAGCAGTGCCCGAAATGAAACTGGGAAGTAAGTTGATTGTTGAGACTGAAACCATGCCCGGCACAGAATTCCAGGGACAGATCACTTCTGTTTTTCCCGCCGCCGATCCAAAGAGCCGGGTCTTTAATGTCGAAGTCACGATCCCGAACCCGAAGTATTTGCTAAGACCCGGCATGATTGTCTCGCTCAGGGTGGGACGTTCGGAGGCTGGGCAAGCGCAGCCGGTGGTGCCGTTGAATGCGATCGTGAAATCCACGACCGATCCGAACGGCTATGCCGTTTTCGTAGTGACAGAGCAAGGCGGACGCCAGATCGCAAGAGTTCGCGACGTGAAGCTGGGGGAAACATACGGCAACACGATTGCTGTGATCGAAGGAGCGAAGGTGGGCGATCGTGTCATCACGACGGGCGTCACACTCGTTAGGGATGGCGACCCAGTAAAAGTGATTCCTTGAGACGTCAGTGGTCTTGTCAGTGGCCAATAACTGTGTTCGTGTTTTTTCGTTCGTGGTTCGTGTCATTTCGTGGATAGGCTTTTTTCTCGTGGATCCTCATTGCTGAAGCGAAAGCGAGTCCACGAAATTACACGAACCACGAACGAAAAGACACGAACCAGAACAACTGACCACTGACTACCGGCGATCCGGAGAAGAAAATGTCTTCCGCAAGAAGCGACGAAGAAATCATCAAGAGCAAGTACAACATCTCGCGCTTCTTCGTCGAGCAGCGGCACATCGCCTGGGTCATGTTGATTGCTGTCTGTGTCTGGGGTTTCTACAGCTATCGGAGTATGCCCCAGCGCAAAGACCCTGACACGCCGGTCAAAAGCGCAGTCGCCATCACCGCCTGGCCTGGGGCGAAGGCCGAGAAGATCGAGCAACTGGTGACCAGAAAGGTCGAAGAGAAGATCGCCCAGAACGCCCGAGTGGATAAGATTCGCTCAATCTCGCGCACCAATTTCTCCGTGGTCTATGTAGATTTGGACGAGAACATGCCCGGCAGCCAGGTCGGCAAGGAACTTGACGACATCGCACTCAAACTCGGCACTGTCAGTGGATTGCCGGACGGGGCCGGTCCCGTCAATTTCATCAAGGACTTCGGCGATACAGCGGCCCTCATGCTCACAGTCGCCAGCCCCAAGATCAGCGAGACGGGGATCGATCTGCGCGCGAAGTCAATCGGTGATGCGATCACGCGTCACCGGGCACAGTATGCAACTGTGGGCGGTGGATCGCGCTTCACAATTGTCATCGGTGTAACCCAGGCGGTCAGTCCTCGCATCGCGCAAGAGCCGCTCAATCTGTTTGCTGATTACCTTAAGGACAAGCAAGCAGCCAGTGACATCCAGGTCATCGTAGAGCCGAATTTTGTCGGAGTGGATGGCGTGTCCGACGCGAGCGATGAAGCTTTGCTTGGTTACACGCGGCAGTTTATCAACGACCGGTTGCAGGCCTCGGATTTACACCCGGATAGCTGGCAGCCGGTGGTGATCCGCGATCCAAAAGAGACACGTTCCAAGCTAGCCTCGGTGGTGGGTGACAAATACAGCTACCGGGAGATGGATGATTTCACCGATCTCATCGAGAAGACTCTCAAGAGCGTTCCGCAAGCATCGAAAGTCTCGCGCTCTGGCATTCTGCCGGAGAAAGTCTTTCTCCTCTACTCTCAGGAACGCATTGCTTCATACGGATTGAAGACATCAGACCTGTCGAACATTTTGGGCGCGCGCAACATAACGCTGGCAGGCGGCCAACTGGAAGCTGCTGGAAAGAACCTCTCCATCGATCCTTCAGGCGAGTTCAAGAGTGAAAAGGAGATTGGCGATGTGGCCGTCAGCCAGACGAACCTCGGCGCGCCCGTTTACCTCCGCGATCTGGTGGACGTCGCGCGCGGTTATGACAGCCCGCCACGCTTTCTCAACTTTTACGAAGCGCGCGACGCACAAGGCAATTGGCAGCGCACGCGAGCTATCACGGTTGCGGTCCAGATGCGCCCGGGTGAATACATCGGCGAATTCGGTAAAGCAATCGACGAAGCGCTGACCAAGGTCAAGAGACAGTTGCCCGAAGACCTGATTATGGCGCGCACCTCCGACCAGCCCCGGCAAGTCATAGAGAACGTCGACCTGTTTATGGACAGTCTTTATGAGGCGATTATTCTGGTGGTGATCGTCTCACTGATTGGTTTCTGGGACTGGCGTTCGGCCCTACTGATGGGACTCGCGATTCCCATTACGCTCTTTATCACTTTTGGGATGTCGCATGCGCTGGGGATCGATCTTCAGCAAGTCTCCATCGCTACCCTGATTATTGCCCTCGGCCTGCTGGTGGATGTGCCAGTAGTATCCGGTGATGCGATTAAGAACTCGCTGGCTGGCGGGCAGCCGCCGCTCATCGCTTCATGGCTTGGTCCGACAAAACTTATCACTGCGATCATTTTCGCCACGATCACCAATATCGTCGCTTACCTGCCGTTCCTTACTTTGCCGGGAAGCACGGGCGAATTCTTGTACAGTCTGCCGATTGTGCTTACCTGTTCGCTGGTAGCAGCGTTGATCGTGGCGATGATGTTTATCCCCTTCCTCGGCTATTACTTGCTGAAGGCCAAACCTCAGCCGCCGATTGAGGAGCGGCGCAAACAAGGGTTTCCGGCCTTTTATTACCGTGTCGGCGAATGGGCAATCAATCATCGCTGGAAGGTGCTGCTCGGCTCGTTCATCCTTCTGGCCGGGGGCGGACTCGCTGCCAGCCGGCTCAAATCCGACTTCTTTCCGAAGGATCTTTCTTACCTTTCATACCTTGATGTGTGGCTGCCGGAAGATGCGCCGCTCTCCGCCACGAATGAAGCCGCTCGGCGTGCCGAAGAAGTGGTGCGCGAGGCGGCCCAGGAATACGGCAAGGTGCATCCCGGGAAAGATGGGAAGCCGCGTGAGGTCCTTGAATCACTCACCACGTTTGTCGGCGGCGGCGGCCCACGGTTCTGGTTCTCGGTCTCGCCCGAGCTGCAGAAGTTGAACTATGCACAGCTAGTCATTCAGGTAAGAGACAAGCACGACACTAATGATCTGATTGGCCTCATTCAGAGTGCGCTGGACGAAAAAGTGCCGGGCGCGCGGATCGATGCGCGACAGCTCGATACAGGCAAACCCATCCCGATGCCGGTCGAAGTTCGTATCGTAGGCGCAGATATGGCCACGCTGCGCCAGGAAGCCGAGAAGGTGAAGAATATCCTGCGCACCACTTCATACGCTCAGCGCATCCGCGACGACTGGGGCGAGGAGAGCTTTGCCGTCAAGCTTGAAACCGACCCCGACCGCGCGAACGCAGCGGGAATCACCAACCTTGACGTGGCTGCGTCTTCGACGACAGGGATCAACGGCGGGCAGGTGACGGTGCTGCGCGAAGGGGATAAGCAGATCCCGGTTGTGACACGGCTGCGGATGGAAGAACGCGCGCAGTTAGCCGATGTGCAAGACCTCTATGTTTATTCCACGCAAGGGCCACAGAAGGCGCTGCTGCGGCAGGTCTCATCGGTGGACCACGAGATGCAGACCGAGACAATTCGGCGCCGCAATCAATTTCGCACGATCACAGTTGGCTGCATGCCGGAAGCGGGACACCTGCCTTCTGAGGTCATAAACGCCGTCCGCCCTCAGTTAACAGCCTTCGCAAATCAGCTGCCGCCTGGTTACCAAATGGAGATTGGTGGATCGGAAGAGGAGCAAGTCAAGGGTTTCAAAAATCTGGTGGTCGTGCTGTTAATCTCCGTGACTGCGATATTTCTCAGTCTCGTGTATCAGTTCAAAAACGCCATCAAGCCGTTTGTCGTCTTCGCGGCAGTACCTTACGGAATAGTGGGGGGACTTACGGCGCTCTGGATCATGGGCACGCCATTCGGGTTTATGGCTTTCCTGGGAATCATCAGCCTGGTCGGGTTGATCGTCAGTCACATCATCGTGCTCTTCGACTTCATTGAAGAGAAGCATGCGGCAGGTGAACCACTGAAGGAGGCGGTGCTGGATGCGGGCATTATGCGCCTGCGCCCGGTTTTGATAACGGTACTCGCTTTGGTGATTGCGCTGGTCCCACTAGCCCTTCGCGGCGGGCCGCTGTGGGAACCTATGTGTTACGCGCAGATGGGCGGAATGCTCTGCGCGACCTTCATCACGCTGCTGCTGGTTCCTGTGATCTATTCGATCTTCGTCCTCGATCTCAAACTCATTAAGTGGGAAGCCGCAGGCACGCCGAACAGCGACGGCCAGCAAGCGCAGCAAGTCGTGAGTAACTAAATGGATAATACGCCTTCAAATACTCGGGAGAAAACGTTGGCGCTTAATCTTGACGCAACGACTTACGGCACGTTCGCCGAGATTGGCGCTGGCCAGGAGGTTGCCCGATGGTTCTTTTCGGTCGGCGGCGCGGCTGGAACCGTAGCGAAGACCATCTCGGCCTACGACATGGCAGTCAGCACGGGACTCTACGGACCGACGCAGCGTTACGTCAGCCGACAGCGACTGGAGGCGATGCTTGACCAGGAGTTCGCTCAACTTTTGGAGAGGCTTGCAAGCGGACGCGGTGATTCAAAAAAGTTCTTCGTCTTCGCAGACACCGCGGCGACGCGCAGCTACGGCAAATCTGAGAATGGCCGTGGTTGGCTCGGGATTCGTTTCCAAGCCGAGCCTCGCCAGGAACCATCGGAGATCATCGTCCATGCTCACCTCTCCGACTCAACTGCGGCTCGTGAGCAAGAGGCGTTGGGCATTCTTGGAGTCAATCTAGTTCACGGCGCCTTCCATCGAAGGAACCCAGTTGAGGATCTGATTGCGGCGTTAATGGACGGATTGTCGCGCGAGCAGGTTGAGATCGACATGATCAAGTTCTCGGGCCCGGCCTTCGGAGGCGTGGACAACCGGCTCATGAGTTTGCAACTAGTCGAGCTCGGGCTGACTGATGCTGCGATGTTCACCGCAGATGGGCAGGTCGTGCAGCCGTCGGAAATTCTTTACAAGCAGCCGATCCTGGTCGAGCGCGGCAGTTTCCGCCCGGCCACCAATCTGACGCTTGACCTGCTGGACCGAGCACGAGAACAGTTTCTAGAAGAGCCCGGAGTGGACGGGCAAAGGCCGGTAGTATTGGCGGAGATGACTCTCCGCACCCTGAGCGCCGGTCCCGATGTTGATCATCCTGATTTCCTTGCACGGGCAGATATCCTGGGTGCTCTGGGCTATGACGTACTGATTTCGAGCTTCGAGCCGTACTACGAACTGGCTGAATACCTGGCGCGCTACACGGACGGCTTGATCGGCTTGGCAGTCGGGATGCCAAGCATTCGTCAGATTGCCGATGAGAAATACTACCTGGACTTGCCCGGTGGCGTTCTTGAATCCGCTGGTCGTTTGTTCAAACGATCGGTGAAAATGTACGTGTATCCGACTCGCGATCCCGTTTCCGGTTTGATCCAGACATTGAAGGAAGCGGATGTACCGGCCCCGTGGCACCACCTCAACCACCTATTGCTCGAGATTGGACGGGTTGTGCCGATTCGCACCTACGATGAGTCTTACCTCTCGATTCGCACACCCGATGTTTTGGCCAGGATTAAGCAGGGAGACCCCTCCTGGGAGTCGATGGTGCCGCCCGTTGTAGTCGAGATGATCAAGGCCAAACATCTGTTCGGCTGGCAGACCGAGAGAGGCCCTTCATTGAAATGAGAACTATGGATTAACTGACTTCTGGTGGATAGGAGTTAATCGATTCATGCAGACGAGCACGTTAACCGCGGGGCGATGGTCACGACATCCGCCGCCAGAACTTCCCGTCAAAGACGACCCAGGTCTTAGAGGACTTCATTGTCTACGCTCAGAAGCAGCCCGGCGTTGTTTTTCTACGCAAGGCCCAAATCGCGCGATTCGCTCTTGAGAGTTCTGCGACGCCACGCGAGGTTTCGTTGATGCAATCACGAGGAGCGGCCTGAATGAAGTTGCCGGAGGTAGCCATGCGAGTAGCACGAGCAATGTCTCATTCCCTCTGCATCGTATTATTGCTGTTGATCTGCTGCGCGGTCTCAGCGCAGAACGAAGGGCGTCGCGTTCGGAATATTGTTCTGGTTCACGGTGCCTGGGCAGATGGTTCCGGCTGGAAAGGCGTTTACGACATTCTTGTCAAGGATGGCTACAACGTCAGCATCGTCCAGGAGCCGGAGACATCCTTCAAAGAAGATGTCGCGGCTGTCAAGCGCGTCCTTGCTCAACAGGATGGACCATGCATTCTTGTCGCTCATAGTTATGGGGGAGCCGTAATTACTGAAGCCGGGACGGATCCATCTGTTGCCGGTTTAGTGTACGTCGCGGCCCATATGCCGGATGCTGGAGAGAGTGAGGCTGACGACGGAAAGCGCTTCCCAAGTGACCTCAGCAAGTCTACTGCGATAAAGAAGACGTCAGACGGTTTCACTTACCTCGACCCCGCGCAGTTTCGTGAGTACTTCGCAGCCGACCTGTCTGTCGAGCAAGCCGCTTTCATGGCGCGTTCGCAGGTGCTCATCGCAGCTGCCAATTTCAATGCAGTCATCACCAAGCCTGCGTGGAGGAGCAAACCAAGCTGGATGTTGGTAGCTACAAAAGACAGAACCATCAACCCCGACCTCGAACGATGGTATGCCGCACGGGCCAACAGCCACAAGGTCGAAGTCTCAGGCGCCAGTCACTCGGTCTACGTCTCCAGGCCAAAAGAGGTTGCAGCCCTAATCGAAGAAGCTGCATCAAACGCTCGGTAACTTGATGTCTGCTTAGCATGTGATTACAGTTAAACAGTAAAAGGAAGTTAAGTAATGCACCGACAAAATGTTATTGCAACAGGGCTGCTGGTTGTTGCTTCCGCTTTCGTAATAACGGCAGGTTATGCAAAAGGCTTGGGACCACTTGGTTTACTCAATGCGTGCGTTGCGCGACTCACTGGTGGTAGTCAGCTTGTCTCATCGAACAGTTTAATGTCAGAGACGGAGTCTCCCACCGCCCCCGAATTCGCGTCCGGGAGCTGGATCAATTCTGCCCCCCTGACGTTAAAGGGTTTGAGAGGCCGCGTCGTGCTAGTCGATTTCTGGACGTTCGGTTGCTACAACTGCCGCAACACCCTGCCTTTCATAAAGCGCTGGCATGAACTTTACGGCGATAAGGGACTGACGATTGTTGGTGTACACTCGCCCGAATTTGACACAGAAAAGAAGGTTGAAAATGTACGTCGTGAGGTTGCTTCCCTGGGCATACGTTATCCTGTAGTCACTGACAACGATTACGAAACGTGGCGCGCCTATCGGGTTGAGGCATGGCCGACGGTCTTTGTACTCGATAAGACCGGTCGCGTGCGTTGGACGCACGTCGGCGAAGGCGCCTACGATGAAACGGATCGGACGATTCAGCAACTTCTGATGGAAGATGCGAAGCAAATCCACTAAACAGAACACCGAGTAGGCAAAGATGACGGATAAAGTTGAAAAGACCGACGACCAGTGGCGTCAGGAATTGACGCCTGCGCAGTATCACGTGTTGCGCGAGGCCGGGACGGAGAGGGCGTTCACAGGTGCTTATTGGGAAAACCACAGGAAGGGTGTCTACCACTGTGCAGCTTGTGGGCTCGAGCTTTTCAGCTCGGATGCGAAGTTTGACTCGGGCACGGGCTGGCCCAGCTACTACGCACCAATTTCGGAGTCAAACATAATCAAAGAAACTGATCGCAGCGTTGGTATGGTGCGAACCGAAGTGAAGTGTCGCAGGTGTGGTTCGCATCTTGGGCACGTGTTTGATGATGGCCCAAAGCCGACTGGTCTGCGTTACTGCTTAAATTCAGTCTCGCTCAATTTTGAGGAGAAGAAGTAGGAAGTCGGAGTCCGGAGTCTGGAGTCCGCAGCATCCGCTCGAATCAGGCTCACGAAATACCCATCAATCTTAGTTGTCCACGACGACAGTTTAGGCTGTCCCTCAGGATTCTCTCATTCCTGACTGCGAGAGTCTGAGCCCCAAAATCATCCAATCTTACGGATCGGCAGCCTCCCTCTGTAAGTTTTTGTGTTTGCTCACGACAATTAGGTTGTTGAAACGAACGTGGCGGCCCTCGGTCCGTTTTTCAGTGGTCAGTGGTCCGTTGCCGGCACAACCGAATGTCCGACATGCTTCAGCTTGTCGTCAACATCGGGAACTCTCAATGTACGACGTTATGGGTAATATCATTGCTTGAGTGTCGCCAATCTCGTCGACAAGCTGAAGCATGTCGGACATTTGGTTTCGCGTTTTTCGAACTAAATCTGGCAGAGACCATGTTCTTATGCCTGTCTAATAAAATCGCTCCGCAGCGGAGCCTAACAATGAAGGAGTAGTCCATGAAATCCGTAGTAAGTAGAATTGTTGTTGCACTGTTGCTCGTCACCATAACCGGCGTGGCAGCGTTTGCAAAAAGCCAGAAGACGACCGTGACCTTCGCAGTTGATACAAAGGTCAATGAGACAGTTGTTAAGCGCGGTACATATGAAGTGATCTTTAACGAGGAAAGAGGAGAGCTGTCGATCCTGAAGGGCCGGAAAGTTGTTGCAAAAGGGACAGCGCGACTCGAGATGCGTGAGGGTAGAGCAAGGGCCACCGAGTTGCATACTGTGAAGGATGGCAATGACACGGCATTCGTCAGTATCGCCTTCGATGGCAATGACCAAAAGGTTGTTCTGAACCAGGCTGGGATGCAAGCGGGTGGAAATGACTAAGAGCTACCCACTCTCGAAACAAGTTCGCACCTCGATCACAGACGATTCGAGGTGCGTACGTGTCTGAAGCAGCCAATTGCAGATGATTGTTCAACGCTTCTGCGGATCAGTGGGCGGCCAGATAAAATACGACGAACGCTATCGCTAAGCCTACAACAATCAGCACAGGAACAAGTCTTTGCCAGACGAAACGATCGATCATGCTTTCGGCTTCCAAATTCATCGCGCATTGGGGGCACCCACGGAAGCTTGAATCGAGCAAATAGCCGCAATCCCGACATGTCAATGGTTTCATGATCGCCAAACTCCCAGGTTGGGCATTAACAGAATTAAAAACAAATTAGGTTTGCTAGCGGGTTCGCTTAAGGTAATCTACCTATACAAGGTTCGAGCCATAGTAAACTTGTTATCCAAGCTATTGGAAGCTGCCGAACGCGTTGAAGCGCTCGAAAGAGATCGGAGGTTCTCCCAGGAATATCCGATGGTCCGCGATCCTTATGAGCACGGCACAAAGTAAGTCTCCCGATCAAGCTCCAGACCCAGCAGCGTGGCTGGACCAGCATGGCGATTATTTATTCAAATACGCTCTTTTTCGACTGCGCGACACTACGGCGGCCGAGGACATGGTCCAGGAGACTTTCCTTGCTGCCTTGAAAGCGTATGAAAAGTTTGAGGGCCGAGGATCTCAGCGCACCTGGTTGGTCGGCATTTTGAAACACAAAGTCATAGATCATTTTCGTCGACTCAATCGAGAGGTTCCGCTCGGAGAGTCGGATGAGGCTTCGGAACATCATGAGTTCTTCGAAAGAACAGATCAGTGGACGGGTCATTGGAATCTCAATCACGCTCCAACCGACTGGCACGCTAGCCCGGCCGAGTTGATCGAGCGGAGCGACTTTTGGAAGGTCTTCAACGATTGTGTCGCACCTTTGCCACGCCGAACGGCGAGCGCGTTTACACTACGAGAGATCGATGGTCTCAAGAGCGAAGAAATTTGCGACATTCTCGGGGTTACAGTAAACAATCTCTGGGTCATGCTGCATCGCGCGCGGTTGCACCTGCGGAATTGTCTCGAAATCAATTGGTTCAAACGCATCGAACGGTAAGAATCCAGTGAACGTGTACGACAAATTGAAGCATGCTATCCGGTTTTACCTCTTACGCCACCTCGCACCGTGCGAGAAGACAGTGACGACAATCTCTCAATCAATGGAGCGCCAGCTAACCGTGCGTGAACGCGTGGGACTAAGACTTCATTTGTGGGTTTGCTCGTGGTGTCAGTGGTATCTCGAGCACCTGCTATTAATTCGTGATGTAGCCCGCGTCGAGGGCTCTGAATCCAATAATGCTCCGTATTCAAGTGGCCCAGCTCTTTCCTCGGAAGCGCGTGAAAGAATCAGGCACAACCTCACTAGCAATAACTGACAAAATCAATCCTGTAAGGAACGGGTGTCTCGCGCGACAAACCTAAGGGGAGCGGTTTGTCCCGGCCCGCCGTGAGTATGTGGGCGCGTTTAATCGGCAGGCCGGGGCATACGTCCTTTTCCAGGGCGAATTACAAATGAATTCAAACCACGATCACCAACACAGGCCCAATCGTTTTGCAGTTATTCCGACGCATGTTCGACTTGATGCCGACCCGAACTACAGAGGAAAGGGCGTAACGCTGGCATTTCTCGATTCAGGGTTTTATCCCCATCCGGATCTGCTGCTCCCTCAGAATCGCATCATCGCTTACAAGGACTTGACTGACGAGAAGTCGTCTCTCGATGTAAGCGAGCCGGCGCAGGCGTGGCAGTGGCATGGGACGCGAACGTCGGTGGCTGCGGCAGGAAGTGGACATTTGTGCGATGAAGTGTATCGAGGCCTTGCCTGTGAAGCGGACCTGATCCTTGTAAAGGTAAGCGAGAAGGGTCGTATTAGCGAAGAAAACATTGCGCTTGGCATTCGCTGGATCATCGAAAATCGCGAACGCTACAACATCCGCGTTCTAAATATTTCACTGGGCGGAGATGAAGATGTTCCCTGCGTAAAAAGTATTATCGACCAGGCAGCCGAAGAGGCAATTGCGCATGGCATCGTCGTGGTTGCAGCTGCCGGAAATTCCGGCGGCGATGGCAGTCATTCAATCCCACCGGCAAACTCACCCTCGGTCATTACCGTCGGAGGGTACAACGACAACAACGAGATCGAACGAAACCGTCTTGACCTTTACCACTCGAATTTCGGCCCCACGGCCGACGGTTCGGTCAAGCCCGAGATCGTTGCACCTGCGATGTGGATTGCAGCGCCAATACTTCCGGGCACAACCAATTACGAACGTGCTGAGGCTCTGTCAAAGATTGCCGCAGCCCCAGACTACGAGCTTCCCGCACTTGCTCGGGAGCTCTGCGTGAAAATCGAAATGCCGGCTGCCTTAACATTGAAAGGAGCGCCCGCGATCCGAGCTTTCGTCGAGTCGGCATTGAGCGAGCGAAAGATTGTGTCAGCTCACTATCAGCACGTCGATGGGACTTCGTTCGCAGCGCCAATTGTTACCTCCATAGTGGCGCAGATGATCGAGGCCAATCCAAACCTGACACCCGGAGCAGTCAAGAACATTCTGATCTCAACGGCGGATCGCATAGCCCATGCACCGGCAATCCGGCAAGGATACGGGGTTGTGAACGCCCGCCGGGCAGTGGAATTAGCAAAAAAGGAAAAACATTCGCTGAAGGTCGTGGGATGCAATCCACCCCGCGCAACAGACGGCCATCTGGTTTTTGTCTATCACGACGATGAAGCGATTTCTGTTTCTCTGGCCGCCAGCTTTAATGGGTGGGATATTCAGCAGATGCCGCTCTCCCGGAATGATTATGGACTGTGGCGGGCCGAGATTGAGGCCCCTGCGCCGGGGCATTATGAATACAAGTTTGTGGTTAATGGCCGGCGGTGGATCGAAGATCCCAGCAACGGCAGAAAGGTGCCTGACAATCATGGAGGGTTGAATTCAGTAGTCACAATCGAATGAATGAAATTACGCGCCCCCATCGCTTGATCAGTAAATTCAGTAACCAGGGCACAAGACCAGGCAGTTGACGATCTATCTAAACATAAAGAGGGCGCTGAGACGACGGCTACTGGGTTGGTTAAGTCCTTGCCAGGAGATGGTCCCGTTGATGTCTGCGTCGATGGAACGACGGCTCCGCGCTCGGGAATTTCTTCAGGTGAGGCTGCACTTACTGGTCTGCGCCTGGTGTGCTCGATACCTCAAGCAAATTAGGTTTCTGAGAGAAATAATCCGCAGGCCGACCCCGACAGTATTGGACCAGCCTTCTTCAGACTCGCTCAATGCTACCGCTCGCGAACGCATCGCTGAATCCCTCAGCAAACGTGACATCTCATAAATAAGATCTGTAAGGAACAACCAGTCCTTGCGACTATTAGCCTGAACAAAGGGTTCGTCTTCAAAGGGGAAACGAGATTATGCGACGTAGGTTATTGAAAATAAGGTCACGGCGTAGACGAATGCGAGAGCGAATGGCGGTAAAGCGGCAAGCGCCTCCGGCAAACACTACCGGTACATACAAGGCTTGTCTAATCAGCGCTGGCTTAACCGACCCTTTTCTCGGCTAACAAACGCCGCTTCCTATCAACAACTAGCGGAGGTTTCGCGCGGGCAGCGCGAAGACAAAGATGGAACTGACAAGTTCTAACAGTACGAATGTGTTCGACAGCTTGCGTCAACGATTGAAGATAGAGACCGTCCCAGCGTCGCGCGAAGACTCAAACGGGTGGAACCAACAGATGATCGAGGCCTTAAGAGGGCATTGGCCAGAATACTTAATGGAAGCGTTGGAGTTAGGAATCTTCATGATCTCCGCCTGCTGCTTTACTGTCCTGCTTTCTCATCCCGCTTCGCCGGTGGCTCAGGCCATAACCACGGAGCCGTTCAGACGGCTGCTGATGGGTACTGCAATGGGTTCGACCGCGATAGCAATTGTCTTTTCGCCGTTTGGCAAACGCTCAGGAGCACACTTCAATCCAGCCGTAACGTTGGCTTTCCTTTGGCTTGGCAAAGTCGAGCCCTGGGATGCAGCCTTCTACACACTGTTTCAGTTTATCGGCGGTATTGCGGGCGTTCTTGTCGCTTACATGTTTTTCGGCAGTCTGGTCGCTGACCAATCAGTGAGGTTCGCGGCCACCGTCCCTGGCCCAGCCGGCCCTTTGCCAGCCTTCCTGGCGGAGCTGGCGATCACTTTCATACTCATGTCGGTGATTCTGATGGTCTCGAATACAAAGAGGCTGAGTCGTTGGACTGGTCTTTTTGCAGGCGTTCTGGTCGCTACCTACATCAGCATTGAATCGCCGATTTCAGGTATGAGCATGAATCCCGCGCGTACCTTTGGCTCAGCCTCAGTGGGAAATATTTGGACGTCGCTCTGGATCTATTTCACGGCGCCACCGCTCGGCATGCTGCTGGCGGCTGAAACTTACAGGCGTCTCAAGAAAAACTACTCGGTGGCATGTGCGAAGCTGCACCACCAGAACAACATGCGTTGCATCTTCCGGTGCAGCTTCGGAGCTAAAGCTAATCAGTCACTCTAAAGGAGATCTACTCATGAAATATCGCAAGTTATTAATCGGCCTGTCTATGCTCGGAGCTGCGCTGTCCGCTCAATTCTTAGTGGCCTCCGCAATGCACTTCGGCAAGGGTCAACCAACAAAGTTCACAGTTCGCATTGAGAACATTTCGACCGCTGACGGGCAGATCGCCGCGGATGGTACGAAGTGGCCCTTCGCCCTCAGCCCAGGCATGTGGGTCTTGCACAACAAGAGGTCGCCACTCTTCTCTGAAGGTAAGAAGGCCAGCAGCGGCCTGGAGGCACAGGCGGAAGACGGCAATCCAGCCGGTTTGGTAAGCGCGTTGGAGATGATGCATCACGCTTCATCTATGCACGGTATTTTCAACACCCCCGTAGGAACAAAGGGTCCGGGTCCAATTGGACCAGGAGGGACGTATGAGTTCAGCTTTAATGCGTCACCGGGAACGAAGCTCTCAATGGCTCTAATGTTTGGTCAATCAAATGATCTCTTCTATGCACCCGAGACAAACGGCATTGCTCTGTTCGACTTGAAAGACATGCCGCTTGGTGGCGACGTCACCTCGCAGATAACACTCTGGGATGCCGGCACGGAAGTGAATCAGGAACTCGGCGTTGGTCCTGATCAGGCGCCGCGTCAAAAGGCTCCGAACACAGGTACCGCCGAGAATGGTGTAGTCGAGCACGCGAAAAGAGTGGTCTTTTACACGAAGACTGCCGAACTTTTTCGCGTCACGATCACTCCGGAATCCGGAATGTAGTATTGAGGAGAGGCAATGATGAGAACGATGCTTAAGACGATCGCAATTTCGCTCTTGGTGATGACGATGAACATTGTCGCCAGCGCCCAGCAGATTGCAGACAAGAAGGTGCTTACGCTCGATGGAGCAAAGACAGTCATTTCTGCAGCCGTGACTTACGCGCACAAGAACAACGCCCCAGGCGGCGTAATCGCTGTGGTCGATGACGGCGGAAACCTAATGGCGCTCGAGCGCCTGGACGGGACGTTCGCAGCCGGCGCCAATATTTCGATTGGCAAGGCGAGAACAGCAGTGCTGTTCAAGCGACCGACCAAAGCCTTTGAGGACATTATCAAGAACGGACGCACCGCGATGGTGGCGTTACCCGACGGATTTTTTACCCCATTGCAGGGCGGCATTCCGATCATGATTGGCGGGCAGATAGTTGGTGGCGTGGGCGTGAGTGGTGCCGCCAGCGCGCAGCAGGATGAAGAGCTTGCCATTGCCGGAGCAAACGTGTTTGCCGGTGACCCAAAGGTGAGTGATGCAGGGCAAATGAGCACAGCACCCGTTCTTTTCTTTGACAAGGATCAAGTTGCGACCTCCTTCTCAAAAGGCGCCGTGCTTGTCGACGGTACGGGCCGCAATTACATGGTCCACACGAGCCGCCGCGATAAACCCGGAATAGCGGAGATTCACACGCTCGACACGGACATCATCTACGTGATGGAAGGCACGGCAACATTCGTCACGGGTGGCACAGCCGTGGAAACCAAAGAGATTGCGCCCAACGAGATTCGCGGCTCGCGCATTGAGGGCGGCAATACACGCCAACTCGTGAAGGGCGACGTGATTATTGTTCCGACCGGCGTGCCGCACTGGTTCAAGGAGGTCGGCGGAACGCTCCTGTATTACACCATCAAGGTCCGCTAGATCGTGACTGCTGAAGCCCGGTGTGAATAAGAGGATTCGTTTCGGACTTTTGAGGCAAAGCCGTTGCTACAACTAGCCATTTTGACCGCTTCGTAAGGATTTGCTCCCGGCTGCGACTATTAGGGCGTAAGAGGTTAGCGGTAATTCTTGAGAGGAGACTTTAAACATGAAAAAGCTTGTAGTCCTTTTAGTTGTTCTTCTAGTCGCAGGCGGAGCCTGGTATGCATTCCGGCCAGAGCGACTTTTCATCAATCAGAAAGTTAACGACCAGTTTCCGACTGCTTCGGCGGCAAACGCAACGACAAAGCTTGCCACGGGCCAGTTTCACAACGGTGCTCACGAGACGAAAGGGACTGCGACAGTCTTTCAACTCGCCGATGGCAAGCGAACGCTTCGCCTGACAAACTTTGAAACTTCCAACGGTCCGGACGTCCACGTCTATCTAATCGCTACCGAAGACGCGAAAGACAACGACACGGTGACACGCGCGGGTTTCATCGATGTAGCCTCTCTTAAAGGAAACATCGGCGATCAGAACTATGAACTGCCGGCCAACGCTGACCTGAGCAAGTATCGAGCGGTAACGATCTGGTGCAAGCGTTTCAGCGTCAACTTTGGCACAGCGCCTTTGATGAGCGATTCGATGCAATCGATGAGTCGCTAAGTTCAATTCAGGAGAGCCTGTCTCAACATCAGCCCCATCATCCTGGTAAGGGTTCAGACGGAGCGCATCATGATAAGCAGGAATCACTACGACGCAATCATCATCGGTACGGGTGCCGGCGGCGGCACCCTCGCCTACAAGCTCGCGCCGTCAGGCAAAAAGATTCTCCTGTTGGAGCGCGGAGACTACGTGCCTCGGGAAAAAGAAAACTGGAGCACGAAGGCCGTCAATCTCGACGCCAGATACAACACCAAAGAGTCGTGGTACGACATGAATGGTGAAGCACTACACCCGCATACCAACTACTTCGTTGGCGGCGACACAAAGTTTTACGGCGCTGCATTGTTCCGCTTGCGCAAGGAAGACTTTGGCGAGATTCAACATCACGGAGGTATTTCGCCTGCATGGCCGATCAGCTACGACGAACTTGAGCCTTACTACACTGAGGCAGAACATCTTTACCAAGTGCATGGCAACCGCGGCGAGGATCCGACGGAACCGTACGCCAGCGCTCCTTATAAATTTCCAGCGGTCAGCCACGAGCAACGCATCCAGCATCTCTCGGACGATCTCGAACGAGCTGGTCTAAAGCCTTTCCATGTGCCGCTCGGAATCAAGCTCAACGAAAAAGATCCACGAAAGAGTGTGTGTATTCGCTGCAATACCTGTGATGGCCATCCCTGCCTGATTGGCGCTAAGTCGGATTCGCAAACAATCTGCGTCGATCCCGCGCTGGAACACGAAAACGTCTCGCTGCTGACCAACGCGAGAGTGCTGCGGTTGGAGACCAACGGCAATGCCCGCGAAGTTAGTAAAGTGATTGTCGATCGGAACGGCGGTACCGAAGAGTATTCTGCGAACATCGTCGTTGTTTCCTGCGGCGCAGTGAATTCGGCGGCGCTCCTGCTGCGTTCGGCGAATGATTCGCACCCCAACGGCCTGGCGAACGGCTCAGATGTGGTAGGACGTCACTACATGGGCCACATCAACTCAGTGTTGATGGCGCTTTCCAAGTGCCCTAACCCAACTATCTTTCAAAAGACGCTGGCGATTAATGACTTCTACTTTGGTTCCAGGGACTGGCAATACCCGATGGGTCACATCTCGTTCGTCGGAAAGCTCGACGCGGACACGTTAAAGGCTGGAGCGCCGGCAATTGCGCCGGGATGGACGCTTGAATTGATGGCCGAGCATTCGCTGGACTTCTGGTTGACCTCCGAGGACCTGCCTGATCCCGAAAATCGCGTGACGGTGAATGGCAAAGGGGAGATCAAAGTGGCGTACAAGCTGAACAACGTCGAAGGCCACGATCGCCTGAAAGCCAGTCTTCAAAAGGCAATGAAACAAACCAACTGCGACATTCACGGCCACGAATGTCATCAGGGCCTTTTCGCGCGAAGTCTATATCTTGGGCAACGACTTCCCCTGGCGGCGGTGGCCCATCAGAACGGCACGATCCGGTTTGGACATGATCCGAGAACGTCGGCCCTCGACGTGAACTGCAAGGCACATGAAGTCGACAACCTTTATGTAGTAGATGCGGGCTTTTTCCCATCGAGCGGCGCGGTTAATCCAGCGCTGACAATCATGGCCAACGCCCTGCGAGTCGGCGATCACCTTCTAAAGCGGCTTGGCTGAGCCCAATCGCGGAACACTGAGATTGGAGTAAATGAAAGATGAGAAATGGAAAATGGAAAATGGAAAATGAACGCAGAGGAGCAGGATCGATCTCCCATTTTCCATCTATCATTTTCCATTTTTCATTTATTGCCCTGGTTGCGCTGAGTACTCTCGTACTACCGACCCGAGCTCAATCCCTGCCGACGGACGCGCGCGCTGGTGTTATCGGCTTGCGCGTCCCCTTCCCATCGATTCCGGAGAAGGCGTCTGCAACTGTGGAAAGAGTCGGCGCGGTGGGCATCACTGTTTCCGACATGGACCGGTCCATCGAGTTCTACACGAAAGTCCTCACTTTCGAGAGGGTTTCGGATGTTGAACTGACAGGCGATAACTATGAGCGGCTTGAGGGTGTTTTTGGATTGCGTATCCGCGTGGTGCGCATGCGGCTCGGCAATGAGTTCATCGAATTGACAGAATACCTGGCGCCCAAAGGCCGTCCGGTTCCCGTTGACTCGCGCAGCAATGATCGCTGGTTTCAACACATTGCGATTATTACCAGCGATATGGATAAGGCTTACGCCTGGTTGCGGCAGAACAAGGTTGAGCACGCTTCGACCGGTCCGCAGCTATTGCCTGATTGGAACAAGAATGCGAGCGGCATCAAGGCCTTCTATTTTAAGGATCCGGATAAACATGCACTGGAAATCCTGCAGTTTCCCGAAGGCAAGGGCGATGCAAAATGGCAGCAGCATGACAAGTTGTTTCTCGGAATCGATCACACGGCAATTGTAGTAAGCAATACTGAAGCTAGTCTGAAGTTCTATCAGGACACTCTCGGGCTAAAGATAGCCGGCGCCAGCGAAAACTACGGCACAGAACAGGAACACCTGAACAATGTATTCGGCGCAAGGTTACGCATCACGAGTCTCCGAGCCGGCGGCGGGGGGCCCGGCATCGAATTCCTCGAGTATCTTGCGCCGCGCGATGGCCGGCCATTTCCGGCCGATGCGCGAGCAAATGATCTCTTCCATTGGCAAACCACTTTGGTGATCGGCGCCCTGGATTTAGCCGCGCAGAATCTGATCCAGAAAAACTATCTATTGGTATCACCAGGTGTGATCGCCCTTGGCAACCCGCAATTCGGGTTCTCAAAAAGCGTTTTGGTTCGCGATCCTGATGGCCATGTAATGGCGCTGGTGGAGAAGTGAAGCACTGAACCACTTCCGAAATTGTGAAACTTGAAATCGCTTGGGATTACCACTCGACATACAGAAACTCGCAGTTTTCCCTATCTTGAGTAGTTAACAATGTCAGACCGACCCCTTTTTATACCGGTGATTCTCGGCACGACACGACAGGGTCGTGCGAGCGAAAACGTCGCCAAATTCGTCTTCAGCGAAGTGAACGAACGCGCCGGTGTTGAGACCGAGCTAATCGATCTCCGGGAGCTGAACTTCACGACGCACGATGCCGGCGAAGCGATCAAAGAAGCGCGCTTTTCCGCGACCTGCGCGCGTGCCGACGCGCTGGTGTTGATTGTCCCGGAATATAACCATGGCTATCCGGGATTATTGAAGCATGCACTCGATACGAATCTGAAAGAGTACATCCACAAAGCCGTGGGCCTCTGCGGCGTCTCGGCGGGCGGGTTCGGCGGCGCTCGTGTAATCGAAAACCTATTGCCGGTGTTGCGAGAGTTGGGCTTGGTAACGATCTTCTGGGATGGAACTTTTTCCTCAGCCCAAAAGCTTTTTAATAGTGACGGCAAGCTTCTTGGCGACGCGTACGTCAGACGCATGGAGCAGTTTCTTGGCGAGCTGATTTGGATGGCCAAAGTGCTGCGATACGGCCGGGAAAATGTATCGATTTGAGTGCATTGTGTGATGGCGGCGCCGAACAGATTTCTACAATGTTCTCGCGTCCGCTTTGGACAAAAAGTCCTCATACCCGCACGAAGCGCGACCAGTACAGTACCGCGAGCGAAGCGACCGGATGTTGCTTTCAACTAAGTAATTGACTGCTACCAATTACGGGAAGTCGACTGTAACATCCGGTCGCTTCGCTCGCGGTACTGTACAGATGTGGCGACGGTTTGATATCAGCGAATAACGATGCAACGCTTTCAGCGTTGCATCCTCCATAAATTACATGCGTGTTCCCAGGGTTGCCAGAGCGCAACCCTTGGCTGGGTTTTGCAACGCGTTCAGCGTTGGGTGGTTTTGCCCATAGTTTCACCGATGAAAATCTCTAAATATGAAAGCGCGTGAGCCCCCAATTGTAAGGTTCAGAGTCAAACCGCGACTATTTTCCAACCTACAAAAGGAAATGAGTCTAAGCGATGTCTCTCTAAACAATTCAAGAACCAATGGCCATGAACACTAAAACAAAACGAACTGTGACTGCCGAGGAGCAGAGGCTCGAAGAGTCGCGTGAGCGCAAGGCACATTGGAAGCGCTGGGGGCCGTACGTCAGCGAGCGCGCGTGGGGCACCGTGCGTGAAGACTACAGCGCGCATGGCACCGCGTGGGACTACCTGCCACACGATCACGCGCGATCGCGCGCCTATCGCTGGAACGAGGACGGACTCGCGGGCATCTGCGATCGCCATCAACTGATCTGTTTTGCGCTGGCGCTCTGGAATGGCCGTGATCCGATCCTTAAAGAGCGCGCCTTCGGTCTCACCGGCAGCGAAGGCAATCATGGTGAAGACCTCAAGGAGTATTACTTTTATCTCGACTCGACTCCGACTCATTCATACATGAAGTATTTGTACAAGTATCCTCAGGCTGAATTTCCCTACGGGCAATTGGTAGATGAGAATCGTCGCCGCGGCAAAGACGCCCCCGAGTTTGAACTGATGGATACGGGAGTTTTCAACGATGATCGCTATTTTGATGTGTTTGTCGAATATGCCAAAGCGGATGTGGAAGACGTTCTCGTGCGCGTCAGTGTCGTGAATCGTGGCATGGAGCCCGCAACGCTAAACGTGCTGCCGACAGTTTGGTTTCGCAATACGTGGTCCTGGGATCATGCAACAGAACCGCGGCCAAGTTTAAGCAGGGCCAACACAAGTGTAATCGAACTCGATCACTCCGTCCTGGGCCGACGCTGGCTCTTTTGCGAAGGCGCGCCGGAACTTCTTTTTACGGAAAATGAGACCAACACTCAGCGTCTGTTCAATGCGCCCAATGCGACCCCGTACGTCAAGGACGCCCTTAATGACTACTTAGTTCATGGCGCTCACCAGGCAGTGAATCCCGCGCAGGTCGGAACGAAGGCGGCGGCGAATTATTTGCTGACTGTCGCGCCCGGCGAAACCGCGATAATTAGGCTCCGTCTCACGAATAAGACACAAAAGAAAAATGCTGATGCTTTCGTCGATTTCGAGAAAATCTTTGCCCAACGCATCGGCGAGGCTGACGAGTTTTACGAAACAGTTATTCCTCGACATCTTTCTGACGATGCGCGCTCGGTGATGCGCCAATCGATCGCCGGTCTGCTTTGGTCAAAGCAGTTCTACCATTATGTCGTGGAGCAGTGGCTCAATGGCGATCCACTCAATCCGCCTGCGCCTCCGGAACGGCGCAACGGCCGCAATCACCAGTGGAAGCATCTCTACAACGCGGACGTCATCTCGATGCCTGACAAATGGGAGTACCCGTGGTATGCGGCCTGGGATCTCGCGTTTCATTGCGTGCCGCTGGCCCTGGTTGATTCAGAGTTCGCGAAAGAGCAACTCGTGTTGATGTTGCGCGAGTGGTACATGCACCCAAACGGACAACTGCCGGCTTACGAGTGGGCGTTTGGTGACGTCAACCCACCGGTGCACGCATGGGCTGCGTGGCGCGTTTACAAGATCGAAAAGAAACGCCGCGGCGTTGGCGATACTATTTTTCTCAAGCGCGTCTTCCAGAAACTGCTCCTGAATTTTACCTGGTGGGTTAATCGCAAAGACGCTGAAGGAATGAATATCTTCCAGGGCGGCTTCCTCGGTCTGGACAACATCGGCGTCTTTGATCGAAGCGCCGCGTTGCCAATGGGTGGCCACATTGCGCAATCCGATGGCACAAGCTGGATGGCAATGTATGCGCTCAATCTGCTGGCAATCGCGATGGAGCTGGCAAAAGAAGATCCCTCCTACGAGGACGTCGCGAGCAAATTCTGGGAACACTTCTTGCACATCGCTCGCGCAATGAACAACCGCGGCGATGAAGAAATTAAGTTGTGGGACGACGCGGACGGGTTTTTCTACGACGTGCTGCACCTTCCCCAAGGCAAGGCCTTGCCGATGAAGGTGCGCTCGATGGTGGGCCTGATTCCGCTCTTCGCAGTAGAAACCCTCGAGCCTGATTTATTGGACCAACTGCCTGACTTCAGGCGGCGCATGGAGTGGTTTATTAATCACCGTCCTGATTTGACCGAGAACGTAGCTTGCATGAGGACGCCGGGAAATGCTGAACGAAGGTTGCTGTCAATCGTGAGCCGCGATCAACTGCGAAGTGTCTTGCGATTCATGCTTGATGAAGATGAGTTCTTCTCGCCATACGGCATTCGCGCGATCTCGCGTTTCCACAAGAATAACCCGTATATCCTGCAAGTTAATGGGACGCAGCACCGGGTTGACTATGAACCGTCAGAGTCGAGTACAGGACTCTTTGGCGGCAACTCGAACTGGCGTGGCCCTATCTGGTTTCCGCTTAACTATCTGCTCGTCGAATCGCTGCAAAAATTCCATCGTTATCTGGGAGATGATTTCAAGGTCGAGTGTCCGACGGGCTCCGGCAAGATGATGACGCTGTGGGAAGTGGCGGCTGAGATTTCCAGGCGTCTTTCACGAATCTTCTTACGCGGCGCAGAGGGTCGCCGGCCGGTCTTCGGAGAGATCGAGAAGTTTCAGACCGATCCAAACTGGCACGACATGATTCTCTTTCACGAATACTTTCACGGCGATAACGGGGCCGGTATCGGCGCCAGTCACCAAACAGGTTGGACCGGCATTGTAGCAAAGCTGCTGCAGCAAAGTGGTGAGTGAAGGAATTGTAAACAAATATATCCACAGATTACGCTGATTACGCAGATTCAAGAAAGTAAGTCAGTTCGGTGAACTGGTCGAAATCAAATCTGCGTAATCGGCGTAATCTGTGGATAGCTGTTCAAGAAAGCAAGTCAGTTCGGTGAACTGGGCGAAATCGAATCTGCGTAATCGGCGTAATCTGTGGATAGCTGTTTATTTACAAACATCAGCGTTCGGGTGATCGAGACAGATTAGCTTCCTTAAAGCATCGATTTGGTTCTGTTGGCTTTTGATCTGATCTTGCTGTCGCTGGATCTGCGTTTGCTGTTCCTTAAAGGCATTGACGAAGGCGACGCTCAAGCGCTCGTACTTCACGCCTTCGATCTGGCCTTTGTCGTTGTAGGTGACCAGCAGCGGCTCGATTGCTGCGACGGCTTCCGCCGCAAACCCCAGATCTCGCTCGCCCGACTGCTTCCAGTTGAAAGTGATGGGCCGGAGCTTGTTTATCAGGTCGAGCCCTGACGTGAACGATGCGAGGTGGTCTTTGTACCGTAGGCTCGATGAGCAGTTCGAGATTTCCTTCGTAGTATTGTTACGGCATAATGTCGCGCCGGGACCTCCGCCGAGAGTGGCTATCGCGAGTACGCCGCCCGGCTCAATGATCAATTGCGCCGTATTGTTTTCGCGGAAGTAAATTGCGCCGCCCGTCGGGCGATTGATATTCGTGTCGGTGCCGTCTCCGCGCAGCGAGTAATTCGTGCAGCCGGAAAGCGATGAGCCGAAGCCTATACCGGTTGACCCTGCAGCGCATCCGGCATCGCCGAGCAAGATGTTACCGCCATTGACAGCGATATGGAGTCGGGCGTTTGGAGCGGTTGTGCCGATGCCGGCATTTGTATCAGCAGTCGCTCCGTTAACTCCATTAATACTTCCCAGCACAAGCGAATTGCTCTGTGTCACGCTAGCATTGGCTCCGACCGCCGTCGTATTCGTGATGCCTGCGGCTCCATTGGTGTTACTACCGAGAAATGTGTTCGCATTTTCGGTCGTGTTTGAAAGGCCCGAATTTCTGCCAAAGAAAGTATTGTATGTGCCGGTCGTGTTGTTTTGACCTGCCGAGGCGCCAAAGAAAGAATTGTTGCCGGCCGTTGTGTTAAAGGCTCCTGCGTTTCCACCAAAGAAGGCATTGCTTGGACCGGTAGTGTTGCTGACACCCGCATTAAAGCCAAAGAACGCGTTTTCACTAGCGGTCGTGTTTTGTAGTCCAGCCTGTTCGCCGAAGAATGAATTGGCTGCGCCCGTAGTATTGGCGTACCCAGCATGGTAGCCGAAGAACGAATTGACATTGCCCGTCGTGTTACTTGTTCCAGCCTGAAGACCGAAGAACGCATTGGCGCCTCCCGTTGTATTGCTATAGCCGGCGTTACCGCCGAAGAACGAATTGAGAGTGCCGGTGGTATTACTGATGCCTGCGGCCGAGCCGAAGAACGCGTTGCTGAAGCCCGTCGTGTTTGCGGCGCCCGCCGATGAACCGAAGAACGAATTCGACGTACCGGTCGAGTTCAGATCACCGGCGCCCGAGCCAAAAAATGAGTTGTCGGACCCAGTCGTATTCGCGTTACCAGCCGCGGAGCCGAAGAACGAATTGTTTGGCCCAGTCGTGTTATGGAAGCCCGCGGAGGAACCGAAGAACGCATTGCCGCTTGCGGAGGTGTTTGCTGCCCCTGCGGACTGGCCAAAGAACGAATTATTTGCGCCTGTCGTGTTTGAGAAGCCAGCGCCCGCGCCAAAGAAAGAATTAGAATTACCTGTCGTGTTGTTTTGTCCGGCACCCGCGCCAAAGAACGAACCATTGAGGGCTATTGTATTGAAAACGCCTGCCTGCCAACCGAAAAACGAGTTTTGGCCGCCGCTACTGTTAAAGTTGCCAGCAAGGTAGCCAAAGAACGAATTGTTAAACCCAGTTTGGTTAGCCGTGCCTGCACTTGCGCCGAAGAAAGCATTCGAGGATCCAGTCGTATTGGATGTACCTGCGTTCTGTCCAGCAAACAAGTTGTTCCCCGATGCACTCAACACTCGATTGCCGCCGATGTTGTACTGCGTAGTCGCATTGACGACATTACCCGACAATGTGCCTGCGGCTGAACCGTTGCCGGATATGTCGAAGTTCGACGCGCTCTGCGGCGCTGTGCTGTTTTGGATGTAGTTAGTGCTCCCGGGAAGAGGGTCACGAGCGTCGGACATGCGCGTATCGTTCGTCTGCACAAACTGATTTGCCGCCACGCCGCCCAGTTGTGTTGCATTAGTGGCGTTCACAGCATTCGTCGCACTTAAAGCCTGCACAGAGTATGGAGTCGACGCCAGCTGCTGGCGTGGATTTAACGACGTGTAAGATGAATCGGTAGGACGCTTGACGCCGATGTCCAGAAAACGATCGGCGCCGGGAAAAACGCTTGCCCCAAAGTCAAGCTGCACGGTGAAGATGCCGTTTGTTGCAACTACTCCACTTCTGTTGAGTGTGACTGGCGAACCGATTGGCAATTGGTTTCCGCCTGTCAGTGCGTCATACAACTTGAACTGAAAGTCGTATGGGCCGTTTGCTGGTTTGGCGCCATCAGTCAGACGACCTTGATATGTGAACGTGCTGGTCTGGGCGCGCGCAACGTTTGCGACGAGCACAAGCACGGTGATCAAAATAGAGAGTCGGAAGAACCTGGTTAGGTTAAACATGATCCCCCCAATTTTCGCGAGAGACAGTAGTCCCATGGCTTTGCACAAAAACTCCAAGATCCTAATCACGGCAGTGGTAAGGCGAGGATTGAATCCCACACACGGAAGTGTGTGGATTGTTCAGATCCCGTCTAAGAAACGCGACTCTTAACCGTCAGCGCGCTACGCGCGCAAGACTTGAGATTAATTTGTTTGTAGAAAGGATCTGAACTATCCACACACTTCCGTGTGTGGTATTGAACTTTTTCTGCAAAGCCGTGGTCCATCGATATTGATGATTCCTCTCAATTTAGTTTGCCGCGATTGTGGCGGGTCGAAGCGTCTGGGCCAGGCGGGTCAGAGTTGTCGCATTTACGCGGGTCAGACTTTTGCCTGTTTGAGCCGCCAGCTGATTCGTATAAGCATCGAGCAGATGCTGTTTAGCTTCATCATCACCGCGGGCCTCCGCGTCCTCTGCAGCCTCAAGCTTCGCGCATAACCCGTTGGCAACTCCACCGTCGTCGTCGCTCCTGTTGTTTACGTATGCTCTAGTCAAATCGCAAAGCCCGTCATATGAGAAGAATTGCGCAGCTGGATCACCGTGAAGATCCGACAGGTGAACGCCGATGGTCGCCTTCAGATCCGGGCTGATTAGGTCCAGCTTCATTTCATCGTTGACGAACGCGAAGAATGAGACAAGTGGGTCCTGAGTCCCAGCGTCAGCGCGTGGAAAATTCTGCAGCTCACCAATGTCGACGATCCCATCACCATTGTGATCGAGCATATTGAAAACGGACGCGGTCCTGCCGGTCGCACCGACATATGCACGGACCATTGATGACGCATCGGGATTCATGCTTAGCAGATCGCTGATGACGCCGGCTCCTCTGTCGCGGAGGCGATCGAACATCTGGCGCCGGCCTTCATCCGCGCCGGGAGTGGGAGAGCTTGTGATATTGCCATCCTGGGTCATCACCAGGCTTTTCGACCCTGTAACGCCGGGATAGATTGGCTCAGCCTCCAATTGGAATCTCGAAGGAGGAGGTGTTTCGGCGCTTGGGGTTCCGTTAATTTCGGGTTGGACGATCGAGTATTGCCACCCATATAGATGTCCGTCCGGCTTCAATTGAATGAATGACTGGTTGCAGCGATCCGAATTAAGAGCGCACCAATCGGCAAACGGACCCCAACTCTGGGGAAGGCTGCCATTGTCAACATAAAAAGCCTGAACCGCACTGCCGAGTTGAGGCAGGTTATTTGCAGCTTGCGCGCGGGCAGTGGACAGCCGCACGTTCTGCACTGCCTGAAGCGTAATGCCGAGCAGAACAGCGATGATCGCCTGGACGACAAGTAACTCGATGAGCGTGAACCCGGCGTCGGTATGCGAGATGTCGCATCCGTCTCGGGTGGAGTTGATCAAAACGGGACTGAAAGTGTTTTCCATGTCAGTTCTCCCTAAAGCATGTGTCGAAATCCGGATCGTTGTGACAGGAGGTCAGCACCGAAAACGCGGTAGCGTCGGAACGCCGCTGGCATCTTGGGCTGCAGCGATTTAATTGCAACCGCACCTTGCTACACGATGCGCATTCTGAGTTGAACAACTCTGAGCAACGGCTTGTCACTCCGTTTCGAGTGAAATGTTTATAGATCGAACCATCGCGAAATATCCCAGCGCCGAAGGGCGCTCGAGTTTTGGCGTGGCAAGGTCTATAAACATGCCATCCCTAACGGGATGAAAACCCGGCCCCTCCAGGCGCAGCATTGATAATGCGTTCCCTACGACAAAGCTCCAACGAGTTAAGGCGTGGATGCTCTAGCAAAATATATGTCCTCCTCGACCGCACCATTCCGACCGCGTGTATCAGCCCAGACCACATGCGGGCGGCCCTCCCTATCCACAGCGACCCACATATAGTCGCCGAGGAAACCAAACTGAAAAGGGTTGTTTGCCGGAACCAGGTTCGGCATTGAGGCCGTGGTTAGCCGCGAATACTGTGGGCTGTGTAACTGCGATCTGGGCTGAGCAATCTTGGCGAGGGTGATATCGTTGCAGCCCGTAAACTCGCAGTCTCCGTAGGAACGATCATAATAGGCGACCCAAAGAACATCGCCGGCAGGAGTCACGGCACTGCCCGGTTGCCATTGCGCGGCGGGTCCAAAGCGCCCCAATGGCGCGAGATTTATGGCGTCGCTCCAAGTTGCGCCGCGATTTGTTGAGAAGGCGTAGAAGACGTCATTGTTGCAGGGCGGTGTTGATGTCGTAGCATCGCCGGTGTTACAAGGTGGGCCACCGTTGCGGAAATCCGCCCAGACAGCATAAAGGTTGTTATCTCGATCAACCGATATGGAAATGGATGACTCCTGTGGTACGAAGTAGCCGTTGGGCGGCAAGCAACCGTTGAAGAGACCGCAACCAGTCGCAGGATCTGGTCCGAGCGGCTGAAGATCAATAAGGTCATTGATCTTAACCGGCGCCGTCCAATTCGCCGCCTGCCTGCAGTCGGCCGCGGCAGGACAGGAGACGAACAAGGCCTGATTGATACCAGCCCCAGGCGTGTTGAAGTTGCCAAATGCTACGTTAATCGTCCCGTCTGGGCCGACAATCGGAAACGAGGCCTGATCATCGTCACAGGCGTTCGGGTTGGTGGAACCGCTGCCAAATGTGCAGATTGCGGCATTCGCGCCGCTGATTTCGACACTGGGTGACCATGTCGCGCCACCGTTGGTGGATTGGCTAAAGTTGATCGGGGCCTTGAAGCCGACGCCAGTACCTGTGTTAAGAGTAATCCTCGTCCATGTCGCATAGACATTGTTGGCCTTAGGACTGCCGGCGCTGGTATCTGCCACGATGAGCTCCTTGTCGTTGAAGATATTCGGATCGTCGTCACTTACAACGACGCCCAAAGGCGTGTTGCGGTAGGTCTGGAAGGAAAGCGCCGCCCTTGGGCTGTGAAAAAATGCGCCGCCTATGTCTGAGTTCGATTTCGCGACGACGATGGCATTGGCTTCTGAGAAAACGTCAAAGAGAATCCCTCCTACATATGCATTTCCTCGAGCGTCAAACGAGGCGGTGGGATCGCTGCACCCGTCGGCCGTATGGAAATCATTTAGAAAGAATCCCCAGAATGGCGGGACCAGGTCCCCCCAAGTCTTACCACCGTCAAATGACCAGTCGTAACCGCAGTTATTCAACCCGATGCGGCCATCGTTTTGGCCCGCAACGAGATTGCGGGAATCGTTAGGATTGATGGCGATCACCTCCTCGGCTTGGAAACGAAACGAACAATCCTGGTTCACGCGAGTGTTAGTGAGCGAACCACTCTTGAATACATTTGCGCAACCCTGGGTACCCTTGTTCGACAATGGCTCTGATTCTGACTGCACCGCACCCTGTGTTGCCACCGCCGCAGCGTTTGGTGCTATTACTTCAGCGGCGCGCTTGTCGAGTTCCCCCGAGGCCGCAAGCAGCGCCCGGAGCGTGCCCGAGGAGAGTCGTGGTTCGTGTTTCTCCGGCCGCAAACGTCCCCTTTCGATATCCAGAGCCCGAGCCAGGACGCGGTTGCGTGGAGCGGGCGCCTCGGTTGATTTGTTCTGCGGGGCAGGATCACCCCTGGTAACAGACCGCGGCCAGGACAGGGCGAGGACGAGGGCGGGTAGTATTACTGCCGGAACTAGCCAGAGGCGAGTCTTCATCTTCACTTTGTTATCTCCCTTCTGTACTGAGTGGCTTCCCAAGACAGCGGACTATGGAGACACTCTAAGCGGAAGTTGTATTCGACATCGCACTGCGAATCTTGCTGGGATGTCTTTCCATGTGGTCTCTTAAGCGACCGTGACGTGCTGACACAGCCTCACAACGCGACTGGATTGCTGTCACTCTAGGCCGCTGCTAAAATCAACAAACAAAAACCCATCCTCTGTTAGGAGGGTTCCAAATTAGCCTTGACGGTTTTGAAAAGTCCCGAGAGTCCGACAAGAAAGTTCTAAGAAAGTTTTAAGAGCCCTTATGTCTCTGACGATGAAGCACTTTTATCGGTTCGAAGATTTCACGGTGGATACGGATCAGAGAATTCTGCTGTGTCAGGGCAAGCCTCTGCCGCTCACACCGAAGGTCTTTGCCACGCTGCTGATTCTGGTTGAGAACAGCGGTCGGATCGTTGAAAAAGAAGCGTTGATGAATCGCCTCTGGCCTGACACTTTTGTAGAGGAAGCGAACTTAGGCTTTAACATTCAACAGTTGAGAAAGGCGCTAGGCGACGATGCGCGCCATCCTCGCTTTATTGAGACAGTTGCGAGACGTGGTTACCGGTTCATTGCACCGGTCGAAGGACCGCTGGATAGCAGCGTAGCCACCAATCAAATCGCCCCCACCAGAGTTCAAGCTGCTGATTCCCCATTTATAGTTGGTGGTGAAGAGTTCAAGAGTGATTTAGGTCTCCTGAAGTCACTCGAGATTGAGTCACCTGGAGCGGACAGATCCGATTACGTGCTCAAGGTAATGACCGGACGCAATATGTCGCGCACAAGCCGGCGGAAAACGCTGCTTGCCGCTACTGCGGTTGCTATGATCCTGGGCGCGGTCGGATCGTTGCTATTGCTGCGGCACCGCTCCTCGGCCACCGCTCAGCCAGAAAACGGCAGGTTGATGCTGGCCGTGCTCCCGTTCCAGAACCTCACCGGCGACGCAAGCCAGGACTACTTCAGTGACGGCCTCACGGAGGAGATGATCACGCAATTGGGCAATCTTGATCCAGATCACCTGGGTGTGATCGCCCGCACTTCCGTCATGCAGTACAAGAACAGCCGGGAGCCAATGGACCAGATCGGCCGTGAACTTCAGATCCAATACGTCCTGGAGGGCAGTGTGAGGCGCGAATCGGATAGAGTGCGAATCACCGCCCAGCTTATTCAGACAAAAGACCAGAGTCACCTTTGGGCGCGAGAGTATGACCGTGAGGTAGTTCATCTGTTGTCATTGCAGGGGGAGATCGCCAAGGAAGTGACGGATGAAATTCATCGGACTCTTGGTGGACACTCGTCGTCCGGGCAAGCCTCTCAGACTTCTTCTGGTCCAACGAGTTACGAAGCTTACGACCTCTATCTTAAGGGTCAGTACTTCTTCAACCAGAGAAACGTTGCGGGATTTAAACAGGCTATCGACTATTTTCAACAGGCCACGACCAAAGATCCCAGCTATGCGCGGGCCTACGCCGGTCTGGCCGACTGCTATGCATTACTAGGTGGTTACAGTGAGCTTTCGCAGCCAGATTTCATGCCAAAGGCGCGAGCCGCGGCGCGACGGGCTGTTGAGCTGGATGGGAACCTTCCCGAAGCCCACACGGCATTGGCCTTGATCGTCCAGAATTATGATTGGGACTGGCAGACTGCGGAGAATGAATTCCGGCGGGCCATTGAGTTGAACCCCAATTACGCCACCGCCCATCATTGGTATGCCGAGCATTTGACTTGGCTGGGACGTTTCGACGAGGCGCTAAGCGAGAGTGAACGAGCGCGCCAGCTTGATCCGCTCTCTCTGATCATTGCGGCGGACAACGGCGCAACGTTGTATTACTCGCGGCAGTATGATCAGGCCATCGCGAAATTTCGTGTCGTCCGAGAAATGGATCCTAACTTCCCGCGCACCGGTGTCATCAGGTTTGCTTACGAACAGAAGGGGTTATTCACGGATGTGCTCGAGGAGATCGAAAAGTGGCGCCATGTGTATGGGGACCAGCCCTGGACTTGGTCTGAACTGGCGTACGTTTATGGCCGGTCCGGGCACCAGGCACAAGCCGAGCGTGCGCTCCAGAAACTGCTGCAATGGGACCAGCGAAAACCAGTTGATCCCGCGGCTATTGTCTGGGCGTACCTGGGGGTAGGCAACAAGGACCAGGCGTTAGCCTATCTCGAAAAGGCATATTTGCAGCATTCGGCAACCCTTGCCACTTTGAGGGTGGAGCCCGGCTTCGACCCGCTGCGCAGTGATCCGCGATACCAGGACTTGCTGCGCCGGGTCGGACTAGCTCAATAGTTGCAGAGTCGGCCAGGTTCGACTTAACCGGCGGGTTTTCGAGTGACAGCCTTAATTCGCACGCGCTTCCCTTCCCTCTCACACTCGGCAATGAGGTGCGCCTCTTTTAGCAACGCGAGCCGAAATTTTGTTAGCACTTCAAGCAACCGGTCAATCTTTGCCAGACTCTGGCGGCGGGCGCGTGCTGTCCCCAGAAAGAACTCGATCTGGATCCGGCGTCGACAATCCGCAATACTGACCATGTAGTGGCCCCACTTGTATTCACCACCCTGACTAGACTCTACCTCGGCGAAGACGTACGAAGTGAAGCCGGTCGAAACCGACGCTAGAAATACACGCCTGCGAAAAGTAAAATCGCTCATCGTGAGGTAGTCTTTAATAGCTGATCAAAGTGAAATCTTGCGATCTTATTCCGATGAGGTATAATATCGCCACTCAACTTGCCTTGTCAACCAGAATGTCGGAATATGATCCTGCAAGAGGATGCAGAAAAAGCCTCATATGCGAATTCTTGACTATGTAGCCAATCAAATAAGACAGTTACGAACCTCATACAACAGCGGCGAAGGACTGTCTCAGGAAGCGCTGGCCAATCACATAAAGGTTGCCCCAAATACGATCTCCAGGTGGGAAACTGGCATGTATCGACCCAGCCTCGAAGATCTCGAAAAACTGGCCCGTTTCTTCGGCGTATCGATGATGAGCTTCTTCCCGCCCGAGGGGACCGAAAGCGATGACGACCGCGTAATGGCGCTGCTGCGCACTGCCAGGCAATTGCATCCGGCGGATCTGGAAGAACTCATGAAATATGCCGAGTTCCGAAAGGCCCGCAGGATATACCAGGGGAAGAGCCGGCCAAGACCTGGCCGCAAGGGAGGTAAACACAAGTGAACCCGCACGATTATTACGACGATCTCAAACGACTCGCGCGCCAGGTACGCGCCGAAAACGGTTTGAACTCCGCTCGCGTAACCCCTGCCGATATGAGGCGCATTTATTTCAGGAATGGTATTGAAGTTGACTTGTGGCCCTACAGATTGAGAAACCTGCGGGGAGCATTTATCTGCGACAAGCTGGGAACAACGGTAATGCTGGCGAAAAATCTCCCGAGAGATCCAATGGTTTTTACTATGGCTCATGAATTGAAACACTTCTATCGAGATCGGGATCTGGGAATCTCGTACTGCGATCAATCCAATGTAAGCCGGACGCTGGAAATCGGAGCCGAGGTCTTTGCAGCCGAACTTATTTTTCCGGATCGGGATTTCATCGCCGAATTAAACAAGATGGGAGTCAGACAGAATCAATGCCTGCCGCGCACGCTCGTCGAGTTGAAACATACAACCGGGACCACACTAAGCTATGCCGGGCTGGCAATAAAGGCTGAACGTCTCAGGTTTGCTCCGCCAAATTCCTTAACCAAAGTGAAGACCTGGCGAAAACTAGAAAGACTCTATGGCCTGAGAGAATCCGGGCGTGGCTGATTCTTACGTCCCGCAGCACTGCCGCGCGTTGCCAGAGGCCGGAAGATCGGCATCAGCTGCCGAGACTTCCGCCATTTTGCCAATGGATTATGCAGGCCGCTCTGCGCTTATTCCCAATTCGTGGTTGCCTCTCCGAAGGGAAGGGTCGATTTACTGCGGTGAACTCATCACATCTCGACTCTCAATGTGCTACGCCAGGCGCCTTTTGATTAGTGCGGGTTGGTTTACCGATTATGGCCATATGTAAGCTTTGCCAACTCACCCGGTTGGTGGATAAGGGACAGTAATCGGGGAATGTCTTCGCGCGTGAAAATGGGTAGACCATTGAAGTCAACAGCAATCGGGAGATTTGCTCGCCAATCATTGAATTGCTTTCGCGCGGAGCAGCCATCTACATTGAGTGAGGAAAGAAACAAAACGTCGCTTTGCTTGAGTCCGGCGCGCGCGGACGGTTTTATCTTGCCACCGTCCGAGAGCGCGCACATTACCGCGAGTTCTGGCGTGACGTAATTCAAAAAACTATTGCCCTCAATCAGCACGCCGTCCGATTTGACACGTGCCAGCGCGGCTTTGATCCCCTGCTCCACTTGATCATCTTTGACGATTACCCAATGAACATTTGAAGCGCCTGCTTCCCAAAAGAGTCCCGTATCTTTTCCGGCCTGATAATTCGCTTCTCGCCCTGAACGAATCACCGGTTCGTCGCGAAGCAGATCGCTAACGCAGCATCCCGCCGGATCTCTGCCACACGAACGATAATGACCACGCGTCAATTTGATCGCTTCCCAACCCGGCAAGCTACGCAGCAGTTCACACATGAGCGTGGTCTTTCCCACGTTTGATGAAAAGCCGCTTATTGCAACAACTATAGGTCGATCGACATTCATATCAAATCGCCTCAACTGGAACGGCTCGGCGAAGAACTGTTACGCGCGTCCGGTTCGCTGTCCCTCGCGTTCATGGCGCGTTGACGTTCGGCCTGTCGGCGTTGTGCTCGCTCGTATGCTTCGCGCGGGTCGCGTCCAGTGACCGCTCGAAACCATTCAGGATGATGCGTCCAGGCCCATTTTTCACTCACTGTACCGTCGATCATCGATCGGAACGTTCCCGGTTGGTGCGCCGTGCCTTCATAAATGTGAATGATCAACCCGCCGAGCATGACAAGCGCCGACACGTCGTGAACGACATAACTAATCGCTACGATCCAGCGTGGTACCGCGTTATCGAACCACATCAGTAATCCGGTAATCAAGAACAGCAATCCAGTAATGGCGATCGACCAAAAGTAAAGTTTTTGGCCCGCGTTAAAGAAACCGACCTCTTCCGCCTCCAATTTTTCTTCGTTCGTAGCGTATTGCTTAACGCGACGAAGCCAGCGCCGGTCGGCCTCGGTCCAAGCCATCGGTCCGAACCAGTTGATGAACTGAAAAAGAAAGAAAACCTCGAAGAGCAGACCAAACCACGGATGTAAGGCACGTGTTCGCGGCCCACCGCCAAACAACGGCGTGAGAAAACGAAAGAGCCAGGGCGAATAGATCGCAAAGCCCGTCAGCAGCGACAGAATAAAAAAGATCGCCACCGACCAGTGCAGGAAGCGAGTGTAAACCGGATGGCGGAGCAACTCGCCTCGATGCACCCTGGTCTTCCCGAGGCGCGCGAACTCGCCGCGCGCGCGACGATCGAATTCCTCGGCAGACAGGCTCATGGTTGCTCCTTTCGCGCCGCTTCGATTTCATCCTGCGGTCTTGTTTCGACTTCCGGTATGTCTTCAGGTTGCGGCATCTTCGGACCATAGAAGATGCGATGAAAGAAGACTGCACCTACTCCAAGTACTGCCATAAACAGCCCGGTTGGTTTTGCCAGCCACTTCCAGTATGTATAAATCGGAGGTATGACTGGATTCGCAGGCAAGCCGTATCGCTCGGGCCGCTTGAGGTCGTGTAGAACATAGATGACATGTGTGCCCCTGATCGATTGAGGATCGTAGACTCCAGCATCGACAAAGCCTGATTGCTCGCGCAATTGTTTCGCCCGCGTGTTGGCGATCTGCACCATGTCGGTCTTAGTGCCAAAGTGGAGACAGCCGGTAGGGCAAGCCTTAATACAGGCAGGCTCTAGTCCCTGGCCTACCCGGTCGGAACAGAGGGTGCACTTGTAAACCTTCTTCGTCTTCTCGTTGAATTTCGGAATATCGAAGGGACAGCCGGAGATGCAGTAACCACAGCCAATGCAATTCTCCTGCTGAAAATCGACAATGCCGTTTTCGTACTTGATGATGGCGCCATCGGCGGGACACGCCCGCAAACAACCAGGGTCTTCGCAGTGCATGCACTGATCCTTGCGCATCAGCCACATCAGATTGCCGTCGCGCTCATCCTCGGCAAACTTGATCAGATTCCAGTAATTCCATTCAGTCGACGGCATCGTCTGGTAAGTGTCATCGAATGTCGTCTCGCGAAACGGATGATCGTTCCACTCAACACAGGCCACTTCACATGCTTTGCAACCGATGCACGTCGTCACGTCGATGTACTTGCAGACTTCATCCTCGCGGCGCGTGCCTTGGCCGGGAACGGGTCCGGGATGGGCCGAGATTTCCTGAATCTGAAATGTTCGTGGATTACTCATCTCATGCCCTCCTTTCTATACCTTCTCGATCTTGACGAGGAAGCCTTTGAACTCAGGCGTGTAAGCGTTCGGATCGATTGCGGCTGGCGAAAGCAGATTGACCGGAGTCAGCGCGGTCTTGCCCTCGTCTTCTGCGATGCCGCGATAACCCCAATGAATCGGGATACCGATCTGATAAGTTTCCTTGCCGTCGATCATCATCGGCTTGATTCGCTTAGTGACCATTGCCTTGGCGATGTAGTGGCCGCGCGCGCTAGTGATCTTGATTTTCTCACCGCCACTAATTCCCATTTTGTTCGCAAGTTGTGCTGGAACTTCGACGAACGGCTCAGGCACAAGCTGCACATTCATCGGATTGTTCTTCGTCCAATAGTGATAATGTTCAGTCAGACGATAGGTAGTGCAGACGACATTGAAACCGTCTGCCGGAGTACCATACTTGTCGAGGTCAGACGTGAACTTCTTAGCCACTGGATTATTCGACTGATTCGGGTGCAGCGGATTAGCTATAGGGCTTTCCATTGGTTCGTAGTGCTCAGGAAACGGACCGTCCGCAAATGCGGCGAGCGGTCCGAAGATTCTGCCCACACCTTCCGGGTTCATGATGAACGGACCCATGTGATCTTTGGGATTCGAGTCCGCTTTGAAATCGGGCACGTCGTTACCAACCCACTTCTGCTGGTCTTCGTTCCACCAGACTTGCCTGCGCGTGGAATCCCAGGGCTTGCCTGACAGATCGCATGACGCTCGGTTGTAAAGCACGCGTCGGTTTGCCGGCCACGACCACGCCCAATTTGGGTAGATTCCCAGCCCTGACGGATCTTCAGTTCCGCGTCGTGCGATTTGTGATCCGGCTTCGGTCCAGGAGCCGGAATAGATCCAATTCCCACAGGCCGTGGTTCCATCCTCCTTCAACCAGGCAAAGCCTGGCAGTTGCTGACCCGCTTTGATTGTCTGCTGTGTCTGAGGGTCGGTGAGATCCCCGAGAGCCTTGCCGTTGATCTCTTTCGCGACTTCCGACAACGAAGGATTCTCCGGCGTCGTGTAAGACCAGGAGAGGTTCAGAATCGGATCCGGAAACTTGCCGCCTTCCTTGCGGTACAGTTCACGCAACCTTAGAAATATCTGCGCCACAACTTCCTGATCAGTTTTTGCAATGCCCGGCGTGGGGACAGCCACGTATTTCCACTGTAACCAGCGCTGGGAGTTTGTAAATGACCCGTCTTTCTCCGCAAAGCCCGCACAAGCCAGCCGATAGACAGTGGTATTAATGTTCTTCATCTCTTCAGGTGTGATCCCAGGAGACTTCCAGAAC
>DASQPD010000146.1:0-52678 GCA_035644135.1 Pyrinomonadaceae bacterium
CTAGAGGGACGTAACTTAAAGCTCAACGCGCTTGGCGCGCAACAATAAATTAGGCAGTACTTGAAGTAGCGCACAGGGAATTGAGCCTTTCGTGTGATTTGTTTTTCGTTTCGTGTGATTTCGTGGATCGATTTGTTTACTCCGCAAAAAAAGCTGCTCAAGAAAACAAGAACTTGTCGGTTGCTTCGCAGATTAGCAAGAAACCGAAATGGGCGTCCAGGAATTGCTTGAAAGAAATCAGTGTAACAACGTCAGACCTTCTTTTTTTTGAGAAGGTTTTTTTGCGAGAAAACAAATCGATCCACAAAATTACACGAAACGAAAAACAAACTCACACGAAATGTTCCTCTATTTATTTCGAGTGATGCGCGTGGATCGATTTGTGGTTGCGGCTCTGCTGCGCTGTGTAATCTGTGGATTCACTCGTATCGTAGCGCCACCAGCGGATTGACCTTCGTTGCTCGATGGGCGGGAATCAAACATGCCAGCAACGCAATGACAAACAGGAGAATCGCTACTCCAAAAAATGTCAACGGGTCTGTTGTGCCCACGCCCAATAATAGACTCGCGAACACGCGCGTCAATGCAAATGCGCCCGCTAAGCCCAGCACCAGCCCGACGAGCACCATGCGCATTCCCTGACTGACAATCATTCGCAGCACATCTTTCAAAGTTGCGCCGAGAGCCATACGAATGCCGATCTCGCGCGTGCGTTGGGTCACGACATACATCATCACGCTGTACAGTCCCATCGTGGCCAATACCAACGCCAGTACTCCAAACGTCGAAGCCATGCCTGCTGCGACACGCGGTCCCCAATACGGTATCGCCAGATTTTCGTCCTCTATCATCAAGCCCACAACCGGCAGGCGGGTATCAAGTCGCGAGATTTCGCGACGCGCGTTTTCCGCCACTGCGTGAAAGTCGCCGGCGGATTGCGCACTAATCACCAAAGTCACCCCTCCGTGGGACTGCTGATAGAGAGGCAGAAACATGTACGGTCGCCTGTCTTCGTACAGAGTGCGATAAAGCCCGTCTTCGGCGATGCCAATAATCTCCATCAACGGCGTCCCTTGCTCGAAGCGAAAGCGCTTTCCCATTGCATTCTCGCCGCTGCCATAAAACCGCCGCGCAAATTCCTGATTAACGATCACAACAGGAGCAGACTCGGCATCATCTCGATCCGTGAATTCCCGCCCGAGCAACGGCGTCCGCATGGTGTCGAAATACTTCGGCGAAACATAATTGCATTTGGAGATGAAGCCCTGATTCGGCGGTGGGTCGGCTTCTCCCTCCTTCACAATGGGCCCACGCGAAAGATCGCCTGCCTGGAGCGGCAACTCATCGGTGAGCGCAGCCATACGCACGCCAGGCTGCGTTTCGATACGACGCAGGAGTTCCGGAAAAAATCGCCAGATTGCTTTCTGATCATAGCCCAACAATCTCGGGTTAATCATCATCGTGACCATATTCTCAGTCTTGAAGCCAGGATCTGTTTCCAGGACTTTACGCAAGCTACGGATAAACAGACCGGCACAAATCAAAACAATGATCGAAATCGTGACCTGTGCTACTACGAGCGCACTCCGCAGATTCCACCGACGACGCTTTCGCGATTGTCCTGCCGCTCCTTTGATCACTGCGATCAGATCAGTTCGCGAAGCCCACAGTGCGGGAGCTAACCCAAAGATCACACCGGTTATCAAAGCGACCAACATCATCCACTTCAGCACGTAAGCATCCGGTGCAAAGTCAAGAGTAATCGGGTACGGAACGGGCGGAAAACTTTTCTGTATCACATCAGTTCCCCAATACGCCAACGCCCAGCCCAACACGCCTCCCAGCAACGCCAGCAACACGCTTTCCGTTAATAGTTGCCGTATGATCCGCCCGCGGCTGGCGCCAATCGCCAGGCGAGTGCCGATCTCCCTGGCACGCGCGGCAGCCCTTGCCAACATCAGATTCGCTACGTTGGCGCAGGCCAGCAACACCACCAAGCAGGAGACAAGCCAAGCCAACAAACCGCCGTACTGGATCATCCTGGTTGCAGCATCGTACCGGCCATCCACTTCCGTCGTGAGGTTGATTTTGGTGCCGGCATCCTCGTTGGGATACAGTTGCCCCAAACTGCCGGCAACCTGATTCAAATCAATTTCTGCTTGTGCGATCGTCACGCCCGGTTTCAGACGTCCGTATAATCTGAATAACGCAGAGCTGCGATCCGTGTTCCATTCCGGGCGCCGGCCAAACTTCTGGGCCATCATTGCAGGCACCCAGAACGAATGGCGGAGAAAATATGTCGAGCCCAGAAACGATTTCGGCATGACGCCAATGATTGTGAATTGCTGGCCGTTGATGTAGATATTCTTTCCCACAACGGCCGCGTCTGATTTGAAGTGCTGCTCCCACACCGGCTGACTAATCACCGTCACCAGATGAGCATTCGGTGCGAAGTTTTCTTCCGGCAAAAACCCGCGCCCCAGAATCGGCTTGACGCCCATCACGTCAAAATAATTGCTGGTGACCAATTCGCCCCAGACGACCTCGGCACGTTCATCGTCGCCGCCACTGCGACTCTCGCCGAAACTGATCCCGCCCGAAGTCTCTCTCCACGCACACAGGTCGGAAAACGTTTTGTTCTGCTCGCGCAAATCCACGTAGTTTGCATAAGAAAACTCTCCCCAAACACGCGCGTCTTTTTTGCTGCCCCAAAACGGCGCCATTAACTCCGTCGGGTTTGCCACGGCTAGCGGGCGCAGGACCATGCCGTTCACCGCACTCAAAGCGGCCGTGTTCACGCCGATTCCCAAAGCCAGCGCCAGCACAGCAACCGCCGTAAAGCCCGGCGCTTTGCGCATCATTCGTACGCCATAGCGAATGTCTTGCAACATCGCGTCCTCCCAACGGTAGGTTTGCATCCACAGCGCATCCCAAAAGGCGCCTGCGCTGCGTCGCACCAAATTAATTTTTGTCCGCCAGTTCAATTGCTCCCATTCAGCAAGCATCGCTTCGCGGTGACGCAGCTCTGCCTCCCACTCCTGGCGCCAGTCTGCGCGCAGACGCCCTGGCACGATCACACCGATGAACGAGATCAGCCAGAGCCATGGTCGTCTGCGAAGTTGCTTTGACACGAGACTTGTCTCAGCCTTTCTGTCGCGCGGGTTTGTCGGTACCAATCGGCTCGAGCTGTGACAGGAGACGAAAGCGTTGACGCGCTTCTGCCAGAGCCGTGCGGCCTTGTTTTGTCACTTCGTAATACTTGCGGGGCGGACGCTGTTCGGCCTGGGCGATCGATTGTCGTTCCCATTTGGAGGCGACAAAATCCGCGTTTTCCAGCCGGCGCAACGCCGGGTATACCGTCCCACTGGCCAAACCTGTAACGGTCATGATGTCGAAGCCGTAGCCGTAACCGTTCTCAATCGCCTGTAGAGTTAAGGCCATAGTGTAGGACAGGTAATTTTTTTTCATCTTATCTTCGGCCTTCAGTCTTGGGTTTTTGGTCTTCGATCCTCGGATTTAGCAGCCCCCAGTTACTAGATGCCTATACATATAATTATCTACATAGCCCTGTCAAGCACGTTTGAATACGAGGGTCCGCCGGCGCAAGTTTCATGAAGATTACAGAATCAGCAACTTCTTGTTTTCTTGAAGAGGTTTTTTGCGGATAATTTCCCTATAAGCGCTCGCGCAACACCCACGCGAATGCGTTTTATGGTTTCTTAAAAAGAATGCCGCGACCTCCATCGCGGCATCCATTCAAGTAAGTGACCCCTAGTGGGCTTAGTGGCGGAACCCGTCGCTGTAACCACGCTGGAAGCCTGCCAAGTAGTCCTCCGGAAAGTTGCTATAGCCGGCGTCCTTGAAATAGTGCGATCTCTGAGGATCGTCGCTTTTACCTTTGCGCGCATCATCAGCACCGGTCTTTAGCCCGTCCGCGTAACCCTGGTTGTCTGCAGCCTCACTGCTGCTGAAGACATACCCGCTGTCATACCCGTAAGGGTACCCGTCGTATCCATCATAAGGATATCCGAACCCGAACCTTGGGCCAATAAATACGCGCGAGTGGAACCGATCGCGATCGCGATCGCCGTGGAACCCTCCATGGAACCGATCAGAACCGCTATGTAACCCACCGCCGTGGAACCCACCACCACCGTGCATCCCGCCACCACCGTGGCCCCCACCACCGCGCTGTGCTTGGACAGCAGTGTTGGACATTATTGCTACGCCGAATAGTAATGATGCGCCCAGGACAAAACCGCCAATTCTGCGTAGTGAGTTTTTTCCTTTCATGATTTGCCTCCTTCTCCTCAAAGAGTTGTTTATCAACTCACGATGTTGAGACGCGGGAGGCCTTAATCCGGCCGCCATACATATGGATGTGAGAGGCCATACCCAGGTATGCGGTCGCTGCGGGATTAGTTAATTGTTCCTGGAAGGCAATGAACATCACCCCTTCCAGGGTCCAACCGTGATCACGCCAAATAGGCCGTATTGCATAATTGTTGACCCGAATTCTTCTCAGGTGCTGGAGGCCTCTTTGGCACGCCTCGGGACTACATGGTCTTGGAAGATGGCAGGATTAATGCTTATGCTCACTTTCTACCGGAAGCCCGGCGTCAATCCAGTCAGATTTGCCCTCAGCGTAATCTCGCACGTTCGTGTATCCCAGCGCCACCAATTCACGGGCGGCGTTCGCCGATGCATGTCAGGTAGGGCTGGCGCAGTAAACAACGATCTCAGCATTTTTGTCGGGCAAGAGTGTGGGTGCTAAAACCGTCACATTGTCAGGCGGCAGGTTGAGCGCACCGGGCAGATGTGCGTGATGATAAGCAGTCTCAGGCAGCGTTTCTATCAGCAAGAACTGCTCGCGACGATCAATTTTCTCCCTCAATTCATTCCTTGAAATTGTTGCCACCATAACTTTCTCCTTTTCCCTTGTCAGCCCGCTATTTCTTGACAGCAGAGTCAGGTTGCAATTGTATCTGGTTTAGTCTACTTGCATACATCCGCGTTGGGATGATCGAGGCACACGAGCTTCTTCAAGCTTTCCAGCTGGCTCTGTTGTTGATTTATCAGTTCTTGCTGCTGTTTGATCGCATTGATGAGCACTATATTTATGCGATCGTACTTAATGCCTTCAACCTCGCCTTGTGGGTTGCGGATGGTGAGTATGGGTTCGACCACCGCCACTTCCTCAGCTCCGAGTCCCAAATCCAGCGTGCTGTCCGCTTTCCAACGGAAGCTGATCGGGCTCAGTCGGCTGACTATCTCCAGACCCGACAAGAAAGGTCTCACCTCTGTTTTGTAGCGTAGGCTTGCGGAGCAGGCGGCAATCTGGTTTGAGGCGTTGCGGCAGAGTGATGTGCTGCCTGCTGCGCCGAGGTTGTTGACCGCGAGCGTGCCAGGCACCTGGACGGCAATCAAGCTTGTGCCTAGCACGATTGTGCTGGAGCTATTGACCGTTGCGCCGGCGCCGATGGCGGTGGCAAAGGACAGATTATCTGCTCCCACCTCCGCGCCAGCACCAATGATCGTGTTATGGTGGCCCGTGGTATTTGCGTTGCCAGCAAAGGCGCCGAGGAAGGAGTTGGAGAAGCCAGCGGCGTTGTTTAGTCCGGCGTTGGCTCCGAAGAACGAATTGGTGTTGCCGGTCGTGTTAGAGCCTGCACTGGCTCCGAAGATGGAGTTGCTGAAGCCGATTAAATTGGCTGAACCAGCGATAAATCCAAAGAAAGAGTTGCCATTGCCCGTTGTTGTGTTAAGACCGGCGCTGCGCCCGAAGAAAGAGTTGTTGTTGCCGTCCGTGTTCGCCTGGCCGGCGAGGTACCCGAAGAAGGCGTTGCTGCCGCCCCCCATGTTAGCCACGCCGGCACTGGCTCCGAAGAAGGAGTTGCCGAAGCCCGTAATGTTCGCTGAGCCAGCGCTACTGCCGAAGAAGGCATTGCTGCCGCCACCAGTATTAGCCGCGCCCGCGCCTGCTCCAGCAAAGAGGTTATTCGTACCTGCAACGCTCAGCACACGGACGCCGCCAATGTCGTACTGCGTTGTCGTGTTAATGTTGCCCGCCACATCGAGGCGCTCCGCAGGCGCGGTTGTGCCGATGCCTACGTTGACGTTTGTGGTCGCACCGTTTACGCCGTTTATGCTTCCAAGCACGAGAGAATTGCTCTGCGTCGCTTGCGCTCTTGCGCCGATGGCTGTGGCGTTGATGATGGCGGCCGCCCCGTTAGCCTGAAAGCCGATGAAGGTGTTGTTACTCTCCGTGGTGTTGGCGAGACCGGTGTCTTTGCCGACGAAGGTATTGCTACCGCCCGTCGTGTTGTTCGCTCCGGCGCTGGTGCCGAAGAAGGAGTTCTGAGCGCCCATCGTATTGGCCTGGCCTGTAGTCGTTCCGAAGAACGCGTTGGTGAGGCCGGTCGTATTCGCCAGCCCTGCACTGCGCCCGAAGAAGGAATTACTGCCGCCAGTCATATTCGACAGGCCAGCACTGCGCCCGAAGAAAGAGTTGTTGTTGCCGTCAGTGTTAGCCTGGCCGGCGAAGGCTCCAAAAAAGGTGTTGCTGCCGCCTCCCGTGTTAGCCGCGCCGGCGCTCTTTCCGAAGAAGGAGTTGCCGAAGCCCGAAGTATTGCTCTGACCGGCTGCAACCCCCGCGAAGGTATTGTCTGTTCCCGGAACGCTCAGCACTCGCTGCCCCCCAATATTGTACTGAGTTGTAGTATTGACCAGATTTGCCGAGAGCGTTCCTCCTGCCGTCCCGTTGCCGCTGACGTTGAAGTCCGTGCTGGGTTGTTGCGAATTCGTGTTCTGAACGAACCCGCTGGATGTAATGCCTTCAAGCCGTGAGGCATTGGCAGCTGTGTCCGCGCTGCCAGAAGATAGGCTGCGTATAGTGTATGGTGTAGATGTGATCGTTTGACGAGGCGCCAAGACCGTGTAAGGGTTTGGACTCCCGGTTGGACGGATGCCTATCTCCAGGAAGCGATCCGGGCCTGCATCGAACACAGCAGGGCCGAAATTCAACTGCACGGTGAACACTCCGTTTGCCACCTGAACCATTGGATTGACTAAGGTAGAGCCTTGCTGTGTGCCGGTGCCTACATCCACTGTGTCGAACAGTTTGAACTGCATATCGAATGAGGCGTTAGCCGGCGAGCCTGCATCCGTCAGTTTTCCTTGATAGGTGAAGGATGTGGTTTGACCGAAAGCAGTGCTGGTGGAAACCATCCACACCACCGTAAGTAGCGATGACGAGATATGACGATGGTTCGCAAACAATGTCCTGGACATGATTTTCGTACCTCTACTCTTTTGAGCTTTTAGAAAGGTCTCGACAAACTCAACAATGTGTCCGATGAGTGGAGTAACCTGCGTTATGACGGAAACCGACTCAAAGGAGACTTGTCGCCTACCAACCAAATGTGTCCGAACGGATCAACGAACCCTCCCTGCCTATGGGTGCCCCACGGCATTTGGTGATCCTTGATGTCGTCAAGGCTGCCATTTGCCCCAGCCTCCAATGCGCGCGCGATCAGTGCGTCAGGGTCGTCGCAAAACACTTCGACCCTGGTGGAAGTGGCACCGAGCTTGGCGGGGATCTCCCATCCGTTCTTCGCCGGCTCGCCCAGGAAGAAGGGCGCACCGGCAATCTCCATACCGGCGACCGATCCCAGGCTCCACAGTTCGGTAGCGCCGAGGGCCCGCTGGTACCAAGCGACGGCCGTTGGAACATCGGCGACCGCCAACATCGCTGATATGGCCGGTCCGGGTCCTTGAGAAGTCATGATCACCTCCTTCTTTCGCGCAAAAGCTAAATAGATAATAAGTCTTTCACCAGTGTATTGCGCAGGCTAACACGAGCTTGCAACGAATTCGCCTTGAGGTGGCTTCTTTGGTAAGTTGAGTGGCGAGCCGGTGGTTCCGTTCCTTGACCCATTCCCTCAAGGTGCGGACCTGAATTACCACTAATTCGATGTCTCTCTAACAAAAGGGTTCGCTGTAACACAATCAGAAACCACGCTCTTCAGTAACAGCAACAAACATCTGTTTTGAGCAAAAAATCGTAAGACCTGGTCCTCCGTCTCGTACAAGACTAGCGCCCAGAAGAAAACGTTTCCCCATAAATCCAATTTCGTTGGGACAAACAAAGCTCTAGCGCCCGCACCACGTCAGGACGATTTGGGCGCACTTTTCAAAGAACTCTTTTGATCGGTGCGTGAGGTCGGCTCGCTGAATGTCTTGCTGAGTGGTTAATTCATAAAGCGTTTAGGGAAGATGAATCGATTCGGAAGGGGGATTGTATGGTAGTGAGTTTTAAGTTTCGTCAGGCAGCTCTGACCATTATATTGCTCGCCTGCGGAATCTCTGTACATGCGCAAGTGACCACCGGCACAGTTCGTGGCGTGGTCAAGGATCAAACAGGAGCCGTGGTTCCTGGAGCAGCGGTTACGATTACGGATCCGAAGACACAAACATCGCAAACCGCCGAAAGCGCGAGCGGCGGCGAATTCCAGTTCAACAATCTGCTAACTGGCACCTACACAATAACGGTCCAACCGCCGTCGGGGTCGAACTTTAGTACGCTCACGGTAAACGACGTACTGGTAAAGTTGAACGACATCACCGACGTATCTGCCGTTCTTCAGCCGGGTGAAACAACGGCGTCAGTTACGGTGTCGGCTGGGGGCGCGGAGTTGGTTGATTCTACGACACTCAATCTGTCGAAAGACTTCAGCTCGCGGCAGGTTGTGGATCTGGCCCAAACAACACAAGGAGGCGTAGGAACAGGAGCGGGCATCTATAATCTGGCTCTGATTTCACCAAACGTGGTGAGCTCCGGTGGCGTGGGGGTTGGCACGGGCGGTTCGGTGGGCGGTCAGCGACCACGCGACAATGATTTCATCGTCGATGGCATTGACAACAACGATAAGACAGTTTCGGGACCCCAGATCTATATCTCTCCCGAGTCTGTGGCCGAGTTCAACATCCTGACCAACCAGGCGTCCGCGGAATTTGCACGTTCAACCGGTGGACAGTTCATTACTGTGACCAAGTCAGGCAGCAATGACTTTCACGGAACGGCATTCGAATTTTTCCGCAACAAGAAACTGAATAGCCTCGATAATCTGCAAAAGCTGGCGGGCGATACGCGGGCGACGAATCCTCGCTTCGATCAAAACCGTTATGGCGGCAACATCGGTGGTCCACTTTACCTTCCACGTTTCGGAACGGATGGCGATCCCACTTATCACTGGAGCGGTAAGAATAGACTCTTCTTCTTCTTCCAGTTTGAGCAAATTGGCCTGGGCCAGGCTTCTTCGCCTGGTAACGTTTCTGCTCCGACTGCCGCCGGGCTCGCAACCCTGCAGGCTCTCTCTGGGATTTCGGCAACGAATCTGGCCGCTTTTCAGCAGTTCGTTCCTGTAGCGCCAACCAATAATGCGGGAACAATCCCAATCTGCGCTGTTTCTCGCGACGCTGCTGGTGACTGCCCGAGTGGCAACCAACTTAACGTGCCGATAGGGAATATCTCTTTTGCCGCGCCGAATTTCCAGAGTAACCGAAACATTGTGTTCAACCTGGATTTCAATCAGAGCAGCAAGACCGTGCATCACTCGCGTTTCATCTTCAATCGTCTACGATCGATCGACAATCTGGCCACGTTTCCCGAGTTTTTTGATCTGATTCCAACAGATGGTCGATTGTTCTCCTATACATTAATCCACAATTTCACTCCCAAGCTAACCAATGAAACGCGCCTGGCCTACCGGCGGTTTGTGCAGCACATTCCGGTCCCGAACGTCACTTTTCCCGGCTTGGATCAATTTCCGAATCTCGACTTTGACGACCTCGGAATATCAGTTGGGCCAGACAGCAATGCGCCCCAGTTTACCGTTGAGAACAGTTATCAGGTCGTTGACCAGGCGACTTACTCAATCGGCAGACACTCTCTGAAGTTTGGTGTGGATTGGCGCAACATTATCTCGCCGCAATCGTTTGTGCAACGGCAGCGAGGTGAATACGAATACCCAAATCTCGATCTCTATTTGAGGGACGTGCAGCCGAGCTTTGGCGAACGTACGGTGGGGGCTTCGCCATACTATGGGAACCAACATCTTTTCTACGCGTTTGTGCAGGACGATTGGAAATTCAGACCTAATCTCACGCTTAATCTTGGGCTGAACTATGTCTACCAACAGGTTCCTCGCACGGCGCGGCAACAAACGCTCAATGCGATCGCCTCTGTGCCAGGGTTACTCGAATTTAACGAGCCCAAGGCGCAGAAGAAGAATTTCGCGCCGCGAGTCGGCCTGGCATATGCGCCGAATTTCCAAACGGGACTACTGCATCGCATCTTTGGTGCTACGGGTCAGAGCTCGATTCGCGCCAGCTTCGCAATGGCCTATGACACAATAGTCGACAACCTCTACATTTTGTCATTGCCGCCGCAGTTGAATCAGACAATCGACGTGGGCACGAACTTTCCCGGAACGCCCTTGGTCACGCCAAACTTTCTGGCTGATGGAGGTATTCCGCCAAATGTTCTTCCCGGCGCCACAACGGATCCTGTAGCAGCACGGGCGGCTACTTCCGCTTTTATTCCGAATCAGCAGGTGCCGTATTCGATTTCCTGGGGTCTGACCTATCAGCGCGAGTTCCGCAAGAATTTCGCCCTGGAGGTCCGTTACCTTGGGAGTCGCGGCATTCATCTGCCGAGTCAGAATCGCATCAACATACAAGACAGGGTCGTCAACGGAGCGGGTGGTTTTCTACCGACATTCCTATCTGCACCATCACAGGATTTGATCGATAGCCTGCCGACAAGTCTGGCTGACATTCAGGGGCGTTCAAACATTCTTCCGCAATTCCTGGCGGCGGGATTTACAGCGCCTATCACCGCCTTCCTGTCGAATGGTAATTCACATTACCACGCCGGCTCGGCGGAACTTACAAAGCGTTTGAGCAGCGGCCTCCAGTTCTCGGCTGCTTATACCTGGAGTCACTTGATTGACGACAGCACGTCCGAGGTCTTCAGCACGGTGCTATCGCCGAGGCGCTCGCAGGATTTTCAGAACATGACGACAGAGAAGGCTGATTCTGCTCTCGATCATCGTCAGCGCTTCGCGGCTTCCAGTCTTTACGATCTACCGTTTTTTAGAAAGAGCAATAACCGCCTGGCACGAACCTTTCTTGGTGGCGTGAGCCTGGCCGCGACGGTGAGCTTTGAGGCAGGTGAGAAAGCAACCGTCTTGAGCGGCATTGACTCGAATCTGAACGGCGATCCGGCGCCGGATCGTTCGATCATCAACCCAAATGGCCTTGCTAACACATCGAGCCTGGTGACACCTTTGCTGCGAGGTTGCACGTCGTTGAATCCAGACGGCAGCTGCGCAACGCCGGATGCTCAGAGAATTGTGGGCTATGTCGCCACGATTCCTGGGGCTCAGTACATTCAGGCTGGCGTAGGCGCTCTGGCTAACTCTGGCCGGAATACGCTCAAGTTGCCGGCGATTCAAAATGTGGATTTCTCTGTCTTCAAGAACTTTGCAATCGGCGAAGGCAGCAAGAAAATCCAGTTGCGCGGGGATTTCTTCAACGTCTTCAATCACCCGCAATTCACTCCCGGTTCGGTCAACGGTGTTGAGGCAATCGCAACCACGGGAGTGAACCAGGTCAACACAGTGGGGCAGACAGACTTTGACGTCCCATCGCATGTGTTCAGCAGCCATCCGCGCCTCGTGCAGTTGGCTGTGAGATTCAACTTTTAATTTGGCTTTACGATTTCGCGCAATGCGCCTTGGAGGTAGCCGGAAACGGCTACCTCCAATTTTTCTATGCAGCCAAAGTGCAGGTTGGGAAGGGGGCAGTCATTAGCTTTCAAGGTTCGGAAGGTTCAAGGCGCCCCCGCTCAAGGTTGAATGCCAGGCCCTATCACTATTAGTACCCTCTCAGATTAACATTGACAGATTAAATTCTATGATCGAAGCCTCCGCGACTTGAGCGGGGGCGCCTTGAACCTTCTGAATCTTGAAAGCTAATGACTGCCCCCTTCCCAACCTGCGAATTTCTGTTCCTTTAGTGGCTCTGTCGGTATTGAGTGGGTGCGGTTCTTGAGCGGGGGCAAGCCCACCTTCCTCACCTGCGAGTTTCCGTTCCCCACCTGCGAATTTCCGTTCCTCGATTGGCTCTGTCGATATATTCCAATTTTCTTGACAGGCTAACTCAGCGCGACTAAATTGGCCGCGTAAATCACATCGCGTGGGTTCCGACTCCATTTCGGAGTCATTCCATCAATTAAGACGACCATCTCAGAACACAATGCTGGATCACGGATCCAATCAAAAACCGACTCGAAGGACAGGCCAGCCTTTTCAAAGTTAATTTGGTGAACCGCTCGGCGAAAGGAATTCACCCAATGAGAGTCCAGCCCTCAGCATCTCAAACAGCTGCCGCTTGCGTTGTCTTATTGTTAGTTCTGACAGCACCCACTTTTGCCCAATCCACGCGCAATCCCAACAGTCCGGCGCAGCGCGGAATGCAGGCGCGTGAGTGGGCCTTAACCCATATCCCGGACGAAGTTAACAAACATTTCCAAAAAGAACAGACCTCATTATTTGCCCAGATTAGAGAGGACTTCAGACGACTTCAAATTATAAACAATGAGATGATGCGGACGGTTTTTGTGAATAGCAACGTGGATCGCAAACTGATTGCGGTGACAACCGCGGAAATCAATAAGCGGGCGATGCGGCTCAGTGCAAACCTGGTGCTGCCGAGAATTGATGACCAGGCGAAGAATCAGAAACCTGATGACGCACGCAACGATGGAAACTTGCAAGCAGGGCTATTGGCGCTCGATCATTGCATCATGAGTTTCGTGGCTAATCCGCTCTTTAAACAGCCAAACGTGGTTGATTCTGAGAGCGCCTTAAGAGCGCGGAGCGATCTGAACTTGATTATCCGATTGAGCGAAAGGCTCAAGAAAGATCTCGGCAACTAAGCAGTCGCGACCAGTGAAGTTTCAGGCAGTGGACGGGAGCGATTGCCTATCAACTTGCTGATAACGTCGAGCGGCTGGCGCCATCAATGTGCGCAACATCGTCCTTGCCTTGTGCAACTGCGACTTGGATGTCCCAACGGATCTACCTCTCATTTGGGCTATCTCACTATGCTCAAGTCCCTCTATGTCGTGCAGGATAATCGCTTCGCGGTATCCATTAGGTAGTTTCGCAATTATCTCTGACAAGAGAATGCGATCTACAACTCTCATTCGCTTCGGATCGTTAGTGCCTGCTGCTACCTGGATCGGCATTTCTCCATTCTCAGTCGTTAACTCGGGTCGCACTTTGCGCTTGCGGAAATGCATCAATACATGATTGACAGTTAAGCGATGCAGCCAGGTTGCGAAGGCCGATTCGCCACGAAAGCTTCCGATTGTACGAAACAGGTGAATGAAGACCTCTTGAGTGAGGTCTTCAGAATCGGAAACGTTCTGAGTCATTCGCAGACAGATGGCATAGACGCGGCGATGATGTTCCCGGTACAGCTCTGCGAACTCTTGTCGATCACCTTCCGTGAAGGCCTGTCCTTTTGATTCTGGATTGTTCATCACGCACTCTCCTTCCGAGCTCGAGCCCGGCGGTCAACAGACTGGGTCTTGCCAATCAAATTCTCATTGCAAAACGATCCTGCCAACCATTCTATTCAGGAGAGTGGGGGATAATCTTTCTGAATTCTGCTCGAAATATCTGCAGCTTGCTCAGAATCAGTGTGCTTTTGCTCCGTTGGCTCGCGTCAATTTATCCACTAGATCAATGCGGTGCTGAAGATCGGTCTTCATCTCGGGCTTGAGCTCGAAAAACTTTTCAAAGTCTCCCAGCGCCTCTGATTTCCTGCCCAGCATCATGAATGCCAGCCCACGATTCGCGTAAGCGAATGCAAGGTCACGATCGAGCTCGAGCGCGCGGGAGAAATCCGTGACGGCGAGATCCAGATGGCCCTGACGCATTCGACTGATCCCGCGACCCTGATAGGCCGAAGCAAAGACTGGATTCAATTCAAGTGCGCGATTGAAATCTTTAATCGCTCCGGGAACGTCCTTTTTCACCTGCAAAAGATAACCACGAAGGTAGTAAGCCTCAGGTAGTTTGGGATTTATCTGAATCGCGTGGTTAATATCATCCATCGCGCCATCGCTATCCCCGAGGTCTTGTCGAATCGCCGCGCGATTGTGGTAGGCCTCAAACAGGTGGTCATCGATCGCCAGCGCGCGATCGTAATCGAGCAGAGCTCCATCCCGGTCTCCCTTGGCATTCCGGGCGGCTCCGCGACTCAAATACGCAGGAGCCAGCGCGGGTTTAATCCTCAAAGCCCGATCGCAATCGGCGATTGCCGCATCAAGATCTCCCAGGTGGAAGTAAGCAACACCACGATTTGAATAAGCATATGCCGTAAACGGATCAATCACCCTGATCTCATCACCGTCGGATTGTAAGGCACCAAACGGATTCGTGCCGTTCCATTGTCTGACTGCCCGTTTTGAGGGATTGAAGTGCGAGCTTATCTCGATCGCTTTTGTGTAATCCTCCACAGCCCCAGGCCAATTGCCATTCTTCATCTTTTTCTGGCCGTCCTGATAATAGCGAACAGCTGAATCAGGCGTCTGCGCATGAGTTGGGAGACAGACAAAGCAAGCAACAAAAAACATTAAGAATAGAGTGGGATATCGCATAAGACTTCTCCAGCCGCTCAGAGTGATGTTCTTCTCACGAGCATTAATTCATTTCAGGGAGTGTTGATATCCTAGGTCGGTTCTTTCCAGCCCTCTTTCCTCTATTTGCTTTAAATGACGGTCTCTTGCGAGATGATGTTATTAGCCGATCCGGAGACGAATTCGTCTCGGAGTGACCGCACGAAGCCGAGGCCCGCCAATATGCGCAATAGACTGACAAACCGAGCAATCAGTAAAAAGACCCTTCATATGAACTCTTCTAAGATCGCGAGGTTGAATTCGTGTGATGGGACTCAGGAGATAGGAAGTCTGTGCGTTCTTTCCGAGGAAAATTGCAAATATGGACGAGCCGAATGTGGAAAGGACTGAACTGGATCATGGCGAGCCGATTGTAGAAAAGACTGAACCGGGTCATGACGAGCCAATTGTAGAAGGAGCTGAACCGGATCATGACGAACCGCCACCTTCGCCTGTCAAACCAACACCCACCAGGAGGCGCCGTTGGATACTGATCGTGCTTCTTCTACTTGGCGGCGTAATCGGAATTCTCATTTTCCAACGGCGTGAGAAGCAAGCTGTAGCCACAGAAAAACCACCCCCATCTCGAGTTGCGGTGTCAATTACCACCGCCGTTGCCGAGAAGGGCGACATTGGTGTGTACATCAATGCGCTCGGTTCGGTGACGGCGCTGAACACTGTGACGGTGAAAAGCCGCGTGGATGGTCAACTGATGAGCGTCAACTATCGCGAGGGGCAGATGGTCCACCTGGGGGATGTGTTGGCAGAAATCGACCCTCGGCCCTTTCAGGCGCTGCTGACACAGGCGGAAGGTCAGTACCAGCGCGATAAAGCGTTGCTCGAGAATGCCTACATCGACCTGAAGCGCTATCAAACGGCTGCCAGCAAGAATGCCATCCCTAAACAGCAACTCGATACTCAAGTGGCAACAGTCCATCAGCTTGAGGGCACCGTCAAGAACGATCAGGGGCAGATCGACAATGCGAAGGTGCAGCTTGTCTACTGCCGGATTACGTCGCCTATTTCCGGTCGCGTCGGTTTGCGCCTGGTCGATCCGGGAAACATTGTTCATGCCGCTGATACCACTGGCATGCTAGTCATTACTCAACTGCAACCCATCAGTGTGCTCTTCAGTGTGGCCGAAGATTATCTGCCGCAGATCCAACAGCAGTTACGTCACGGCAAGCGCCTGTCTGTCGACGCGTTTGACCGGGCGCAGCAGAAAAAGCTTTCGTCGGGCAGCCTGCTTACATTCGACAACCTGATCGATACAACTACCGGCACAATCAAGCTGAAGGCAACGTTCGCGAACAACGACAACGCTCTTTTCCCAAATCAGTTTGTGAATGCCAGGTTGTTAGTCAACACGCAACAGGGAGTGATTTTGGTTCCCTCGGCGGCGATTCAACGCAACGCGCAGCAAGCATTCGTGTACGTCGTGAGACCAGATCAAACGGTCGCGATGCAGACTGTTTCAGTCGGTACAACAGACGGCAACGTAACAGCGGTTGAAGGCATAAACGCCGGCGATACGGTCGCGGTTGACGGATTTGACAAGCTACAGAGCGGAGTCAAAGTAGTCGTACACAACGCATCGGACAGCGGCAAGGTAGATGGAGGGAGGCCAAACCGGTGAGTCCTTCTCGGCCCTTCATTCTACGCCCGGTCGCTACGTCTCTATTGATGGCGGCAATTCTGTTGGCGGGAATCGTTGCGTACCGGCAACTCCCGGTCTCTGCTTTGCCGGAGGTCGACTATCCGACTATCCAGGTGATTACGTTCTATCCGGGGGCGAGTCCGGATGTGATGGCCTCGGCAGTCACTGCTCCGCTCGAACGGCAGTTTGGGCAAGTGCCGGGTCTGAACCAGATGACCTCAACGAGTTCGGGAGGCAGCTCGGTAATCATCTTGCAGTTTTCGCTTGATCTCAACATCGATGTGGCGGAGCAGGAGGTACAAGCCGCGATCAATGCCGCGCAAAGTGTGCTTCCCGTCGATCTGCCAACCCCTCCCATCTACAGCAAAACAAATCCTGCTGATGCGCCTGTACTGACGCTGGCATTGACGTCCGCCTCAATTCCGCTAATTCAGGTTGAAGATCTAACCGATACACGGCTCGCCCAGAAAATCTCGCAATTGCCAGGCGTGGGATTGGTGAGTATCAGCGGCGGCCAAAAGCCTGCCGTTCGTGTTCAGGCGAATCCCACTGCGCTTTCATCCTACGGTATCAGTCTGGAAGATGTGCGGATCGCGCTCCAACAAACAAGTGTTAACCAGGCCAAGGGCAACTTTGATGGACCACAGCAGTCATATCAGATCGATGCCAACGATCAGATTCTTTCGAGCAAGGAATACAAACCGATTGTGGTCGCCTATCGCAATGGTGCTCCCGTAGTGCTATCAGACGTGGCCACGGTGGTTGACGGCGCTGAAAACATAAAGCAGGCGGCGTGGATGAATAACGTGCCCGCCGTTATCGTCAACATTCAGCGTCAACCCGGCGCAAATATTATCCAGGTCGTTGACAGGATCAAGGCCCTCTTGCCGCAACTGCAGACCACCTTGCCGCCTGCTATTCAGCTCTCAGTATTAACTGACCGCACTGTGACGATTCGCGCCTCAGTCAAAGACGTTCAGTTCTCACTGATGTTGACCGTGGCGCTCGTGGTGATGGTGATATTCCTGTTTCTGCGAAATCTTTCGGCAACGATCATTCCGAGCGTTGCTGTCCCACTTTCGCTAGTAGGCACACTGGCCGTGATGTATTTGGTTGGCTACAGCCTAAACAACCTGACTCTAATGGCCCTGACGATTTCGACAGGCTTTGTAGTGGACGACGCAATCGTGATGATTGAGAACATCGTTCGTTACATCGAAGAAGGCGAAAAGCCGATGCAGGCCGCGTTGAAAGGAGCCGAGCAAATCGGCTTTACGATCGTCTCGTTGACGATCTCGCTGATAGCGGTGCTGATTCCGCTCTTGTTCATGGGCGACATTGTTGGGCGATTGTTCCGCGAGTTCGCCATCACTCTTAGCGTGACAATCCTGGTTTCGGCGGTAGTCTCACTGACGTTAACCCCGATGATGTGCTCGAGGTTTCTGCGCGCAAAATCCGAAGCTCGGCAAGGGCGGTTTTACCGCGCATCGGAACGCGTCTTTCAAAAGATTATCGACTTTTACGGCGAGACTTTGCAGTGGGTGCTCCAGTTTCGGGTGGTAACTCTGCTAGTCGCCGCTGCGACTCTGATTCTGACAATTTGGCTTTACGCCATTGTGCCCAAGGGGTTTTTCCCGGTTGAGGACACGGGTGTTATCCAGGGTATCTCTGAAGCGTCGCAAAGAATCTCATTTCCAGCGATGGCTCAAAGGCAGCAGTCGCTCGCAGAGGTTGTGCTCAAAGATCCGGCGGTCGAAAGTCTGTCATCGTTTATCGGTGTGGATGGCACAAACACAACGCTGAACAGCGGCCGCATCTTAATCAATCTTAAGCCGCTGGCCGCGCGGAACGTCAGCGCCACGGAAGTGATGAATCGTTTGCAGCCAGCACTGGCGCAGGTCGAGGGAATCACTCTTTACATGCAACCGGTGCAGGACCTGACTGTCGAAGATAGAGTAAGTCGCACGCAGTATCAATATAGCCTCGAAGACCCCAACGCCGACGAGTTGAACACCTGGACCACGCGCTTTGTGGATAAGTTAAAGACGCTGCCACAACTTCAAGATGTGGCGACGGATCAGCAAACCGGCGGAGCGCAGAGCATGCTGGTTATCGATCGCGTCACAGCTTCGCGGCTGGGAATTACTCCGCAGGCGATTGACGAGATACTGTATGACGCGTTCGGGCAGCGACAGATCTCCACCCTCTTTACCCAGTCGAATCAATATCATGTCGTCCTCGAGACGATGCCGGACTTTCAAAACAATCCGGCAAAGTTGCAGGACATTTACGTTCCCTCGACTACCGGCGGGCCGGTGCCGCTCAGCACGTTCACACATTTTGAATCCGGAACGGCGCCGTTGTCGGTAAACCATCAGGGACAGTTTCCGGTCGTTACCATCTCGTTCAATCTCGCCGGGCGCGCGTCCCTCGGAGAAGCCACGACCGCGATTGAACAAGCCCAAAGTGATCTAAATATGCCGCCGAGTATTGAGGCTTCATTTCAAGGCACCGCGCAGGCGTTCAAAGCTTCCTTGACGAATGAACCACTTCTGATTCTGGCAGCCATAGTTACTGTTTACATAGTCCTCGGCGTTCTGTACGAGAGTTATATTCACCCACTTACGATTTTGTCGACACTGCCCTCGGCGGGAGTGGGAGCGATTCTCGCGCTGTTGCTATTCCGATCAGAACTGACCGTCGTAGCGATCATCGGCATCATCCTGCTGATCGGAATCGTCAAGAAGAACGCCATCATGATGATCGATTTCGCGCTCGAGGCCGAGCGCAATCACGGCAAGAGTCCGGAGGACGCGATATATCAGGCCTGCCTGCTGCGCTTTCGACCGATCATGATGACGACTATGGCAGCTCTACTGGGCGCTTTGCCTCTCGCTCTTGGCTCTGGCACTGGATCGGAGTTACGACGTCCGCTCGGCATCACGCTCGTTGGCGGACTCATGCTGAGCCAGTTGCTCACCTTGTACACAACCCCCGTGATCTATCTTTTCTTTGACTCCATTGCGCGCAGCGTCTCTTCTTTCCGTGGCAGACACAGCGCGCCCGCCACCGTTCCCGGGGAGTCTGCATGAGTCTTTCGTCGCCATTCATTCACCGTCCGGTAGCGACAGTGCTTTTGACGGCGGCGATTGCCCTTGCCGGCACGGTTGCGTTCAAACTGTTGCCGGTGTCGCCTCTGCCGCAGATCGATTTTCCGACAATTTCAGTTTCTGCAAATTTGCCCGGGGCCAGTCCCGAGATCATGGCGTCATCAGTCGCCACCCCACTCGAGCGACAACTCGGTCACATCGCCGGAGTGACGGAAATGACCTCTGCGAGTTATCTGGGTTCAACGAGCGTTACATTGCAGTTCGATCTAAGCCGCGACATCGATGCTGCTGCCAGGGACGTTCAGGCGGCGATTAATGCTGCGCGCGGCTACCTGCCGGCTAACCTGCCCAACAATCCGTCTTATCGAAAGGTGAATCCGGCTGACGCGCCCATCATGATCGTCGCCTTGACCTCGGATATCTACAATCAAGGTGAACTCTACGACGCTGCATCGACAATTCTGCAGCAGAAGCTATCCCAGATTCAGGGAGTGGGGCAGGTTGTGGTCGGCGGAAGTTCACTGCCAGCAGTGCGCGTTGATGTGAATCCGACTCAATTGAACGCAACGGGACTCGGTCTGGAAGATGTCCGGACCATGCTGAGTCAGCAGAATGCAAACCTGGCCAAGGGACAGCTCGCAAACAACTCGACCACATCGGATGTGGCGACGAACGATCAGCTTTTAAAGGCCGAGTACTACCGGCCGTTGATTGTCGGTTACAGCAATGGCGCGGCGATCAAATTATCCGATATTGCCAACGTGCAGGATTCCGTCGAAAACCTGCGATCCGCCGGCGTTGCAAACGGAAAGCCTTGCGCTTTGGTAATAGTGTTTCGCGAACCCGGCGCCAATATTATTGACACGGTTGACGGTGTCCGCGCCGCGCTGCCGCAATTGAAGGCGTCGATTCAATCAGCCATCGATCTAACGGTAGTGTTGGATCAGACAACCACTATCCGAGCTTCCGTGAGTGACGTGGAACGAACGCTGGTCATCTCGATTGCGCTCGTGATTCTGGTTGTTTTTCTTTTCCTGAGAAACCCGCGCGTGACATTCATTCCCGGCGTGGTGGTCCCCGTCTCCCTGATCGGCACGTTTGGTGTGATGTATTTGTGTCACTACAGCCTCGACAATCTGTCGCTGATGGCTTTGACGATTTCGACTGGCTTTGTGGTAGACGACGCGATCGTGGTTATCGAAAACGTGACGCGCCACCTCGAGGAGGGAATGCGGCCTATGCAAGCCGCACTGCTCGGCGCCCAGGAGATTGGCTTTACGGTGCTCTCGATCAGTATTTCATTGGTCGCCGTCTTCACGCCGCTGCTTTTTATGGGTGGCATAGTCGGCCGCCTGTTCCGCGAGTTTGCCGTCACACTTTCGGTAGCAATTCTGGTCTCGCTTGTCGTTTCTTTGACCACTACGCCAATGATGTGTTCGCGACTGCTTAAGCGCCAGCGTCTTGAAGATCACGGGCGGCTCTATCGGGCAAGCGAAAGACTGTTCGACTGGATCCTGCTGCTATACGAACGAAGCCTGACCTGGGTGCTACGGCATCCGGCGCCGACACTGGCGGTGTTTCTGATCACACTCGCTGTGAATGCCTATTTGCTCGTAATAGTCCCTAAAGGATTTTTTCCGCAGCAGGACACCGGTCGCCTCCAGGGAGGGATTCAGGGAGCGCAGGATTCTTCGTTCACTGCAATGAAGCAAAGGATGACGCGCTTCGTAGATATCGTTCAGGCCGATCCCGCTGTTGCTAATGTTGTGGCTTTCACGGGCAGCGGCGGCGGCACAACTACGAACACAGGAAGAATGTTCATTGCCTTGAAGCCGCTTGCGGAGCGCAAGGTTGGAGCGGACCAGGTAATCAGTCGTCTACGTCGTCAAGTTGCATCAGTTGAGGGAGCATCGCTTTTCTTGCAGTCTACGCAGGATCTCCGCGTTGGCGGCAGAACTGGTAACGCTCAATACCAGTACACGATTCAGAGCGAGAACCTGGAAGACTTGATTCAGTGGGGCCCTGTTCTGCTTCAGCAGATGAAAAAGGAGCCTGCCGTGACTGATGTCAATAGCGATCAACAGAACAACGGGCTACAGGCTTCTCTTGTCTATGATCGGGCAACGGCGGCGAGAATGGGACTCACGCCTGAGCTGATCGATAACACGCTTTACGACGCCTTTGGACAGCGCCAGGTATCGAATATGTACACGCAATTGAATCAATACCACGTCGTGATGGAAGTCGAGCCGCAGTTCTTGCTGAGTCCGGAAGGATTGAAGGAGCTTTATCTCCGTCCGGCGGCTGGGGGGATTGTACCTCTAAACACCATCGCGTATTACGCGCCCGCGACCGCACCTTTGGCAGTGAACCATCAAGGTCAGTTCCCGGCGGTGACTTTCTCATTCAACCTTGCGCCCGGAGTTGCCCTCAGCGATGCGGTGCAGGCGATCAATCGGACAGAAGAAAGTATTGGTATGCCGGCGACCATTCGCGGCAGCTTCTCCGGAACAGCGCAGGCGTTTCAATCGTCGCTGGCGAGTGAACCATTTCTGATCGTTGCCGCTCTGCTTGCGGTCTACATCGTACTGGGGATCCTCTATGAGAGTTACATTCACCCGATCACCATACTGTCGACGTTGCCATCGGCGGGTGTGGGGGCAGTGCTTGCGCTGCTGCTCACGCGAACAGACCTCAGTCTGATCGCATTGATTGGGATCATTCTGCTGATCGGCATTGTGAAGAAGAACGCGATCATGATGATTGATTTTGCCATTGCGGCCGAGCGCAACGAAGGGAAGACATCGCGAGACGCGATCTTTCAAGCCTGCATGCTGCGGTTTCGTCCGATCATTATGACTACGATGGCCGCGCTTTTGGGTGCCTTGCCGCTGGCGCTGGGTACTGGAACCGGCTCCGAACTCAGGCGGCCGCTTGGCATTTCGATCATCGGCGGACTAATCGTAAGCCAGATGCTCACGCTCTTTACCACGCCGGTGGTCTATTTGTATCTCGATCGATTGGGGCTGTGGTGGCAACGGCTTAGAAGCAAGCCGGTGCACAGCCTTGATCAAGCCGGTGCAAAGTCTTGATCAGGCCGGTAGACAGTCTTGATGAGGAGGGTTTGTTATGAGGACTAGAGCTCAGATCCGGAGGTCTTAGATCTGAGATCTCAAATCTCAGATCTCAAATCTGCGAAACAAGTGTCTACTCATTTTCAAATTCTGGCGGTTTCATTCATCGGGCTCATTCTGTTCAAGGGCTGCGACAAAGCGCCCAAGTATGTGAAGCCCACCGTGGCAACGCCGCCAAGTTACAAAGAAATCACCCCTGAAACTTTCAAGGAGACCGACAACTGGAAATTCGCGCACCCGAAGGACGATGTAATCCGCGGCAATTGGTGGGAGATCTTCAATGACCCACAATTGAATGCCCTCGAAGAACAGGTAAACATCTCCAACCAGAACATCGCGCTTGCTGATGCAAACTTCCGTGCTGCGCGCGCCGTGATTAGGGAATCTCGTTCGCAGTACTTCCCGACAGTGACTACAAGCCCGTCAATCACAAAGTCGAAACAGTCGGCCGCCACAAGCAGTTCCAACTTCGCCAGCGGTCGTTTGTTCACTCTCTACTCGCTTCCGTTTGACGCCTCCTGGGAACCGGATCTTTGGGGACGCATCAGGAACACCGTGAGGGTAAGCGCCTACGAAGCGCAGGCAACCGCCGGCGATCTGCAAAATGTTCGACTTAGTGTTCAAGCGGAACTCGCATTTGATTACTACCAGCTTCGAGCACTTGATGCCCAGAAAGACTTGCTGGATACCACCGTGGTAGCTTTCCAGCAGGCACTCGATTTGACGCGAGTGCGTTTTCAAACCGGCATCGCTTCGGATGAAGATGTCGCGCTCGCAGAAACACAACTGGAAACGACGCAGGCCCAAGCCACCGATGTGGGCGTTCTGCGCGCTCAACTCGAACATGCAATTGCTCTTCTGACCGGGCAGCCGGCATCGACGTTCTTACTTAAGTTCGCACCCTTGACAGCCAAACCGCCGCCGATTCCCATTGGACTTCCCTCCCAACTTCTTGAGCGGCGGCCCGACATCGCCGCCGCAGAACGCCGCGCTGCCGAAGCAAATGCCCAGATCGGTGTAAGGAAAGCCGCTTTTTTCCCATCGCTTACCTTGAGTGGGACGGCGGGACTTGAAAGTATTTCGCCCGCGACCTGGTTTACCTGGCCCGCCCGATTCTTTTCGTTTGGTCCCACATTGTCTCAAACGTTATTTGATAAGGGCGCCCGAGCAGCTGCCACCGAACAAGCGCGCGCACAATACGACGGGACAGTCGCGAACTACCGGCTCACAGTATTGACCGCTTTTCAGGAAGTTGAAGACAACCTTGCCGCGTTGCGAATCCTTTCACGCGAACTGGAGCAACAGAACGCCGCGGTAGCCTCAGCTCAAAGAACGTTGTCGCTTTCCATCGAGCGCTACAAATCCGGTATTGATAGTTATCTCAATGTAATCACGGCACAGACCACACTCTTAACCAATCAACGTACTGCTGTGAACCTGCAGATGGGGCAGATGACCGCGAGTGTTCAATTGATCAAGGCGCTTGGTGGTGGTTGGAATCCGTCGCAGATACCCACGCCAAAGGAGTTGCTTGCAAAACCACAGCCAACACCCAAACTTCAGCCAACGCCAACACCGCAACCAACGCCTAAGCCAACACCTTAGCTACCACTCAAGGGAGCAGAAACTCGCAAGTTGGGAAGGTGGGCTTGCCCCCGCTTAAGATGCGCACACACTCAATACTGAATTGATTAGCCCAAGCTGAGGAACTTATCGCAACTATCTGACTGATCTCAGCTTGAGTGCGTGTGGAGCTTTGGCGGGGGCAAGCCCACCTTCCCAACTTGTGCGTTTATGTATCTTGAGTGGGACTATTGGTATTGAGTGGGTATGGAGCTTGAGCGGGGGCAAGCCCACCTTCCCAACCTGTGCTTTTATGTATATTGTGCGTGAGCGTGGTGTCTCAATGATAAGCTGCGAATTCGACTTTCGTCTTCGCTTCTGAAATCAAATGAAAGACCACCTCAACCAACTTCTCGTTGTCTACCGGTTTGACTAAATATGCCTGAGCGCCTGAAGCAAAAGCCTGCTCCTTGTCTCGCTCAAATGCAGCCCCTGAATAAAAGAGAATCGGAGTTTTGGGGTCAAGGTCCCTAAGCTTCCTGCATAGATCAATTCCCGAGCTGCCGGGCATCCAGTTATCGATCATGTACAGATCAAACTGATTTGTTCGGGCAAGCAGAAGGGCCTTATCGTTGCTCTCAGCTAAAGTGACCTTGCAATTACTCTTTGTTAGAAGAAACGCTACGAGCTCTCGAGTATCAGCATCATCCTCTGTATAGAGAATTTGGGGGAAAGGCTGCATGTTGTATACAAGTCGCGCTACTCAGGGGATAACGAAGCTGACTTACGTCTTCGCGGTCAGCACTGCCACGTCACCGACCACCTCTTCACTATAAGGGGCCGGCAACTGGACGTTGTAATGGTCCATCAACCATAACTCGGGGATAATTTCTGCTACTAATTCTCCACTGTCGAAGACCCTCACCATGGAACTCTCGGATACCACAATTGCCACGGTGCCGGTTACCTGTGAAATCGAAGCCGCAGCCAGGTGTCTGCTGGCCATGCCGTACGGCAGCACCACATCCGAAGCCACGGCGTCCAAATAACGACAGGCGGAAACAACAACGCCATCGTCCGAAACGACGAAAGCGCCATCCAACTGTGCCAACTCTTTGATTGTTCCGCGCAGATTTGGATCGGTGATGTGCCTGGCTTTATCGGAATGACCCGCGAGTGGATCAAGTATTAGCGGGCGCGATTGAGCCAGAACGGCATCGGAATCTCCAAACGCGAAGAGAGTTCCGATGCGGCGGCCTTCCCGGCCCTCGCGAGCGATCTCCACTGCCAACTCGATTGTCGGCTCCAGGTTCTCCTTGTCGCACTTTTGTACACGCTGGCAAATCGATTTAAACCCACCTTTGTAGCCGTTGCCGTTGGCTCCGTGACGTGGAAAGGGTAAGGCTGTGTTTGATTTGAAAGTGTCCTTAGTCAATATGCCCGCTTCCTTCTGAAAGAGCCCTCGGCCTCTCACAGCTTCGGAACAACAAACTTTATCAGTGTATGATCTAAGCTGGTTTTCAAATGAATGGATGGACTTGCGCTCAGAACCCACTCAGAGTCGCAAGTCCACCCTCGAACACAAGCATTCGCCAAGTTGCCTGTGCCCTATCTAATACGGGTTCAGCCTACTGGGCAGAGTTCCCGTTGGTGTTATTTGCGAGGGTCGCTTGCTTACCACCTTTAAGAGTTACGCTCAATAGTGTCGGCCTCCCAGAGTCGCCCTCCCCATCACGAGTTACATACCCTGAGTGATCTCTATCACTTGCTTCAAGTTGGGCCGGCGCCCTCGCTATAACCTTTCGGCCTCTGACTATAGTGAGTTCGTTTGTTTGATCGTCGAAGACCACATCATAGGTGCCCGCTTTAACCAGCGTGCCATTTACGTCAATAGCGTCTGCGAAGGTCACTTCCTTCTTGATCGTCTTCGCGAAAGCGGCGCTGGTTGCCAGAACGCCAATCAGAACAAACATACTCAATCGAGTTACAAATTTGGTCACTGCTTACACTCCTTCTTTCTACACTTTCTCGCTATGCGGGCTAAAAGCCGTGATGCAAAAGTCGAGTTTCTTGTCCTTCCCAATACAATTGGCTTGCCACGGCATGCCGTTCGGAATGTGAAGGTTTATTCGCTCGCATCACTCCCGGTCTTAAAAGTGGTCGAATGCGATGACCAAATACTGCCCACTGGCCATATCTTGTCACTGTTTTCCCGCAGCCCTTTTCCTCCGAGCGCGAATGGAGGTACATAGCCAGCTGCAAACGCACAGCTGCGGCAAAGGGCGCTTCCATCTTCAAAGCTGACTTCGCGTCCATCGTTCACTCCGTCGCCGCAATGGCTGCAGATAACGCGAGACCGAGGATGTCCGGGGGCATCCATCTCGCTGAGCCGGACGTGTAGAGCCTCAACCACAAACAACTCGTCGTCGGTGGCTTCGCGATATGAGGTCATCTGACGAGCGTGTTTGCTCTCGATTTCCGGGTGACGCTGATCAGCTAAACGACGCGACAATTCGAGTGCTACTATGCGAACAGCCTTGCCGGTCTGTATGTTTAAGAAAGTCGCCGCCAATTTTCCGTAGTCGAGGAACTTCAAGGTTCGTTTGCCCAGCCTCACGCCGGTGACAACTTCCATAGCGTCGGCCAGCCAACGGTCTATCTCTACCCAGATGATCAAGTTCTTTTGATCGGTCCCGCGAGGGTCTTCGACACCAATCAGTGAGCAACCGAGCACCGCCATGCGGATCCCGAGCAAACTGCCAGGACACAAATTGCCTTTAGTCAGTTCATACTGTTTCAGCAACTCGTCAAGTGGCGCCATGATGATGTTAAAAAGTAAAGATCGTCGCGAACTCGGACCGCACATTATGGCTGGTATAACTGGGAACTCCCCGAAACAACGGCAGTCCACCAAAATCGAACCCTGATCGATTAGCTGCTCGCGTGCGGTAATATCCCTGCTCGAAAGCAAACGTCACCCATGAGTTCAGTTTGTATTGAAGGTTTCCGGAAAAAAGGTCGCTCCTGCCACGAACGGGAGCAAATCGTCTCGCATCGCGTTGCAGGGCTTCGTCGAAACCGTAATACAAGAAGGCAGTCCATCCTGCGTTACGACCTTTTGGATTGGCGTCCACTATTCGCGAAAGTGGGAAGCCCAGTTGCACAAATCCGCCTTGTCCGCGAACGGGCCGTTGTGGCGCGACGGTGGCTACTCCATTGAGAAGTCCAAAGACTACGGTCGAGGCACCGTCGATCGAAGGAACGCCTACAGTCGAAGTAAGTCCGGCAGTATCGTTGAAATTAGATAGGAGTTGGCCGCCGAAGAAGAAGCGCAAGTCAGAGCCCGAGTAATACTTTCCAGCGAGCGTCACGAACCGCGTTGGCAGTTGAGCCTCAGCACTGTAGGCATCGCTGTTACTGCTCACTTCAACGCCAGCAGGGAAGGCCGCCCTGAATTGAGCCGGGACATTACCTGCAGTGACGATAGCCGTGCGGCGGGCGTGTTCGAAACTAACAATGAACTCGGCAGGTGCGACTCCTTCCGCTCGATCCAATTGGCCTTGCAACACTACTCGGCCTTGAACCCCCGGTTGGTTTGAATCAGAGCCCTGCCGTTCGCCAAAGCCCAATTGGTCGGCCACGTTTGCCGGCAGGTCGCCAAACGCCGGTAATACGATTGCGAATTCGGGTTGTATTTTCCACGAGCGCGCTCCGCCGGCGTTGTAGCTGAATCCGGCACGCACCTGCGGTAGTCGCTGATAAATGGCGCCGTATCCGATGCCGCCAAAATTTGTGTTTTCAATTGTGGTTGGCAGCGTAGATGAAGCGAATGGCGTCCAGTCCTGCCCAAACAATGCAAACCCCGTGACCTTATCGTTGAAGCGCCGATCAATCCTTGCCCAGGCGAGACGAATCGATGGCTGACTCGAACGTATTGACGAAATATTCCGATTGTTTACCCTGGTAAAGTCACCTTCAAAATCAAGTTCCACACGACCTGTGATCACAGTCTTGGGGGCTGGATCAAGCCACTCAAAGTTGGCTCCAAGCCTTAGCGCTCGCGCTTTCAGATGAAACTCCGGTGAGCTGTTTGGACCAGTATCGGCCGACAACAAGGGGAGCGGAAAATCGTTGCCGAGCGGTGACGAGGAATCATGGATCACGCTCGTTTTGAAATAGCCGTAGGGTTTGATTCTTGCTCCAGACCCTAATTTCAAGTCTGGGATCAGGCCTTCGCGTTTGGGGGGATCTATCGGCAACAGGCGGAGAGGCGCAACGGCGGCGATCACTGTTGGCGCGGCCGGTTTTTGGGGCGTCGCGCGTGGACCAGTCGCGGTAGTCTCAGCCATGCTTGCCTGGGTTGGCGCCGTCACAACTGCGCCAACAGCGACGCTGTTCAAAGCTGGCCCTCGCAATTGTTCGAACTCCGCCTCAGAAATCACTCCCTTGTCCTTTAATAGAATGGCGAGTCGATTGCGCTGGTTCGCCGGATCCTCAGAAAGTACAGCTCGAGCTTCCTCCGTTGTTAGCAGACCCTTGTTCACCAGGAGATTCAGAAGAGGATCCGGCATCGGCGTCTTCTCGGCAGCAGAGCCATCGCCGTTGCTGGAAGAGTTGTTAGGCTTTTTGTCTTGCGATCCTTGTTGTAGAGCTGAAGAGCCGCTCGCAGGTAATTGGGTTTGTGCATTCAGAGTTTGCGTTACAAGCAAACTAACTAGAAACAAATTGCGAATTGATTGGAAGGTCATGATAGCTACCTTTAACTGCTTTGATACTCATTCGCTGTTGTTCGACTTGAATGAATGCGGTTGATGAGCGCCGCGAGTTTCGGAAAATCACTGGCGGCGTACGTGGGGACTTTTTGCGCCGGGCCCAGGGAAGCAAATCGAATATTGAGCCGCTTAGTAATCTCGCTCGGGCCGTTGGTCAGGTCGTTTGGGGCAGGGACGTACAGCGCTGAGAGCTTTTGAAAAGCCCATCGAGTAGAGCCTTTGATTTTCGATGGGATGTCGCCAGCCACGACTACGGTGAAGTCTACGTCGATGAATCGGAGAAAACTGTTTCCTTCGATCAATACGCCCGGTGCTTTGACGCGTTCGAGCGCGAGCTGTACACCGCGTTCCACCTGATCATCCGTGACAATCACCCAGTGGACGTTGGCAGCGCCTGCGTCCCAGTATCGGCCGGTGTCCTTGCCGGAAGCGTAAGTTTGCTGGAAGCCCGACCTGATCAGTGGCTCATCGCCCAGCAGATGACTGACACAACAAGCGTGAGGGTCCTTGCCGCACGAGCGATAGTGGCCACGCGTCATCTTGATCGCCTCCCACCCGGGAAACTCTTGCAACAACTCGCACAACAGTGTTGTCTTGCCTACCTCGGATGAGACCCCCGCAATCGCAATTCTGGTCGAAATCAGCTCTTGCATAGATCCTTAAGTTCGTTGTCAGTTTCAGCTTGGCGGCGAATCTTATTTGATGGCTGAGATGAAACTATTTCTCAAAGTTGCGCGAAACATCTCTATGTTGCGGCGTTTAACACGGAAGGCAGGAGAGATCGGAAGCAGGCATCCGCAGATTACGCAGATTACGCCGATTCGGAAGAGGCAGAAGGCAGAAGGCAGAGGGCAGAGGGCAGAGGGCAGAGGGGCAGAGGGCAGAGGGCAGAGGGCGGCGCGCACGCTGATTCTGTTTTCTGCTTCTGCTTTTTGTTGCTGCCTTTTGCCTTCTGCCTACTGCCTTCTTCCTAATCGGCGTAATCTGCGTAATCTGTGGACGCCGTCCGAGATGAGCAATAAAGAGCAACATTTGGCAAAGAGACGAAAGAACAGGGTTGAGGCTTCCTCATAAACTCTAGCCGGAAATCAATTAACAACGGAGAAAATAATGAGTGATGCAACTAAATCAAAGAAGCAGAAAACAGATAGCTTCGACATTCCAACTGATCTCAGCCGCGATGGCGTGGCGGAGATAGCGAGCGGTCTACGTCAGCTGCTAGCCGACGTGTTTGCGCTCTACATAAAGACGAAAAACTTCCACTGGATCATGAGCGGTCCCCATTTTCGTGATTACCATCTGCTCCTCGACGAACACGCGGCGCAAATCTTCGCGATGACGGACGACATCGCCGAACGCGCTCGGAAAATCGGCGGAACGACGCTCCACTCAATCAGTGATATCTCGCGACACCAACGTCTGAAAGACAACAATGCCGACCTCGTCAGCCCGGAAGACATGCTGAATGAATTATGCGGCGACAATCAGCAGCTGATGCGATCGTTACGTTCCATGCACGCGGTTTGCGACGGGCACAACGATGTCGCTACGGCCAGCTTGATAGAGACCTGGATTGATGAGACCGAACGTCGAACGTGGTTTCTGGCAGCGGTAGTAGGCGTTGGCTGAAGATCTATATAATAAGAAAACCCAGGAGTCGTTAATCAGACCCAAGTAGATGCAATCCAATCTCGCGGCAAAGGGAGGTCATGAAGGTAACAGGGCGACCGTCTTCGTCATCGACGACGACCAATCGGTCCGCGAGGCCATTAAGAATCTAATAAGGTCGGTGGGTCTGCACGTTGAGACATTTTCGTCCGCGCAGGAGTTTCTGCAAAGCCGCCATTCCGATGTGCCCGGCTGCCTCGTGCTTGACGTAAGGCTGCCAGGCTTAAGCGGCCTGGATTTGCAGCGTGAAATGGCGGATGCAAACATAACTACTCCGATTATTTTCATCACCGGATACGGTGACATCCCAATGACAGTGCGCGCACTGAAAGCTGGAGCGGTAGAGTTCCTAACCAAACCCTTTCGCGATCAGGACCTGCTCGATGCTATTCAGCAGGCACTTGACCGCGATGAGGCAGCGCGCAAAGAGCGAGCCGAAACCGAGGATCTACGCACCAGGTTTGACTCATTGACACCACGCGAACGTGAAGTCCTGGAGCTTGTCGTCACGGGTTTACTAAATAAGCAGATCGCCGCGCGGTTAGGTACCAGCGAAATAACTATCAAGCAGCATCGCCACGAAGTGATGCAAAAAATGCGGGCCGACTCTCTTGCGAACCTGGTAAGAATGGCTGAAAAACTAGGCATTCCCGCCACAGAGTAGGAGCAGATCAGAAGTGCCCGAAGGGTAGATGCCACCGCCTTGTGCGGTGGAGTCTCACGCTCGCTGCTAACAATACCGCACCTAATTTTTTCGCCGAAGGCGCCGGAGGCGATTTTCCGAACGCGCGCTACCTTCAACGTAACCTCCGGCGCCTTCGGCGACAGAGAAGAGACTTGCAAAAGTTTGTAGCCGTGAACGTGAACCTCCACGGGGCAAGCCCGTGGCATCCAACTAGCGCGGCAACCAAACCAAAACCAAAAGCCGATCCACGAAATTACACCAAGTAACACTAAGAAATATTCGCCTTCCTTCGTGTGCCTGGATTCGTGTCTTTTCGTGGATCAATGGTCTTGCTTGCAAAAACCTCGTCAAGAAAACAAGAAGTTGCGCGTTTGTAATACTTTTGGATCCGATACTTTGGTATGGCCTGGAACATCCATATGTATGGCGTCCCGAATAGAGCTACCGGCGTCTTAGCATCGGGAGTTGGTAAACAACTCTTTGAGGAGAAGGAGGCAAATCATGAACGGAAAAAACTCACTTAGCAGAATTGGGGGATTTGTCCTCGCCGTATCATTACTGTTCGGCGTCGCAATCCTGTCCGGCACTGCTGTAAATGCACAGGGACGGTTCCATGGCGGTGGGTTCCGTGGCGGTGGTTTTCATGGAGGCGGATTTCACTCTCGCGTGTTTATTGGCCCGAGGTTCGGTTACGGATATGGATATCCCTATTGGTACGGATACCCCTACGGCTATTACAGCGAGTATGTCTTCGGCGACAGTGTAGCTGCGGATAGTCAGGGTTATCACGACGGTCTAAAGACTGGTTCTAATGATGCGCGTCGGGGTCAAAGCTTCGATCCTGAGCGCTCGCATTATTTCAAGGACGCTGGCTTCGGCAACTTTGCGCAGAACTACAGGGAGGGCTTCTCCCGTGGTTACAGCGCCGGGTTCCGCCACTAAGCTCCGCTATTGGTACTTTACTTGGATGGATGCCGCGACGGAGGTCGCGGCATTCTTTTTGCTGAGTAACAAAGGCGGATGGTGGCGCACTCTTGTTATTCCGGGTTTACACATCTTGAAAGGCGAGCACCGGCGAGGAAGGAGAAAGATCTCAAAGCTGTTCCCCGTAGCAAAAATTCTACAGCAGAAACAGGAGTTACACGAATCGTATTGGAGGTTGACGCAATAGTAACTGACCAGCAAGAGTACGCACTTTTGAGCAACCAGAGACAAGACCGAGGAAATTGCTGCTTCTAGACTTGAATCCGTATGACGATACACCTTTGGAACACTCCCGTCCGTTTTCTGATCCGGCGCAGCATGCGCTATCTGCTAGTCTCGCATGGCTTTCGCTTTGTCCAGGCTGTAGTCGTTCTGGCGGCGTTGAGTTTTGCTCTCACGGGCAGTCGAATCGCTGCCATCGACCGGTATGGCAATCGAGCGGACATTGTCGCTTCTATCTTTATCACCATCGCGACGATAGCGCTGCTGACGGTGTTAAACCGGCGTGTAAAGACAGCTATTGATCGACGCTTCTTTCGAGAGGCATATGATGCGGAACTAATTTTAACGGAACTAAGCGAGGCGATTCCTACTCTCTCGAAAACCAAACAGCTGGTCAATTTGGTGGCAGACAAGTTGAGCGACGCGCTGCATCCGGAGAACGTAACTATTTTCCTGGACGACGATCGTGCCGGTGCTTACGTCGCTGCACTTTCGTCCGATGTTTCAAAAGCGGGCGCTGAATTGAAGTCTCAGCGTCGCAGCCTTGTGTTGCATTATGACGGGGCGGTCATTCGGCAGCTAAGAGCAAAGCCTTTGAATTCGATGGAGTTTAGCGAATTGGACCCCTTGTCAGCGGGAATGGGCATGGAACGTGATCATGTTTCGTCCGATCATGAAAGCCAAACTTTGCGAGTGGTCCGGGCTTCACTCTTGATTCCTATTGCTTCAAATGGTCGGTTGCATGGACTTATCTCACTGGGCCGTCGACTCTCCGATCTCCCTTATGCAAATGAAGACGAGCGCCTGTTGCTTGTCGTCGCCCGCCAGATAGCTATCTTCATTGAAAACATGAAGCTGATCAGTCGCATGGCCGAGGAAGAGCGCGTTGAGCGTGAGTTCGAGCTGGCCGCTGAGGTGCAACGGCATCTTTTTCCTGCGGATGGACTTGAAGATGGGGAGTTGGAGATCTACGGCACCTGTCTACCCGCCTTAGGGGTTGGGGGCGACTACTACGATTATTTTGACATGGGCGACGGCCGCACCGGTATCGCTATCGCTGATGTTGCCGGTAAGGGAATAGCCGCTGCATTGCTCACCTCCACCGTCCAGGCTTCGCTCCGTTGCCAGGTTACTACTGGTGATAGGTCGTTGACTGATGTCGTCTCTTCGATAGATCGCCTGCTTCAACATTCGACCGCTGACGGGAGTTTTGTGACGTTCTTTTTTGCAGAGTTTGATAGGGTGACGAATGCGTTGACCTACGTCAACGCCGGTCACAATCCGCCAATGCTCATACGAGGCAGGGTAGCTTCGCGCAGAGGCGCTGGCTCGCTTCTTAAGTTAGCAGGGACTAACGGATATTTATCAAAAGCTGCGGTGGGAGTCGGCGATGGTGTCGCCGTATCTGTTGCACAGAAACCAACCGTTAGACTGCTGACAACCGGAGGACCGATCATCGGCACCTTCCTCAACGAACGTTACGAGCAGGAAATGATTCAGCTGCGGAGCGGAGATATTCTGGCAATCTATACCGATGGCGTGACCGAGGCTGTTAACCCGCCAGGTGTGGAATTCGGTGAAGAGAGACTACGCTCTATCCTGCTCGAATCTTTGCAGTTGTCTGCGCGCGAGTCAGTCGAACAGATCATCGCAAGGGTATTAGAGTGGCAAGGCCACACACCGCAGCATGATGACATCACGTTGATCGTAATGAAGGTCAAGTGACGGTTTTTATCTTCGACTCCGCGAGGTCTTGCACAAGAAGATGCGATGGTCTGTACAGTACCGCGAGCGAAGCGACCGGATGTTACACTCGACTTCCTGATGTGATTCTCATAATTGGCAGCCAGAAATTAGTTAGTTGAAGCGCAACATCCGGTCGCTTCGCTCGCGGTACTGTACTGATCGTGCTCCACCGGTAGTCAGGACTTTCGTGAGCCCTCAGTTCAACCAGTGCGGTCAGGTGTGAAGGTAATGAACATCAGCCTTCCTTCACGCTCGATCTGAAGAACTATCGGACTGTTTGGACTCAGATGGTCCAAAGCTAAGCGGAGAGCTTCGAGCGTGGTGACGGACGCGCCATTGATCGCGTGGATCACATCCCCGGCGGCTAGGGGAACGTCAGCGTTTGAATCTGCAGACTTGGCCGCCACAATCACTCCGGAGCTTATGCGGAGTCCTGATAAGCTCGGAGCAAGTTTGGAGTCGATTTCAACTCCGACAATTCCCAGGATCGGCACTTGACTCTTGCCCGGATCTATCAGAGCCGTCAACCGATCAATATCGTGCGGCACCTCAATCACCAAAACGTCGAAGGATAACTTTTCGACTCCGCGCAGTACTGCCAACTTGATCCGTTCCCCGCCACTGCGCATGAAAAGTCGCGTACGCAATGACGGCAAACTATCAGCCGGGTGGCCATCGATGCTCGTGATGATGTCTTGAATCTTTAAACCTGCGCTATCAGCCGGGCTGCCGGGCGAAACATCGGATATGATCACACCCCAATCGATAGGCAGCTTCAGACCGGCAGCTAGAGTGGGAGTAATCGCTTGAACTGAAATTCCCGTCTCGCCGCGATGTACGTGACCATATTTTCGGAGTTGAGGGTAAGCGAAGGCGACGGTAGCGCTCGGAATTGCGAAGCCCAGCCCCTCACTGCCTCCACCCTGCGTTAGGATGAATGTATTGATGCCAACTAGTTCACCATCGACGTTAACTAGCGGTCCGCCGCTGCTGCCGGGATTGATGGACGCATCGCTCTGGATAAATACCATTGGGCTGTCCGGATCCGGCTGGCGCGCGGCGGCACTTATCACGCCCATGGTCACTGAGTCTTGCAGTCCTTCGGGGCTGCCGAACGCAAAGACGACGTCGCCTTGCCGCAGCTTGTTGTAATCGCTGAGATGAAGGGCTCGCAACCCTTTGACTTCAACCTTCAACAAGGCGAGATCAATCTCGGAATCCAATCCGACGATGCGAGCGTCCACCGTGCGACCTTTCCCGCCGACAAGAGATTCGTCTGGAGATTCGTCGTTGGTTGAGTCGGGAATCTTCACCTGCACGAGACTGGCGCCGCGGACTACATGGGCGTTCGTTACGATATATCCATCGGGATCGATGATGACTCCCGATCCGATGCTTTCCTGCCTTCCAAGCACAAGGCTGGTGGTGTCGCGCTTCGCCTCGACTGGGCCATAGCCGCTTACCAGCACCTGGACCACACTTGGTGTTACTCGTTGTACAAGTGCCCGCACTGAGCTATTGAGCTGATGCAGCGAATCCGGTTCACTTTTAATCGCAGCCACACGGGTTGAAGACTGAGCTGCGATGCCGGGCACAAACACGAGGCTCAGCAGGAGCAATAGGGTGCTCCCAAAGTTTCCGTTGTTCATTCTCCATTTTTCATTTGTCATCTTGATTAACCTGTTATCTCGACTTCAATGTCCGATGAAAGATGACAACCCATTTCCATTTTTCATCTTGATTAACTTGGTATTTCGAATTGAATGTCCGATGAAAGATGACAAATGAGAAATGGCAAATGGAAAATAAATCCTTCATTTCCTTAATCCTTATGGTACTACTTCAAAGGCGATCTTATTCGACTGAACCATTGGCCCATGACAACATCCCAGGCGACGCTGAATAGAGAGTTGATATTGACCAGGAGGCAACGCATCATACCAGGCCTCCGCTCCTGTGGCTTCGCGGCTGTCTACAAGCACAAACCAATCAGTCAGCCTTGATTCGTTTGGCTTGAGAACAACCGTTTCCGGTAGATCCTCGTCTTCGCAAGTGTTATTGCGCTGCGCATTTAGCCGTTCATACGACTGCCATTGCATATATGGCACCAGCTCGCCGCTCTTTGTGAGTTTCGGAAGGTCCTGGTAAAGCTCTGACGAGATGCAAGCCTCTAACGGCGCCGTGGACGTGTTGGTCATTGTTATGGCGATGATAATCCGATCACCAGCTCTGTAATGGTCGGTAGGCGGACCGAAGAAACTTCCGACGGTTGCTATTGTAATTTTGACGACACTCTCGGGTGCAGGTGATGCCTTTTCAGCCGTTTGTGCCTGCGAATGGCCGAGATCCGGCTGCGCCAAGCTCCTCTCCGGGGCGCCCAGGGCACTTATCGAGGCGATCAGTATCAACATCACAGAGAGAGGTGAGAACAAACGGACCTGAGCATGTTTCCGTTTTTGCAACTCGGCAATCCAACCGTTGACGGTGCTCGCTATTTCGCGCGTGCTTCGCTCGACTGACTTCTCGGCCACCGAGGTTTTCAACTCGTTTGAATCCTCATCATGGTTATGCCTCTCGTCGTGCCTGCGTTTTATGATCTTGATTGATGGCTTCATCTGTCGCTCACCTCGCTGCCTAACGCTCCGCCGATAATAAGTAACGATTACTGAGTCAATCCGTCTTGCGTGCAATTGCGCGGAGTTACGGCAGTTTGCTCGAAGCGCGATGAGTTAGGGGAGAAGTCGCTCCGTGGGCGTCCTTTTCCCGATCGATGCCGGCGCCTGCTGAGCGACGCCGCTACGGTCTCTGGCCCAATAAAAAAACCGCAAGAGTCCGAAAAATCGAGCAAAGAGCGGAAAGATAGTTAGTTTCAGCCCCTTATCATGCTCGTTTAGTTGCCCAGAGGGCAGAACCCGTCGAATGGAACTCTCCAAAGAAATAAGCGATTCCGATCGACAATCATATGGACAATGCTTATCTGGATGGTTAATTGGTTTGGGTTTATGATTATGAAAACCTCGACCGGTGAGCCTGAGCTTTTGCAGATAAGCTCTTTTGGATTTATGTCCACCTTCGAGCAAAATTGGAAAAGGAACTTTAGTGCAACTGTCTCGAGACATCGGTAGGTCGAAGCTTAATATCCTGTGGTCTCAGCCGCCTGTCATCGTGGGCCACGTGATTGCTGTGCTGTCGGTTGGGGCGGCGCTCAGCATCGCACGCTTGCTCGATGCGCGTTTGGTAACTGCTCCTGTCTCGCTGTTTCTTTGCGCAATCATGTTCAGTGCCTGGGTCGGAGGAGTCAGGCCGGGATTGTTGTCGGTGGGGCTCTCGCTTCTGGTTTTCGATTACTACTTCGTGACTCCGACCCACTCATTGGCGATTGAGATTAAGGAGGTACCGCGCTTTATCATTTTTGCGCTGTCAGCCCTTTTTGTCGGGTTGCTGAGCGCGGCACAAAAGAGAACAGCAGAATCGCTCGGGAACGCGCGCGACGACTTAGGCGAAACAGTTCAGGAGCTAACTAGAATAAACCGCGCGTTGCAAGCTGAGAACACTGAGCGTAAACGCGCCGAAGACGCCCTCCGACGGAGTGAGTCGTATTTATCCGAAGCACAGCGATTAAGCCATACAGGTTCCTTCGGCTGGAGGGTTTCAACCGGAGAGATCTTTTGGTCAGAGGAGACTTTTCGCATCTTCCAATGCGACCAAACGACGGAGCCAACGAGAGAGCTCATTCTCAGCCGCTTGCATCCCGAGGACAGGGCCCTCGTCGAACAGACGTTCCAAGACGCGTCCCGCAAGGGGCTTGATATTGATTTCGAACATCGATTGCTTATGCCAGATGGTTCTGTCAAACATGTTCAGGTTTTGGCGCATGCGATAAGGGATCTATCAGGCGACATCGAGTATGTAGGCTCCACGATGGACATTACCGCCAGACGGCAAGCGGAGGACGAACTGAGGAAGAGCGAGGAGAAGTTTCGAGATCTGCTCGAACTTTCTCCTGATGCGATTTATTTGGTGGACAGAGACGCCAATATAGTCTCCTCGAACCCCGCCGGTCTCGAACTGTTGCGATGTACAGCGCAAGAAGCCGCCGGTTTGCCGATAATCGAAACCTATCTGCCTGAAGAGCAATCAGCTCTCGATCAGCGGCTGGAAGAATTAAGGGCAGGAGCCCGCTTGCGGTTCGAGCGAACCTTCGTGAGGAAAGATGCCACCCACGTGCCCGTCGAAGTTTCAGCGACGGCAAGGCTTAATGGATATTCTCTCGGAGTTATGCGCGATATCAGTGAACGCAAATACGCCGAGACGAAGTTGCGACGCAGCGAGGCGTACTTAGCCGAAGCGCAGAAGTTAAGCCACACCGGCAGTTGGGCCAGTACAGCGGATCTGGAGACTACTTACTTGTCGGAAGAGATGTTCCGGATACTGGGAATTCCCGCGGGCGACATTCGCGGTGCTACGGAAGAGATCGGCAAGCAGTTTACGCCGGAGACCTGGGCGGAGATTTTGGAGCTGTTTGAAAGTGGACGGCGGGAGAAAATCACGTTCCGGGGCGAATTTCCCATGCGCTTAGCTGATGGATCAGATCGAGTGATTCGCATTGTAGGGCACCCTGTGATCGATGACTCCGGGGATATCGCCGAGTTCGTCGGTACGACGATCGACATTACTGACCAAATCCAGGCCAGGGTTAAGTTGGAAAAGGCACTAGCCGAGATCAAGAAATCCGAAGATCGACTCCGAGTTATCATCGACACGATTCCTACGATGTCCTGGAGCAATCAGCCGGACGGCTCAGCGGAATTTCTCAGCCACGGCTGGCTTGACTATACAGGGCTCTCAGTGGAAGAGGCACGGGATTGGGGCTGGACGGTTGCACTTCATGCCGATGACTCTACCGCGCTAATTGATAAGTGGCGCGCGTCTGTGGCGACGGGGCAACCATTCGAGGCTGAAGCACGCTTTCGACGGGCTGATGGAAAATATTGCTGGTGTCTGTGCCGCGCTGTGCCCGTCCGAGACGAAACAGGAAATATTCTTCAATGGTACGGAACAACCACTGACATCGAAGATTTCAAGAGGGCTGAAGCGTTGCTTGCCGGAGAGAAGCAGCTGCTTGAGATGATAGCCAGGGACGAGTCGCTCGCTCTGATCCTCGACGCGCTGTGTCGTCTTGTCGAAGATCTGTCCAGCGGTTCTCTGTCGTCGATTCTATTGTTAGAGAATGGGAACCGGCTGCGGCACGGAGCAGCGCCTAATCTTCCGAAAAGCTATACTGAAGCAATCGATGGCGCTGTCATCGGCCCTTCGGAAGGATCGTGCGGAACGGCCGCTTACCGCAAAGAGCCAGTGATTGTCTCTGATATAGCCACGGATCCGCTGTGGGTTAATTATCGCGATCTAGCTTTAGCGCACGGGCTCAGAGCTTGCTGGTCCACCCCAATACTATCGTCGGATGGCCGGGTGTTAGGGACCTTCGCAATATACTCTCGCGAAGAGGCTAGCCCCACTGCGCAACAGCACAATATCATCGAACAGGTTACCCATCTTGCAAGCATCGCCATCGAGCGCAAGCAGGCAGAAGATGCATTGCAGAAAGCACAGGCAGAGCTCGCACACGTCACGCGAGTCATGACCATGGGTGAACTGGTGGCCTCGATAGCTCATGAAGTCAATCAGCCACTGGGCGCCATAGTTACCAACGGCCACGCTTGCGTGCGTCTGCTTTCGCGCGAGGTACCGGATGTTGATAAGTCGCGCGAAGTGATTGGGCGGATGATCAAAGATGGCATGCGTGCGAGCGAAGTCATTAAGCGGATTCGCGATCTCTTGAACAAGACACCTGTGGAATGGGCACTGGTGAATATCAACGAGACGATTCTGGAGGTGATAACGCTGGTAAGCAGCGAGGTACTTAGGAGTAAGGTGGAGTTGAAAACAGAGCTCGCAACCGATCTGCCTTTGGTTTTAGGAGATCGAATCCAGTTGCAGCAAGTAATTCTGAATTTGATTCTGAATGCCAAAGACGCAATGCGCGGCGAGCAAACCCGCAAGCTGCAAATTACCTCGCGAAAGAATGACTCCAGTTCGATCGTTGTTACGGTGCGTGACACTGGTCATGGGCTGGAGGCAAAGGATGTTGAGCGGATCTTCGATCCGTTTTTTACTACCAAGCCGGAAGGGATGGGTTTGGGGCTTTCCATTAGTCGAACGATTATCGAAGTGCATGGGGGAACGCTTTGGGCTACGCAGAACGAGGACAATGGAGCGACAATACAGTTTACCCTTCCACCGAGCAGCGGGAGTGAATCGTGAAGAAAGCAGCGCAAGTTGCATTCGTGATCGACTTTAATTTCAAGCGAGGCTAGGGAATGTCGGACTCCGACACTTTGTCGCAGCGCGCATCCTCTGTGGTCTTGAGATACGGACTTGCCGTTTCAAGTGTCGCAGTCGCCCTGATCTTTACGCTTCTGCTGCGTCCCGATGTGCTTGTCTCGACGGTCTTCTTCCTGGCGATCATGCTGAGCGCCTGGTTTGGCGGCATCGGGCCCGGCCTGGTTGCCGCCCTCTTGGCGACTATGGCGATTACTTACTTCTTCCTGGTCCCTTTGTACAGCTTCAGGTTTGACCCCTCCCACGCTCCTCATCTTCTCGTCTTTTTTTTATCAGCCTTGCTCGTCAGCTCGTGGGGTGCCGTGCGACGACGCGCCGAGACCTTGCTCCGGCGGGCACGTGATGAAATGGAGGCCAAAGTTCAAGAGCGAACGGCAGATCTCAGGCAAAGCAACGAGGAATTACAGGCTGAGATTGCCGAGCGTAAACGGGCCGAAGAGGCGCTGCAGAAGCAGGCCCTGGAGTTGCAAGACCAGGCCCAACTGCTTGAACTCGCACACGACGCAATCCTGGTCCGCAACCTGGCAAGTGAGATCATCTTTTGGAACCGTGGCGCGGAGAGAATGTACGGCTGGCTGAGGGAGGAAGCTCACGGTCAGATCACTCACGGATTTCTACAGACGGCGTTTCCAACATCATTCGAGGAGGTCCAAGCCAACCTCCTCGGTGTGGGGTATTGGGAAGGTGAACTCCTCCATACGATGCGGGACGGGTCCCGCCTTGTGGTAGCAAGTCGTCAGGTTTTGCAGCGGGACAAGAGCGGGAACCCTGTGGCAATTCTCGAGATCAACAGCGATATCACCGAGCGCAAGCGGGCCGAGGAGGCAGTGCGCGAACAGGCCAGCCTTCTCAACCTCACGCACGACACAATCTTCGCGCGCGGGATGAACGACGCGATCACCTATTGGAATCGCGGCGCCGAGGAGTTATACGGGTGGAAAAAGGAGGAAGCCATCGGGCGGATCAGTCACGACCTCATGCAGACGATCTTTCCCGCACGGTTGGAAGAGATTTATGAGGAGCTCCTAAGGTCGGGCCACTGGGAGGGTGAGCTCATACACACGAAGCGAGACGGCACGAAGGTCGTGGTGGCTAGCCGGTGGGCGTTGCAGCGCGACGAACAGGGAAATTCCCTCGCTATCCTGGAGACTAACAATGACGTCACTGAGCGCAAGCAGGCCGGGGATGAGCTGCAAAAGGCGCAATCGGAGCTAGCGCACGCCACGCGAGTGATGACCATGGGAGAACTGGCAGCTTCAATAGCTCATGAAGTCAATCAACCACTAGGCGCCATCGTTACTAACGGCCATGCGTGTGTACGTCTTCTTTCTCACGCAGCGCCAGATCTTGAAAAGTCGCGCGAAGTTATCGAGCGTATGATCAAAGATGGCATGCGGGCGAGTGAAGTGATTAGGCGAATTCGCGACCTTTTGCACAAGGCTCCCCCTAAAAAGGCCCCCTTGAATATTAATGACGCCATCCAGGAAGTGATCGCCCTGGTAAGCAGCGACGTGCTAAGGAGCAACGTGGAGTTAAAGGCCGAATTGGCGGCCGATCCCCCAGCAGTCGTCGGAGACCGAATTCAATTGCAGCAAGTAATCCTGAATCTGATCCTAAACGGCAAAGATGCTATGAGCTCTGTGAAAACCCGTCCGCGTGAGCTGCTGATTACGTCACGAGAGGGCAACGCTGGTGAGCTACTAGTTGCAGTGCGTGACACAGGTAACGGGCTGGACCCGCAGAATGTTGAACGAATCTTCGACCCGTTTTTTACTACCAAGCCGGAAGGCATGGGCCTGGGGCTTTCCATTAGTCGAACGATCATCGAGGCTCATGGGGGAAGGCTTTGGGCTACACAGAACGAGGACAATGGGGCGACAATACAGTTTACCTTGCATCCGGGCAGCGGGATTGAATTATGAGCTATCACACCATTGGGTAAAACTTGATGGGATGTTATTTTCCGCACCCATCGTTGACCAAAGGACGGAGGTTTTATGAGTCTGGCAGTACAGAGAGCTCCCCTCATCGCGGCGTTGGAACAACTCGGTCCACACGACCATTTCTGCTCGATTTACGAGAGTCCTGAGGAGCATTACGCTGTTGCTGTTCCATTCATACGGATCGGGCTCGATCGTGGCGAAAAATGCATTTACATAGCCGACGATGGCACGATTGGCGATGTTCGCGAAGCCATGCAGTCCGAAGGAATTGACGTAGATCGTGCGACCGCATCCAACGCCCTCGTTCTGGCAACCAAAGAGGATGCATATCTCGAACACGGATCCTTTCGTCCCGATTGGATGTTTACCTTCTGGAAGGAAGCCACGGAGTTGGCGATGAGCCAAGGGTTCTCTGCGCTCCGTGCCACCGGCGAGACAGAGTGGGTTCTGAGAGGAGGGCGCGGGCTTGAGCGCTGGATGGAATACGAAAGCAAATTGACTCACACGCTTTCAGAAAGTAACTGTTCCGCGCTTTGCCAGTACAATCGACGCCTTTTTCCGCCAGACCTTATTCTCGACGTCATCCGCACTCATCCCATGGTCGTTTACGGCAGCACGGTCTGCAGAAATCTATATTATGTGCCGCCTGATGAGTTTCTGGGGATGAACCAAACGGCGCGCGAAGTGGAGAGGCTGTTGACCAATATCCGGGAACGCGAGCGTGTAGAGGAGACGCTCCGAGAACAGCTCAGCGAGCGCAGGCGCGTGGAAGAGGAGCTGCGCGAGCAGGCTCGCCTCCTCGATCTCACGCACGACCCTGTCTTCACGCGCGGCATGGATGACCAGATCACCTACTGGAATCGCGGCGCCGAGGAACTATACGGATGGACCAGAGAGGAGGCCCTCCACAAAGTCTCTCACCAGCTCATTCAGACGATCTTTCCCGCGCCGTTGGCAGGAATCAATGCGGAGTTGCTCCGCACTGGGCGTTGGGAGGGGGAACTCGTCAACACGAAGCGAGACGGGACACAGGTCGTGGTGGCGAGCCGGTGGTCTTTGCAACGAGACGAACTGGGAGGGCCAGCCGCGATCCTCGAGACTAATAACGACATTACAAAGAGCAAGCGGGCCGAGGAGGCGCAACTCCGACTGGGAGCGATTGTTGCATCCTCTGACGATGCGATCATCAGCAAGACGCTCGCAGGGGTCATTACTAGTTGGAATGCCGGCGCGCAAAGAATCTTCGGCTACAGGGCCGAGGAAGCGGTCGGGCTGCCGATTAACATTCTGATCCCACCCGACCGCCTGGATGAGGAGTCACAGATTATCGAAAGACTCAGGCGAGGACAGAGCGTTCACCACTTTGAAACCGTCCGGATCAGGAAGGATGGTCGGAAGATCCACGTTTCTTTAGCTATCTCTCCGATCAAGGACGCCGCCGGCCAGGTCATTGGCGTGTCCAAGATCGCCCGGGACATCACCGAGCGCAAGCGGGCAGAGGCAGAACTGCGCGAGAGTGAGAGGAGATACCGCTACATCTTCCAGTCAACTGGAGTGTCGATCTGGGAGGAAGACTTTTCGCAAGTCAAAATGGCGATTGATGATCTGAAGGCCGGAGGTGTGCAGGACTTCCGCCAATACCTTGCGGCGCATCCGGAATTTGTTTCGCAAGCCATATCGATGGTCAAGATCCTGGATGTCAATGAGGCAACCGTCGAGCTGTTCGCCGCCCACGATAAGCATGAGCTGCTCGCCTCATTGGACAAGGTATTCACGCCGGAAACGCGGGAAGTGTTTGCGGGAGAACTGATCGCGTTAGCCGAGGGAAGGACCTGGTTTCAATCGCAAGCATCTCTCAAGACATTGAAGGGAGATCGTATTTCGGTAGTGTGCACAATTACATTCCCAACCGAATCCGATAAGTTGAATAGCGTGCTGGTAAGCATCATGGATACTACCGAGCAGAAGCGTGCCGAAGAAGCGCTGCACAAAGCGCAGGAAGAACTGGCACACGTCACGCGAGTGATGACCATAGGAGAACTGGTAGCGTCGATAGCTCATGAAGTCAATCAACCACTGGGTGCCATTGTTACCAACGGCCACGCGTGTGTGCACCTGCTTTCGCGCCAGGCGCCGGATCTTGATAAGTCGCGCGAGGTTGTTGGGCGGATGATCAGAGACGGCATGCGGGCGAGTGAAGTGATCAAGCGAATTCGCGATCTCTTGCACAAGACACAAGTTGAAAAGGCACGATTGAATATTAATGAGACGATTCAGGAAGTGATGGCGCTGGTGGGCAGCGAAGTGCTGAGGAATAAGGTTGAGTTGAAGGCGGAACTAGCAGCTGATCTGCCTGCGGTGTTAGGAGATCGAATCCAGTTGCAGCAAGTAATTCTGAATCTGATTCTGAATGCCAAAGACGCAATGAGCGGTGCGCAAACCAATCCACGCGAGCTGGAAATCAGCTCAGGAAAGAATAGCGTTGGCGCGGTAGTCGTTACGGTGCGTGACACTGGTCATGGGCTGGAGGCTAAGGATGTTGAGCGGATCTTCGACCCGTTTTTTACGACAAAGCCGGAAGGCATGGGTCTGGGACTTTCAATTAGTCGAACAATCATTGAGGCCCATGGAGGAACGCTTTGGGCTACACAGAACGAGGACAAAGGAGCAACGATACAGTTTCTCCTTCCACCGGCCAACGGGAGGGGCTTATGAAGAAGACAGACCAGCTTGTATTCGTAATCGACGACGACCCCTCAATGCGCACGGCTATCAAGGAGCTGATCGAAGCTGTGGGACTCAGTTGCCAAACCTTTGGGTCAGGGCAGGAACTTCTCGAGGCCAAACTGCCGGATGTACCCAGTTGCCTGGTTCTCGACGTGCGCCTTCCGGGGCTCAGCGGTCTAAATCTCCAGCGAGAACTGACGGAGAGAGGTATTAAAATTCCCATCATCTTCATTACGGGACATGGTGATATCCCGATGTCTGTTCAGGCCATGAAAGCCGGAGCATTGGAATTTCTGACGAAACCTTTTCGGGATCAGGACCTGCTGGACGCAATTGAGCAGGCGACAGAACGGGACCGGGCAGCGCGCCGGCAGCGCTCGGAAACGGGCGAATTAGTTCATCGTTCTGAGGCGCTTACGCCACGCGAGCGTGAAGTTATGAATTTAGTGGTCGCCGGACTGCTTAACAAACAGATTGCCTCGGAACTGCGCATCAGCGAGAAGACTGTAAACGTTCATCGTAGCCAGGTTATGCAAAAAATGCAGGCCGACTCCCTGGCAGAATTGGTTCGGATGGCTGAAAAACTCCAACTAAGTACTCCGGGCACACAATCACATTAGAGTTTTCTCCAATAACACTTCCTTAAGTTCCCACACGCTTACCTCACATTCCAATAGTTATCCGATCGCCTACGAAGTAGGCTTTCGCCATAGAGACAGGCCGATACGCCGAAGCAATAGCTGCAACCGCTCGCTACGGACGTCTCTAAGGAAGGATAGATCAGCGCGGTTTGTCGAGAAAAGAACATGATTGATAACAATACGGTGACCGAGGGTACGAGGATTTCAATCGTGGACGATGACCCGTCGATGCGGGAAGCAATCACAACGCTCATCAGTTCCATCGGGTTCAGTGTTGATGAGTTTTTTTCCGCCGAGGACTTCCTGAAATCGGGCCGGCCGCACGTCTTCGATTGTTTGATCCTGGACGTCAGGATGCCTGGCTTAGACGGGCTTGAGCTCCAGCGTCGCTTGGTTGCTGCCAACATCTCAGTACCAATCGTTTTTATAACCGCCCATTACAGTGAAGATCAGCGGCGGATAGCGATGGAAGCGGGGGCGGTTGCTTTTTTGAGGAAGCCATTCACAGAGCAGGAATTGCTCAATGCGATAAACGCTTCTTTAGCAATCCGAAACAAGAACGTTGAGCGCTATGACGAGGAGTCCGATTAGACTCCATTCACAAGCGGGGAGGAAGTCATGTTTCAAGCCGTAAAGAGTTCGGACCAGTCATTTTGGTCTTCGGCACTAGTCGATCCAATTGTAAATAGATGTGAAACGTGGAGGGATAGTATCCGCAATACGCGGATATCGAATCTACAGACACCATCAGTCAGTGATGTTGCGCAGCTGTACCCGGAAGCAGTCGTAGCGTCCAGCGACGCCTTCGCATGGCAAGACATCCGCGTACTACATTTGCGCCATAGTTTGAACGAGATGGTTGTTCCCTCTTCCGACAATCACTGTCTTGTGTTGAACCTGAGCGCGCCTCTTCAGGTGCACGCGCATCTTGGCAAGCGTAACTTCGAAGGGAACGTGCTGGCCGGGGAGGTGGCAATCATGCCGGCGGGTACATCATGGTCCTGCCAGTCTGAGAGTTCGTATTGCAGCAACACGCTGCTTCTGTTTCTCCGCCCTCTTTTTGTGCGGAAGGTCGTAGAGAGAATTGATTTCTCCCACGGAGAACTTGTCTTTACGCCGCAGATTGGCTTTAAGAGCAAACATATCCGACACATCGCGATGTCTCTTCTGAGCGAGTTGAACGAAGCGAATGTTATGGGGCGGCTTTACGCCGATTCCCTGGCAATTGGTCTGGCGATGCAGTTGATCAGACGCTATAGCGCCTTAAAGGACGTCCAGATCGGTCCTGGAGGAATGGCGCCACACCGATTAAGAAAGGCTACCAGCCTGATAGACCAACATCTGGCCGGTGAAGAGGAAGGAAGGGTGGCGCTTCGAGCAGTAGCGAAAGAGGTTGGTATGAGCTACTTCCACTTTTCTCGAGCCTTCAAGCAGTCGATGGGAATGACTCCGACCAACTATATTGCAGAGCGACGAATTGAACGCGCGAAGCAATTAATGCAAGAAACTGGTTTGCCGATCGCTGAGATTGCCCTCCGATCGGGATTTTCCAGCCAGAGCCACTTTACAACATCCTTTCGTCGGTTGGCTGGAGTCACACCGAGATCTTTTAGAAAAGGGATATAGGACGTTTGCTACTGCCCCGGGATGGTCCTGGTCCGGTCCGATGAAGTCAGTTTGAGGAGATTGCGATGAGCAATACAGCGTCTCGAGAAAAGGAGGTGGTTGCGGATCGGCCGCCGTTACCTCCATTCACTCATGAAACTGCTGTCCAGAAGGTTCGTCTGGCAGAAGATGGCTGGAATTCCCGAGATCCGCAAAAAGTGGCTTTGGCCTATACGCCCGATTCGCGGTGGAGAAATCGAGCGGAGTTCGCAAGCGGAAGGCATGAGATCGTAGCGTTTCTTACTCGCAAGTGGGCAAGGGAACTGGACTACCGGCTGATTAAAGAGCTTTGGGCCTTTGTGGGCAATCGCATTGCGGTACGCTTTGCTTATGAATGGCATGATGACTCCGGAAATTGGTTTCGCTCATACGGCAATGAGAATTGGGAATTCGAAAAAAATGGCCTGATGCGTTTACGTTTTGCGTCCATCAATGATCTGCCCATCAAGGAGTCAGAGCGAAGATACCATTGGCCGCTTGGACGCCGACCCGACGATCATCCAGAACTAAGCGATCTGGGGCTGTGACTCGCTTGAATAAATAGCAGGTTTGCAAGGGGGAAGCGGCGAAGGGGGGACTCGGGAAGGGGGGACTCGGCGACTGGGAGACGCGGGTTTTCTCGATGTCTCCCCTTCGCCGCGTCCCCCCTTCACCGCGTCCCCCCACACCGCTTCCCCTTCGCCGAGTTTCCCACGGTGGCAAAAAGTAGTGATTCCACGCAAAGCGAGGAAAGATCGCAGCAAAGCCTGCCTATAGACTGCACCTTCAATGTCGGTGCGCGCCGGTGCTTCTTCTTTCTGAAACAGCCTTGAAGAAGCCACAGGCATAACATTTCTTGGGAGATACCGGAATGCTCGAAATAACGGTAGATGGTTTGCTCCAGCACGCAAAGGATGACGAGCGCCTCATCGATGTCATCAATCGAAGCGGCCGTAAAATGCCACAGGTGTGTTACCACCCGCAGCTTGGTCCAATCCAGACGTGCGATACCTGCATGGTCGAAGTTGACGGCCGTCTTGTCAGGGCTTGTGCTACTGACGTTTCAGCGGGAATGAGCGTCAGCACGAATTCTGCAGCAGCGAGTGATGCTCAAAGAGAGGCGTTTGACCGTATCCTTAGTAATCATCTCCTCTACTGCACCGTCTGCGATAACAGCAACGGTAACTGCACGGTTCACAACACGACGAAATTGTTAGCCGTCGAGCATCAGAACATCCCGTTTCGTACCAAGCCCTACGAAGTCGACAACACCAACCCGTTCTATCGATACGATCCGGATCAGTGCATTCTCTGTGGCCGCTGCGTAGAGGCCTGCCAGAACCTCGAGGTGAATGAAACGCTCTCGATTAACTGGGAAGACCCGCATCCACGAGTGTTGTGGGACGGCGGCTCGACTATTGGCGAATCGAGCTGTGTTTCCTGCGGCCACTGCGTAACGGTCTGCCCCTGCAACGCGTTAATGGAAAAGTCAATGCTGGGCCATGCCGGATTTTTTACCGGACTGCCGAAGCCGGCGTTGGACGGGATGATTGATGTGGTCAAAGGCATTGAGCCCGAAACCGGCTACGGCACAATCATGCGCGTATCAGAAGCCGAGGAGGCAATGCGCGAGTCACGCATTCGTCGCACCAAGACAGTCTGCACCTACTGTGGAGTCGGATGCAGCTTCGACGTGTGGACTAAGGATCGACATATTCTCAAGGTCGAGCCGTTGGAGGGACCGGCAAATGGTATCTCCACTTGTATCAAAGGAAAGTTTGCGTGGGACCATACTAACAGCGGCGATCGCTTGACGAAGCCGCTTATCCGTGAGGGAGACAGGTTTCGCGAAGCCACGTGGGAAGAAGCCCTGACCCTGATAGGCCGCCGCTTGACCGAAATCAAAGCGAAAAGCGGGCCAGATTCTATCGGCGTGATTGCTTCCTCGAAGTGCACCAACGAAGAAAGCTACCTGATGCAGAAACTGGCCCGGGCAGTCATCGGCACAAACAACATCGACAACTGTTCGCGCTACTGCCAGTCTCCGGCGACCGTTGGCCTGTTTCGCACCGTTGGCTACGGCGGAGACTCGGGCTCCATCAGCGATATTGCGCAAGCCGATCTTGTCGTGATAGTTGGCAGCAACACCGCGGAAAGTCACCCCGTACTCGCAACGCGTGTAAAGCGGGCCCAAAAGCTGCACGGTCAAAAGGTAATCGTTTCCGATCTGCGCGAACATGAAATGGCGCGGCGTGCCGACCTCTTCCTGCACCCAAATCCTGGAACCGATCTCATCTGGCTGTCAGCTGTCAGCCGCTATCTGATTGACAACGGGATGGCCAAGACTGACTTCATCAACACCTGGGTAAATGGATTCGAAGAGTATCGCAAAAGCCTCGAGCCTTTTACGTTGGAGTTTGCGTCCGAACGCTGCGGACTGCCGGTAGATACGTTGAAAAAAGTAGCCCAGATGATTGCCGGCGCAGAACGAGTCTGCGTTCTCTGGGCCATGGGCGTCACGCAACACAGTCAGGGCTCCGATACTTCAACTGCGATATCGAACATGCTATTGGTCACCGGCAACTATATGCGCCCGGGAACCGGTGCTTACCCTTTGCGCGGTCACAACAACGTTCAGGGAGCAAGCGATCACGGGTCGATGCCAAACAACCTTCCGGGCTACCAGTCTGTGGACGATCCGGAAGTGCGCGCCCGTTTTGAAGACGCGTGGAAGGTGACACTGCCTTCAAGCAAAGGTCTGGACAATCATCAGATGGTCGACGCTATTCAGGAAGGAAAACTCAAAGCGTTATACGTCGGGGGCGAGGAGATGAGCATCGTTGATTCCAACGCGAACTACGTTAGCGATGCGTTTTCCAAGCTTGAGTTCTTCGTTGTTCAGGAGATCTTCTTCGGCGTTACCTGCCAGTACGCCGACGTTGTTTTGCCGGCGGCTCCAAGTCTGGAAAAGGAAGGCACATTTACCAGCACCGAACGCAGAATTCAAAGACTCTACGAAGTGTTTGAACCGTTGGAGGGATGCCGCCCCGATTGGAGGATCGTCCAGGATGTTGCCAATCATCTTGGCGCTGATTGGCACTACCAACACCCTTCGGAGATCATGGCGGAAATTGCGTCGCTGACGCCTATTTTTGCGGGAGTGAGTTATGAAAGGCTCGAAGGATATAAGTCCTTGCAGTGGCCGGCAGCCTCGGACGGCAGCGATCAACCTTTGCTCTACACCAAAGAGTTTTTCTTTCCGGACGGCAAGGCCAGGCTGTTTCCCTTGCGCTGGCAGGAACCGGCAGAGCAACCCGATGCTGAGTTTGACCTGCATCTGAACAATGGACGCCTGCTTGAACATTTTCATGAGGGCAACCTGACGTACCGGACTGAAGGGATTCGCGAGAAAACACCGGACACGTTTGTCGAAGTATCACCAGAATTGGCTCACGAGCGCGGGGTTCAAACGGGAAGCTGGGTGCACCTGATTTCGCGCTACGGCAGAGTCCGCGTGCGCGCTCTGGTGACCGATCGAGTTCACGGCAAAGAGCTTTACATGCCGATGAACTCAGTACAGAGTCCCGTCAATCTTTTGACAAGCAGCTACACGGATCCAGTGACTCATACACCGGCGTTCAAGGAGGTCTCAGTGCATATGACGGTATTGCCTGAGATCGGTGCCAGCCCGCTGCCGCGGACGAACTCGCGTTGGGGTCATCCGACTCCCCAACTCGGAGTGGAAGTCGAGCGCAAGTGGCAGCGGGCTGATTATTCCGCTCCCGGCCCAAAGCTCGTTCAGATTCAGCCGATAATTAGAATTTAGAATTTAGAATTTAGAATTTAAAAATTAGAAAATTAGGAATTAGGAATTTGGAATTTGGAATTGCGAGTATGAAGTTTGGAGTGTGAAGTGAGGAATTTGAGATCTCAGATTTGAGATCTCAGATCTGAGATCGTGAAATTGAGGACTAAACAACATGGCCCAACCAATCCCTTTACATCTGACGCCGCGCGATCCACAAAACAACCTCAAGGTCCGTCTTCAGCAAGCGCCATTGGCCCACGCCGAAGCGACCCTGGCTGCTTACGAGGTTTTGCAGGGCCTGCATGATCGGGGCGTGCTCGAGTTGATGCGAGGAACGCTGGGGGGAAGCGAAAAGATCCTTGAGCAGGTCGTCGCGGTAACCAGTGGACCCGAGGCTATTCGCGCAACTCGCAACCTCCTCCTGCTCGTTAAGGCGCTTGGAGAGATCGAGCCGGCCTTGCTAAGCGATCTGACGCGCGCAGTTCCCAAAGCGCTTGTCCAGGCCAACGTCGAAGAAAACAAGCCACCCGGGCTCATCAAACTTGTAAGCACTTTCTGGAACAAGGATTTTCGGCGGGGCTTGGCGGCTTTCAATGATTTGCTTTTGATATTTGGGAGAAACCTGACTGCGAAGGTTCCTGACAACAAAAGTAAATGATTTCGTTACTGTTCTTTCGTGTGAATTCGTGGATCATCCCCCGTCTCGCAGTCCACCGAGACGATCCACGAACTTACACGAACGAACACAAACAAAGAAATCGAAAAGGCACCCTGGTGTATTGGCGTTTAATTAAGGAGGACTTAAATGCGGAATCCTAATCGATGGGTCATTGCTATAGCTGGAGTATTCATGCAAATAGCGCTGGGCGCCGTGTACGCCTGGAGCGTTTTTCGCACGCCACTCGCAAAACAATTCGGCTGGTCCATTTCCGAAGTGACCTTGACGTTTACCATCAGCATCTTCGTTCTGGGAATTGCAGCATTCTTTGGCGGCCTGTGGCTAAACCGGAAGGGGCCGCGCATAGTCGCGCTGACCGGAGGAGTGCTGTACGGACTGGGAGTATTTCTTGCAAGCTTCTCCGCTAACAAACTGTGGTGGTTATACCTTAGTTATGGATTGATTGGAGGGATCGGTCTTGGCTTTGCGTACATTGTTCCGGTGGCGGTCCTTGTGAAGTGGTTTCCGGATCGCAGGGGACTCATCACTGGTATAGCCGTTGGCGGAT
>DASQPD010000147.1:0-55905 GCA_035644135.1 Pyrinomonadaceae bacterium
AACCATACTCGATCATGTTTATCGCAAGATCGTTTCCGGTATAAATACGAAAGTCGGGACGCAGTTCATCGCGCAGGGCTAACCTCTCCAACTCCTTCATTCGATCCAGAGATGAGTGCTTCAACCCGATCAATTCCGGAACGTCCATCAGGCCGCGAATTGTTGCGTCGTCGAAGATTTCACCATTCGGCGTAAACATTCGTCCGAGTTCGAAACAGAGCACCTCGGCGTATCCGTGACATATTTCCCTGTAACACTCGACTTTTTTGCGCCATTGTTCATGATGAAGACGCTCGCTCTGAAAGATGATCGGTGTTCCGCCATGCTCGATGATTTGATCGATCTTTTGCCGATACAGGGAAACGAGATCTCCATCCCGTCGCCCAATGTAGGCTCCCGCAACGAACTTTACGTTCGGGCCGAGAGCTTCTCGCGTCCATTTCAGAACTTGTAACTGCTCCTCGTCGCCAAGGTAATTAACGTACCCTGTATCCATGTTGACGGCATTACCCAAACCGGCGGCATCTGTTGTCCGCAAGTGATTCTGAAAAGCTTGCACCGCGATGCTGCCGTCTTTGTCGAACGGCAACAGAGCGGCGGCGATCCCGTCCACCCTTCGGCGCGTCCGCACGCGGCCCAATATGTCCTCAATCTGCATCTACCAGCCTCACGAGGCGATTAACTCTTAGTGGACGTCAGCTTGTGTTTCAGCTTACCGGTCTTTAACGTTTTTAGGCGCGCCGCATTTTCTGATTGTTTGTAATGCGGATCCAGCGGGTAACAGCCAGAAGGCAGTCCGGCGCGCGGTGCGGTTGTGCAATCGCTGAAGGTGCGACAGATGCTGTTCCGTTTCAAGGCACGCCCCTCGATGACATCGACCGGTAATGATGGATACGTGAGGACCATTCGGCCAAGGCCTATACAATCAGTCCAACCTTCGCGCACGGCCGCTTGCGCGACATGAGGTAAGAACTCCTGAAGATAACTGTAAGCAGATCCCACAATGATTAATTGTGGAAACTGTTGTTTGAGCGTTCGGGTTACCTGCATCTGGCGAGCAACCCCGACGAGTGGGTCTTCGGGCGAGAGGTAACCGTCTGAAGGCGGATAGAATGCCGGTCGCTGAACATGTGGATTATAGTAGGGGCTGCCTCCTGAGATATTTACCAGGTTCACTCCCAAATCGCAGAGCAGGGACAAGAATCGCAACGGCTCCCCAAGATCCAGCTCGAGCGGATTGGCGGCGTTCAAACCAAAGCCCCAACGATAAGGCAGTAGCTTATTGAACGGTTCCGGCGCTCCCGCGCCGCCTCGATCAGCGGTCGCTTGTGACGCGCTTGAAGTGAATGGAATGGTGTCAAACGCCGAAAGCCGAACGCCGATCGATAAGCCTGGCGCGACCGCCCGCCCGCCGTTCACGACATCTCGCAGAAAGCGAGTGCGGTTCTCAAAACTGCCGCCATATTCGCCATCTCGCGTGTGCGCGCTCAGAAACTCGTGGCCGAGATAACCGTGACAATGCTTGATATCGATGAAATCGAAACCTGCTTCCCTGGCGACGACTGCCGCTCGCTGAAAGTCTTCGATAATCTCCCTGATACTGTCGTCTGTCAGCACGGGATAATCTTTAGGGATCCCGAGTCGCCGGTCGAGAATCGGATGGTGGTAGAGGATTAGTGGCTCGGGACGATCATGCGTGTTGGGCCGGCTGTAACGGCCCGAGTGTGTGAGCTGAAGGCCAACGATTAGATCCGTGACAGATCCTGTGACGCGTCGATGCTCTGCAATCAGAGTTTCCCGTAGTCTGCTCAGGTCAAGTCGCGAATGCTGGTTGATTACAAGTTGATTAGGATTGGCTCGACCGTCGTGTCGAACAGCAACAGCCTCGCCTCCCCAGATAAATTTTGCCCCACTAGCGCCGAATCGTCCCCAGCGGCGAAACGTCAACTCTGTCGGCCGACCCTCAGAAGTGGCGTCCCACCCTTCCATTGGTTGAATCGCAAATCGATTTCCGAGATGAACACCAGCCTTATCCAGAGGTTGGGCCAGCGGTGACAAGTTCCCTGCGACTAGTTTCTCGTCGCACGGAATATTGATTTGATACTTCGCGAGGTGGCGGCGAAAACTCTCGACATCGCGTAACCCGCCGAGATGTATGAAAGAAGATTCAGCCATGGAAAAAAGGAAGTTGAGCCACAGATTAACGCTGATTACACGGATCAGAAAAGAAAATAGCAAGAAAGCCATCTCTTCTGACCTTCATGTTCTAATCCGTCTCATCCGCGTTAATCTGTGGCTGATTCATTTTGCCAGCAGCGCCGCTGATTCCGTGTCAAGATAAACTATTGCAGCAGTATGTGTCTGAAGAATTGAAGCGGGTCGCGATGGACTCACCTCGAGCTCTAAACAATTCCGTACCGCATCCGCTTTCCTTCTATCAGGCACGACGCACAACACATTGCGCGCCTTGAGAATCTGCTGTATGGACATCGAAACAGCTCGAGTGGGCACTTCATCGATCCTTCGGAACCACCCTTCACCCACTTGCTGCTTTCGGCACGCTTCGTTCAATTCGACCACGATGTACGGTTCCTGAGTTTCGAAATCTGCCGGGGGATCGTTAAAAGCCAGATGGCCATTCTCGCCGATGCCCACGAAAGCCACATCAACTTTCTGGCGCGATATCAAATCACTGATGCGGCGGCATTCCTCGAATACATCAGGGGCGTCACCGGCAATGAAGCGGAATGTGCGTGGTCTGACACGATCGACTATCCGTTCCTTTAGGTACCTGCGAAAGCTGGCTGGATGCGATTCTGCGAGGCCCACGTATTCATCAAGGTGGAAGAACGTAACTTTGCCCCAATTAATCTTGTGATTCTGAGTAAGCGCGTCGAGAAACTCAAACTGCGAGGCGCCGGTAGCTGCTACGACAAAAGCTGCACCTCGTTCGTCAATCGCTTGCTGGATTAAATGTGCCGCGTCTTCCGCCGCAGCTTGACCTAATTCTTGTTTGGAATTGAAGATCTCAATTTTCATCTGCCAGTGTGTTCCTTACGACTTAAAAACATGATCCACGAACTTACACGAATTTCGTGTGACTTCGTGGACCACCTTATCAATTCAAATAGCGTGCCTGCCAAAAAAAACACGAAATCCGAGTGGTCTTAGAAAGCAAATGATAGCATTCACTTCAGAGTGATTTTGGTATTGGCACCCGCGCCTGTGACTACATCCGTCACACTGACGGTATACACACCGGCTGAATCGTTTAGCGCAGAAGGCAACACGAACGATGCAGTGGAACTGTTCAGCAACACGTTACGAGCATAGACGGCCAACAAGGCGCCGTCAGGCGCGAAAACATGACAACGGATTAATCGCGGACCGGATGTAGACGAATCGATCTTAAACTTAACGTGATCGCCCAGTGCGGCATTGCCTGGCCCGCTAATACTGATCTTGTTATCGTGCGGACTCAAGCCGAGAACGAGGGCATCGCCGATAACGACCGAAGAATGAACCAGATCGGTGTAGCCGAGTCGCTTGCCGGTTCGCACATCGGTGACATAGAACTTACCGGGCAGTCTAATCGAGATATCCTGCCTGGCGATTTGGCCCAACGCAGCATCGTTGTAGATTGTTACTCCGTCACGCTGAACAATTCCCTCAACCACAACATTGTCTTTAACAATTGCGAGGATCTCCGCGCCGCCAAAGCGGTAGCGAACAACCTGCGCCTGCGGCAGCCGTTTATCATCAGCCCCGAGGACGCGTACGGCTGGTTCTACTCCGGTATGGGCCAGCACAGCGGCAATCAGCGAACGGTAGTTCTGGCCGCCGAATTTTTCCGCGCGCTGTTTCGAGTAATCATGAAGGAATGTGTTGAGGTAGATCGCCCATCCTTTGCCGACCCTGCGAACGATTACCGCATCCGTATTCGCTATTCGAATAAGTGGTATCCCACTCGCAGCTTTGATGTTGACTTCCGCGGCAGCAATACCATTCAGATCTTTTGCGGCAAGCCCCCAACGCGCGCCTTCGGCCGTGACGCTGACATCACCTGTGAAGGAGTTTAGAGAACCTCGTTTAGAAGGCGTTGATGCGTTAATGCCGAAGAAGTCATTGACCGCGGCGCTTTGGTGCCAGGCGCAATGCTCATCCATGATGCCGGTGGCCCCATCCGCGATTACCACACCTCCAGCTTGCGCAAAAGCTTCAACGTCTCTGATCTCTTCATTGGACAAAGCTGACGAAAATGGCATGACGAGGACTTTGAATTTACCGGGTGTCAACTGTCCCTGCTGCATCTGATCGGCGGATATGAAGTTGAATTGCATCCCAAGATCCTTGATTGATCTTACCCAGCCGTCCCGGTTTGCGGGATAGCTTAGTCCCGTTCTAATCGGCGCTTCGTCGTCGTCATCGCGGCTGCGTTTGTGATATCCAAGGATGCTGGCGGCGTGAACAGAGGGCATCGAATAGTGTATGGCAATGCCGTCGTGCAGTCGTTCAGACTCCATTAAGAGTTGGCCAATCCCTTCAAACTTAAGTGATTTGAAAGCGGTGCCCATGTCGCGGGCCGACTTCGAATATGTCAGATCGGGATCGAGAAACGAGTACATCCAAAAAATATTCGGGTGCAGCACATTTTGAATTGCCGCCGACCAGATCGCATTTTGCACAGCCAAACCGTGCGAGCCGTAGCCTGTCCAAAATCCGAGCATGGCATTTGGCTTTGCAAATGAGCGATGCATGTCCCACTGGTTGCCGCCATCGTAGGAAATAAAGTCATCGATCACGCGATCGAGTCGAGCCCAATCTGCCCCGTCGTACGCATTCGTAGCCTGAGTGCCGGAAACAGCAATATGCCCGTCTCGGTCGCCCTCTAATACTGCGTCGCGAGCAGTTTGGTAGGCGCGAGCGAAAGTAATCTCCATGAAGGTTCGGTGGTCTGCCCAGGGAGCAAAATTGCCACTCTTGTGCGCCTCGTCCGTGGTGAAGGGAACTACCTCATTCCAGGTTGAAAAAGCAGTTTGCCACTCCTTATTGAGAGCGAGAAGGGTGCCATATTCGTGCTGAAGCCACAGGCGGAACTCTTTCAGCGTTTGGGGACTCCAGTCGAAATCTACTTCGTCTCCGTATGACGTAAGCGAACCCTCGTCGCCGACGAAGTAATAATCCATGTTGTAACGCGCTTTGTTGCGTGCCACAGCGCGTACGATGTCACCCAGAGTTCGCATGAAGACGGGGTCATTGAAGGATGGGGTGCGTTGCAGAAACTTCCTATCTCCGGTGCGTTTGAAAAGCTCTTTCTTTGTGAGGTAACCCAGTGCTTCGAAGTCACCGGTGCGTTCGTATTCCTTGATTGCCTTTTCGAGGCTGTCCGCGCTTGTGGGGCCCCGATCATACCAGTACACACCGAACGTTCCGCGAGGGACATTTAGTGAGTTGTCCACGTCGCCACCCCAGGTGAAGCCAGTGTCCGCCGCGACGCCGCGTACCATGCGCATCTGCGCATCCTGCAGGTAATGCTTTGTGCCACCAAACGACACAAGCGCAGTGTACTCATGGATTCGGCGAGTATCCTGCACCACCATGACCGGTTTCGACTGTAGTTGATCGATCACAGTGCCGCGGTCATCCACGAGGTCTGCTGTGACAATTGCAAGCTTTCCAAGAAAATCGGTGAGGGGGTAAGTGAAGGTCCGCTCGCCACGTGCCGGTTTCGAAACAATTCCCAGAACTCTGCCAACATCGTCGGTGATCTGCATGCGCATTTGCAGCCCCGATAGATCACCGGCAGCACGGAGCACTGTGCTCAACGTTTCGCCGCGTTTATAAACATCGACTGACGGCTTGGCGAGGGTCATCATCGCGCGTTTGGGAATTTGAAGGCTGGTCGAGCCCCAATTAAGAGTTGCGCCGTCATGGCTTTCGCGAACGATGACGTCAAAAATCTGCCGGCCTCCGGGCCAGCCATTCGCTGGAACAGCCGGCGCGATCTCGATAGAGTTTTTCCCTTTTTTGAGATCTTTCGTTAGGTGTTGCGATCCGAGTTGGCCTGCAAACTCATTTTTACTCTTGAGTTCGATTTCGACGGAGCGCGGCCGATCTGAGTCCAACGTGAGCTTAACGTTGACACGATCCGCGTTTTCGGCACTGAGTGAGGAGATGTGCAAAACCGGCTCGCGGCCGGCAGCCCACAAAATTGCGCGGGCAAAAAGTGAGTACTGGTATTCCCAATAGTCCCAGTAAATCTTTGTTTCGACCGGCTTAATACTTTGCGGTGTGAAGCCCTCATCGACGTAAGCAAGGGCGATGACACGTCCCTTACCGTAGTTCTTCGACGCGACGATCGGATAATCACCCGACTTAATGAGCACATCCCCGTTGGGTTTGTATTTGTAGAAAGATCCACCGTCATTTCCCTCAGGTAACAGATCGAGCGCGAGTCCTTCCGTCAAAAAGTGCTGCTTTGCTACTTCCCACTTTCCTTTGGCGAGCGCGTCTTGATTCCTCTCAGGATAGCCGCGTTCATTGACAGCATCATTCGGGACCCCGACCAGCGGCGAAAGCTCCCAGATCCGTTCGTCGCCAACAGGCTCATCACCTTTAAAAGGGTGGCCTTTAACATCGCCGACGAAAGGATGCAGCAAAACAAGTCCGGCGCCGTCCTTCACGCGTCGCAGAATCGCGTCACGGGCCGGGCGAGTCATTCGAGACCACCCGTTGAGACCGGGGATTACCATCACTTCAAATGGAACGTCACCAGTCAAATCTTTCTCGACGTAGTTATAGACAATTTGAAAGTCGTCTTTGTCACCTCGAAACTCATGACCGTAAAAGTCACCGATGCCCCAGCAATTGATGTCCCACTCGCGATCTATTGAGTCAGTTGTTGGCGCGAGTTGCAGCCTTTGCATCAACTCAACCATATCGCGTCCATACTGTATCGACGGAATGAAGAAAGACTTTATCGGTCCGCCGGGAAGCTTCGTGGCCCATTCAATGTGGGGAGTAACGACTTCAGTGGAGTATGTGATGTCGTTTTTTTGAAATGAACTGCCACCGACGCCAGGTTGTTGTCCGTGACCAGGTAGTATCAACAGCGTTCCCAGTAGAAGGAGAGAAGAAAATGAAAATAATGACTGTTTCATAGATAACCACAAAGCTCTATGGCTTTGCCTCAAAAGTCAGAAATCCCACCAACTGCAGAAACTGTGTCAAAACTCTGAAGAATCTGCAGTCGCGACTGGACAACTCAAGCCGCGTAAATTCGCAGGTCGGGAAGGGGGCAGTCGTTAGTTTGAAGATTCGCTGAATTCAAGGCGCCCCCGCTCAACCTTGAATGCCTGTGCTTATCCCTATCACTCAAGCCTCTGGGTTTACTGCATTGAGTGCTTGATTCGATGATGAAGCTTCTGAAACTCGAGCGGGGGCGCCTTGAATTCACCGAACCTTGAAACTAACGACTGCCCCCTTCCCGACCTGCGAATTTACGCAGCTTGAGTTGTCCAGTCACCCGCACGCATTAAGAACGCAAAAGCGCCGCAGAGAACTTCACATTCAGAACCGAATAGTTTTGCTGCCGATTTGTCTCGTTACTTCTTCGGAGATCGCAAAGCAAACGCGAGCCGACGGTAAAATGTCTTCAACAGTTGGCCTGGGTGCTTTACCGATTTTCAACGCCCCTACAAATTCTTCAACTTCTTCATAGCTGCCGTTGCGTAAGTCTTCAGGTTCTGTCTCCGGGCTCTGTTCGTTTATTTCCTGTTGGCCGTTGCGCCAGCATTCGAGGGATCGCTGTGAACCCGATCCGGCGACTACGCGTGCCCGAAACCCTTCTCCGTATAATTCATACCATTCTTCAACCATGCCGGCCGTGGGCAAGATTTCAACCCGCCCTGTTACGCCACCAGCAAAAGTTAGAGAGATGGCATACCAGATTGTGGATAGTCCCTCCGCAAATATTTCTGTCTTGAATTCCTCTACGTCACCGGCGATGTGGCGTAAAGCGTCGAGTGGGTGGATGGCGGTGGACCAGATAAAGTCTAACTCCGAGCGATTGTGTCGGACCTGCGTGGCCCGAACATATTGAAGCCGGCCAGCTCGTTTGGCCCACGAACAAGCTCGATTCAGGTAAGGCATGAAACGACGGTTAACCGACACCATGTGAGGAGTTGCAGTCATGCGCGCTACTTGCGCCAGTTGCTCAACTTCTGCAAGCGACTGTCCGAGCGGCTTTTCAATTACACAGGGCATCTTTCTCTCGAGTAGCAGTGTTGCCACGTCGACAATTCGGCCCACAGGCATGACGCTTATGCAAGCATGAAGCTCCTCTGTCGCCAACATCTGTTCGATGTCGGTGTAGGCTCTCGCGAACTTAAAATCGTGGCAGAACGCGTCCGCTCGTTGCGGATCAATGTCGCAAGCGGCGGCCAATTCAACCTGGCCCGGATGATTGGCTGCATACCTGGCCAGAGGCGCCGCATGGCTACCTCTGGAATGTTCTCCGCAGCCCACGATTGCCAGCCGAAGCATTACTCCTCGTAACTAACCGGTATGACACTTTGATTGCAGGCGTTGAACCTGCACCTGGCGTGAGATTCGTTCGATTTCCTGTGGATCAACCAGTCCCGGGGCCTCAGCCAGACAGTTTGCTGCGCCACAGGCAACCGCTAACGCAAGCGCCTCGTGCTCGGAAAGCCGCCGCTGGTGGGCAACAGCAAAACCAGCCAACGCGGCATCGCCGCATCCTACCGTTGACCAGGCAGGAACTGGCGGTAGATGTGACAGGAGAGCAACAGAAGTAGCGGTTGGCTGCCAAAGCATCCCATCTGTACCGAGCGAGATAGCTACGCTGCGCGCGCCTGCCGCGAACAGACGTCGCGCGACTTCAGTCGCGTCGCCGGCAGACTCGACTGGATCGCCCGAGAAGGCAGCGGCTTCCTCGCGGTTCGGTTTAACCAGATCGGGACTCGCACTAAGTCCATGCAAAAAAGCGTCGCCGCTCGTATCAAGCAGCACGCGGCATTGATAGAGGTGGGCGAGCCGAATCAACTCAGCATAAAAATCAACCGGAGCGCCGGGAGGCAGGCTGCCGGAAATCGCAACTTGCGAGCCTGCTTCACTCTCGGCGAAGATGTCTCGGCAGGCATTACAGAGACGTTCCACTTCGTCCTCTGTGACTGCTCCGCCCGGTTCGAGAATCTCCGTCACCGTACCATTACTGGAAATGAGCTCAAGGTTCGCTCGCGTGTCGGTTCGCGTCCGGACGATCGTCAAAGGGATACCCAATTCGGACAATCCGCTTTCGCATTCCTCACCCGTTGCGCCTCCGAGAAAGCCGACCCACATCACTTCAGAGCCGAGCGCCTGCGCGACCATCGCGACATGCGCGGCCTTGCCCCCCGGAAATGGCCGGGTGGAGAGCGCGCGATTTACCTGGCCCACGGCAATGTTTTCCAGCCGCAGACGACGATCAATTGCAGGATTGGCGCTGATGCAGATGAGCATAAATCTGTCCTCCCGCAGCGGCAGTGACTGTCAGTCGCGTTGCTCTCCTTTTTCTTTTGCCGCAGTGGCCTCGAGGCGCGCCAACATGTGCTTTATATCCGCGGCGCCTTTGATGGCGACATAAATTGTTATGGTCGAATACCAGACAACACAGGCTATCGTTAATGTTAGCCAAAACCAATGGTTACCCATCATGCAACCTCCCCGCGTAATTCGTTCCGGGGCGAAGGCTTGAGTAATGAGCCCACGACCATCGCCAGGGCGGAAAGGAAATAAGTAGCAATGCCGGAATAATATGGACCGATGGACTTGGCGAGTGCCGCGGTGGAGGGAAGTTGTTCAATGACAAGATAAGTTATTGGTATGACGGCGCTGATCAAGATGGCGGTGGCTGCGCCCCAGCTGTTAGCGCGTCGCCAGTAGCAGCACGAGATAAGAAGCACCGAAATACTTGCCAGGTAGATCGTTCCCGTTACTCCAAGATAGGTCCACAGGTCGCCTTTTAGCGGATACCAAAGACCATAAAACAGCAGGAAAATTCCAATTAACGCAATGATAGTACGGTTCCAGAAGAGTCCCTTCTTTTCTGACCAGCGCGTCTTTCGGAAAGGCGCCATGATGTCGTTGTAGATCACACTTCCCCACGTCAGCATGTACGAGGAATCAGTCGACATGTCCGCTGCCAGCATCGCAGCGATCAGAAGGCCCATGAGCCCAGCCGGAACCGAAGTACTAAGGTAGCGAGGCATTGCTTCGAGCGTATTAGCGACGGGCCCTAAGGTGGCCAAAGCCGCGATTCCCCAAATTCCGGGAATCAGAAAGCGGCACACGAAGAAAAAACTGGTGCGGGTGTAAACCTTGCGGCCAGTATCAGTGTTCTTTGCAGAGAGAACACGCGCGATGATGGTTTGCCAGGTTAATACTGCAGCGGTATTGAGGAGTGCGTTGAACAGAATGTACTGCCAACCCATCGTGGGATTGATGAAAGGATTGAACCCGCCAACCCCATAATGCGTTTCGACGGCACTGACCATACTGGTCCAGCCAACATTCATTAGAATCAGCACTGTTACGACAATCAAACCGGCGCTCATCACCACAAACTGCAGAAAATCTGTTACCAGCACTGAGAGCATTCCGCCCAGAATTGTATAGAAAGCGACGCCCACGAGCAGCGCCGTCATCATTATCTCGAGGTAGTTCACGTCAAGTCCCGAAACAAGGACGAGAAACTGACCACCCGTCCGCAAGAAGACACCCATGTTCAGCAGCCCGCCGAGTACTATTACCACTCCCGCGGCCCAACGGATGCGAGGTCCGAACCGCTTCTCAAAGAGTTCGGGAATAGTCATGACGCCCGAGTCGCGGAGCGGCTTAATGACAAATCCCGTCCAGCCGACGATGAGCATTGCCAGCGCCATCAGAATGCCTGGTGTCGCGCCCGCGAAACCTTTCTCGTAACCGTTCTGCGCGGTGTACATGCAGGTGACAATGCCGAATTCTGTAGCTGCCAGCGAAGCGATTCCGAGATAGACATCCATTTCGCGACCGGCGACGAGGAAGTGCTCCACCTTGCCTACGTACTTGCGAACCATTAAGCCGGCGACCATGGTTGCCAGCAGATAGATACCGACGATGCTTCCGTCCAACAGCCAATTGAATCGTGTCATACGCCTGTATCCGCCTTTGAGTTATTGCGCATCGTTTGCCTCATCCGTTGCTGAGCAGATGCGAATTTTAGACTGGGAAATCTCCTGAACGGCCGCGATGGCCGGCGCAAAAGTCTTTCGTAAGTCAATTTCATTGCTCGAGGAGAGCGCAGCTTTTACGGCAAGGGTGAAAGCATTTTTCAGCTCGGTGCCAAAGTTAATCTTTGTTATGCCTGATTTGATGGCTTGGCGCAGCAATGGCTCGGGCACACCCGAGCCACCATGGAGGACCAGGGCAACGCGAGTTCCCACGGCAGCGCTGATGGCCGACAGCCGCTCAAAATCAAGACGCACATCGCCTCGGTAAAAGCCGTGGGCCGTGCCAACCGCTACAGCCAAAGCATCGACACCGGTTGCTTGTACGAAGCGAAGCGCATCCTCCGGGCAAGTAAAAAAGCGCGAGCCATCATCGTCTGTAACAAATTGGTCGTTGTGAGCGACGTGGCCCAACTCACCTTCCACCGATACTCCGTTTGCGTGCGCCAGTTCCGTGACTCGGCGAGTCAGCGCACAGTTTTCAGTAAAGCTTAATCTCGAACCGTCAATCATCACTGAGCTGTAACCCGCGTCGATGCAACGAGCCGCTAATTCGTAACGGTCGCCATGATCCAAATGCAGGGCTACAGGTTGTTGCATTTCCGCGGCTGCTGCTTGCGCCATTGCGGTGACCATCGGCAAGCCCAGGTAATTAATGGTTGACTCGGTCGTTTGCAGAATCATCGATGAGTTGAGAGCATTCGCTGCCCGGACGTGAGCGAGCAGGGTCTCTGCGTTGTAAAAGTTCAGACCGGCAACCGCGCAGCCATTGGCGCGAGCTTTCTCCAGCAATAATCGGCTGGAAGCGAACGCGGCTGCGCGAGTCGATGTCGTCGATCTGTGGACCACAGTTTCCGGCATAAAACGGCTCTCAACTCGGAGATCTTCTCAGGAAGTTCTTAAGTTCAACTGTATCAGGCTGGCCGGCTGTACCACCTGCGTTCCTGGTTGACAGCGCGCCGCAGGCATTCCCTGATCGCAGACACTCAATCAAAGAGTTGCCGCGCAAATAAGCTGCGACAAATCCAGCAGCGAAAGAATCGCCCGCGCCGGTTGTGTCCAGCGTCTGAACCTTGTAACTATCAACGGCCACGATTTCACCGCTCCTGATTGCTACAGCACCTTTGCGGCCCAGCTTGATGACGGCACAAGGCACGCTGGATCCGAGTTTCTTGAGCGCGCTTCGCACACCTCGCGCCCGAGTCAACTGAAGCGCTTCAGACTTGTTAAGAAAAAGTATGTCCGTGTGAGCCAGCACTTGACCGATTTTGCTGGTCCATGTATGGGCCGGATCGGAATTCGGATCGAATGAAGTACTCAGGCCGGCGAGACGAGCCTCGCGAAAAATCCTGGGAAAAGCCGGCCGCAGAGCTGCTTGTAAAAAATACGATGTCATGTGCAGATGCCGGTGACCTTTGAGCATTGACATTCGCAGTTGTTTGTAGCCAAACGTGGCAATCGCGCCACGGTATGTGACTAGAGCTCGCTCCTTCCGCGTGCTGAGGGCGAGTGTTGCGCCGGTTCTCAATTCCGGCCGGCGAAAAACGTTCCTGGTTGAAATGCCGGCAGAGCGTAACTCCGACAGGCAAAAATCACCGAAGACATCCTTTCCAACCTGGCTGACAAGAGTTACTTCGTGCCCGAGCTTGGCAATGCCACAAGCAAAGATCGCCGATGCGCTGCCCAGCCGGAGTGTCAGGTCGTTAGCTAGAATTTCCGCTCCCATCTGCGGCGGCTCGACGAGATCGGTTGCGACTATGTCAACATTCAGCTCGCCGATGACGATTACGCGGGGTTTGGTTAAACTCCTCATCTTGATCGAACGAGCGACTTTCAAATATGATACTTCTGATTTCGGATTCTTTCGAAACTTCGCGGAGTTTAATATAACGGAAGATAAAATTGCAAAGAAATCTTTCGGTTTATTGCTTCCCAGATTTCTCCGGTGAAAAGACTTTCAATTAAAAACCCGCTGTCCACGTTAAGGAGCAAATGACAATGGATGCCCTGGCCAAACTATTGGCCCTGCCGGAAGGGGAAAAAAAAGCGCGGGGTTTGCTGGATACACCACGCGAGATTTCTCAGCAACCGGCAACCTGGCGGGAAGGGTATCGCAAATTTTTGCCGCTCGTACCGGGTATAGAAGGCTTCTTAGCTCGAGCCGGCCTCAACAACCGCGCCAATCGTGTCGCAGTTCTACTTGTAGGCGCCGGCACTTCCGACTATATCGGTCAATCACTTTGTGCTCTTCTCCAGCAGCAGTGGCGCTGTGATGTAAAGTCGGTGCCAAGCACCGATCTCTTAACCAATATGGATGAATACATGGTCGCAGGAGGCAAATATCTCTGGATCTCGTTTTCAAGGTCCGGTGACAGCTCGGAAGGAGTCGCCGTGCTCAGATCCGCGGTCACTCGCTACCCGGCAATTCACCATATCGTGGTCACCTGCAACAAACTTGGGCAAATGGCCAGCTCGTTTAACGGGCACGCAAATGTGTTCAGCATTGTGCTTGATGATCAGGTGAACGATCGCGGTCTGGCAATGACCAGCTCGTTTTCAAACATGGTGATAACGGGTCAGTCGCTTGCTCACATACACGAGCTAAATACGTACGCACGCATACTTGAAGAACTGGCGGCCGCAGCGCAAGGCCTGCTGCCAAAAGCTGCCGAGATGTGTGCGCACCTGGTTGCGGACGGTTTTTCCAAGGTTTGTTTTCTGGGCTCCGGAGCGCTTAAAGCGGCGGCTATTGAGTCGGGATTGAAAGTACTCGAGCTGACCGCCGGACGCGTCATCTCTTTCGCTGAATCTTTTCTCGGGCTCAGGCATGGACCACTGTCTGCCATCGACAGCGAAACGCTGGTTGTTGGCTTTTTGTCGGGCGATGCCAGGCGACGGTCTTTTGAACTGGATCTCTTGGAGGAGATTTGCGACAAGAAACTGACGGCGAAATATCTGGCCGTGCTGCCTGGTCCGCCTGACGACCTGGTGACCCAAGTGACAAACAATGCGATTCTTTTGCCGTTTTCAATGCCAATCTCGGATCTTTACCGGCCGCCGTTAGATGCCATCGTCGGTCAACTGCTAGGTTTGTTCGCGTCGCTCGAGCATGGATTGAAACCTGATTCGCCCAGCCCCCAGGGCGCAATCAGCCGCGTCGTTTCCCACGTCAGGATTCATTAAGCCTGGCAGCACACACTTAAACAAGAATCAGCCGCACTCCTCGAGCGCGCAATTCTGCCTGGACCTCCACCGATAGTGACTTGTCCGTGATCACTGAGTCCATTGCCTCCAGCGGCACGATGCGAGACAGGCTGCGTTTGCCAAACTTGCTTGAGTCGGCGACAAGAAATTTTTCTTTGGCAATGCCGACCATAGCCTGATTGACTTGTGACTCCTCGAGATTCGGAGTACTCAATCCGAACTCTAAATCGCAAGCATCAACTGCCAGAAAAAGTTTATCAGCCGAAAGTTGCTTGAGCATCGCTTCGGCAAAGTGGCCCACGGCGGATAAAGAGTTCTGCCGCACCATCCCGCCAAGGAGGATAAGCTGAATGTCCTTAACGCCAAACAATTCCATTGCAACGTTGAGGCCGTTAGTTATGACTTTCAAATCCTTCTTGTGTTTGATCTGACGCGCTATCTGCTGCGTGGTTGTGCCTGAGTCGAGAATGATGGATTCGCCATCGTTAATCAACTCGGCGGCGGCGGCGCCTATTCGCCTTTTCTCATCGGCGTGCAGCTCCGCTTTGATCTGAAGGGAGGGATCCCCGCGCACCGTCGCGACCTTGATAGCGCCTCCGTGAGCGCGCTGCAAAAGTCCGCGGTGGTGCAGGTCCTTGAGGTCATTTCGTATTGTGACTTCTGAAGTTTTGAAACGCCGGCTTAGTTCGGTGACCGCGACCTGCCCGTTCTTTTCAATCAGTTCGAGGATTCTGGTTCGGCGTTCCAGGTTCAGCATGACAGGAAGAATCAATTCGCTACGAATCGAGCGAGGATTGTCAGTTTTGAGAAGGATTTAATGCGCGTTTTGATCACTTGACAGGCTGAATTATTCCGGCCGGAGTCGAATTTTGTCAATATGAAAGCGAAAGAAACCGCAAGAAAGCAAAAATAGTCGTTATGGCCCAACCTCATTCCTCTCCGATGCTCTCGGCGTTCCTTGTATTGTTTCGTGTGATTTCGTGGATTGTTCTCTGCGGTAGTTGCCGAATTGATCCACGAAATCACACTAAATCTAACTGACTCAGATCCAGGTCATGCCGTTATTCACTTTCAGCCAGGTGCATCGCGTTGTAGATGGCGCCGAGCGGTCCGGCAAGATCGCCGAGCGCTGCCGGAATGATCTTCACTACGTGGCCCTTTGGCTTCCATTCGATTCGCTTCATGAAATCAGAAAGTGGGTCGAAGAGCGCCGGCCCAGCTTGAGCGATTCCGCCGCCGAGGATAATTATCTCCGGATCGATCGCATTGATGATTGAGGTGAGGCCGGCTGCAAGACTGCGCAATGATCGCAACCAAATTTCTGTTGCTTCTCGATCGCCTTTCAAATGAGCGTCAACCAGTTGACGCGTCGATGTAAAACGCCCGTTGGATCGGTTCTTAAGTGTTGAGTTTCCAATCGTGTCTTCAAGACTTCCGGGTGTACTGACTATGTCGAGTGGTCCATCAGGATTCAAAGAGATGTGGCCGAGATGACCAGCCCGGCCAATGCAGCCCTTGAACAAACGGCCATCGGCAAGGATCGCCCCTCCTACGCCAGTGCCGAGCGTTAGCAAAACCGCAAAACGGTGACCCCTGGCCGCACCTTTCCAGGCTTCTCCTAACAGCGCTGCATGCGCATCGTTCAAAACAGGAACAGCCTGCGATGCCTGTAGGAAATCTGTCCAATTAAGGCCTTCAAGACCCTGCAAACGGCCCTGCATGTTTGCGATTGATAGACCATCTTCAGCTGCGAGACCCGGCGCAGCGATTCCGATCCAGCTTGCCCTTTCACCCAGGCTGCTTTCTATCTGGCCGATCATTTCCTTTATCGTATTGGCCCACGAGCGCGTTGGATCGTCGGCTGTCTCATGAGACGAGTGCGATAAAATCTCGCCCTCTGCAGAAGTCACTGCCAGCTTAATATTTGTCCCACCGAGATCAATGCCGATTGCGTAGCTCATCCAATAGCCTCAGATCGAAAATAAACGCTGCACCAGTCTAAAATCTAAATTAGCCACAGATTAACGCAGATGATACTGATCAAAACATAAATACACACAAGTATTGCTTGAGCATTCTTAACTGCCATTCTCTTCTGATCCGTGTTTTCAGCGTTAATCTGTGGCCTAACCTCCTTTTTCATAACTGCCGTGGGTGGAATTTCACTTTGTTCAAAGCCTTCACACACCCTTCCGCCATTTTTTATCGTCACCCCGAAGCAATTGAATCGTGAGGGAACCATCCGCGTTAGGTGGCTGCGCGCTGGCCCACCGAACCGGCCGGCGAATGCCGCCCTTCGTCTCGATTTCTGCACGAATCTTCATTTTTTGACCATCCATGCCTTTCGGCAAGATGAACGATGCTTGCCGCAGTTTTCCACCGTGAGGGTGGCCAGCGTCGAGGGACCCACCGACAATTACTTTGCCATCCAGACCTTCAACAAATACTCTGAGGATTCCCGGCACCCCAGCGACGCCATCGTTTGCGAACGCTACAATCAGTTCGTTGGTGCCGTACCGCTTTCTTTGCCAGACCCAGGACGGCCGGATTCGATAGCCGATCCGTTTTCGGAGTGTTTCGAATCCTCTGGGATACCGTTCGTTATAGCGAGCCAGATTATTAGACTCGGTCCAGAGCGACCAGTAGTTAGCGCCGAGATCCAACGAATGCAGCATCCATTTCTCAAGCACATTGACTCCCGCATCATCAGCCGGAATGTAAGCTTGATCAACCTTATATTGCCGGTAATAGCCATCCTCCATGACGACCGCAAGCCAGGGCGGACGATTAGCCAGTTGTTCAATCTGAATCGGCTCTTCAATGACTATGCTGTCTGAACGAAGCCAGCATCCCTCCCGGACGCACATGTCAAGCACCCGGGTGTTGCCGACGCTGCTGATGTCAGGCTGCGTATTTACAGCGAGCGGTACCTTCTTCCACAGTCCGAGCTGAATTTGGGTCATGTCGGCGAATGTTTTTTCCGCCGTCAGGTAATCAGGAAACGGATTTGGCAAATTACTCGTGTGTCCCTCGCCCCAGAACCCGTACATCATCAAATCCACAAATTCCATCAAAGGGTGGTCGTCGAACTCTGCCACGAGTAATTCGTTCAATTCTCGAAATGCACTTTGAAAAGCGGAATGATCGTAACGGGGTTCAACAAATTGAAAATCACTGCCGTACGTCTTTCCGATTTTGACGAGGGGAACTTTCTTCTGCAGAAAGTCAGGCAGCGCCAGGCGGGTTGGCTGGAACTCGGTATTGGACATCTGAATGCGAAAGGCCACCCCGAGCTTATGCTGTTTGGCAGCTTCGAGAGTCAATTTGAACACCGGATGCAGATTCAATTTGCCCGGCGCTGTCTGCACATCTCGCCAATCGCAGCGGATGTAGAGAACGTCGACGAAGGGTAGGCTCGATAGGTTTTCAATGTGTTTCTCGAGTGTCTCGGTGCCTTGACGCGCTGCCAGGGAGGGTCCACCTTCCTCCCAGGAGTAGCCAACCAAACCGAGACCGTAATTCCGCACCGGCTGATCCGATTGAGAGGTAACCAGCACCGTGTACCAGCCTTCATCCTGATCGATACCAAAAGGCCCCTGGTTCAACCTATCCGCGGGTACTGGTCCAGAACCAAAATCGCGGTCATCCCAGGTGCGTGAGGGCACCTGTTGGGCGCTTAGTGCGCCGCAGCCATTTAGCATGCTGAGCGCGGCGCCGGCCTTGATGAAATTTCGTCTGTCCATCGCTGGATTCCTCACGAGAGCCGAAGATTGGTCTAACTCTACGGCGCCATCTACGACGCCGGCAGAGCGAGGTGCGTCCGAATCAAGCCTAGTATTGAGTCACTGATCTGCCGCGCTCGTTCTCTTGATTCGCCTTCAACAGAAACCCGAATGAAGGGTTCTGTATTTGAGCCGCGCACGTGAAACCATCCCTCTGGCAACAGCACCTTTATCCCATCCGTCAAATCCATTTCAGAATCACCGTAGGTCTTTCGAAGCAGTTTCAGAATTCCGGCTATCTTATTAGAAGGGCACAAAAGTTTTTCTTTAATGATGTATAAACGCGGAAATGAAGAGAGGATCTGAGAGAGCGAACGCCCCTGTTCGGCAATAAAGTGAAGGATCAAAGCCATGCCGACAAGGCTGTCGCGCGCAAAATTTATGCGCGGATAGATTACGCCGCCGTTACCTTCGCCGCCAATCACAGCTGCTTCACGTTTCATAAGATCGGTGACGTTGGCCTCCCCGATCTTCGAGCGGTAGAGCGGACAGCCAAACCGGTTGACCACGAAATCCAGAGCGTTACTTGTTGAAAGGTTGGCCACGACCGGTCCGCGCTCTTTGCCCAGCACATACGACACGGCAAGCACTAACGTGTAGTCTTCGCCTATTGCTTCGCCCTCATTGGAAACTACCGCCAGACGATCTGCGTCCATGTCCTGGGCGAAACCGACGTCTGCCCCGTGTTTCTTGACAGCTGCGCACAAATCGCCAAGATTTTCCGGTAATGGCTCAGCCGGCCGCGGAAACTGTCCGTTTGGTTGATCGTTGATCGAGATGACTTCGGCACCGAGCGCTGTAATTAGTTTCGGGCCAACGATTGAGCCGGCGCCATTGCAGGCATCAAGCACGACTCGCAGAGGCTTTGGCGTTGATGGCAGCGTGCCCACCGCATCGAGGATAGTTCTTATGTGAAGGTCGATTGCTCCCGTGGCGATCTCAACCGTGCGCATTTCGGCCCCCGCCACCTTTGTATATTCCCCCTGGTGATAGATGTCGAGCATCTCACGCGCTGAGCCGGAACTCAGGAACAGCCCATCAGGCCCGATAAACTTGAGGGCGTTCCATTCGGCGGGATTGTGACTTGCGGTAATCGCGAGACCACCCTGAGCTCCGCGCTGCCTGACGATCAACTGGACAGTGGGCACGGGACACATACCGACATCAATAACCTTGCAGCCACTGGAAAGCAGTCCGGCTATGACTGCCTGCTTGACCATTTCCCCTGACGTACGCGGATCGCGTCCGATGACAATGCTCCCTGAACCCACAAATGTGCCGAAGGCCTGCGCGAAGCGAGTTAGCAAAATCGGTGAAAGCGAATCACCGATGACGCCCCGGACACCGGAAATGCTGATTTTGAGAGTGGGAATAGCTCGCATAGAAATATTCCTAGTTTCTTATTCGATCTCTTGTCCAGTCGAGCAAGTTCTGCGCGCGTGCTGGATCTTCCGCTTCAACGATCAAACGAATCATCGATTCGGTATTAGACACGCGGGCATGTATCCAGCCGTCCGGAAAGGTAACCTTGATGCCATCGGTCAGGTCCGCCTCCAGTTGTTCCCGGTCGATACGCGTTCTGAAATTGTGGAGCAGCGAGTAGATGCGATTTGGATCTACCTTTAGGTTGTGTTTGATCATGGTGAGAGTTGGCAGGCAAGCGCGCAGCTGAGAAATTGTTTCACCAGTCTTCGCCAGGCGTTCCAGGATCAGCCCGATACCCGCAGCCGCATCGTGCGTATAATGCACCTCAGGAACAGCGATTCCACCACTCCCTTCACCGCCGAGAACAGCCTCGTGCTCAATCATGAATTCAGAGATGTAGGCTTGTCCTACAGGCGTTCTCACTACAGCTCCGCCGTGTCTTGCCGCAATCCTGTCGATGGCACTAGTTGTGGAAATGTTCGTAACGATTGTTCCCCTGCGGACCGGTAATCGAATCTCAGCGGCGAGAGCCAGCGTCAACTCTTCTGAAAGCGGTTCTTCGTGGTCGGTCACAATTCCGAGTCGTTCGCCATCGGCGTCAAGTGAAAAGCCGATGTCGGCCCGTCCTGCTTTAACCACGGCGCGAAGCTGGGCCATAGTTTCGGGCTTGGGTTCCGGCGAGTGCGGAAATGGAAGGGAAGGATCGTCGTTAACGGCGAGGACTTCGCATCCGGCTGCTGCGAGCCACCGCGGAATTAGACGCGTACACGCTCCGTTGCAACAGTCCACGGCAACCCTCAGATGCCGCGATCTAATCACGTCAAGATCGAATGCCCTACTGAGTACGTCAATGTGGTGCTCAATTGCATCCTCGCTCTCTAGAGTGCTTTTGATCTTATCCCAGGTGACCTTGTCGAACTCGCCCTGGTGATAGATATCCAGCAATTCCTCGCCCTGGCTGGAGTTCAAATATAGACCATCGTTACGTACAAATTTCAAAGCATTCCAGGGAGCAGGATTGTGACCAGCTGTGATAGCGATTCCACCTTCAGCGCCGAGATGCGAAACTGCCAACTGCATACTTGGGGTAGGGCAGATACCGAGGTCAACAGCTTCACAGCCCGCAGCTAACAGGCCCGCACACACTGCCGCGTGAACCATTGGTCCCGATGGTCGGGTATCACGGCAAACAAGAATTGGTCCACCGTTAAGATAAGTGCCGAAGGCCTGCGCGAATCCGACGATCAATTCCGGCGTAAACGTCTCGCCTACAACACCACGGATCCCTGTGATTCCAATCTTCAGCGGCTTCATAACAGTAGGTTTTGAAGATGCCACCGCCTTGCGCGGTGGAGTCTCACGTTCACTGCTAACAAACTACCCCCGCTTAATTTTTCGCCGAACGCGCCGGAGGCGGTTTCTGACCCTGTGCAAGCGTGCTTCCTGATTCTTACACAATTTCTAAAGCAACTTCAGGTTTTAAAGATGCCACCGCCTTGCGCGGTGGAGTGTCACGTTCACTGCTAACAAATTACCACCGCTTAATTTTTTCGCCGAAGGCGCCGGAGGTGGTTTCGGAACGCGCGCTACATATTCCAACGTAACCCTCCGGCGCATTCGGCGATAGAGAGGAAACCCTGAAAGTTTGTAGCAGTGGCGCGTGAAACTCCACGGGCAAGCCCGTGGCATCTTCGATCTGACATAGATCAAATAGCATTTGTTAACGGACTGTGCCGCCCTTCTCGCACCAGCAATAGAACCAGCACCATGCCAACCAGGGGAATAAAGCTGGCCGTTATCAGAATGGGAGCAAATGAATAATGGTCCGAAACATAACCAATCAAATAAGTCGAAATAATTGTGCCTATGCCTGCGCCGGTTCCGCTCATGCCGCTCACGGTCGCCACCGACTCGCTCCTGAATAGATCCGATGGCAGCACGAGAGCCATAGTCGAGAACGCGGCGTAGGCGAACGTTGATACTGCGAAGAGAGCAGCAAGGGCGAAAAGACTCGACGTGAAGACAGTCGGTATCAGGAGCGCCATGCCGAGGCCGCCAAAAAGAACTACTGCCTTGCGGGCCCGCAAGACGGGCCAGCCGCGGCGGATCAGCCAGCTGGACATTCCCCCACCGAAAAAGTTACCAAGATCCGCGGCCGCAAACGGAATCCAAAACGCGAGCAACCCCTGTTCAGGATTGATTCCCTTGGTAACCAAATAAATTGCAAACCAGTCAGTAATGAAAAACCAAACCGGATCGGTCGTAGTGCGCGCAGCGATCACCGCCCATGTTTTCGACAGCTTTAGCAACTCACTCCAGGTCGGGCGCGGACCTTTCGCTGCCTCCGGGGACTGCTGCTCGAGCTTGTCGGCCAGGATCATTTGTCGCTCCTGCTCGCTGATCCGCGGATGTGTTTCCGGAGGATGATAGAGTAGACGCCACGCAATTAGCCAAAGAAACCCGAGCGTGCCGGTGACGATAAACGCCGGACGCCAGCCACCGAAGTATTTGTACAGACCAATCACCAAAAGCGGAGCAATCGCGCCGCCAATAGAAGAGCCACTATCAAACAGGGCGACTGCCCAGCCTCGCTCCCGTTTGGGAAACCATTCCGAAACGGCTTTTGTCGCAGCGGGCCAGTTTGCTGATTCACCAGCGCCGAGCAGAAAGCGGAAGAATGCGAAACTGCGCAAGCCGACGGCCATTGAAGTAAGGATCGAGGCCAGCGAATACCAGATAACTGTGATTGTCAGGCCCTTGCGGGTGCCAATGCGATCGATTAGGCGTCCTGAAACTGTTTGTCCGATTGAATAAGCGACCCGAAAAGCGATCACGATCAAAGCGAACTGCTCGTTATTCCAGTGATAGTCATTCTTAAGATAGGGAGCAAGAACCGAAAGAGTCTGACGATCGAGGTAATTGATTACGGTTGAAGCAAAGAGGAGCCCGCCAATCAGCCAGCGCAAGTTTGAAATCGAGCGAGGACGGCTGGCGATTTCATTTGCAGATGCCATTTATACCACTTTCGCAAAAGGGGATTAAGAACTTGTGAATCAGTTTGGGGATTCACTACTTTGGCGATACGCGACAATGATTTTTTCACACCGCGCGATGTCGGCTAACTCTTTTATTCCCTGTTCCTCGCCGCTGTCGGCAATTGGGCAGGCAAATACTCTCGTTTGTTTCTTGGCGAATGCGTTGATCAATTCGTTCGGAAATCCAAGTTCGCCTCCCGGGCGGTCATAGCATTGCCGCGATCCATCCCAGTAGCGCGTCCTCAGTTCGCGTAGAGCTTCAAACATAGGCTTGCCCTTGAGCAGAAAGAGACCGATGTTCGTCTCACCAAACTGCGGCCGCTGAAACTCCTCCAAATGCGTCTCATGTGCGGTTTTCACTTGTCCCTGTTCGTCGCGAACTAACGGCGCGTATGGAGATTGTTTGAACGTCGTCGGAAGCACCATGTCGTATTCGTCAAACAGATTTGCGATGGTGATTGCGCGGCGGATAGTTTGAGATCGGATCGCCGGTTGAGTGCTCCATACAACGAGGACACGTCCCTCGAAGCCAGTGAGAGCATCGCCGGCAGCCAATACGGCATCGCCAGTTCCCAACGATTGTTCTTGCAAAACGTAGCTGACTTCTTCGCGAGCGAGCGCGGCTCGCACCGCAGCTTCAGTGTCTGGCGATACGATCACGATCGGGTCATGGGCTTTTTCAAGTGCAGTGCGAATGTTCCGAATGACGTGAAGGATAGATGGTACGCCGAGTACCTGGGCGAGAGGTTTTGCAACTTCGAGTCCAGTGCGCTGCGCCCGCAATCCCTTCCCTGCAGCTACGATGATTGGCAACACCTCCGTCGCGGATTCCGCGACGCTAATATGATCGAGCATCGAGACAACATCGTTGAGATATTTCGATTGATTACCAGCGGAATTGAATCCTTCGAGCGTTTCGCGCCAGACAATCTCCGGTTCAAGCCGCCTGAGACCATCTCCGGGAGTTGAAATCATAATCGAACCTTCTTCGACGGCGTTTCGCTCACGAGGCCGGTAGTATTCGTTTTGGACTCGGTTCCCCAAGGCCGGAACGCTGCTTTCGCGCGTTAGAGCAAGAACATTCCCACCGAATCCTCCACCCATCAAACGCGCGCCAAATACATTCGCGTCTGAGCGGATGATTTCGATCAATGCTTCAAGGTCGGGTGTGCTCACACCATAGAGATCTCGCAAACTTGCGTGAGACTCGTCGAGAAGTTTTCCCAGCGCACGCATTGACGAGTCAGCTTCGTCCTGGCGCACGCCCACTTGACTCATTGCTTCAAGAATCGCCGTTGCCCGGTCTACACGGCGAATTTCGCCGAGGTGATGTAACGCGCGGGCGCGCACCTGCAACGGTACGATGCTGCGCTGACCGACGAGCGCAGGGAAACTACGCCGCAATTCTGAGACCGCGGCGGGCGAAATCTCCTCAACTTGATCGAGCGTGAGCGCTGCGGGAAGCGTCCCGATAAGACCTTCAGCGACGTCGATTGCTGTCGATGACCCTGCCTCGAGGGAAGTAATCGTCTGTTGCCACGTTCTATAACGTTCAGGTTCGTTGACTCTCCATGCTTCAACCAATGCGGGAATGACCACGCGCGATACGGCCGCCCGTTCGTTGTACTCGGCCATCACTGCCCGGCTCTTTTCAGCAGGTAAGGAGAAAAAAGTGACCCACCGAAATCGACCTGCGGGATGTGGGATCGAGCGAGCGCGAGCCGACTTGTAATTGATCAGTACTGCCTGTTGAGATTGGGCAAGACAGATCGTGATATGGTCCATCGCACCGCCACGGGTGCCCACATACCACTCAGCTTTCGAGGCGTCGTGCGCCAATTCCCCAGCAGTGTAAGTGATTTGATTGCTTTCTCGGCTGGCCGCAGCTGCGAGCACAACCAAAGCTGACGATGAGGAAGCCCCGCTACCGGCGGGTATGGTTGAGTCAATCAGGAAATCGAATCCTTTGCGGATCTTTGTGCCAAACTTGAACCGGGTGAATTCGACCCCGCCCTTTACATAATTCGCCCAGTGAGGAGCCCCAGCAGGGTGCTTGGAGAGATAGGTTAACCAATCGGTTTGAGCATCGCTGGCATTTGAATCTGATGGTTCGTCGCCGAAGTTGAAATCAAATGGTGGGTATTCCGAATTGGTTGAGGCGCCTCGTATTTTCGGGATTTCGGACTCGCGAAACAACATCAACATGTCATGTTCCCGGCTGCCAAGCGTGAGTGATGCTGTCGGCAGGTATGACACATAATCGATATGTTCGCCAAGAATGTTGATGCGTGCCGGCGCGTGCAGGAGAGTCACTGGGCCATCACCATAGAGTTCGATGAACCGGCTGCAAAAAGAAGCTATGCTCTGAAGTCTGCTGAGCAGATCATAATAGCTGGTGCCATAGATTCGCTGCAGTAAGAGAATCCAAGAAAGGCTGTTTAAGTCTGCAATTGACTGTTCATGATGGAGGTACTCGAGAGCTGAGGGGTGGCTATCTATGAATTCAACAAGGCTTGGCTGGCTCTCGAGATATGTGAGAGCGGCTGTGGCACCATGTTGTATTTCCGAAGCAATCAAAGGAAAGTTAACCCCCCAAATCGGCGAAACAAGTTTAGAGACTCTCATGAAAATAAGAGTGATGCCACGGCCTTGAGCCGTGGAGCATTCACATTCGCTGTTAAAAAGACCTTTTCCCCTTCTCCGCCAGCGCCGAAGGCGCTGCGTGGAATAATGACCCGTGGGATGCGGGCGAGACGCCCGCGCTCCCAGGGCACGTTCCGATAGCAGCAAACGTGAGTGCTCCACGGCGCAAGGCCATGGTATCGCTACTTATTGACATACTCTCTAACCGCCGGGCTATGGCCATTCGTGCTATCGCGTCGTCTGTGTGAATGGTTAGTTGGAGGTTCAGACTAACCTTTGTTTCCTCCGCCAAGTACCTTAGTCTTCGCTAGCGCGCTGTGTGGAGCACGTGTTATAGCACTACTCGACAAGGGTGAACAAGAAACATCTTTGCTCCGAAAACCCGTTTTCTGCTGCGATATTTGCGTACTCCCACTTGTTTTTGCGGCACTAATTAGTCTTGCTGACAGCAAGCATTGGTGCTATAAGGCCGCCGTTAAGAATTAGCCAGGAAAGTACCCTGGGTTCGAATGCAGCCGAGATGAGGCTGCTATTATAAGGTTAGTTTGAGCCTACAACTTACTCATAGACATCCTGGCCCTGGAGTGAGGCGCGCGATGAAAGGCAGATGAAGAATGTTCAACTTAGGGCGACGACAGATCCTGAAAAGTTTGACATTGGCTGCAGCAGCAGGACCGGGTGCCTGGCAACTCAAACCTCGCGGCTCGGCTGACCGTAAACAGAGGAGCGGGAGCGCTGGCGGCAAATTGGCGCTGGAAGACTACGAACCGAGAAGCATGCTGCATGTGCCGGAAACAAAAGTCCTGCGCGCGCGCTTTCCGGCAATTGATTTTCACACCCACCTGTCGTGGTCCACTCGGCGTGGCCGCATCATGGAACCTCATAATAACGCGACGCCGGCGGAAGTGATTCCAGTCATGGACCGGAAGAATGTGCGCATGATGGTTAATCTGACTGGCGGGTACGGTGAGGTGCTGCAACAAACTATCCGCTACTGGCAGACCCCACATTCCGATCGCTTCGTGGTTTTCACGGAACCCTGGTATGAGAAAATCAGGGAGCCGCGCTACCCGCAATTTCAAGCAGACCAGATTGCCTGGGCCAGGCAAATCGGAGCCAGGGGAGTTAAGGTATTAAAGACGCTTGGTTTATACCTGCGGGAACAAATAACCAGTGGCCCACTGGTCAAGATCGACGATCCACGCTTCGGTCCGATGTGGGAAGCAGCCGGCGCGCTCGAGATGCCTGTAGCCATTCATATATCCGATCCAGAAGCGTTTTTCCTGCCTACCGATCGCTTTAATGAGCGTTATGAAGAGTTAAGCGCACATCCTGACTGGTCATTTCACGGCAAGGACTTTCCCAGTGACCGCGAATTGCAGGAAGCGCGTAACCGGGTGATCGCGCGCCATCCGCGGACTCACTTCGTTGCCTTGCACGTCGGCAATTCTGAGAATCTCCCCTATGTTTCTCAGTTGCTGGATCGTTATCCAAACATGCACGTGGAGATCGGAGCGCGCATAGGTGAGCTCGGACGGCAACCGCGCGAGTCGCGCAAGTTTTTTGATAAATACCAGGACCGGATCATGTTCGGTACCGATGCCGTCCCTCGAGGAACCGATACGCCACAACAGATCTTCGGTGACCAGTTGTATGAAATCTATTATCGATTCCTCGAGACTGAGGACGAGTATTTCGATTACGCGCCGGCCCCGAAACCACCACAGGGTCGCTGGCGCATTTATGGACTGGGGCTGCCCGAAAAAATTCTGCGCAAGGTCTACTACGAAAATGCGGAGCGGTTATTGAGGTTGTAGATGCGTTAAAGGGTAGTGGTGCTCTGGAGCAGTGGTGGTCCGTAGGAGCATGCTTCCGTTGCTGGGCTTTGCACAAAAAGTGCGAATCCCACCCACGGAAGAGACTGTGTGAAAACTCTGAGGATGCCTTGGAGCTTTGAAGCTGAGGATTTGGACAATTCAAGCTTCGTAAATTCGCAGGTGGGGAAGGGGGCAGTCGTTAGGTTGAAGGTTCGGTAAGTTCAAGTCGCCCCCGCTCAAGCTTGAATGCCAGTGCTCATCCCTATCACTTAAGCCTCTGGGTTTACTGCATTGAGTGATTGATTCGATGATGAATCCTCGGAAACTTGAGCGGGGGCACCTTGAACTTACCGAACCTTGCACCTAAACGACTGCCCCCTTCCCCACCTGCGAATTTACGCAGCTTGAGTTGTCCAGTCGCGACTGCAGATTCCTCTGAGTTTTTACACAGTCTCTTCCGTCGGTGGGATTTGGACTTGTGCAAAGCCCTGTTGCTGCCAAAGCTCGTGTGATTAAACTTTCGATGGACAAATCAAATCTTTCGCGGCGGTCATTTATTAAATCCGGCATCTTTGGCTTAACCGCTAACCTACTCTTCGGCGGAAACCTCATCGCGGCTGCTCCAGCGCAACTGGTTGTAAGTTTAGAAGGAAACGCTGCCGATCTAGGCCAGGAGCTGGTGAGTTTCGGCGTTCCTCTGCCGCCTAATTTTCTTTGGGATCCACATCGTGTTCGAGCTTTCGCTGCAAGCGGAGAAGAGGTGCGCGCGGCGGTGCGTTCACTGGAGCCGTGGAGGATCGGCGGACGCAATGGCAGCATTCGGTCCATCCTGGTGCAGTTCAGACTCGACTTTGGCCGTAATCATTCACAGAAGATTCGGATTGAGTTTCACCAGCCACGTCAAAAGAACACAACCGAATTTGAGCCGGTTGCAAGCACGCTTGTTGACCCTGATGGTTTTAAAGGCCCAAGAATTTACGCTTTGATTCCCGCCCGTTGGTTGTGCGACTCATTGATTGTGGGACCACAAACACCTGCTACGGAATCGGCTGAGTACCGACCTTACGAGGATTTCGTTGATCGAAATGTTCCGGGGTCACTGGGTTATCTCAAGAGCCAGATTTATCACGAATGGCTGTTCGACCGCAGCACAGCCTATTTCAAGATGTACGTGCGCACTGGCGAAAAAAGGTTTCTGCAAGCTGCGTATGAAGCGGTTCATTTTGTGCGGCTGCACACCAAAACTGATGGTGACGACGCTGGGATTTTTATACTCAAGGGTGCTGACATTAAATATGTCTACCCGAGGGCCATGCACATTCATTATTTGCTTACGGGCGATGAGCGCGCGCTCTCGACAGGCAAGCTCATGGCCCAATACTGCTTGAAACATGAGGATCCGGTTTATCGTCCCCAGAGCATGGTCGTTCCGCCGCTCGGAGTGGATCCCGAACGCAATCGACAATTCTGGACGCTCAGGAACCAGGGCTACGGTCTGCTCGGTGTTCTGCATGGTTGGGAGATGACTGGAGACCGCGTTTTTTGGAGAAAGGCAGTTGAATGTGTTGATGCTTACGTTAAGCATCAACGACGGCCGCCGGATGGTCGTCCACCGGATGGCTCTCTGCGGCAGGATTGGGAACTGTACGATCCCAATGAAGCGACTTTCAAAGGGGCAACTTCTCCGTGGATGATGGCCTTGTTACTCGATCCTCTCTTTCAGTATTGGACACTCTCGGCGGATGATCGCGTACCACAGTTAGTAACCAGGTGGTGCGACTTTCTGGATCGGCAGGGGATGGTGCCCGATGGATCGAAAGCCTATTACGTCGTCGATTGCTTTGCCCGGCCCTACGGTGGTGAGATGGGTCCGGATATGGAGATGCACAATCCGGAAATGGCTTATACATTCGCGCTTGGGTGTTTCTTTACGCGTGATCCTGATCGGCTGGCGATTTATCGAAAACGCTTCAACCGTTTGTTTCCTCTCGCTGTAAAGCTCGACGTGAATCATCCGGCTCGGGCGTTTAACTGGGCGTTTCAATTTTCTAGTCAGTTGGTTTATTTCATGCAGCACCAGGGTGGATTCAGATCCGTCAAACGGTGAGTGATAAATCGAGATTCATGCCTTCTTGTGTGATATCCGGATCGGAGTGATGAGGTCACTACCGAAACGCGGTAGCGTCGGGTCGTACTCACTGCGCACTGATTCTGAGAGAAATGAAGTCGCTGAGGTTCACCGTTAAGGTCACTTGCCCATCGCCGACCAGACGCTACGGCGTGACGGTACTGACTTCATTCCACTGGAGTTCGCTTCTTACACTGTCTCTTTAATCGCTGGGCTATTTTCACTCGTCCGCTACGCGGACTGTTCTGAAGCAATGCCAAAGAATGCTATCTACTCTGAATCTGTTTTTGCGTTACGAAGGGCTCTTATATGTTCATGCCTGATCGTCCTGATTTTCGCTTGCACGTTTGTTGCTGCGAGTCCGTCGCATCCCCAGTACAGAGTCACCATCCAGAATGGCGCCAAGGTCAAAATGCGTGATGGAGTGTCGCTTATTGCCGACGTCTACCGGCCCGATAGTAAAGCAACCTTCCCGGTCCTGGTTGAACGCACACCCTACAATCGGAAAGATGAAGCCGACATGGCTTTCGAGTTGGCCTCACATGGCTACATCGTCGTGCTACAAGACGCGCGCGGCCGCTACGATTCGGCCGGCGAGTTCTATCCATTTCGTGACGAGAGTAGCGACGGTTTCGACACGATTGAGTGGGCCGCGCAATTGCCAGGAGTAAACGGAAAGGTGGGAATGTTTGGCGGCTCCTACGTCGGAGCGACGCAAATGCTGGCCGCGATGGCGCGGCCTCCTCACCTGGTTGCCATTTTTCCGTTTGTCACAGGTTCAGAGTATTACGAAGGTTGGACGTACCAGAGCGGAGTGTTGATGCAATGGTTTACTAGTTCCTGGGCTTCGACCCTGGCAATAGATACGTTGCGGCGCCGGGCAAGTGAGGCCTCACACTGGAAAGATTGGGTATGGCTGCCCGTTGAAAATTATCCGATCCTTCAATTGCCGGCAGCGGATACGCTCGCTCCCTATTACCGCGATTGGCTAAAGCATGATCGCGATGACGCGTATTGGCAGCGGTGGCGCGTGTCCGACCACTACCGTGACATGAATGTCGCTGGATTACATGCCGCCGGATGGCATGACATTTTTCTTAAAGGCTCGATCAGAAACTACACCGGCCTGCATGCAGAAAATTCTTCCGCCGCAATTCGCAACTGTCAGCGCCTGATCATTGGTCCCTGGGCTCATACGCCGACCTCGGCCGAAGGAAAAATTGGTGATGTTGTGTTTGGAAAAAGCGCGGTGCTCGACCTTACTGGTACCGCGCTCAAATGGTTTGACTATACCCTTAAAGGCATCCAGAACGAGTATGCATCTGCGCCGCCGGTGCGACTCTTCATCATGGGGGAGAATGTCTGGAGAGATGAGAACGAGTTTCCGCTCGCACGTACCAAATACACAAAATACTATTTGCATTCCAGCCGGGGCGCGAATGGCACTGCAAGCGACGGAAGCTTAGATGTAACAGTTCCTCAAGCAGAACGAGCTGATCAATTTGCTTATGATCCGAGCAAGCCCGTCCCAACTCTTGGCGGTCGTTTGTGCTGTGGAACAACTCTTCCCGTGGGTCCGTTTGATCAACGCCCGAATGAATCACGACCGGATGTGCTTATCTTTTCGACACCGCCCCTGACGAAAGACCTCGAAGTAACCGGCTTTGTGAGCGTCGAGCTCTTTGCCTCAACCTCTGCCAACGATACCGACTTTACGGCGCTGATAGCGGATGTTGACTCGAATGGTTATGCACGTTTTCTTACTGATGGAATCGTTCGAGCCCGCTATCGTGGTTCTCAACCCGAAGCAATAAGTCCCGGCAAGGTATACAAATTCAATATTGACCTTTGGGCTACAGGAAATGTTTTCAAGGCAGGTCACCGGGTGCGCCTCTACATCTCCAGCAGCAACTTTCCCCGTTTCAGTCGCAACCTGAATACTGGCGGATCGGGATCCACTATATCTGTTGTTGCGCATCAGACGATTTATCACGACGACCGGTACAAATCTTCGCTAATTCTTCCAGTAATTCCGACGAACTAGATCCACGAAATTACACGAAGCCAAAACAAAATCACACGAAATGGTCTTCGTATTTTGTGTGATTTCGTGGATCACGTATTAGGTTTGTTGCGGCGAGGACTCCGAAGTGACCGTCAAAATGTCCTTGCAATCGGCATTCTGGAGTGCTATAACGCGCCAAGTTTCAGGTTCGCCGCAATCCGGTCTTTCATTAAATAAACTTTCAGCAATTAAACATTCAGACCGTAGGGTGTAAAAACAAGGCAAAGTTAGTACAGAACGCAAACTAACCGCGCCGCCAATCGAGTGAGCTTTTCAGGAGGGTTCGTTTGGGCTGCTTACTAACACCCTATCGTAACCGCCTGAGGTTTTGGCTACTACCGAACTGACGAAATGATAGCGACACCCCAGGTCCTATCGCCCGGCAAATAGTTTTTTCCATATAAGGAGTCTATATGAGAATCGCACGTACAATTTTCACGAGCGTGTTTCTGGCCGCCGGTCTTTTGTTTATCCCGGCCACTGGTTATTCACAGGGAACCAACCTGGGAACGATTCGCGGAACCGTCACGGATCCAAACGGCGCCGTCATTCCCAACGCCGCCGTTCAAATAACCGACCAGACCACAGGCATAGCAAGAGACCTGACTACAAATAGTCAGGGAGACTATGAAGCTGCGGCGCTTAAGCCGGGAACCTACAAGGTGACGGTTACCGTTTCCGGTTTTAAGACGATCACGGTCGACGCGGTTGTCAACGGCTCGGATACCGTTCGCGCTGATGTTAGGACTGAGATTGGTGCGCAAAGCGAGAACGTCATTGTCACCGGCGCGGAAGCTGGGTTGATAGAGAAAGATCAACCCGTAATCTCGAGCACACTTAATAATCGTCAGTTACTGGAGGTGCCGCGCGACAGCCGCGAGATTCTCGAGTTCCTGTATTTGAATCCGGATATTACGCAGGGACCCGGTGGTGATGGAACGTTCAAGTTCATCGGCGCGCAAAGTTATGGCGCAAGTTTTTCGCTTGACGGTCAGCGCACGAACGGTGGAATCTTTGGTGAGCCAACGTCGAGCCAGCCCTCCCTCGAAACAGTGGGCGAGCTGACTGTGCTGTCGAAGAATTTCACTGCTGAGTACTCCGGCATTGCCAATATTCGTATAGAGACCAAACGCGGGGGGACGAACTACCATGGATCTCTTTTCTACAACAACAAGAACTCAGCTTTGGCCGCATGGACAACCCAGGACAAGATTGACAAAGCAAATTTCCTTCCGACTGCCGCCGTTCCGACCTTTCCCAATCCATTTTTCAATCTAAACGAGGCGGGTGGGTCGTTTGGCGGACCAGTACCTTTTGTTGGGCACAAGACATTTTTCCTGAGTTCGTACGAACGCCGTTGGGATTTTGCACCCGTTCGAATTCGAGCCAGCAACATTCCAACGTCTCGTATCCTGGGCGGAGACTTTACCGCACTCAATGCGAATAATCGCCCGACTGTTCCCGCCGCCGTGGTGCCGCTGCTGACCGCCGAGGAACTAGCTAATAATACGTTCCTAACCGGGTCTACGCGCCGTTTCAATAGTATTCCGACGCGGTTGCTTAACCCAATCGCTCTCGGCATTCTCAATGCATACTACCCGCACGTTAACCCTGCGGCGCCGTTCAGTGCCTCAACTGGGCGACTCTCAGATTTCGCGCAAAGCTTTGGCGGGCTCATCACACGAGACCTCGCCACGCTCCGCGTAGATCATGACTTCTCAGCAAGAGACAAATTCTACGCGGTTTACAATTTCCAGGTGCGCAGCGGAATCCGTAGCTTAGTGGCGAGACCGCTTCCCGCGTTTGGCTTGCTGGCGCAGCACCAGAAGAATCACACGCTGTCCCTTTCCTACGCCCACATCTTCTCAAATACGTTGATTAATGAAGCACGAGGCGGGATCAACTACCAGTTTCTCTATCGTCGTGCCAATCAGAGCACAGGCCAGTTTCTATCAAATATCGGTTTCAGCTCCGACGAGATTGCAGCGTACGGTAGCGTTGTTGGGCCGCACGAGGTCGATACGCCAGGCCAGGTTGCTTTTGTGTTTGGCGGTTTTCCGGGAATTCCAAATGGAGGCCGCAACACCGATCGACCTCTCGATCAAAAACTGGCTACGTTCGGCGATACGCTAACCTGGACGTCTGGTAAACACAGCATCAGAGGCGGAGCCGACATTGTGCATAACCAGGCGCTCGATGGATTTGCATTAAACCGTAATGCCCCTCGTGGAACGGTTAACTATGCAAATAATCTAAATGGATTTGCATCGTTCCTTACCGGCGTGCCACCTGCCTCGGTGACATATGTGCGTAACGCTCGTCCCGCGCTTGATGTTTCGAATTGGGAGTATGGATTTTTCGTACAGGACGATTTCAGAGTAAGTCCACGCCTCACTTTGAACCTGGGATTGCGCTATGAGGTTCTTACGCCGTTCGTTGACAAGAATAATTTGATGGTCAATTTCGATCCGAACGGTATGGGCAATGGTGGTCGAAAAGGCCGGTTTGTTGTACCAACCGCCGACATAATTCCCCTCATTCACCCGTTCTTTGTCACCTATGGAGTCGTCACTGCTGCTGAAGCGGGTGTCGGCCGCGGATTAACCAAAACTGACAGGAACAATTTCGCTCCGCGTCTCGGCGCTGCGTTCCGGCTGACAGAAAACATGGTCATCAGAGGCGGGTATGGATTGTTTTATCCAACATCCGCTGCCCAGGGCATCCGCGACGCGATTGCCACCAACACATTCAACCAGCGAGTGACAAAGCGAAACACTTCGGGTTTGCCGGGTGGCATAAACCCGCGTGGCATCACTCCATTCACCGGCGGAACTGTGAGTCTTCAGGGCATCGCTGCCAATGCGATCCCCTTCAACATACAGAGTCCTCGTTTCGAGCAATTCAACATCACCTTTGAGCGCGAGTTTATAGCGAACACGGCAGTGCGTGTTTCATATATCGGCGTTCGTGCGCACGGTTTGATTGGCGGGTTCGATCTGAATGAACTTGCACCTAACAATACACCATTCGGCATAACAAACGAGGACGGAGATCGCTGCGATCCGGTGGATGCCGGGGATTGTATCGAGTCTCCGGCTGATGAGGCGCGCCGGCCGTTCCCGGATGGTCTGGGAGATTTCCTCGCCAGTTATGGAAACCTTGGTAAGGGGAAATCAAATGCATTCCAAATTGAAGTCAACCGCAGGTTTGCCCGGAGCTTGATGTTCAACGTTTCATATACCTTGCTCGATCAAAAATCGAGCGGCCTTGATGTTGGAGATTCGAGCTTAGGTGGCGCTCTTTACAACCAGTTCAATCCCTCAACGGATTTGTCTCGCGACTCTTTCGTCTCGCGGCATCGTCTGGTTTCTTACGGCGCATGGGATTTGCCATTCGGTCGTGGTCGGCAGTTTGGCAGCTCGATGTCGAAGTGGGCCGATGGCGCGGTGGGTGGATTTCAGTTGACCTGGAACATGTTTGCGAAGAGCGGAACAGGATTTACTCCGTTCTGGAATTGCCTCAATTGCGGTCCGGTTTTTCCCGGCAACATTGCCAGCGGCTTCGTTGATGCGGTTGGCGATTTTAGTGGCCCATCTTTTAGGCCGCTGGTAATCGGCAACCCATATGCGGGCGTCTCCGGCGACCAATTCTTCAATCCAGCCGCGTTCGCGGTTCCACCCACCGGTTCTGACGTATTCGACAATCCTGGCATTGCGAAGCGCAACTCTCTGGTTGGTCCTGGTACCTGGGGAGTCAATCTCGGGTTGCGAAAGTATTTCAGGATTACGGAGAATGCGAAACTGGAGATCGGCGCCGACTTCAATAATGTCTTCAATCACCCACTGCTTTCACCGCTGGATACTGCTTTCGGGTATCTTGGGGATTTCAACGTGAGCTTGAACGCCGCAGGGCAGCCCGTGATCACTCCGGATAACATTTTTCCAAATCCGGATTTTGGCCGCAATAACTTCAGCTTCACCCAGGAGGGCATAGACAATCGCCGCTCTGTGCGTATCAAGTTGCGCTTGACATTCTAGCGTGGTGGCACCTTCCGGAGGCAAAAGGAAACGCGACGTTCTCCTTTTGCCTCTCCTCTCGATGATTTTGCTCGTCTCCAGGCAAAACTTGAACGAGAAGGGGACGAAAAGTTGGCGATGAAAATGGCCACCCAACCGCGTCATAACTTTACTCGAAAACCCAATCTCGCCGATGTCAAGGTTGCTGGGCACGATATGCTGCGCCTGGTGAACCGCCGCATTCTTCTGAGTATCGTCTCTGATCGGCAACCGATTTCACGATCGGAGATTGCCAGGATCAGTGGTCTTAACAAGGCGACCATCTCAACGATTACCGGCGAGTTATTAAGGGACTCATGCATCATCGAAGAAGGGTCTGGACGAACAACCCCGATCGGCGGCAAGCCGCCAACACCTCTGCGCCTTAATGGCCTGCGCTTCGGTCTGTTTGGTCTCGATATTCGTTCCGACGAAACCATACTCGCGCTCAGTGACTTTAATAATCGCCTGGTTGCCCGGTTGAGTTTCGAAACTGGCAACGATGCAGGCTCCTTTCTCGCCAAGATCGGAAAAGAAATCTCGAAACTTCGGGCAAAGCACAGCGAGTTCATCGAGTTTCCAGGCATAGGCGTCAGCCTGCCCGGACTGGTCGATAATCACAGCGGCAAATTTCTTACTTCAGTCGTGCTCTCCTGGCGAGATGTCCCGGTGGTCCATCTCCTGGGCAAAGCGACTGGCCTCCCGGTTGTGATCGATAACTCGGCTCGCTGCGCGGCCCTCGCCGAAATCTGGCACGGAAAGGCCCAGTACACACATCTGCGCCACCTGCTCTACGTCGGAGTTAGTACGGGCCTCGCTTGTGGAGTTGTCATCGACGGCGGACTCTATCGTGGTGGCAATAACACTGCCGGACAATTTGGACACATCCCAATTGATCTGAATGGACCGGAATGCCGTTGCGGGCAACGCGGCTGTTGGGACCTCTACGCCTCGGACAAGGCGACCCTTGCGCGTTACCAGAAACTGCGCTCCGCTGGTTCCGGGAAGCGTGTCCCGACGATGCGTAAGCTTATCGAGTTGGTGGAAATGGGTGACCAGGCTGCAACCGCGGCAGTGAGTGAATCGGCCCGTTACCTGGGCATCGGCATCACCGGGCTAATCAATGGCCTTGACCCGGAGGTGGTAGTTATCGGAGGGGAAATAACCAAGGCCTGGGGATTGATCGAGCCGATCATCTCGGCGGAAACGAGGCGCAGTTTGCTGGCGCCGCACGCGCAAGGTGTTCGCATAAGGCGTTCAGCATTCGAGGTGCGACCCAGCTTGAAAGGAGCTCTCACACTAATTCAGAACGATCTGTTATCCGTCCCCCACGTCGGCTAACGCCATAATGGATTAACTTGAATAACCCCCCGGATATAACAGCCGTCATTGCTGTTGCGACATGAACTCTGCACAACTTGCAAAGGTGGACCACCTGCGAGCGCAACTTGAGCGCGGCGTCATCGCTGCGACCCCGGTTCCCTTTAGTGCTGATGGCAAAGTTCACGAGGCCGCAGCCGCTTCTTACATGCGCTACATCGCAGCACAGCCTCTTGCAGGCGTAGCTGTCTGGGCTCACACCGGACGTGGTCTGAAAATTGATGATGAGACTGCTGAAAACGTTTTGTCCGGCTGGCGCACGAACTTAGCCGGTAAGTTGCTGATTGCCGGCGTTGGCGCGCGCCAAAACGTCAAGAAGGAGGAAGCTACGGCGCGAACGGTCGAAATGGCCGAAACTGCTGCCCGCCTGGGCGCGGACGCACTGCTGGTCTATCCGCCAACCTGGTTGCGTGAAGAGCAGCTTCACGACCAAGTGATCGTTGAGCATCATCGGCAAGTCTCAGCCGCAGGATTACCGCTGATCCTTTTTTATTTGTACGAGGCGGCGGGCGGAATCAGTTACGGTTCGGCTCTGCTTGACCAATTACTCGACCTCCCTGGTGTGATTGGCATCAAGATGGCAACTCTCGACAGCGTCATGACCTTTCAGGATGTAGCGCGACAAGTGGTCCAAAATCATCCGCACAAGTTGTTGATAACAGGGGAAGATCGTTTTCTTGGATACAGCCTGCAACGTGGCGCGAAGGCCGCGCTCATCGGCATGGCCGCAGTTTGTTGTGATTTGCAGACAGAACTGGTTCGTGCGCACTTTGAGGCAGATGCTCAGCGGTTTCTCATGTTATCGCAGGCCGTCGACTCACTCGCCGAGGTCCTCTTTGTAAAACCTATGGAAGGTTATATTCGCCGGCTCTTATGGGCGTTGGTCCACCTGAAGGTGATTCCCCTTGAGGCGGCCAACGACGCTTGGGGACCACAACTGCCGGCAAGTGAATTCGAAAAGATTGGGCAGGCGATCGAGGCACTACCTCTGATAAACGAACTCGCGGCCAAGTCATGAGGTCAAACGTCTTAAGTCAGCTGAAGATTGACGCGGCTGCCCGCGAGGCGCTCGCGAGGGACTACGAGCGTTTTAGAGTTGCCTTGCCGCATCCGCTTGAAGAATACGTGCGCGATCAATTTGGCATCGATTTGAGCAGCGAGTACGGCGGCTTGCCGGTAAAAAATCCTTTCGGAAAAGCTTCCGGACAGTTGTCATTGAACCTGTCTCAAGTTCGTCGAGACGGCGACGACGGCCTGGGATTCGTAGTCCTCAAAACAATCATTGCGGAAGATGCTAAAGGTGCGCAGTCCATGAGCGAGTGGGCGATCCATGAGACGCGCATGATTGTGGAACCCATTGAAACCGCAAACGGAGAGAAAGGCTGGACAGTTACCTGGAAGGGACGGGGGTGGTACGACACCTTTCAAAAATACCTTGAGTTCTTTGACGAGGCATTGGCGATTGGCAGCACTGCCGGAATGCCGGTGGTTCCGTCCTGTAAGTACCACCTGCCGCGGCCTGGGGAGGGGGAATGGAAACTTGGCGAATACGAATATACGACGCGTTGCCTGCTGGACGTTTGGCAACGGCACTGGCCACGCGACAAGGACATGCCAATCGAAAAGGATTTCAGCCCCACGCTGGCAGGTTCCGATCGCGCTGCACAAACAGCAATCATCGTGCACTGGCTGACTCGAGTTACTGAGTTGATTCGAAACGCAGCTCGACCTTCCGCTATTAATGTCGGCTTGAAAGTTTTCAATGCAATCTTTGACGATGACTTTCAACTTGAAATGCTGCGGGCCATTAACGAGCAGTGTACCGATGCCGGCGCACCGGATTTTCTCGTCTATGCTAATCGGTTGTTTGATCCCAACGGGGAGTTCGATGGGGTGCGAGGTATTGCCTATGGTGGACCGGACTTAAGCGGGCGCAATTTGTCCGTCCTCGCGCGAATGCGTGCCCTCGAATCTGCCGGACACCTGCCGGTGTGCCGGCTGCCCATTAGCGCCACGGGCAATATTGTCTCCGGTCGCATCGCCGCTGAATATCTTATTCGGGGGGCGACCACTTTTCAGATACACACGTATTTTCAACTGCCGAGCAGCGAATATCGGATGCTGAGCAACAGCAAGACCGTGCGAGCCCTGCATGAGCTTTACTTTCATCCTGAAGAGGGACTGCTCGCCTGGTTATTGCACTTGCGGCAGACTTTCGACTGGCCTGCAGACTGGAACATAAAGCAGATGGCTGAATTCTGTTTCGAGCCGAAAAATCATGTTTGGGCCGCAGCGGAACCCGCGCTGCGTTAAGAATGCAAAAAAGTTCTGCGATCGAAATACGAGTACTTCAACGTTCGGATATTGCGGCGGCGCTGCAGCTCAAGGAGTTGGCGCGATGGAACCAAACCGAACAGGACTGGGAACGGCTGCTGCACCTGGAACCAGTTGGTTGCTTTTGCGCGACGATAAATGGCCAGGTGGTTGGAACATCAACGACCACCAGATACGGCCGGGAGCTCGCCTGGATTGGCATGGTTCTCGTCCATCCTGAATATCGCAGGCAAGGTATTGGGAGGCGGTTGATGCAGACGGCGGTCGATTATCTGCGCGAGAGAGAAGTCACGACAATCAAGCTTGATGCAACGCAAGAAGGCCGTCCCGTTTACGACGGAATGGGTTTCAATGTCGAATCACGCGTTGAGCGATGGCAGGGAAGTGCGCGGGTAGCAGGAAAATCAAATTGCACCTTGTTCTCACGTTCGGTCCTTGAAGGTGTCCTGGCGCTGGATCGCGACGCTTTTCCCGCCGATCGATCAAAGCTCATTGAGATGTTGATTGCTGATGCTTGCGTCAATCCGATCGTGAGCGCCGCCGGCGATAGCGGTTTGAATGGCTATGCACTTGCACGGCGTGGAAGTAACGCCACCTACATAGGACCATTGATAGCGAAACAGCAGCAGTATGCCGAGCAACTTTTGGATGGTTTACTTGAACAACTTACCGGCCAGGAAGTTTACGTTGACGTGAATGCTGAATTTGAAAACGGAACAGAGGTCCTGTCGAAACGTGGATTCGTTAAGCAGCGCGATTTGGACCGCATGTATTACGGGAGTCCGGGCGACTCGACTTCCTCGCTTGTGTTCGCGATTGCCGGTCCAGAGTTGGGATGAGGGAGGGTCATGAGGTCAGTGCCACCACGCGGTAGAAGTTGGGAAAAAATTGAAATCGCTTGGGGATTACCACTCGACATCCGGAAATCGCAAGTTGGGAAGGGCGGTTTACCCCCGCTTGATACGCTACAGTTGAGTGCTACTGAAGCAAGCGGGGGTAAACCGCCCTTCCCAACCTGCGATTTCCGTATCTTGAGTAGTACGCTCGCGTTCTGAAATGGAGTGACAAACGTGGAATCAACAGCTGCGATTACAACTAACAATCAAGGGCTTGTGGACAGGTTTCGCGCCGGCAACCTGAATGTATACATCTATGAATCGAGACCAACGCTTGGCGTGTCTGCCGCCGCCGCCGTCTCATCTGAAATTCAAAGTCAAATTGAAAAACAAGGGCGCGCTGTTGGTATCTTCGCGTCCGCACCTTCGCAAAATGAATTCCTTTCCGCTCTGGTTAAGTCACCAAAAGTCGAATGGTCGCGCCTGACGGCTTTTCACCTCGATGAGTATTTAGGAATGAATGATCAAGCGCCGCAATCGTTTCGCCGTTTCTTGCTCGATCGCCTCTTTGACAAGGTACCCGTTCATAAGTTTCACGGCCTGCGCGGCGAATCTGAAGACGCTGCGGGGGAGTGCGCGCGTTACGCAAGGTTGCTGGCTGAGAATCCGCCGGACTTCGCAGTCCTCGGCATTGGTGAAAATGGTCATCTTGCCTTCATCGATCCCCCGTTTTGCAATTTCACCGATCCCGAGGCGGTGAAGGTCGTCGAACTCGATGAGGTGTGTCGTGAACAGCAGGTGCACGATGGAGCATTTGAGACTATCGATGAAGTACCACGTCAAGCGATGTCGCTGACGATCCCTACTATCATGGCGCGCCCAAAATTATTTGCGATCGTACCGGGTGCGGCGAAACAACAGGCCATAAAAGAGACCATCGAAGGACCGATTGGAACCGCGTGTCCTGCTTCTATATTGCGCACGCATAACGACGCGCATCTTTTTATTGACAGAGATTCAGCCGCGCTTTTGTCTCGTTAACGCACGCTGATGCTGAGCGGCTTTGCATATAGAGATCAAACTGTGGCGGCTTTGCCGCTTCCCTTGCGGTAAGCCTGTGGCTTACCGGTTCATTACCTGAGAATTTCCGCGTGAGGCTTAGCCTCACGCGCTGATCATGGACAGCAACGCGGAAAGCCGAAGGCTTTCCGCAAAGGAAGCGGCGAAGCCGCAAGGAGAACGCATGCAGTCGTCAGTTCAGATCATAGATTACGTAGTCCTGGTCTGTTATCTGCTGCTTATGGCGGGTATTGGCGCCTACTTCATGCGCTTCATGCGTGTGGGATCGGATTTCCTCAAAGGGGGTAATCGAGTCGAGTGGTGGGTTGCCGGCATGGCGTCATTCATGTCAGGTTTCTCGGTCTGGACCTTTACCGGCGGTGCGGGCTTTGCATATCGCCAGGGTGTAATCGGTGTGTTCTTGATGGCCCTGGCGGTGCCTGCATTCTTTTTTGGCTACATCGTTTTCGCCCGAAGTTGGCGGCGTTCGCGAGTCACCACGGTTGTTGAATACATCCGCAGTCGCTTCGGTGATGGTACGCATAAAACGTTTTCCTGGCTGACCGGGCCCAGTCAACTGATGTTTGGGTCGGTCAGGCTTTTCGCACTTTCGAGCTTTATGTCAGTGGCGTTGGGTGTTCCGGTCCATTATCTAGTGATCATTTGTGGGCTGGTTGTGCTGGCTTACACGGTGCTGGGGGGTTACTGGGCCGTCTGCTTCACCGATATGTTTCAGTTTATGTTTCTTTTTCCCATCGCCTGCATGCTGATGGTGTTGTCGCTTTCAAATGTAGGCTGGGGAAATTTCGTGGCCCAGGCGCCGCAGGGGTTTTTCAATCCGATTGCCGGTGAATACGGCTGGCTGTTTTTAGTGGTCTATACAGTTTCGCAGACCACGGGCTACAACAATTTCGGCAACGCTCAGCGATATTTCTGCGCTGATACCGAACAGTCTGCACGAAGGATCGCCATCCTTTGCATGATCCTCTTCACGATCGGCAGCGTGATTTTTTACCTGCCGCCGCTACTCGCAAGGGTGGCTTTACCCGGGTTGGCGACGGCCGCAAACGGATTGAAGCAGCCTTCGGAAGCCGCCTACATCGCTATGGGATTGCGCGTGCTGCCACCGGGTATGGTTGGCATCCTGATGGCGGCTATGCTGGCGTCATCGATGGCCTCGCTCTCGGCGCATAACCATATCATTACCGGGATCTTCGCTAAGGATCTTTATCAGGGTTATTTGCGCAAGAATGCATCCGACCGGCACATGTTGACTGCCAGCCGGATTACCTCACTCGGGGTTGGTCTGCTGATGATCGGCGTGGCGCTGTTGTTTGCTCAGGGTGCCACGGGCATCTTCACACTGTTGTTCATTCTGGAATCGATGTTCCTGATTCCGCTCGGACTGCCATTGCTCTACGGGTTTTTGGTGAAGGGTGGACCATGGTGGTCTGCCGTGTCTGGGTATGTCGTGGGCGCCGCAACTTCGCTATTTGTCAACTTCTATCTCAACCGCCACCTCGGTTGGGGATTGAATGAAACCTACTTGATTGGCATACCCGCGATTACAACGACTATCGCGTTCTTTACTCCTGTTCTGCTGTTCAAGCCGCACGGAGAATTTGCCAGGAAGGTGGATTCATTCTTCGTAAAACTGGCTACCCCAATTGATCCCGCCACTGAATTGGGGGCTAGCGGTGTTTCGGGTCGCGGCCAACTGGCGCTGGTCGGAAAAGTCACAACCGGAATGGGCCTCGCTTGTTTCCTGATGGTCCTTGCGAGTTCGCCGGGACGAGACCGATTGATCATCGCGATTTATGCGTTTGTAACGACGCTCATCGGCATTGCGTTCGTGCTTGCTGGTCGAGTACCCAGGGCTCGAGCAACACCGATCGAAGTGGAGCCGGAGCTGGTGCCCAGCAGCGATAAGTAACAGTTGCAATCATGAGGGTTGATTGTAATTCCGAATGCTTTACCGCGAAGCGGTTATGTAGCAGAGCCCAGGGTTGCCGCTTCGGCTACCCTGGGTCAATGGATGAATAGACCATCAACCGCAACGCGGTTGCGTCAGAAAAATGGTTATCGCGCGCCGCAACCCGTTCCGGGTTGAACCATTTGCTGGACTTCTCCCAGGGTTGCCAAAGCGCAACCCTGGGCTCTGAGTCGCAACCGCTTCGCGGTATGGATGGCTATGGGAGTCGCGGCTTTTTGTTCAAAGCCGGGGTTCGAATTTGAAACTTGGCTCCGAGGATAGCGCTCGCATGAGATTGTCGTCAGACAAACCGAAGGTTAGGACAGCGTTGATTCTGCTGCTTACGCTCCTAACACTTCCAGCTAATACCTTAGCTTCCATTTCCACCATTTGGGCCGTCAACGACGGTGAAAAAGTCGAACGAGATGACCTGAACAATCCGAACAGAAAACAAAACTCCGCATGGGACGGCCGCAAGATCAAGATCTTCGGCGCACGAAACGAGATCATTGCGTTTCAAGTGATCGTTGAGGCCGGCACCGATGGCATTAGGCAGTTATCGGCCCGACTGCCTTCATTACGCCAGCAAAAGGGATCGGGTCGAATCACTTACTTTGCGCCTGCAAAAGATCCAACAGATTATGTGCAGCGGCCGATTCAACTCTTCTCCGTCAATTACATGTACATCGACAAGCCCAGCCACGCCGACTGGGTATTCAAGCCGGGTTCCTTTGCTGCGCCGGCAGATCCCACCGGTTGGAAGCCGGTGCAGCTTGTGCCTGAAAACGCCAGGCCCGGTCGCGGCGGTTTTCCGCTTCAGATAAAGCCGAACCAAAACCAGGCGATTTGGATCGATGTTTATTTAAATCGAAAGTTAGCTGCGGGTGTCTACAACGGCGAAGTTGAAATAAGCGCGGATGGTAGAAAGCAGAACGTTCCAGTTGAACTCGAACTCTTCGATTTCACATTGCCTGACGAAAACAGTATGCAGGCGATGGTCTATTATGAAAGTTTACAGCCACGCCTCTATCACGGGCGCGATCTCGATGCTGAATATAACCGCTTTGCTCATCGGCAGAGGGTCGAGCTTGTTCACGCATACAATATCGAAACCTTGCGGTCTGCCGCTGCTCACTTCAATAGCGAGGCCTTCACCAGCAGAAATCGTTACGAAGGCCCGGGTGAGGGGGTAGGGAACCGGATAATCCCGCGTACGTTCTACGGGCCAGGCAAAGATTTCGACAATCGCGCGAGTGCCTGGCAACAATCCGATCTTTGGATCACATTCCTCGCAAAAAACTTTCCAAATGCAATTACTTTTCTTTACGCGCCGGACGAGCCAGGCAGATCGGAGTACCCGTACATTCGTCGACTTGCGGACAATATTCACTCCGATCCTGGTCCCGGGAGAGCCCTGCCAATTTTCATAACGAAGCGTTACGTCAAAGAACTCGATGGCTACATTGATATCTGGGATACGGGACCCCAAGGCTATGACATACAACGTGCCGTTGAAGAGCGTTCGCGTGGACGTAGATACTGGATCTACAACGGTGGCAGACCGGCCGCAGGCGCTATAGTGATCGATGCCCCTGCAACAGATGCGCGCGCGACGATCTGGGCCTGTTTCAAACACGGCATCGAAGTCTACTTCTACTGGCATGGGGTTCACTGGCAGCACAACCGGCAGAAAGTCGGCGAACGCCGGCAAAATGTTTGGGCCAACCCAATCACTTTCGATAATCGCGGCCAGCCTAATAAACCCCTGGCTGATCAAGGCTACATCAATGGCGATGGCGTGTTGATGTATCCAGGCGAAGAGAAGATCCACACGGACGAAGATCGGGGTATCGCGGGTCCGATTTCAACCGTGCAACTCGCAAACTTCCGGCGTGGTCTACAGGATCATCAATACTTGACGATGGCTCGACAACGCGGCTTGAACTCGTTGGTCGATGAGGTCCTGCGTTCAGTTGTGCCGAGCGTATTCTCAAAAGACAAAATCGGTTTTGCAGAAACGGGCAATGAATACGAAAGCGCTCGATATAGGCTGGCACAGGCGCTCGGGGGCCGGATCAGGGGCAAATGATGTGTAGACGTCCTTCGTGTGATTTCGCGTTTTTGTTTTGTGTGATTTCGTGGATCATTATTGCTGCCTCCACTTGATAAACAATCCACGAAATCACACGAAACATGAACATCAAATCGCATGAAACAAGAAGCCGAGATCTCTGCAGTTTGCTTAAAAAGCCCCCACGGTATCAGCGTTCGCATCACCGCATGACGGTAAGGAGAAAACTCATGAAACACCTCATCATCACCGCTTTGTTTTTGGTCATCTGCTGCGCGAACGGCATCTACGCCGCCACTTATCAGGTCGGTCCCACCAGGCTATATACAAAGCTACAGGACGTGGCGCCCTTGCTGGCCCCGGGCGATCTTGTCGAAGTAGACGGCAATGCTACCTATCCGGGCGACTTGATTTTCACGACTCCGGGCACTGTAAACAGCAAGATCACGATTCGTGGTCTGCGCGTCAATGGTCTTCGGCCGGTGATTTCCGGCGGAACAAACACGGTCGAGTTTCGCTTGTCTGATCACTATATCTTTGAAGGGTTTGACGTAACCGGCGGATCTTTTCGAGGCATCTATCATCACGCGCATGACATAACGCTGCGCGATACAGTGGTCCATGACTGCCCGGCTCACGGCATCCTTGGCGCGGATATGGACTCGGGATCACTGACGATGGAATATGTGGAGGTCTACCATTGCGGCAACGGCACTGGCCAACATCCCGTGTACATGGCGACGGATGAGTTCGCGCACCCGGGTTCAGTTTTTCGCATGCAGTATTGCTATCTGCACGATCAGAACGGCGGGAACAACATTAAGAGTCGCGCTGAGCGTAATGAGATCTATTACAACTGGGTGTCGGGCGGCTTTTATGGCGAGATCGAATTGATCGGGCCCGATCCTCATGGCAATCACAACGTGAACACCAATACTGCCAGGGAGGACTCGGATGTAGTTGGGAATGTGTTCCAGCATATCTCGACTCAGGGAACGCGCATGGCCCGCGTAGGCGGTGATGGAACCGGATACACGAATGGGCGTTACCGCTTCGTGAATAACACATTCATCCTGAGACAGGGACAGACCAGCCCGGCCATCGAAGTGTTCCAGGGAATCGAGAGTCTCGAAGTTCACAACAATGTCTTTTTCCGCGTCGGCGGCGCGGCCATCGACAAAGTTGTGCTTGAAACAAGGGTGAAATGGGTCTCAGGACGAGTGAGTGAAGGTTCGAAGAATTGGCTGCCAACGGGTTCAGCGCTGATACCGACGGCCTGGATTGGCACTGTGTTCGGCACCAATCCGGGATTTGTCAATATTAGTACCTACGATCTTCGACTGGCGTCCGGCAGTCCGCTTATCAATGCGGGCAATCCGTCGCCTCCGAGTCCAGCGGGACACCCGTTCATAAATCCATTGTTTCCGCCTGCGTTCTTGCCGCCATTACACACCGCGCTCGCTGTAGGAACGGCTAGTCCGCGGCCGGTTAACGGAGTGATTGATATAGGGGCTTATGAGTTCTAGTCCTACGACGTAGCGCAAGCTATTAGCTTGCGGACGCAAACTAACAGCTTGCGTTACACGGGGCCAAGTCATGAAGTTAGCGTTTTCTACTCTCGGCTGCCCAAATTGGAAGCTCGAGAGGATTGCGCAAGCAGCTCACGCCTTCGGCTACGAAGGCGTCGAGCTGCGCGCACTGGATGGCGATCTCGATCTCCTGAACCGATCCGAGTTCAGGCCGTCGGCGATTGCATCGACGCGCCAATGGTTTGCTGATCAAGGCTTGTCGGTTTGTTGTGTCGATAGTTCGTGCACTTTTGATTCACTCGATAAGCACGAGCGGCGCCGCCAAATAGAAATTGCAATCAGGCATTCAGAATTGGCGGCGAAGCTCGATTCGCCACTCGTGCGTGTGTTTCCGGATCGAATTCCAGCCGGAGCCACACGCGAACAAACGCGCGATAACATCGCATCGTCTTTAAAAGAGGTCGCGGAAAGCTGTCCCGACTCGGGGCGTGTCGCATTGGAAACACATGGCGATTTTGCACGGGCGGAGGCGGCCGCTGAAATTGCGAGACTCGCCGCCAATCCTAATGTGGCGCTTATTTGGGATGTCGCGAATGCGCTCAATGCTGGAGACTCGATAGAAGAGTCGGCGGCCGGCGTTTCGCCGTACCTGGCCCACGTGCATTTGCGAGACGCTCGCAAGGTTGCTGATCGAGAGCATTGGCAGCCAGTGCTCGCAGGACGCGGTAACGTCTCTTTTGAAACGGCTGTTAAAGAGCTTCAGCGGCTGAAATACGACGGTTACATCTGTTTCGAGTGGGAAAAGTATTGGCAACCAGACATCGAGGAGCCTGAAATTGCTCTGCCCGACTTTGCGAACGCGATGAGAAGGATTTTGGAGGTTGAGTTGACTTCATCAGATGACTGAAGAGCTGTACGAAGTCGAAGGATCTACACGCTTGCTCATGGCTATTCAAGATCACAAACCTAATCGAACCGATGGTCCATCCGATGCTGGCTCAAGACCAAGCCTGTTAGTGCTGGCGAGCGACGTGCTCTTTGATCACTTTTTTTCCGAAGCTGCGCAAGGTCGACTTTCGTCGGTCTGTAATTGGTCCCGATACGGCGGACGTGAGGACTCATCAGAACTGCGCGATAGGATTGCGGCAGCTGACGCCCTGATGACGACGTGGCATTCACCTTTTTTGCGCACCGAAATGTTTGGCGCCAACCCGCGCGTCCGTTTGATTGCGCATTGCGGTGGAGAGGTGAAATCGAGGGCCGAGCAGCAACTCATAGAACGGATCATGGTTACAAACGCGGCTGAGCCGATGGCCCAACCCGTCGCAGAGATGGCGCTAAGTCTAATCCTGACTCTCGTCCGCAGAATTCCAGAATATGCCGCCGAGATGCGCGCCGGGATCGTCAGGACGAATGACATCGCGAGTGAAGGCGAAACTATCTGTGGGCGCAACGTTGGTTTGATTGGCTTCGGTCGAATCGGTCAAGCCTTCTCCGATTTGATCCGGCCTTTTGGGTCCCGCTTGTTCGTCGCAGATCCCTATCGCCCTTCGGAAACAGTGCGGGCACATGGGGGCCGGCCAGTTTTGCTGGATGAATTACTTAGGTCGTGCTCGGTGGTGGTGCTTGCGGCCGGACTTACACCGGAGACCAGAAATCTACTGGACAAAAAGCGACTAGCCCTGATGGCTGACGGCAGTTATCTCATCAATGTTGCGCGTGGTGGACTAATCGATACAGAAGCGCTTTTGGCAGAGCTACGCACTGGGAGGCTTACGGCTGCGCTTGATGTAACTGATCCGCTGGAGCCCTTGCCGGTGGATCATGAACTGCGGCGACTTCCGAATGTTTTGCTTACGCCGCACATCGCGGCCGGAGGCATTGAGATGCGACGCGCGATTGGTGACATAGCAGTTGAAGAGGTTTGCCGATTTTTCAGGGGAGAGCAGCCACAGAATGTTGTCACTCGTGAAATGTTGGCGACGATGACTTAACCAATGCCTAAAGCTTTGATTACGCAAGAAATCTCGCTAAGAACAGCCACGCTTCATCGTGTGCGCGTTCCGCTGATCGAGCCGTTCCGAATCAGCAATGGCGCCGTTGTGGAAAAAGATGTGATCGTGGTGCAGGTGACGACTGAGGAAGGCATTACCGGATGGGGCGAAGCGTCGCCGATGGGTGGTACGTTTTACTCTTCCGACACTCCAGAGAGCACATGGCAAGATCTCGAAACGCTAATCCCGTTGGTCTTAAGCACAAGTACATTGAATGTACCGATGTTTTATCATGGACTGCGTAATTTGCCGGGAAGTCCCTTCGCCAAAGCAGGGATTGAGGGCGCGCTATGGGACGCGTATGCACACACTGCGGGGGCTCCACTCTGCGAACTGTTTGGCGGACGCGCTCGGCCAATCGCATCCGGAGTGGCAATCGGCATTTGTGACGAAATCGAAGAACTGCTTGTTCGAGTGGAAAGGTACACCGCAGAGGGTTATCAACGCGTCAAGATCAAAATACAGCCGGGGTGGGATCTTGAACCAGTTACGGCTGTGCGCACGCGCTTTCCCAACGTTCCTCTGATGGCCGACGCAAACGCTGCTTACACGTTTGCAGACGTCGAAATGTTTCGTGAACTCGACTCGTTTGGGCTGATGATGATCGAACAGCCGTTTGCACGCGATGCACATGATGAAGCCGCTGAACTTCAGCGACAATTGCGAACGCCACTGTGCGCTGATGAATCGGCTGAATCGCTACAGGCTCTGGACTCTCTGATCCGAAAACAAGCAGCGCGCATCATTAACATCAAAGTTCAGCGTGTCGGCGGGTTGAGTGAAGCGTGCCAGATGTTAAAGACAGCACTCAAGGCAGGTTTGGAATGTTGGGTCGGTACGATGCCTGAGCTGGGAATCGCCTCCGCACAAGGTTTGCAGTTCGCCGCGCTTGATGAATTTGCTTATCCCACTGACATCGAGGCTTCGGCGCGTTGGTACGTTGATGATTTAGTTGAGCCGGCAATTGAGATCGATTCGCACGGCTTCATACATCTGCCATCGGGACCGGGAACAGGTTATCGGATAAGTCGCGAAAAACTCGAGCAGTATTCGGTGCGGGAGAAAACCTTTAGTGCATGAATTAATGAAAGGGCAATACCACCCACGGCAGTGGGTGGATAGTTCAGATCGTTTCTACCAACAATCGAGTTTCAAGTCTACGCGCGTAGCGCGCTGGCCGTTTCAAGAGTCCTGTCTTAGATAGGATCTGAAAAATCCACACACTTCCGTGTGTGGGATTTAATCCGCGCCTCCGGCTGGTCAAAGGATGTGTTATGAATAGAATTCCGCTTCGAAACATCTTGTTGTCGATTTGCATCGCCCTTCTGTGCACCGCATCTTCGCAAGCTCAATCGTCCAACATGCCGCGTGTTTGGGAAGGCCCTCTAACACTGCCGACATATGAACTCGGAGCGCCAAATCCATACCCTGCTCTACTCGATTGGCAGCGGCGTAAATGGCGCCCGGTCTATCCATATCCCTTTCTCGACGCGCTTTCCAACAAGCGGACGGAAAAAACTTATAAGGTTGTCTACCTCGAGAACGAGTATCTGCGCGTCACCGTGATGCCTGAACTGGGCGGGCATATCTACAAAATATTCGATAAGACGATGAATCGCGATGTGCTCTATTCGAATCCGGTCATGAAATACGCCATGGTCGCGCTGCGTGGCGCCTGGATTTCCGGCGGAATTGAATGGAATTTTCCCGACGGTCATACCCTCACGACGGTTTCACCGATTGATTACCGGATGCGAACTGAGCCGGATGGAAGCGCCGCTGTAGCGGTGGGTGATACCGAACGTGTCCAGGGAATGCAGTGGCAGATAATCATCCGGCTGCGACCTGGGCGCAGGAATGTTGAGACGGAAGTGACGCTCAATAATCGCCGTCCGGTGCGTGGTCGCTACTGGTACTGGTCGACCGCCGGCGCTCCCGCTGCCGAGGACATGCGTTTCAATTATCCGATGCGCGAAGCCTATCCGCATGCGTTCTGGCCTGTATTCTCGTTTCCCAAAGAAAAGGGTGTCGATATCAGCAAGTTCAGTGAAGTACCGAATTTTCTTTCCTTATTCGCGCGGGATTCGAAACGAGACTTTTTTGGCGTCTACTATGAGAAATCCGACTGGGGTGTGGTCCATGTAGCCGATCATCGCGAGCTGCCCGGCAAGAAAACTTGGACCTGGGGAACGGATGACAACGGCGATATCTGGGTTGATAAGCTGACGGACGGCGGCAATCAATACGTCGAGTTCCAGGGTGGCCGGTTCGAAACGCAGATGGAGCACCAATTCATCGCGCCCCATCGAGTCGAGCACTTCACCGAATACTGGTACGGCGTTAATCGTCTCGGCGGCGGATGGGACGAGGCAACTAGGGATGCTGCCCTGCGTGTGAACGTGCAAGGTTCGCATGCCACCATCGCAATTCACCCTAACGCTCGATTCGGCGAGGCTGTTTTCACAGTCGAAGGCGGAGGAGAGCAGCTGCGTTCGGATCGCGTCGATCTGGATCCCGCAAAGACTTTCGTCGCGAATGTCGAGTTATCGAATAAGGCCCAGGGCCGGCAACTAACGATCGCAGTTCGCGACAGGGAAGGTCATGAGTTGATCCGATATCGAACCGATACGTTAATCGATGCGAATCCTGATTTTAGACCCGCGACAAGGCCCATTCCCGATCCGAAGATTTCGACGAGTGCCGAACAGGCCTGCATCGAAGGAGTGGCCTTCGATAAAAAGAGTCGAGAGCGCGAGGCTCGCGCAGCTTACGAAGAAGCGCTAAAGCGTGATCCGGGTTTTGCGCCGGCTCACATTGCGCTGGGTCTTTCTTACTACCGCAGCGGCGAATACGAAAAGGCTGCCGGGCACCTCGAGAAAGCACTTCAACGTAATAAGGATGCCGGCGATGCTCATTATTACCTGGCACTTGTCCTGCGCGCCCAGGGAAAAACGGGCGAGGCTGAAGATCACCTGATCTGGACCGTGCGTGCAGGCCACATGGAATCGGTTTCACGATATGTCCTGGGTGAGATGGCCCTCGCAGATGGGCGCACTGGCGAAGCCCTGGAACACCTGAGACAGGCAGTAAATCTTGATCCTAGGGATCTAAAGGCGCGTACCGTTCTAGCGTTGGCGGAGCGGCTTGCAGGAAAGCTCAAAGCCGCGCAAGCACGAATTGATGGCGTCGTTAATGAACTACCGATTGATTATTTCGCGCTCCACGAACAATACGAAGTAAACAGGGCGCTTGGCCAAAAGGATCAGACGACCTTGGACGAGTTGTGGCGCCTATTATCCCGTGAACCAGACTCCGTGCTGGAACTGGCATTCGACTATTTGGCGGCCGGTCGGTCCCAGGAAGCAGGGGGCATTCTGGAGGAAGCTATCAAGCGCGATTCCACTCACGTCTATCCCATGATCCACTACACGCTTGGTTACTTATACGACTTGCAAGGAGAGCAGGCGCGTGCAGGTGAGCAGTATTCGCTGGGAAACAAGGGCGCACCCGGCTTCGTTTTTCCACACCGCGTGGAAGAGATTGACGTTCTCCGCGCCGCTGTCAAAGCCAACTCACGGGATGGCCGGGCTGCTTATTATCTGGGGAACGTTCTCGCCTCGAAGAACCGGGACCAGGAAGCGCTTGTGGCATGGACCAGTGCGGTAACGCTGGATCCTTCCAATACGATCGCGCATCGAAATCTGGGGCGCGCATTATGGGTGGTGGCAGGGAAGAAGGAACAGGCTGCAAAGCAGTACGAGCAGGCCATCGCAAGCGCGCCAACGGAATATCGTATTTACATAGAGTTCGACCGATTGCTTGGGGAGATGGGGGCAACGGACCAACGGCTGCGCCTGCTCGAGAACGCGCCCGCAGTGGTGAAAGCACAGTCGGCTGTAGTGCAATCGCTGGCTGCTGCCTACATCGATGCCGGAAGGTTTGCAGATGCTGCGGCATTGCTGGAAAAGACGCTGTTCACATCAGGCGAGGGCGAAGATGCTGCACTCGCTTTGTATCGTCGGGCGCATCTCGGGCTGGCGCACAACTACCAGCGATCGGGAGAGCACTTGAAAGCAGCGGTGGAATTCGCCGCTACTACAGAGTTTCCTCGCAACTTCGGAGTGGGACGGCCAGCAATGCAGTCACAGGCGCGCGAATACGTGGCGGCTGCACGCGAATACGAAGCTGCGGGACGTCCGGCCGACGCGGATCGCTGGTGGCAGCGAGCGGCGACTGAGGAATTGAATCCGCCGACACAGCCCGAAGAACCGTGGTCTGAACACTACTTTTATAAGGCGGTAGCTCTCGAACATCTTGGTCGCAAGCAGCAGGCGCGCGCGTTATACGAACGCCTGGCGCGATTGAATGACGAGCGGCAGATGGTTGAGGCAGAACCCTGGCCGCCGTCGGGAGCCATCCGCTATGTACTTGCGGGCGCGGCGTTAAAGGCGCTCGGTCGCAAGGATGAAGCTCGCGCAGCGTTGGAACGAGCCCTCAAGTTGGATCCACAGAACGAACTCGCGCGAACCCAACTAGCGGAGCTGAATGCGGAGACGGTGCGAGCCGTAGGAACCGGCAAGTAGTTAAGCAGTGATCAGAACCGGGAGCGAGAAAACCAAATGTCCGACATGCTTCAGCTTGTCGTCAACTTTGGCACAACTCAATATGCGACGTAATGGCTAGTATCATGCTTGAGTGTTGCCCATCTGGACGACAAGCTGAAGCATGTCGGACATGCAGCGCGACTGGATGCTGCCACTCAACCTTCGCAGGTCCCTATCGTTCCGTTCTGAGTTGAGTGTTGCCCCCAGGCTTAAAACCTTACACAGAGGAAAAACAATGATGACAGTCAAGCAACGATTGCCGATTTTCTCAATCGGTCTCACAACCTTTCTCCTGTTCATGTTTGCGACTAATGCTCAAGCGACGACTTACAATGTCGGACCAGGCCAGCCTTTTCCGACAATCGGATCAGTACCGTGGGAGACGTTAGCCGCCGGCGATACCGTGAATATTTTTTACCAGGCAACTCCGTACAAAGAAAAGTTTATTCTGGCGCGTGTTGGTACCGCCGCTGCTCCTATTACAGTACATGGCGTGCTTGGTCCAAATGGCGAGCGGCCCATTTTAGACGGTAACGGCGCAACGACGCGTTCTCAGTTGGCCTACTACAGTCAGGAGCGCGGTGTCATAAAGATTGGTGGATCGACGGTGCCCTTCGCAGATGGGGTTTCAGTCAATCCACAGTACCTGGTGATCGAAAATCTGGAAATACGGAGTGCGCGACAGCCGTTCACTTTTACCGCTGCCGATGGGACCACGAAGTCGTATACGTCTCCGGCTTCAGCAATCTATCTCGAATTCGGAGATCACATCACCGTGCGGAATTGTGTGATTCACGACTGCGGCAACGGTTTCTTTTCATTCTCCAACAACACCACTACCTCAAGTAACGTCCTGGTCGAATCGTGCTACATCTACGACAATGGAAATTCCGGCAGCAACACCGAGCATAACAACTACACGGAATCCAAGGGCATCACCTTTCAATACAATCGCTTCGGCCAAATCCGTGCTGGATGCAATGGTAATGGATTGAAGGATCGCTCGTCGGGACTCGTGATTCGTTATAACTGGTTCGAAGGGCCAGTCAACCGGCCATTTGACCTGGTTGACGCACAGGACAGCACGATTCTGAAAAACGATCCGAATTATCACAAGGCGTATGTTTACGGCAATGTGGTCATAGAGAACCCTTTGACTGGGGGCAACAATGACATCGTCCACTTTGGCGGCGATACTGCGGGAGGTAAAGGTTATAAGTTTGGACCGCTGTACTTTTACAACAACACGATTGTCTCGAATCGGACAGACAACACGCGCCTGTTCCGGCTGGACTCGAACAATCAGAGTTGTGATGCGCGGAACAACATCGCCTATGTGACTGCCGCCGGCAGTACGCTAAAAGTGCTGGATAGCTACGGTCTCCTCACACTGGCACAAAACTGGTTCAAGACCGGCTGGTCGCCTTTCAATGTGTCGCATCCGAAGGGATCGATTACCAATAATGGCACTGTGACGGGAACTGCTCCTGGTTTCGTCAGCGAACCCGGACAGGATTATCACCTTGCTTCAGGATCTGCATGCATCAATGCAGGCACTACTCTCAACCCGGCGGTCTTGCCGGATAACAATGTCACAAGGGAATACGTGAAGCACCAATCCAGCGTCGCGCGCGCTGTGAATGGAGCATTCGATATTGGCGCATACGAATTCTGATGGTGGCATTTTCGTTTTGTGAGGGAGCGCCAGCACGGCTGGCGCTCGCTCAAGCAGGTGGAACAATGAGTTTTGAGTCGCTGCGAGAAGAAGTCTGGTGGGTGAACACGCAATTACCCAAAGCAGGCCTCGTCACCATGCACAGTGGGAATGCCAGCGGCATAGATCGAGAACATAATCTGGTTCTAATCAAACCGAGCGGCGTTGATTACGATCGGCTGAAACCCGCAGACTTGTCAGTAGTTGACCTCGCGGGCGTACGGATTCCCCGCGACAAGGTGCCGGACGGAATCTCGAGTGAGCTCAAACCAAGTGTCGATACGATTCACCACTTGTTGCTTTATCAAAAGGACCAGGAAATCGGCGGCATTGTGCATACGCACTCAAATTACGCCACTGCCTGGGCCGCCATAGGTGAATGCATTCCCTGCGCGCTGACCGCAATCGCGGATGAGTTCGGCGGCGATATTCCCTGTGCGCCCTATTTCGACAATCAGGGTGACAACATTGCGAATGGAATGCTGACCCATCGCGGCCGAGGGCCTGCGATACTTCTCGCCGGTCATGGCGTCTTCGCTTTCGACCAAACTCCGCGAAAGGCTTTAAAGGCTTCGATCATGGTCGAGGACGTGGCCAAAACGATGTGGCTGGCGCGTCAGTTAGGTCAAGTCAAACGAATGCCTGAAGAAGAGATTCAGAAATGGTGGGATAGATATCATTCCGACTATGGTCAATAGGTTTGAGCAAGGTTTTCGTGTCACCGGGTTCGTGTGATTTCGTGGATCGTATAGCCGTTGAAGAGGCGTCAAGAAGAGTAGAACATGCAACTGGAAGACCTACATCGCTGGTGCAGTATTCCGGTTGGCGAACTTTCCAACCATCCTGAAGTTCGAGTGCCATTTCGGATTGTCGCCGATTCAGAAGAATTGGGACAACTCATGGCTCGTGAACTGGTGGACTTGATCGCAGCTAA
>DASQPD010000148.1:0-44562 GCA_035644135.1 Pyrinomonadaceae bacterium
ACTCGCCGATCATTAGACAACAACTCCGAATTAGTGGTGAAGCACGAAAAATAGCTCCGAGCACTGACTCTACCGAATACGTACGGCTCGAACTCGCTGCTGAACCTAGAGAAGCATCGGAGTTTTGCAAGAGGCTCTAGAATTTAGAATTTTGTCTAATGCAAGATGTCGGTTATCGCAAGTCAGGAGCCATTGGAGCTACAGGCCAAAATCCTAAATTCTAAATTCTAATTTCTAACTCCTTATTCCTGTGGAAACTTATTTCATCGAATTAAGCTACCTGCTGGCTTCGATCCTTTTCATCCTCGGGTTGAAGGGCTTAAGCCATCCGGAAACCGCAAAGCGCGGGATGCATCTGGCCGAGTTTGGCATGTTGATGGCCATCATCGGCACCCTGATGCATCAAGAGATCGTCAGCTACACCTGGATCATTACAGGGCTGGCGATTGGTTCGGTGGTCGGCCTGGTCATGGGCGTGTGGGTGCCTATGACCGCCATGCCGCAACGAACGGCACTCTCGCATGCGTTTGGCGCCTTCGCCGCCGCCTTAGTTGGCATCTCCGAGTTCTACCGGCACAACGGTCATCTCGAAACTATTACGATGAGTGCGCTCGGCTTTGAAGTAATGCTCGGCGCGCTGACCACCACCGGCAGTCTGCTTGCATTTGCAAAACTCCAGGGGCTGGTGCGGGGCACTCCGCTGATTTACAGGGGCCAGAACGTTTTCAACATGATCCTGCTGGCGGCGACGATTGGCATCTTCATCTATCTCATTGTGGTGCCCGGCTCAATTCCCCTTTTCTTCACGATGGTCGGCCTGGCGTTCGTCTTTGGCCTTCTGTTAGTGATGCCGATTGGCGCCGCAGACATGCCGGTGGTGATGTCGCTATTGAATTCGTATGCCGGTTTGGCTTCAGCCGCCACCGGTTTCGTGCTCTCAAACAATGTTCTGATTATTGCCGGGACCCTGGATGGTTTTTCCGGTTTCATTCTTTCAATCCTGATGTGCCGCGCAATGAACAGGTCGATGACGAATGTATTGTTCGGAGCATTCGGCAGTGCCGCCACAGCCAGCACGCAGTCCGGCGAGCAGGGTGCGATGCGTGAGGTAAGTCTGGACGATATCGCGGTGCAACTGGCTTACGCCAACAAGGTCATATTCGTACCCGGCTATGGACTGGCGACAGCGCAAGCGCAGCATGCGGTGCGAGAGTTGGCTGCGGCCCTCGAGAAGCGCGGTGTAACCGTCAAATATGGAATTCATCCGGTTGCCGGCCGGATGCCCGGTCATATGAATGTCCTGCTGGCTGAAGCCAATGTGCCCTATTCGCAGTTGTATGAGTTAGAGCAGATCAATCCCGAGTTTTCCTCAACTGATGTCGCCGTAGTGATTGGCGCGAATGACGTGGTTAATCCGGACGCCCGCGACAATCCGGCGAGTCCGATTGCCGGGATGCCGATCCTCGAGGTCGACCACGCGAAATCCGTTGTTGTGCTAAAACGTGGACAGGGCAAAGGCTTCTCTGGTCTGGAAAATCCTCTCTTCTTCAAACCAGTAACAGGAATGTTGTACGGCGATGCAAAAGACACGCTGACGCGCATGGTGCAGGCCGTGCAGCAGGCTTAGTATCCACAGATTACGCCGATTACACAGATTCAAAAAGAAAGCATATGACAGTAGGCAGTAAGGCCAGTAAGCAGAAAGCTGTAAGCAGAAGCCGAAGCGTTCCGGAGACGTTTGAATTACTGCTTCTGCTTACTGCCTTCTGCCCGCTGTTCTTTTTGAATCTGTGTAATCTGTGAAGCAAACCAACAACTTCTTGTTTTCTTGAGCAGGTTTTTTTGGCGAGTAAACAAATCGATCCACGAAATTACACGAACCGAAAAACAACTGACACGAAAGTTCCTCGATTTATTTCGTGTGATTTCGTGGATCATATCTTAGGTTTTGGTTGCGGCTCTGCTGCGCTGCGTAATCTGCGGATTTGAGAATGACCTATCAGGGAGAAAGAATGCGAAGATTCCTAATCACCCTGCTTTTGGCAGGGACGTTTTTATTTCAGTTTCCCCCTTCCCACGCGCAACGAAAGAATGCCAAAGGCGGGAAGACTCCGCCCGTTTCTGTCGCCACCCAAAGAGGCGCCGATGTAATTGCGGCAGCGCAGTTGCGAGACTACTTGTCGTTCATTGCCTCCGACGAAATGGAAGGACGCGATACGCCATCGAGAGGGCTTGATACTACAGCAAAGTTTCTGGCGATGAATCTCTCGCGTTGGGGCTTCAAGCCGGCCGGTGATGCCGGCAGCTACCTACAGCATATTGCTTTGCGACGTGATCGTGTTGATGCGGAGCAAACGCGGGTCGAGGTTAATGGCCGCGCCCTGACGCTGGGGGACGATTACATCCCGTCCTCCGTTCCGGGCTCCGCCGATGGCCAGCTTGTTTTTGCCGGCAATGGTTGGCTAATCAAATCCAGGAACATCGATGCGTATAAAGACATCGATGCCCGGGGGAAGATTGCCATCATTTTTGGCAGTCCCAACAGCTTCCCGCGCGGACTTTCGCGCGCGAATCTGGAAGGCAAACCGGGTGAAGGTTGGCTGAGCGCTGCTGACTATGCCACTAAGGCCGGGGTCGCCGGTATTGTCTACGTGCCCGACTTTCAGTACCTCGCCAACTGGAACCGGAATCGACAGCGAACGCTCGAGCGGGGAAGCACAGTGGTCGAGAAGTTTCAAACACAGACAGCCGCGCGAATTCCCTCGATTACGATTTCGCCCGACCTTGCTAATGCGCTCTTCCAGGGAGAGAAGCTGGGCGCCACGACGCTCTTCGAGCGGATCTTCAGCGGCGGCGACGTGCCGGATTCGTTTCTGCTAAGCGCCGACAAAAAACTCTCCATCAACGTCGTCGTCAAGAACGAGACGGTGGGCACGCAGAACGTAGTCGCCGTCTGGGAAGGCAGCGATCCGGTATTGAAAGACGAATATGTTGCCCTCGGCGCTCATTACGACCACATCGGGGTGAATGCTATTCAAAAAGGCGATTGGATCTACAACGGGGCCGATGACGACGGTTCGGGAACAACAGCGCTGCTTGCCATGGCCGAGGCTCTGGCGCACGCCAGTGTCCGGCCAAAACGATCAGTGCTTTTTGTCTGGCATGCAGGCGAGGAAAAGGGGCTGTGGGGCTCGCGCTACTTCACAGAGTATCCGACAATTCCTCTTGACAGGATCGTCACTCAACTCAATATCGACATGATCGGAAGAAGTAAGAAAGCCGGCGACACCAATCCGCGAAACAAAGATCTCTCCGGGCCGAACGACATTTACGTGATTGGATCAAAGATGATGAGCACGGAGCTGGGCACGTTAAGCGAAACCGTGAATAAATCGTTTCTTAATCTGAATTTCGATTATCGTTACGATGATCCCGGCGATCCCAACCGCTTTTTCTTTCGCAGCGATCACTTCAACTATGCCCGAAAGGGAGTGCCGATCATCTTCTACTTTGACGGGGTGCACGAGGACTATCACCAACCGGGCGATTCGGCCGACAAGATCGACTATACAAAGATGGAAAAGGTGGCGCGAACTATTTACATGACCATGTGGGAGATTGCCAGCCTGCCGGTTCGTCCAAAAGTCGACAAGCAATTGCCACCTGAGCTAACTCGCGATTAGTAAATCAGCCACAGATTAACGCGGATGAAACGGATCAGAATATGAACGTATAAACGCGCAACTTCTTGTTTTATTGACCAGGTTTTGTAAGCAAGACAATTGATCCACGAAAAGACACGAACCCATCCACACGAAGTAACGCGAATATTTCTTAGTGTTACTTCGTGTAATTTCGTGGATCGTCTTTGGTTTTGGTTTGGGTTGCGGCGCCCGGCCGCGCTGTGTAATCAGCGCTAATCTGTGGCTAGTTTCTTCAACGTGGACTCTTGCGCTCCGCGACCAATCTTCGGTAGGCCTCGTCGCGCGACATTCCCAGTCTCTTTGCCGCTTGTTTAAGCGCGGCGCGAGAATCCAGGCCCTGCTTCTCAAAACCGGCAACAAGCGAAGCCAGACTTTCGGGCGCTGCTTCTATCACACCCTGACCGCCAACCGGGTTTCGATCGACGATAATCACCATCTCACCGCGAGCGGCCTTCGCAGCGCTGAAGTGTGCTGCCAACTCACTTAAAGTTCCTCGTACGACTTCTTCGTGGATCTTCGTCAATTCGCGGGCGACAACCGCGCTCCGGGCTCCGAGCACATCGCTCATGTCTTTCAGAGTTTGCGCGATGCGATGTGGTGCTTCATAAAAGATCAACGTGGCGGGAAACGCTGCTAACCGCGTAAGCCGGGCTCGACGCGCTGAAGAACGCGACGGCAGAAAGCCGGCAAACAGGAATTCATCGCCGGGCAGGCCCGATGCAGCCAATGCTGCCACGAACGCAGTCGGTCCGGGGACACTAGAGACCGGCAATCCCGCATGCGTAGCCAACTGAACCAGTCGAAAACCGGGATCGCTGATTCCCGGCGTGCCGGCGTCAGTGACCAATGCGATATTCGACCCCTCCTGCAACAATGCAACCAGCTCGGCGGCGCGTTCGCGCTCATTGTGTTCGTGGTAACTGATGGTCCGGTTCTTGATCCCGTAATGGTTCAGCAGCTTGCGCGTGTGCCGAGTGTCTTCGCAAGCGATAAGATCCACCTCGCCAAGCACGCGCACGGCCCGCAGCGTGATGTCCTCGAGATTACCGATGGGCGTTGAAACAACAAAGAGGGTCCCTGGCATGCCGGTTATTCTGTCACGGAAATAAATAATCCACGAAATTACACGAACGAACTTTCGTGTGATTTCGTGGATTACCTCGCCCTGGTCACTCAGTCCAAGGCGAGGCTTTCAATTATTAACTTACCGGGGCCAGGGTATCTTGCGGATCCAGTCGTCGACGTTGCGATTACGCTGGCGACGATAGTCGTCATCGCGGCCATACGGATCGTTGCGGTAATAACCCGATGAGCCGTACGCGTCGGAAATGACCCGCAGTTCCTGCTGAATTTGCGACCATTCAGAAGCAGTTCGGCCGTCGTTGTAAAACCATCGTCGGGCCTGATCGATCCGATCCGCCGCTGCCAGCACCCTTTGCGCTTCGTTGGCGCTGCGATTGAGATCGCGCCCATTGCCAAATCTACTCTTCAGATCACCGGCCGCATTGCGAAATTCGCGAGCATCTGCGTTCAACTGATCCTCAGACCGGCTGCCGTTTCTGCGACTGCGATCCAACGCTCGATCCAGGTCCTTCTGAAAATCCTTCGCCAGTTTATCAAGCCGGTGAATGGAATCTTTCAGGTAGCGCTCATCGTAGCGACCATTGCGACTGTAATCCGGATATCGCCCGTTATCCGGATATCTGCCGTAATCTGGATAGCGACCCTGAGCCGTCGCCAACACTGGCAGGCAGAGGGCGAAGAATGCGGCTCCAAGAATTGAAAACTTCAGTGTGTGTCGGTGCATCGCTTTTTCTCCTAAACAAATTTCTCTTTTGGGGCACGCATCGGCCCAAGCCGCCGGCTGTGGCCCGTTAACCTGGCGCGCCCGATCTGGGGAAGTGGCTACGGCTGCGCCTCTGGCGCTGTTCTTGGCAAGCTCCATGCCCAAGTCTGATGCGGAGTTAGGTGCGAGAATTTTCGCGGAAAAACCGGCCTAATGAAGTCTGACCAGGTAATTTCGGCGCAAATCGTTCGATGCGAAAACGTGCAGTGAGTGCGGAAATCGTTTGGTGGTGGTTTTACTGGTGGTTGAGGCCAGGGACGCCGGACGCAAGTTAACACCTGCGTTACTATTCTTCTTGGTCCAGAAGGATATTGAGGTGATGGCGAATAGTTGCCTCATCGATGTGCGACGTCGGGCTGCCCGCAAGTTTCCATCGCGGAGCGCCGGTTGCCGACTTGAGCAGCAGAAGTTGCCGGCTGGCCGAGCGAATGCCGAGATGACGAATGTTGGCGCAGGCAAGCCCCCCACCTCTTACAAACCCGTCACGCGGAGTGCGAGGCCAGCCAGCTTCGACGAACAGCGTGCGAACCCCACTTTTCAAGGTTAAAAGACGTCCTACCATGGTCGCCGAACTAATATGAAAGCGGTGGCCATCAATGCTTTCCATCTGAATCGCCGAGCCAATGCGGTTTGCCTGACCCGCCAGGTCCGCAAACGTTGAGAGCAACCACTCGATACCCGTCTTGCGCAGCAGGTCGTTCGAATTTCGCAGCGCAAGATATTCAGCCAGATCGTGGCGGCCCGCAACTCGAGCCCGTTGCTCAGCTTCCGCCAGCGCCAGCGCCCACGCTTCATCGAGTTCGCTCAACATCTACTCCTGAAAGCTCGACTAAATCACACGAACTGACTAGAAATCCCAACCGGGTAACGCAAGCTGTTAACTTGCGTTGTGATAAGTTTATTCAATTTTCGAGTGCAAGCGACAGCTTACGGAGAGTTGAGTTTATTCAGCATCGAGCGCAAGCTAACGGCTTGCGTTACGGGGCTCGCCGCTCACTGCGTCGCGATGTTATCATGAGGCGCGAATCTCCCATTAGTTCATGCACATCAGGACATCCGAAAGCGCTCCCCCGCGCATTCACACCAACAACGTCTAATGAGATCCAGAATGAGCTTAAAAGACCGGCGGAAGCGGCAGTTAACAGTGGTTGTTCTGACCGTTGTCCTCTTCGTTACTTCCACCAGCATTCGTCCTTCCGCTCAGACCAAATCGCAGCTGCCGGCGCCCTCAAGTCATGTGAGCGATCTGGCTGGTGTTCTGGACGAGCCGACAAAGCAGCGTCTTGAGAATCTGCTCGAAAACTTAAAACAACGCAACCAAATCGATTTCCATCTCGCTCTGGTTGAAAGCACAGCGGGTCAGGATATTTTCGATTTCTCGAGACAGCTGGCACATGATTGGGATGTCGGTTCAAGGACCACGGTAATGAAGAGTTTGTTGCTGGTTGTATCTGTTAACGACAAAACTGCCTTTACTCAGTTCAGCAGATCCGTTCAGGGAGATCTGCCGGATGGTGTGCTGGGCGAAATGAGTCAACGTATGCGCAGCTCAATTGCCGCCGGCAATTTTGGTGATGCGCTCAAGACCGGCGTGGACCATTTTGTGGGCGTCCTGGCCCGGAAAGCGGGTATGAGCCTGCAAGACTTTGAAGCGCCTGCCGCTGTTGCTGCTGTTAGCAGTAGTTCCGAGCCGACGCCTGTGCCCGACGTTTCGCCGGTGGTAACGGCATCTCCCGAAGCCAGTTCCGTGACCACAACGCCGCCCTCTGAGGCCGCACCTCCCGCAGCGACACGGGCCAGATCAGTCAAGTCTGGATCGAGAAACACACCGGACATCGTCACTCCAGCTAAATCATCGTTGCGCAAAGTTAACTCAGCTGCGGACGATGAGGCGGAAGCGGAGGAAGTCGAATTGACTTTGACCCTTCCGTTCGAAGCGCGCGTGGCGAAGTTGAAGGAGTTTTTGGCGACTCACTCGCGGTCAAAGGTGCGGGCCCACGCAAACGAACTACTGATCAGCGCTTATGCTGCTCTTGGCGATCAAAAACTCAGGAGCGGGGATATTGCCGGCGGCACGGATCAGCTTTTCCTGGCTATTGACCAGGCGCCGACCAATATGTCGGACAAACTCTTCTCGGGTGTCATCGCCGAGATTCCTTTGAATCTTTACCTAAGCGGCGAGCGTGCTGCTGCCTTCAAAGCCGCACAGAATATTGAGACCAGATTCGGCAACGACGCAAAACGGCTCCTCCCCCTGGCCGCATTTTACCTTCGAGTCGAGGTTGGTGAAGAAGCCGCTCGCGTTGCGGCCCAGGCGGTAAAGTTAGCGCCGGAAATGGCCGAAGCGCATCAGGCGCTTGCAGTCGCCTTGCACATTTCCCTCCGCCTTGACGAGGCCATGGCAGAATACAAGCGAACACTGGAACTTGATCCGAACTCAAAGGGCACCCGGCGCAGTCTGGCCGACCTGAACCGGGCGACAGGCAAACCTGAAGAAGCACTCACGCTGTATCGCGAACAATTAAAATCCGACCCCACCGATAAAGCGGCGCGGGCCGGCCTGGTGCTTTCATTGCTGGAAACCGGCAAGCGTGAAGAAGGAAACGCCGAGCTTGAAGCCGCGTTGAAAGATGATCCTCGCAACCTTCCATTGCTGACGGGTGCGGCTTACTGGTTTGCAGCGCACGACGAGAGTGAAAGAAGTCTGGAACTGGCACGGCAGGCGGTCGAGGTCGAGCCGCGTTATACGTGGGCGCAAATTGCCGCGGCCAGAGCTCTGTTGGCCCGCAAACAACCGCTTGAAGCCGAGCGCCCGATTCGTTATGCACGCCAGTATGGAAAGTTTCCGACGCTTGACTACGAATTGGCGAGCGTACTCTCTTCGGCCGGACTCTATGAAGAGGCTGCGGAGGTGCTGCAACAGTCGTTCGTATTGAAAGACGATCAAATCGAGACACGTTTGGGCGGTCGAAAGCTTGCGCGCGAGACCAGCTTCCTTGAACTCCTGGCGCCGGAACGTCGTGCCAGCATTTTCCAGTTTGCGGCAGCGGACAGTCCGGCCAATGCCAGGACACTCAAAGCTCTACTCGCTTTTAGCCAGGCGCTTGCCGGATCAGAAGGGAAATCGGACCAGGCGGCCACCATCGCCGCCGCCAAAGAGTTTGCTGCGGGAGAAGACGACATGCGCACGTATCGCCAGCTCTACGCTGCCACCCGCTTGCTTAGAAAGGGGATCGGTTTCGACGCCGTTTATGAATTGGCCGAGGCTGCGAGATCCGGAGTTGACGCGGCAATGTTGGCGCCCGCAGTTACCGTGGCGGTACAAGCGGACGAGTATCACGATTTGCGAGCGCGGGCCATTGCCTCAGGTGGGACGCCGAACATTGCGGAAGCGCCGCGGAATGTGCTCGCAAACATTCTGCGGGGAAGGATTGAGGACCTTTCCGGCTGGGCACTCTTCAATCAGGACAAACCTGTTGAGGCGATCGAGCATTTGAAACGCGCGGCAACGATTCTGCCGGAAGGAACGCCCGCCTGGCGAGCCGCCCTTTGGCATCTCGGAGCAGCGCTTGAACAGACGGACAGCAAAGAAGAAGCGCTGAATTATTACATCAAGAGCTACGTTTCTGAGCCGGATCCGGTAAGAAAGCAACTAATTGAACAGCTCTATCGCAAAGTAAACGGCTCACTTGATGGCTTGGACCAGCGACTGAGCGGGTCAGTTTCCGTTAGCGCTGCGTCTTCCCCATCGCCCGAGGCAACAACGGTGGCCAGCAATCCTGCTGGCGCCACTACTGAAACTGCGGCAGCTTCCGCTTCACCGGAACCGATCGCTTCGCCTACTCAAACGGACACTGCTGCGTCTGTTCCGACTCCGTCTCCTGAGGCTGTCGTAACACCCTCGCCGGAAAAACCTGCAGAGACGGCTAAGAATTCGGATGACTCAAAACAAGCGACCGCCGAACCAACGCCAACACCTGCTTCACCGGCGCCGACACCAACTGAAGCAGAAGCGCTGGCGCAGGCTGCGGCTCGTCTGCGAGCGACGGTAAAGATCTCCGGCCGCGTGAAGGACGCGGACAACAAAGGAATCCCAAACGTCGTGGTAGTGTTGATTAGCCCGAGGGGAACGGTCCTGGTAGCAACCACTGATGAGGAGGGAAACTACTCATTCAGCATTTCCCCATCACAGCGCAATTACCGGCTGTTGCCATCGAAGGAGGGTCTTAGCTTCGATCCAGTCGATCGCGCCGTAGTCGCGTTCAGTGAAGATCTCAAGGGAATTGACTTTGTGGCGACTCGCGCCCCTTAGAGCAGAAAACAGAAGGCAGAAAGCACAAGCGGAAGGCAGAAGGCAGAGAGCAGAAAGCCAGTCCGCTGCTTTTTGCCTTCTGACTTCTGCCTTCTGCCTTTATGCTGGACGAGCAACAGTGTCAAGCGGGCACAAATTGCCAGCCAACCGCCTGCAACTTCCTACCATCCAAGCCTCGACTGCACGACAGCCCTCTACAGTCGCAAACCGGACGCTTTTACTCGGTTTTCAAGCGGCTTCCAACTCGAGTGGGGCAGATCTGGGCCTGTGAATTTCGGCGGGTCAGAAATTGAAGTACGTGCCGCACTACGGCACCCCGTCTGCTGTTTCGGTAACGACAGCGCGGCTGTATAATTCGAACCTCGGAAGAATCGATGAGAACACCAGAGCCTATCTCCCGCAAGTTACTAGTCCTGCCACTGTTCACCATCCTGCTTTTGGGACTAATAACTTTCGCTAGCGCCCAACAGCCCGCACCGCAACCGGCTGCCAGCCGGTACGACATTACAAATTACCGCATAGAAGCTCAGATCATTCCCGATCAGCATCTGCTGCGCGCCGGCGCCGACATCACTTTTACGCCGCTCGAATCGACCCGTTCGGTTGTGTTTGAATTAAATGGCTCGTTGAAGATCGAAAGCATCGAGATGGCCGGCAAGCCGTTGACGGGTTTTGTTCAGGACGCAGTCGGTGTCGGTGCGCTCGGTCCGAGCGTCAGAGTTGACCTCGGCCAAGTAGTTCCGGCGAACCAGCCTGTGACCCTGCGCTTTCGTTGGAGCGGGGCGCTGGTTTCCCCGGAAGGTGGACCGCTGGCGATAAAGCGACTGGCTTATGTGGGCCCTGAAGGCTCGTACCTGATGTATGCCTCGCGCTGGTTTCCATTTCATGACTATGCTGCGGATCGAGCGACTTCCGATATCACCCTCGTAGTCCCGACAGGTCTACAGGTAGCGGGCACCAGCGATGATCCCGTGGTAGCGCAGGCGTCGCCTAAGGAAGGCGCTACTCGGTACCATTTTGTGCACCGGCAACCCGTCTTGCCGGGCAATTTTGTCGCCGGCCAATACGTCAACAACAACCTGCGATTTGGCAAATACGAAATCCAGTTTTACGCGAAACCTGGTAGTGAGAACCGAATCAACGGTTACGCCGAGGTAATGGGGCGTGTGCTCGAGTTCTACACGAAGCAGTACGGAGCCCCGGGCTTTGGCAGCCGCCTTGTGGTCGCGCAGATTGACGACGACAGTCTCGATACTTATTCGGGTCCCGGCATAATTTTTCTCGCCGCCAGGCTTTTCGATTCCACGCGCGCGATCCCGGATGAGAAACTGGCGCGCGAAGTGGCTTACCAGTGGTGGGGCCAAACTGTCGGTCTGAAATCTTTTGACGACGCGTGGATCTCGCAAGGTCTGGCAGAGTGGAGCGCCTTTGCCTATCGCGAGTCGATGCTGACTGGCGGAGCGCTCGACGCGGCCCAGCGCGAGCAGCAGGAGCGGGCGCTTACGTTCGAACAGACAGCCTCAATCGCCCGGGCGCCCAGCGCGCTGGACGACCAATCCGCAGCCTATCAATCGATCGTTTTCTACAAAGGCTCGATGGTCTATCGCATGCTCCGCGAGACCATCGGCAACGACAAATTCGACCGTCTGCTGCGAGGTTTTCTCGAGCAATATCGCGGCAAGAATGCGTCGGTGGATGACTTTGAGAAGCTGGCTTCGCAGGTGGCCCAGCAAAACCTTCGTTACTTCTTCGCGCAGTGGGTCGAAGGTACTGGTGTTCCCGAGTTCGCCGTTGACTATCAGATTATCCGGACGCGCGCGGGCAAGTTTCGCACGCGCGGCACGGTCAAGCAGACCGTTGAGAGTCTGCACATGCCGGTTGAACTGATGCTGCGGGCCGAGGGCGACAATCAAACCACGATGGTGCAGTTGGACAGCTCGAGCGAAGACTTTGATTTTGAGTCGAGTGGCCAGCCCATTGAAGTGGTCGTCGATCCCAACAATAAGATCCTTCGGATGTCGGACGATTTGAAAGTATCCATCATCGCGCGCCGCGGTATCGAGTTAATGAAGGATGGCATTTACGCCGAAGCGCAACAGCAGTTTGAGGCAGCATTAAAGCTCGACCGTTCAAACTCCTGGGTCTACTACAATCTTGGGTTGCTCTTCCTCGAGCAGCGCAACTGGCAGCCGGCGCTCGACAATTTCGACGCGGCGCTTAGCGGCACTCTCAAGCCAGCCTGGATCGAGGTCTGGGCGCGGATCAAGCGCGGCAATGCTTACGACGCCAAGGGCGAGCGCACCCGCGCGGTGGCCGAATATCAAAAAGCGCTGCAGTCGGGGATCAACTACGACAACGCCCAGGCCGTGGCAAAAAAGTTTCTCGCTACGCCTTACGACCCGAAGGCACAGCAAACCGCGGACGCCTCCTCTTCACCAGCGAACTGAGCACTCACGGATCCGGCGCAATAACGCATCAAAGACAAACCGATCCACGAACCAACACGAAATCATGTGAAGTGCATTTCGTGTAATTTCGTGGATCGGGTCTTTGTCCAGGGAAGGCGATCCACGCGCATCACACGAAAAATCACGAAGAGTTCAAAGCGGCAGATCAGCATGAAAGTAGCTCCATTGGCGGCGATGAGACGGTTGAAGGTCTGATAGGTGTAGCTCGAACCTTGTTGTGAAGCAGTACGGTTGCCAACATCGTCATACGTGTAGCTCTCGTTTGATTGGCCGGCTGGATGCGTCGCGGCAGTGAGACGATCGAGAGAGTCGTACGAATAATTGTGCGCACCGGCCCCATCAGTCATCTGTGCGATGGCATTGACAGCATTGAACTGATACTGAAAATCGGCCAGCGTGTTGGCGCCTTTCGCGTGCGTCAGGCGGGTGAGGCGATTCAAATCGTCGTATTGATAATTGCTGGCAACTCCGTTCGGCATAGTGCGCGATGTGAGTTTGTTCGTTGCGTCGTATTCGAAGGTCGTATTCAACAAGCCGCTGTCGGTTAATTGGGTAAGGCGGTTGAGAACGTCATATTGATAGGTAACATTTGTCGCAGCATTCAAACTCAACTGCGTGCGATTCGAGTTGGCGTCGTAGGAGTAGCTGACAACTTGGCCAAAAACATCCGTCAATGAACTCACGCGGCAAAATCAGAGATGAAAGCAGTACAAAACCATGAATTCGGCTTAGAGGGGTTGCAGATCTAAGGCCACTGACATTGCTGTGAAGGCAAGTGCATTTCATGAGGTCCTCGGGGCAGTGTTCAAAAATGAGCAGAGACTACAACAAGAGCGGGCATAGGCGGTGTTTGCCAAAATCTCTTGTGCGTTTGTGAAATACAACAGAAGCGAGTTCGGGGAGGCTCGTGTGTAAGAGTGTCAACCAGCGCAGTTTAAAGAGGTTGCAAGGAATCTGTCGACGAAATTCTTTGTTACCGAAACTCCGAAGATTTTAGGCAACAACTTGTGGCTAGCGGAAGCCCCTTCCCCGGCGAACTGAGCACTCACGGATCTGGCGCAATCACATATCATAGACCAAACCGATCCACGAACCAACACCAAATCATGTGAAGTGCATTTCGTGTAATTTCGTGGATCGAGTCTTTGCCCAGGGAAGGCGATCCACGAAATCACACGAAGAATTACGAAACGTCAAAGCGGCACATCAGCAGCAGCTTTTGTTATGGCTCGAATGAAGGCCTGGCTACGATCGCAATTTGGCTTTCATTCGCCAGTCCGATCATCTCATCACGATCGAACATGAGGGTTTTCCCGGCCGAGAGGCAGAGACAGGTGGCGCCGGATTCGATCATTGCTTCGATGGTGGGAACGCCTACAACGGGAACATCAAAGCGCATGTCCTGATCCGGTTTGGCGATCTTCACTACGGTCAAGCGGCCACCTCTTAGTTCCGGCCGTCGACCGCGAATGAGACTGGTGGCAAGAGAACTTAAGCGTCCGCCGTAGTTTTGCTCGGCAGGTTTTTCGCTTTCGGCGTCAGCGGGGCCGGCATTTGAGTGTTCGCGGATCAACCCACCAGCGCGCCGAATCGTCGCATCCGTCCCCTCCATGGCTTCGATCGCGACACAAGCTTTGCCGCGCACGACGATGGTTTGGCCCAGATCAAGCCGAGCGATCTCGCGGGCAATCTCGAGCCCGTATTCAATGTCTTCCATTTCGCGAGCATCGGGCTCGCGACTGGTCAGCGTTCCCTGCTGCGGCAAGTAGTCCTGAAGAAAGTAGGTAGAATCGACCAGTTCGATCCCTTCTTTCTGCAGCTCGTCTGCGACGGCTCCAATTAGCGCATCGGTATTTCGTCGCGGGAGTTTCAACAGAACTTTCAGCATTCGAGCGTCCGGCACCGTGCGACTGAAGATCTGCACATGCTTGACCTGCCCCGCCATGATCGCTTTATCGACCCCTTCGGCTTTAAAGAAACGGATCATCTTCCCCAGCTGGCCAATGCCCACCCAGGTAAAGCGCTCGCTGACCTGCTCGAGCTCAGGATCTGTCTCTTCGTAAATCGCGGCGACCGCAAGCGAGACTCCCGCCCGCCGCGCGCCCTCGGCGACCAGAAAAGGAAACTTGCCGTTCCCGGCTATGAGTCCGTAACGCATCTATAATCTCGAATTCCTTTCAGCGCTTCAAAAAATCGATCCACGAAATCACACGAAATAAAATGAGTGCTGTTCGTGTTATTTCGTGGATCCGTTTTTTCGGCGTCCCTGAAACGCCAGGATCAATGCAAGGATCTCATTTGATTACGCCTCTTTTAGAAGCTTGAATGAAATCCAGCAGCAACTGCACTTCGGCGAACTCCGCGGCTTCTTCACGGATGCGCTCTACGGCCTGACTCGTATTCAATTTTGACGAGAGCAGCAGCCGAAATGCATGGTGTAACGCATCTACAACTTCCCTGGAATAACCGCGCCGTTTCATCCCAGTTACATTGAGACCGTAGCATTGAGCATGATTGCCGACTGTTAGGGCGAACGGTAGAGCATCCTTGACAATAACCGAATAACCACCGACGTAGGCTTCGCGACCGACGCGGCAAAACTGGTGCACACCCGAATAAGCGCCAATATTCGCGCCGTCCTCAACCGCAACATGGCCCGCGAGGGTGGCGGCATTCGCCATGATCACGCCATCTCCAAGCAAACAGTCGTGAGCTATATGAGCCTGGGCCATAATCAGGCAATCGTCACCAGTTTTGGTGAGCATGCCCCCTCCCGCTGTACCTCGATGCACAGTCACAAACTCGCGAATGCGGTTTCGTTTTCCGATGCGCGTTTCCGATGGCTCGCCTTTGTATTTCAAGTCCTGTGAAGCAAGGCCTATTGAGACAAACGGAAAGACATGCGTGCCTTCGCCGACATAGCTAAGACCATCAATCACGCAGTGTGATTCCAGGCGCACTCCGTCAGCCAGCTCAACCTCATCGCCCACGATTGAGTATGGACCGATGTAGCAGTCGCGCCCAATGCGCGCCCGCGAGCTGACTACCGCGGTGGCGTGAATGTTCGACTGATGAGTTGCGGTTGACATTTGTCAGTCCGGACTTTGGTCTTTGGACTTTGGTTTTCGGTTTTATTTCGTGTGATTTCGTGGATCTAAAATTACAACGCTCCCTTGCGATCAGCAATGATACTCATGATATCGGCATCTGCTGCGAGCTGGCCGTCCACCTTCGCCTCGCCACGCATGCGCTGCACTCGCGATCCAATGCGCATCGCAGTCACTTCGAGGACCAACGTGTCACCTGGCACGACAGGCCGCCGAAAACGAGCTTCCTTGATCCCCGTAAACAGAACGAGCTTTTCATCTCTATCCTCGATCTCGCGCAAAGCAAGCACCGCTCCTACCTGGGCAAGCGCTTCAATTACCAGTACGCCGGGCATCACCGGGGCTCCGGGGAAGTGACCCTGGAAGAAAGGTTCATTGATGCTTACTTGCTTGAGTCCTACTATGCGTTCGCGTGGAACAAGCTCGATGATGCGGTCCACCAGCAGGAAAGGATAGCGATGGGGTAGAAGCTTCTGAATGGCCAGTGAGTCGAGAATGGTTTCCATAGCCCAAATAAAAGACGCGGCCCGCGGGGCAAATGCCGCATTGCCGCGTCGTGAAAGTTCCGGCCTGTCCCTATTACTCCGGTGGCGTTACGGATGCAGTGACTGGATTCTTACTGTTGAAATCCGCAATGAAAGCCCTGGTGATATCGATGCTGTCAGCCGCATAGACCAGCGGCACCCGGCTGGCATCGATGATTACGTTAATGCCCCGTTGCTTGGCAAATACCCCGAGCGCTTTTTCGATGTCTTCCTGCAAGGGCGCGAAAATCTCGCCCTGGCGTTTTTGGTAAGCGGCCTCCGCATCCTCTCCCTTACGCTGGTAATCTTTCTTCAGTTGTTCGAGCGCATCCACCTTCGCCTGCAACGATCTTTGATCGACGACCTGGGATGCTGCCTGGATCTTGTTAATCTCATCCTGGGAGGTCTGAATGCGTTGCTGCAGTTGATTGAGTTCGGTTTGCCGCGGCTGAAACTCTCGATTGAGAGTATTCATCAGCGTATTGAACTTTGCGATACCCGTCTTCGGATCCAAAAACTGGTTCGAATAGATCAAGGCTATCTTGCTCTCGGGCACAGTCCCGGTTGATTGCGGCGCCGGGGTCGCGGCTGGCTGCTGAGCCGGGGATGTGTTTGGTCTCGGTTGAGCAACAACCGAAACAAAAGCGGTAGCGATGAAAACAGCGACAGCCAGCGAACGTTTTATGTTCATAAGTGTGACGCAAGCTGTTAGCTTGCGGACGATTGAGTCCACTCACCCCAAACGCAAGCTAACAGCTTGCGTTACATGAAGTTTGTTACGGTGCTCCTTAGGCCCGCCGGCGAGTAATTATTTCGGCGGCGCGACTGCCGCTGTGGCCGGGTACTTGCTGTTGAAATCAGCAATGAAAGCTCTGGTCACATCAGTTGCGTCGGCGGCGGAAAGAATTGCCGGCGCAATTTTTGAGGCGTCCAGCAACAATGTTATGCCCTGAGCTTTCCCAAAGGCGTCGAGACTCTTGCCAATATCGTCATAGATCGGAGCCAAAACTTCCTGCATTCGCTTGTTGTAGGCCGCCTGCGCATCTTCCTGTTTCCGTGTCCCTTCCTTTTTCAATACGTCAAGCGAATCAACTTTGGCTTGCAATGATTTCTGATCGACGCCTACGGAAGCGGGAGCTGCCTGAATCTTGCTTATCTCGTCCGTCAGAGTCTGTACACGCTGTTGCAATTGCTGCAACTCAGTCTTGCGAGCTTGAAATTCAGTATCTACCCTTTTCACCGCCGCAACGATTCGGACGATTCCCTGTTTTTCGTCCGCGAACGCTTCGGTATTTATCAGCGCGACCTTGGTGGCTGGAACATTTGCCTGCGCCGTCGCCGGCGGCGCGGATTGTGCGGCCGGTCGTGTCTGGGCCAAAAGTGGTGAACTGGCGACGGCCGCGACAAAAGCGGCAGCTACTAAGTGATTTACTTTCATAACTTGTTTGAAATACTCCTTACTTAGAAAAGGGACGGTTGGGCGACTCTTAGTTGTTCACACCACCGCCAGGGTTGGCCTCAAATGATCAAAAGGTACGCCCGACACTGAAGCGGATGACTCTCTTTTTCTCATTAAAAAAGAACGGAAAACCGTCAATTACCTGATCGCTCCGAGCATTGGGATTATACGCAAAGATCAGGCGAAACGGTACATTGATAACGGGTACCTGCACCCGAACCTCCATTCCCAGGCTCGAGCGAAAGTCGCCGAGCTTGTCAAAGAGGCTTTGGGACAAGCGAACTGAAGTGTTGGTTTGCGCCTGGCCCCGCAAGAATACCTGCTGGAAGCCGAATGGCAGCCCGGTAAACGGATCAAACGGGCCGAGATTCCGGGCATTGTCCAATTCCTGGGTTGTTACCAGCCGGTTATCCCGCGCCACCAGGCCAAAGTTGCCGCTCAGAGCAAGTTGCGTGTTGGTATTGCAGGCGACAAGGGTAGACAAACTCACTGGGGCAAAGCCCGAACTGATTCGAGCACACGGAATAAAACCAACAGAGGACAGGAACGGCTGGTCGTTCAGGAAATTACTCGAGAACAGCTGATCCTTCTTCGTGCGCAGGTTGAATGCCGAACCGATATCGGCAAAGGCCGCCAGACTCACGGACGAACCGATAATCGGGATCCGGTATTCAAAATTACCTAACAACTGGGTATCCGCGCCGACCGAAGTAAATGAGCGTGGCAGCATCGCAACGTTGCTGCCGGTCGGACCGGTAAAGACGCCGATGTTCGCAAGACTTGCAGGCAGACCATCAATAACTGTCGGGGTACCCGTCGGGTTCGAGGCAAGCACGACATTCTTGGAGGTGACAAAGATATCGAGTGGTGCAATCGGGCTAATCGATCGGACATTGTAGCCCCGGATCGTAAACTCATCGCCCAGGAAGAAGCGCTCGAAGATCGGCACCCCATCAACAAAAGCCAGCGAGTTTGAGTTGCGCACCTTCGCCGAAGTGGCAAAGCTGCCAACCGAGCCAGCAATTATGCGAAAGCCAAACACCTCGGGATGCTCGGATTTCTTGCGGCGCATCGGAAAAAACTGGGTGTATGAAAGCGTGGGTTGATAGGTGCGAACGTCGCCGCCCAGGCCGGCCAGCGCCAACGCTACCGACAACTCTCTGCCGCTCGTCGGGTCGATACTGGCATTCCGCGTATCGTAAGTGAAAGTAAGCGTGGCGCGGCTGGTAATGATGCTCGGCTGACTGTAGATGACCGGAATAAACTGGTCCGGGTTCCCGGATGTGTTGACCTTTGGATCCTTCACGCTCGAGGTCGAGAACTGGTAGGAAGCACCGATGCGCGAAAACTGTGTAAACCGGCGTTTGCGGTAAAACTCGGACAATGGCGCGCTAAGAAACAGAGAGGCGCCGTAGGAATCGCGGCTAAACAAATTCTCTTCGCTGACGTTCAGGAAGTCGATCGCATTACCGAAAAGGCCCTGCTGCGCATTAAGATTTTGCGAAAGAAAGGTACCTTCACCGAAGAACTTCTGCGAAAAGGCGAAGATTGAAAAGCCGGCTGTGATGGGCCGGTTCTTGATGTAGGGTTCGGTAAAGGAAAACTGAAAGGATCGCTGCCGGTTACCGGCGGCCAGGTTAAACGAGAGAATCTCGCCGCGGCCAAACAGGTTGTTGGTCGAATACTCAAGACCGAAGAACGATCCGCCGATTCCCGAAAGACCGCCGTTGAATGATATCTGCTGGCGGCCGCGCTCCGTTACCTTGAGGTTGATATCGACTGTCGCTTCTTCCTCGTTAGTGCGGCGCTCGGCATCCTTGTCTTTGTCAATCGGATCGAAATAGCCAAGCTGATTGAGTTTTACGACCGAATACTCCCACAGGTTCTCGTTGTAGATGTCGCCTTCATTTACCAGAACTTCGCGCCGCAGCACATTGTCTCGGGTGAAGGTGTTGCCGATAAATTCGAGCCGCCTCAATGTGAATTGCTTGCCCTCCTCGATAGTGATCAGGAAGTCGACAATTCCCTCGTTGGCGTTCTGCGGATTATCTTTAAAGGTAGGGACCGGCTCGGCGGTGTACTCGATGAAACCCTGTCCGCCGTAATACTTCTTCAGTTGTTCAAAGAGACCTTTGCTCACCCTTTCTCCGTTGGCGACGTCACCTTTATTCAAACCGATCACGGCACGAATTGCCTGTTCAGAGAAGATTGAATTGCCCTCGACCTTTAGCTCGCCGATGCGATAGATCTTACCCTCGGTAATCGGGACGATTACGCGCAGGCCCTCATCGACAGAAGAGAGAAAAGGAATAGGCAGAATTGGGAAACCTGTCCGTCTGGGCCCAACGCCTTCGACGCGTGGTTCCCCGTGGCGGGCCTGGAGATAACCCTTCGAGCGCATGTAGTTGTCGACCAGACGCAGATCCACATCGAGTTTCTCTCGATCCAGAATGTCCTGACCGCGAAAGCGCGTAATGAGGCCGGCTTCCTTTACGTACTTCATCGCGCCGCGCAGTTGGCCATCCTTGAAAACGTTGTTGCCCTCAAACTGAATCTCAACAACGCGCACACGTTCACCTTCGTTGATCTCGAACGTGATCGCTGTCGAGGTGGCAGATACTTCATCCAAACGAGGTTCGATGGTGGCGTTCGGATGACCGTGAGCAGCGAGGAGTTCTTTGAGCACGCGGGTGGCGTTGCGGACCTTCACGGGGTCATAAATGCTTTCTTTCGAAACACCGACCCGCCGCTCGCGAAAGGTTTTTAGTACGTCCGACTCGGGAACACTCTTGAGACCTTCGAACTGTAGATCGCGGATTATCGGAAGCTCTTTTACTTCGAACACAACCTTGAGGCCGCCCCGGTCTCCCTCTTCTGTATAGACTCTGGTTTTGGTCTTGTCGAAAAACCCAAGCGCGAGAATCGACTGATAGTCTCGCTGCACCTGTTGTTCGTTGTATGGATCTCCGGGACGGGTCTGGACGTAATAAAGAATGTCGTCCTGACGCAAGCGACGATTGCCTGCGATCTCAACCGATTCGACAAGTCGTTGATTTTGCTGGGCCCGGACGTTTCCGGAAGCAGCCAGGATGGAAGCGATGGTGATCATTCCGTTCAGAAGAATCAGCCAAAGCGTGCGATATGAGTGCATAGGAGCCAGTTCCCTCAGTAGTTCCTATCGGACCTCAAACACTTCGGGGAGTCTATGATTGGTAATGATTCTTTTCTTCAGAAAATAAAGGCAAATATGCTGAACCGGCTGAAGACGCAACTTTGATTCAGACTTGCTAAACGCAGTTGCCAGCTTGTGAGCAGCAAAGTGGCGCATTATAGCGACAAAAAAGCTCAAAGTCCAAAAAGGCAAAGTCCAACGTTATCCGCAGATTACGCAGATTACGCCGATTGGAAGACAGAAGACGGTAGGCGGTAGGCAGAAGGGCAGTAAGCAGCAGGCAGTGAGCAGAAGGCAGTATGCAGCAGGCAGTGAGCAGAAGGCAGTATGCAGCAGGCAGTAAGCAGCAGGCAGTATGCAGAAGCAGTGAGCAGCAGGCAGTGAGCAGCAGGCAGTAAGCAGCAGGTGGTGGGCATGAGGCCGGTAAGCAGAGGATAGAGACCGAGCATGAGTTGGGCCGATGGTGCTTACTGGCCCTGCCTACTGCCTTCTGCTCTCTGGTCTTTAATCTGCGAAATCTGCGTAATCTGTGGATTAATGGATTAACAGGGCGTCATCAGGAGCATCCACACCCACGGGCCGGTAATTGAGTTCGTCGCCATCGACAAAGATTTCGATCAGCGAAGCAGACTCGAGGTGACCCTGAATTAAAGCTTCGGACAGAGGATCCTCAACATATTTTTGCAATGCCCGCCGCAAGGGACGCGCTCCATACGAGCGGTCAGCGCAGGTCTTAGCGACAATCCAGCTCTTTGCCTCATCCGTCAGTCTGACTTCCAGGCCGTGACGTATCATAGTCTTGTTGATCTGTTCGATCTGGAGCTGAATCACTTCCAGCAGCTCATGATCGAACAATTGATCAAAGATGATGATCTCATCCAACCGGTTGATGAATTCCGGGTTGAACGTTTGGCGCACAGCTGACATCACCATTTCTTCCATCTTTTCCCGCGTGGCCTCGGTATTTGCCTGGAAGCCCATGGCACCCTTCTTCTGAATAAATCGGGCGCCGATGTTTGAGGTCATGATGATGATGGTGTTTTTGAAATCGATTGTGTTGCCGAGGGCATCGGTGAGAATTCCGTCCTCGAAGACTTGCAGCAAAACATTGAAGATATCAGGGTGCGCCTTTTCAATTTCATCGAAGAGCAGGACCGAATAAGGTGCGCGCTTAATACGTTCCGTCAATTGGCCGCCTTCCTCGTGTCCCACATAACCGGGAGGCGAGCCGATCAGTTTTGAGACGGAATGCTTTTCCATGAACTCAGACATGTCAAAACGGATCAGCGAGCGCTCGCTGCCAAACAAAAACTCTGCCAACGATCGCGCGACCTCTGTCTTTCCGACGCCAGTTGGACCGAGGAAAAGAAAGGAACCAACCGGCCGCATCGGATTCTTCAATCCCGCTCGGGAACGACGGATGGCGCGAGCAAGTGCGGAAATCGCCGGACGTTGAGAAACAACTCTCTTATGCAGTTCCGTTTCGATGCGCAGAAGTTTCTGGGTCTCTTCCTCCTTCAAGGAAGTAACCGGAATCCCGGTCCAGCGCGCGATCACCTCTTCAACGTCATCGCGAGTCACCTCAGCGGAAACCAGGGCGTCTTCTTCAGTGTTGCGATTCAGCGTGGTGTCCGAGTACGTGCGCGACCATTCGTTCAACTCGTTCCAGTCAGCCAGGTTGCCTTGCTCTCTTCGCACGCGCAGCTTGACCCGGGCGCCGGCCTCATCAATCACGTCAATGGCCTTATCCGGCAGGAAACGATCTGGAATGTAGCGGTGTGACTGGTAAACAGCGGCTTCGAGCGCATCGTTGGTGTAGCGCACCTGATGAAAACTCTCGTATCGCTCGCGTACGCCATCAAGAATCTCAACAGTCTCGGCTTCCGAAGGAGGCGGCACTTTGACGGCCTGAAAACGACGCTCGAGTGAGCGATCCTTCTCTATCGACTTGCGAAACTCAGCCGGAGTGGTTGCTCCGATGCATTGGATCTCTCCGCGCGAAAGGGCGGGCTTTAAAATGTTGGCTGCATCAAGTGAACCTTCTGCCGAACCAGCGCCCACCAAGGTATGGAGTTCGTCGATGAAGACGATGTATTGCGGGTTCTCTACCAACTCTCGCATGATCTGCTTCAGACGCTCTTCAAATTGTCCCCGGTACTTAGTGCCGGCGACGATCAAAGACAGATCGAGTGAGAGAATTCGTTTGTTCTCGAGGAAGGAAGGCACTTCGCCGCGCACAATTCTCTGCGCCAGGCCTTCGACGATGGCAGTTTTACCGACACCCGGCTCGCCGATCAGCACAGGATTATTTTTTGTCCGCCGGCAGAGTATCTGGATCACGCGTTCAATTTCCGCTTCTCGTCCTACCAGCGGATCCAATTTGTCGTTCGAGGCGTCTTCAGTAAGGTCGCGCGAGAATTCTACGAGGTGTGGTGTGTCTTTCTTCTGTGAGCTGCGCGAGTCAACTCCGGACTGGCGGGCTATTTCGTCGCGAACGGCATTCAACCTTAGACCACGTTCGTAAAGAATCTCCGCCGCCATCGAGCGTTCTTCTCTCAGCAACCCGAGCAGCAGATGTTCTGTGCCGATATGCCTGTGCTGCAAACGGTCACTCTCTTCGTGGGCATACGCCAGGACCCGCTTCGTTTCCGGCGCCAGCGGGAGCTCAACGGAAGTGGAAATCTTCTGGCGCAACAGCGTGCGGCCTTCAATCTCTTTACGAATGGATTCAATTGATACTTGCGCGCGCGGGAAAAAGCGTCCTGTCAGCGTCTTATCTTCACGCATCAATCCCAAAAGCAGATGTTCCGGCTCGATCGCCGGAGCGCCAAACTGGGACGCCTCGTAACGTGCAAAGAAGATGACTCGGCGCGCCTTTTCCGTGTAGCGTTCGAACATTGGTTATACCGTTGAAGACTTTCTATGATTACCATGCCGGGCGAAACATACTGACCGCCCGGCAACTGGCGGTATTATAACCCATCAGTTAAACGGCAAGAAGCGTTGTCTGATTGCTCTCATATTAAAGTTGTAACGACGTGCGGTTTTCAGATGTGGCGCTGCCCACGTGGACAATGACCGAAGTCTGATTCGCACTGACCTCAGGCTGTCCCGGGACGCAGTCCTTTTTCAGCCGCATGAGCGGGCAGTCTGTGCACCTCGACTAGCTGAGATTTAAGGCAGATTTGCGTTAAGTTTCCCATTGTGGATAGTGAGTATCCGGTCACAAAGCTGAGCCAGCCGACTGTTGTGCGTGGCAACAATAACCAGAGCGTTCCTGGCTCGACAATAGGTGACCAGTGCATTAGCTAACTCTTCGCCGATTGAAGCATCCAGATTTCCGGTAGGTTCATCCGCCAGGATCAGGCCTGGTTGGGTTATCAAAGCCCGTGCAACCGCCACTCGTTGTTGTTCTCCGCCAGAAAGATGGCCAGCCGGATGCGACCCTTTCCCCGCCATACCCAACAGGTCGAGCATTTGGGTGGCTCGGGCGGTGGCCTCCCTGGATGAGGTACGGGCAATCAACAGGGGCAGCGCGACGTTCTCGATAGCAGTCAGGTCGCCGAGCAAATGGTGGAACTGGAAAACAAACCCGATGTTGGCGCGTCTGAATTTTGACAGTTCGAAACCGTCCGCGCCGGTAACGGTAAACTTATTGAGGATGATAGTTCCGTGATCCGGTTGATCGAGCCCACCAAGCAATTGAAGTAACGTCGATTTACCGGCGCCGGATGATCCGGTCACCGCGATCATTTGTCCGGCCGCCGCCGAGAAATCTATACCACGCAAAACCTCTATTTTGTCGCCTGCCGGCGAAGTGAATGACTTTCTGAGATCGGAAACCTCCAGCACAAACGACTCTACCCTCGATCGCGGCAAATCCTTCTCGTTTGATCGTGTTTCCTGTAGGTCGTTGTCAGGATCAAAGGACGCTCGTTCCACCGACTCTGAACTCTTTGCTGTTGGCTGTGAACGCATGATCTAACCGGCATCGCGAAGAGTCTCGGCGGGAAGCATCCTGGCTGCCGCGCGCGCCGGGTAGATTGTGGCGATGATACTGAGGATGAACGCAGCCAGGACTGCGAGGGAAATCTCCGCCAAGTGTGGCCGAAACGGAATGCTGCTGAGGGAATACACGTCCGCAGGCAGACTGACGAGCTTATAGCGGTTGCCGATGAAACAACTTATCACACCGAGGATCACACCTCCGGCCGCACCAAGAGTCCCAATGATCGCGCCTTCGATGACGAACAAAGCTGTGATACTGAGCTTTGCGGCGCCCATTGCCTTGAGAATGGCAATATCGCGACGCCGCTCAACCACAACCAGGATCAGCATGGTAGTGATATTGAGCATCGCTATAAGTATGATCAAGCCAACGATGAATATTCCCATCCGCCGCTCGAGGGCCAGGGCTGTGAACAAGGGTCTGTTAGCTTCCTGCCAATCTACCGTTGTGTAGGAGTTTCCCAAAACAGTCGTCACGCCGCGGGCGACGTCTTTAACATCATCAATGTTCGTGAGCTGAACACTGATGAGTGCCGCAGTATGCGCATTTCCCGTAAACGCCGCGGCCGCATCGAGCGAGAGATACACCCATGCGGAATCGTATTCAAAAAGGCCGGACCGAAAGATGCCCGTGACCCTCGCGAGCCGTTTCGATGGCAGCGTAGGATTGGACGTGGCCGGCAACAGTCCGGCGATATCGCCGACGTGGAGTCCGGTCCGATTCGCTAATTCTGATCCCATCACGACGTTCGGCAAAGAAGTCTGTTTTGCTTCACCACTTTCAAAGAGTGAATCACTCGAACCCTCAGTTAACCAATTCTTTAGTTCCTGACCAGCGGCAACAGATTGACTATCAACGCCGCGAAGAACTGCATAGGCGGATCCGCGCGGACCACTCGCCACCGCACCGTCGTAAGTCGTTCCCGCCGCGCCCTCCACTCCAGGAATTCGGCGAATGCGCGCGGCCAGTTCGAGATAGTTCTGCATTGCCTGGCCATCGCCGCGCATTACTGTTAGGTGTGCTGTGCCGTGCAGGATCTTGTCACGCATTTCTTCTCGGAAACCATTGGCGAGCGCAAGGGCGACAATCAAAGCGGCAACTCCCATTACTATTCCTCCGATGGCCGCAACGGCAGTGGCCCGCGCAAGCCGGCGCTTCCGGCGAGAACGCAAATAACGAAGGGCAAGAAAGAGTTCGTAAGGCATTTAGTAGCGAGCCATTGCTTTGAACTAGCCCCGACCCGGTGGGCATCGTTTCAAATCATCAGGTCTGTTTTCAGGTAAGAGCTGTTTAAGATTTGCTACATCTCGCGCTGAGGGTTCTCCCAGCGGCCTTAGTTCGTAGACGGTGCCGGTGGTCCGGCGAAAACCGAAACGGTTCTCCAGGTCCACAATCGTGGGAATTTCGTCTCGCTGCCAGCCGCATGGCGACCACCAGCGAGGATCGGCATCCAGAAAAACGCGATCCCCCTCGTCCAAATGCTCTTGAATGGTGGGCACAAGCTTGTTTCCAAGCCAACCACCTCCGGTTCCGATCGCGGACCAATCTCCGCTGCCGATGCCCGCCCAGTATTTCACTGCGATTGTCTGCGCCCCGGAGATCATGACCGCGTCGCGCGGAAGTTTCAGCAGTACGTGACGGTAATCTCTGGTCATCGCTCGCTTTTCCACGAATTCGCGGCTAATCGGTTTCATGTAAACACCGAACGCCAAAGCAACCACCAGGATCACACCGACGCAACAACGAAACGCAAAGCTGACGCTTCCGTACCTGTGTGTCAGTGCACGAATCAGATAATCCGCCGCGAGTGGTGACAGTGCGGGTAAGCCAGTCAGGAAATAGCGCCAGTTGACCGTAGTGCTGTAGTTGAAAAAAAGCAGCAGGTTCGCCAGCAGTCCAACCAGCCAAAGCAACAGCAAAGGCGACAACCTTCTTAGAGCCCACTCGCGAATGGGCGCAAAGGGGATCGTCAGAAACACCAATGGCGCGCTGATCCCGAAATACATCAGGTATGGCTTGAGATTACTGATTGCGACCGGATGGCGAGCGGATTCCTCGCGCATTGATTCGCGCCAACCAGACCAAACGTAACGGTAGTGGGGGTCGGTGAGGAACCAGTAGGAAAACCATGCCCCGGCAAGCAGAAAAAAGACAGCGCACGAAAGGGCAACGTAAAAAAGCTCACGCCGCCGAAATTTCCAGCCACAAACAAACGGCGCCAAAACCAGCCAGGGCAAGTAAAACCCTACGGTCTCTCTAAGATTGACACCCAGACCAATGAGAGCCGCGCCTACCAGCACCCTGCTGATACTGTGCTGCTGCAAACCTCGGAAATGAATGATCAGGGCGACAGCCACTAGCAGAACCGAAGGCACATCCGTCATTACCTGGCCGCCATAGATCACAAACACCGGAGAAAAGGCCACAAACAAAGCGGCTACTGTCGCGGCGTAAAGCGAACGAGTAAAGTCACGCGCCAACACCCAACAAGCGATGACAGCCAAAGGCGCCTGCGCTACAACCGCAAACTTGAAGATCAAGTAGGCCTGTTCCGGACCGACGTTGAAAAGTGAATGGGCGATTACCCAAAGCAGATGATTCCCAAAAATGAAGAGGTTGCGACCCAGAGCCATCGAGGAGGGGTAACCCCACAGAGAGTACATTGTGTACTCCAGCCCATCCCAATCACCTATGAATGGATCCAGGAAGTAGATCACCAGCGCCAGGCCACCCAGCGCGGGAGGCAACCACCAGCTCCATGCTCGCCAAAAAGTATCAGGCAGAGCATTCGCTGCCAGCTCTACGCCGTCTCGAGATTGCAGGATTTGAGCCGTTTCAGGCGTGCTGGTCGTTGGGTTTGCTTGGATCAACGAGTTGAGTTTCGACCGCAGTTTCCGGCCGCTTTACCATTTTTACGCGATTACCCTGCGCATTGTACTCAACTTCGTCCATGATGTTGTAGATGAGGAGGACGCCTCGGCCGGATGACTTGAAGAGATTAGCCGGATCACATGGATCCGGGATTTCCTGAATATCAAAACCGTCTCCTTCATCTTCGACGGTAAAACAGGCTTCTTTTGGTGAAAGCTCGGCAGTAATTCTGATCAGCTTTTGTGGATTGCTCTTGTTACCGTGCTTTACAGCATTGACGAATGCTTCATCCAGCGCGATGAAGAGGTTTGAACGTTCCGGCTTGATCAGCCCGAGTCGCGAAACCCTTTCCAGCAGGTATTGCAGCACGCCATTCATCAATGAAAGATCGCTAGGCAGTTCGAACTCGATCTTTTCATGAATGTAGGCAAGCATCGTCGGGTCGTCGACATACTTTAGTTTGTAGGAGAGGGTGCGTTCCACAATCTCTCGCAGGTCGTCCTTGTTGTAAGGGAGGCGAAGATAATTTGCTGCTCCGACTTTGAAGGCCTTAACGACGTCCGGCTGGCTACCATTCGCTGAAACCGGTGTTAACAGGCACCTGCGCTGCAATTCGCTTAGGGGTTGGGTCGTCTCGAGATCTTCAGTGAGGTCGCTGATGATTAGGTCAAACTGGGCCAGATCCTCGCGTGCAAGAGCCATCTCGCGATCGCCGGTCACGACAACTTCGTGCCCCAGCGTTCCGAGTACTTCCTCGAGAATGGCGCGCAACTCATCGTTATTATCGACGATGAGAATCCGGCGTTTATCCATCCAACTCCAATCTAGGTCTGAGTTTCAGAGGAGAGACAAGAGCGCTAGCTCTGCTAATGATCAACGTACGAAAACTCCCACTCGCACGTTCGAAATATATCACTGACAATGCGTAAACTGCTAAGCAAATACGCAGCCAGGAAGGTCCAAAGAGCGTCCGGCGCCGTCAAGCTGAAGGCAAGCCTGACGTGTTTCCAAGTACTGTGAATGTAGAAATTTGTCGCCAACCATTCGCTCTCCTTTTATCACTTCTAACGCTGGTGAGCTAAACTGAGTCTCGCTCCTGCCGCGATGGCAAAACAAGGAAAACTACGAATCAAGCTCGAATACCTGCTGGCGCGTTCGCTTGTGACCAGTATGGGAATTCTCCCACGCGGCCTCGCCTTGCGTGTCGGCGAGGCGTTGGGCAGGCTTGGATATTTTTTTACAGGCAGGCTGCGACGGACCGGTGAACGCAACCTGCAAATCGCCTTTCCCGAGCTTACAGACGAAGAGCGACGCAGATTGCTCGTGAGATCTTTCGAGAGTCTGGGTCGTCTGCTGGCCGAGTTTAGCCAGTTTCCGAAACTGCGGGCAGAGCAGTTGCGACAATTGATCGAATATGACGAAGTTGGGCTGTCCCATTTGCGACAAGCCGAAGCGGATCAGCGTGGTGTGATCTTCCTGACTGGACACATTGGGGCCTGGGAAGTTCTGAGCTTTGGCTGGTCGGCGCTCGAGTATCCGATCAGCTTTCTCGTCAGACCTTTGGACAATCCCCTCGTCGAGGAAATGATTGAACGAATCAGAACGCGCTTTGGCAATCGCGCCATCGACAAAAAGAGCGCTGCCCGCCAGGCTTTACGAGTCTTACGCGAGGGTGGGACGCTCGGTATCCTTTCCGATCTTAACACTCAGGAGTTCGAGGGTGTTTTTGTTCCGTTCTTCGGCAAGTTAGCTTGCACGAATGCGGGTATTGCGACCCTGGCGCTAAAAACGGATGCAGTTGTGATTCCAACTTGTGCTGTTTGGGATGCAGGCAAGCGTCGCTATTTCTTTCACGGCGATGCCCCGGTAGAGTTAATAAGAACGGGTGATCATCAAAGGGATGTCGAACTGAATACCAGCCGCTTTGCCGCTGCCGTTGAACGGATGGTGCGGTTATACCCGGATCAATGGTTATGGATTCACAAACGCTGGAAGACAAGGCCACCCGGAGAAGCAGACCTGTATAAGTGAGCGATACTGAATGCGTTCACTACCTGGCCGCCGCTTAGCTATACTCCCGCTCGTGGGCCGTGAAGATCCAATGCAAGTTTCTGTTGAACAAGAATCAAACAATCTGGGCCCTTCACGGAGTCGACGCACGATTGACCGGGCCTACGAGTTTGCGGACCTCTCAAACTATCCGTGGAAAGAGCGTCTGCTAATTCGCGCGGCCGATCTTGCTTTCTTTGTTTTGATACGACTAATCGGCGCCACGACTCGTTGGCAGGTCCAGGGCTGGGAGCATTGGGAATCAGTTGCGACCACAGGGAAGCAGCCGATTTACGTCTTTTGGCACAATCGTGTTTTCCTGGCGACACACTTCTGGCAGCGCCGCGGCATCGTGGTGATGACCTCGCAAAGCTTTGATGGTGAGTATATCGCTCGCTTCATCAAGAGATTTGGTTATGGAGCGGCGCGTGGCTCGAGCACTCGCGGCGGCACTGGCGCGATTGTCGAAATGGTGCGCCTGATGCGCGCCGGGCGCCCGACTGCTTTCACGATTGATGGTCCCAAAGGCCCGCGCTATGTTGCGAAAATGGGGGCAGTATTGCTGGCTAAAAAGACCGGTCAACCGATCCTTCCATTCACGATTACGGCACGCAGATACTGGGAAGCAAAGAGCTGGGATCGGTTTCAGGTGCCGCTGCCATTAACAACGGCACGCGTGGAAATCGCGCCGCCAATTTATGTGTCTGCGAATGCAGACGACGAGGCGCTCTCGGCCAGACGTGATGAGTTGCAAAAGTCCCTGGACGAGATTAACCGGAAAGGCGAGGAGTGGGTGGCCGCGCGGACCTCATGAAGGTTCATCAGACGTGAGAAGGTTCTGAAGCCGATGGTTTGTCTATCACAGATAGTACTGGGGTTATGGCAGGACGTATTTGCCGTAATGAAGCGCGGCTGGAGCTACGTAAACCATTCGTTTGAGATAGGCAATATCCATGTTTCGTTAAGCAGCCTCGTTACGGGGACTGTCGTTTTGATTGTAACGCTGTTCCTGGCGCGAACAGCGGCTTCCATGCTGGACCGGCGAATCGAGAAGCGGGCTCACGTCGATCCCGGTTTGCGTTACACGATCACCCGGCTTGTCAGGTACGTCCTGGTCACGATAGGTTTCCTGATCTCGCTGAGACTCGCATTTGGGCTCGATCTCACTTCAATCGCGGTTGTGTTCACGGCCCTCTCCGTCGGTATCGGCTTTGGCCTGCAGTACATTGCCGCGGACATCGCATCGGGCTTTATTCTCCTGTTCGAACGCCCGATCCGAGTCGGCGATCGCATAACGATTGGTGAGGACGAGGGCGACGTTTCGAGCATCAATCTACGCACTACGATAGTCATGACAAATGATCGTGTGGCGATCATCGTGCCGAACTCAAAACTCGTCAGCCAACGAGTGGTCAACTGGTCGTATGGCGATCCGCGAGCGCGAATCTCGATTACGCTTGGCGTGGCGACTGATTCAGATGTTGATCTGGTCACCAGGACTCTGTTGGACGCAGCCCAGGAAGTTGAATTCGTTTTGGCCGAGCCCGCGCCGAAAGTCCAGTTCATCCGCTTTGGCGAATATTCACTGGATTTCCGGCTGCTGCTATGGACTCGTCAACCCAACCGCCATCCGCAGATCAAAAGCGATATCAACTACCGGATTGAGAAGCTGACTCGCGAGCGAGGGATTGTTATTCCCTTTCCCACCCAGGAGTTCCTGTTCAAGGGAATCAACATACCTGGAGCCAGGGATCTGGGCGACCTCATCACGGAGGAAAAACGAACCGAGCAAGGCAGCTCAAGCCAACAATCTGTTGAACAACATCAAGAGAGCAAACGAGATACCCGGTAAGAGGTGCAAAGCTTGTCCAGCGGCCTTTGCACAAAAGTCAAAATCCCACCCGCGGGAACAGACTGTGTCGAAAGTAGAAAAATTCCCCACACGGCAGTGTGGGGATGGTTCAGATCCTTTCTACAAGATTTCCGTCTAATGCCTCCGGCGCGCTGCGCGCGTACCGTACTCATGACGCGACTCATCGTAGATAGGACTTGAACAATCCCCACACTGCCGTGTGGGGAATTTTTCTACTTTCGACCCAGTCTCGGGAAGTGGGCGGATGCTTCAAATCCTCTCTACTCTGAATGAACCGCTGTGAACTCGCTAAATCCCACCAGCCCGCTTGAGACTCTAAAACCTTTTACCGCATACCTTTCTTGCGCGAAGCCAGGGTTAAGGTTAGGCTAAGATTCTGAGTGATTGTTCATTCACTGGCGGCCACCAAACCAATCGAGCAACCGCAATTTGGAAATGAAATCCGTTCGCTCCCTCAATTCAGTTCGCGCGCCCGTGGGCGATAAGCGTGAGGCGATTCTGCGCGCTGCTATTCAAGTCTTTGCGCACAACGGCTACTTCAATTCCAAAGTCGCAGATATAGCTCGCGAGGCGGGGATCGCCGACGGCACCGTCTATCTCTACTTCAAAAGCAAGGAAGAAATTCTCCATTCGGTTTTCGACCAGAGCATGGAAAAGGCCATCGCCGACGGCAAAAAACAGCTTGCGCGAATAACTGATCCAAGAGAGAAGCTGAGACGCATCGCCCTGCTTCACCTGGAGAGACTGGGTTCGGATCGCGACCTCGCTGTTGTATTCCAGGTGGAACTCCGCGGCTCGACCAAATTCATGCAGGAGTTTTCCGCAGCCGGTTTTGCGGAGTATCTGGGATTGATTCGGACCACCTTCGAAGAGGGGCAACGAGCTGGCGTCTTTCGGCCGGATCTAAATGCCAAGGTGATGGCCAAGATTCTCTTCGGTGCTCTTGATGAAATGGCCACCAACTGGATCCTCTCAAAAAAACGTTACAAACTCGCGCCCATGGCGGACCAGGTGCTCGATATCTTTCTCAACGGGGTCAGCGTGAAGTGAATCCGATCACTGAACCAATAGCCACTACTGCGCCGGTCCGTGTGCCTCTTTCGCCTGATGAGCCGACAACGCTCGTGGAAGTGTTCGAACTGGTCGCGTCCCGCTTCAAGAGACCGGACACACTAAACTACAAAAGCGGCGAGTCCTGGGTTTCCATATCATCGGATGAATTGCTCGCGCGCGCTCATAGAATCGCCGCCGGCCTTCACTCGTTGGGTGTGCGTCGCGGAGACCGAGTAGCTTTACTCTCGGAAAGCCGGCCTGAATGGACCCTGATGGATGCCGGCTGCATCTTTCTCGGCGCAGTCGACGTGCCGATATATCCGACGCTTACTCCTTCACAAGTCAGGTACATTCTGAGGGATTCGGGGGCGCGCATACTGGTGCTGGCCGACCGGCAAAAGTATGAACAGTTAACCGAAGTGCTGAAGGACTGTACAGACGTTGAACAGCTGGTCTTTCTTGAGGACTCAAAAGGTGATGCGGGAATCACTTTGAGTGCGCTGGAAAAACTCGGCGCCGAATTGGAAAGGTCTCAGCCGGAACTCATAGAGAAGATGGCTCACCAGACCAGACCCGAGGACCTGGCCACCCTGATTTATACGTCAGGCACTACAGGTGAACCAAAGGGCGTAATGCTTACCCACTCAAATCTGGTGTCGAACCTGCTTGATTCATCAACGCAAATGTCTTTTACCGCCTCTGACACCGCGCTATCAGTCTTGCCGCTATCGCATATTTTTGAGCGGCAGGCATTGTATATGTATCTCTATCGCGGAATGGCTGTTTACTACTGCGAAGCCATGGATAAGATTGGACCAAACCTCCGCGAGGTATCGCCGACAATTCTTGTTGGTGTGCCGCGGATCTTCGAAAAGATCTACGCGCGGATTAAGGAGCGCGCCGCCGCCGAAGGCAAGCTCAACGTCGCCCTGCTGTCCTGGGCTGTCTCGCTCGCAAAGCGCTATGCCCAACTCATGATTACCAAGCGCCAGCCATCGGTCTGGTTGAGACTGCAGCACAAGGTGGCTTCCCGCCTTGTTTTCTCGCGTTGGAAAAAAGCGTTTGGCGGCCGCATCAGACTGCTGGTCTCAGGTGGCGCGGCGCTGCCGGAAGAACTGGGCCTGCTATATCTGGGGGCCGGTATTCCGATCATCCAGGGTTACGGATTGACGGAAACGTCACCGGTCATCACTTCCTGCGAGCTTACTGAGAACAGAATCGGAACCGTTGGCAGGCCCATACGCAACGTCGAGGTGCGGCTGGCTGCGGATGGCGAGATCGAGACGCGGGGGCCGAACGTGATGCGCGGCTACTATCACAAACCCGAAGCTACTCGGGAAGTTTTTACGGAAGACGGCTGGTTCCGGACCGGAGACATCGGGACCATCGATGAAGAGGGTTTTCTGCGCATCACTGATCGGAAGAAAGAGCTGTTCAAAACGTCAGGCGGCAAATACATCGCGCCGCAGCCAATCGAACAAATGATCAAAGGCTCGCGCTTTGTAAACCAGGTTGTGTTGATTGGTAATGGTCGGAAGTTTCCCGCGGCGCTGATAGTTCCTGACTGGGATCTGATCCAGTCGTACGTGGAGCTAAAAGGAATTAAAGTCCAATTACGCAGCGAGCTTTGTCAGCATCCACGCATCATCGATCTCTTTGAGCGACAGGTAGCGCAGCACACGCGTGACCTGGCCCAGTACGAAAAAGTAAAGAAGATTGCTTTGCTGGAGAACGAGTTCACCATCGAAACTGGCGAATTGACACCCACGCTCAAGGTCAAGCGAAGAGTTATTGACGAGAAGTACAGGAATGTCATTGACCGCCTGTACGAAGACACCGCCCCACCGCTGTAAAAACCAGGCTTGGTTCATTCGCAAGTTGGGAAGGAATCCCCAGGATTGGTTTCGTCCTTTTCGTGTGATTTCGTGGATAACCTTTTCTGCTGGATAACAAAACGATCCACGCGCATCACACGAAAGGAACTCCACCCAACTTGCGAGTTTCCCCCAACTTGCGATTTTTTCAATTACCGTCTTGGCAAGACGTGCAGCGCGTTCATGATACGGTCTGCTGCGTCGCGAGCAGCTTGTTTTAGCATTTGTTCCGTGTAAACGGTTGATGTCCGACCGGGGGTTGGGATCACACCGCGGGTCTTGGAGAGTCGCTGGTAGGCTCGACCGGAAGCTACAACCTTCGCGGTTCCAGGAGCGAAGAGCGTGTACTCGATAACTAGCCCGTCGTATGGATTTTGGTTTGAACCGATCATCTGATCGTTGCGAAGTTCGAGCGCCGCAACATACCCTTCCTTCTGGGACTTGGCTGTCCGTATTGCATCGCTGCGACTCATTCGCTTTCCCGAAACGTCCAAGCCGATCGAAGGGGCCTCGTTCAACCTGTCGGCGCAACTTTGTAAAACTGAGTCGTAGTAGTAAAGCGGAACATGACTGAAACTGTCGTCGGCGATACCTAGAATCAATCCGATCTGTGGCGTGTCGGCAGGTGCTCTTTTCGGTGACGGTTTAGCTTCGGGTGAGGGCTCGGGTGTCGGGGTGGGGGCCGACTTTTGCACACGTCTGCCCGACTGCGCTTGAATCGTCAAAAACAAGAATATGACGAGGAGACCGGCGAAGATCGTTCTCGCAGGAGTAGGTTTGCAGTGGGCTTTGTTTTCCATCAGAGCGATTTAGACCAGCCGGCATTGTAACACTTTGGCGGCGATTCCATCCGTCCATTTTGGCACTGATGGAGTTTGAATATCCCAGTCTCTGTCGGTTGGTGGGATTTTCAAACTAAGCCTATGCCTTGTTAGACTTAACGTGAAAGATGCAAAGGCTAATCATCACCGACGTGCACGATCAGGCCAGGGCGATTCGTTCATTCGACCTCATGCCCAACGGCGCTACGGGAGCACATGGCGTACGCTTTGTTCCCGGGCAGGTGGCTGTGTTGCGGGTTGATAGCGAAGACCCTGCGTATTTCGCCTTTGCGAGTGCGCCCGAGGATCCGGCGTTGGAGTTTTTGGTGAAGCCGAAAGTGGGCGCCAGCACCAGGATCTTTGAAATGCGCCCAGGCGATAGTGTTGAGTTGATGGACGTCGTGGGCCACGGTTTTGCGCTGGACCAGCAGCAAGGCCGGGACATCGTCTTTGTTGCCATGGGGATCGGAGTCGCGCCCTTGCGTTCGGCGCTGAGACACGTACTCACTCGCAAGCAGGATTTTGGGAAGCTGGTTGTGCTCTATGGCGCGCGCACGCCTGACGATTTCTGTTATCAGGACGAAATCGAGAGTTGGGAAACGGCGGGAGTGGAGCTGCGGCAAGTGATCTCGCGACCTGACGGCCACGACTGGGGTGGTCCGACCGGTTATGTGCAATCGTTATTGGACCATGTCTTGCCGGATCTGTCTGCGCCAGTTGCCTTGATTTGTGGATCAGTTGAGATGCTGCGGCAGACTCGGGAAAGACTCAGACAGATGGGCTTCGCGGACGACGAAATAATGACGAATTATTGACGCGAGATTCGCCAAGAGTTGGTCTAACGCAAAACGGGCAAGACTATGCGCGATGGGTTCGCGGCGCTCTGATAGACGCGCTCGGTTGCTTTTTGAAAATCCTCGTCACGCCCCAGCTTGTAATTGGGCACGAACTTCTGCGGGTTGCGCGCCACCAGGGGAAACCACGTGCTCTGGATCTGCACCATGATTCGGTGGCCCTTTTTGAACGTATGCACGATGCCGGGCATGACGTACGAGATCCGTGTGGCCATATTCGGCGTCAGAGCAACGGGCTTTTCAAAGCTCTCGCGAAACCGGGCCGGAAACGGTTCACCGCGCAGAAGCATTTGATAGCCACCGGGCTGGAACACGCACGCTGCGGAAGTCTCGGGAGGTTTTACTCCTTCGGGATACTTGTAGTCGTTGGGAAAGACATCGATCAATTTGACAATAAAATCTGAGTCGGTGCCGCTCGACGAGATAAACAGTTCCGGCTTGATATTGCCTGACACGGTTAGGTCTTCTGTCAAAGGCGTTGTTTGATAAACCAGCACATCTGGTCTGGTGGCGGCAAACCGCTGATCCTCAGTCATGAAATCGCGCGGATAGTTGAGCGTAATCTTTTGCGTATAAGGAACGGGATTCCTCGGATCGCTGACATATTCGCGATAAGAACCCGAACTAGAAAGGGTTGGTGGAGTTGAAAATGAGAGCTGGCCACCTGGTTGCAAATATAGAGGAGTATCGGTTGAGACTTTTGGCGACCAATCTGCAAAAGCACGCCATACGTGTGAGCCTGTGTCGAACGCGTTGACCTCTTTAACCTCGGAAATGTCACCTTTGTCTTTTAGGAAGTGATTGAAAAAGACAAGTTCAATATGTTCGCGGTAGAACAATGAAGTTTTGGTTCCGAAGTAAGCCGTTCCCAGCCAGTCACCTTCCGCGCGCTCCCAACCACCGTGGAACCAGGGACCCATGACCAGCACGTTGTAGATCCCGGGATTCTGACGCTCAATGTGCTGATAGGTATTGAGCGCGCCAAATAGGTCTTCATTGTCGTACCAGCCGCCGACGGTCATTACCGCCGCTTTGATATTCTTCAGATTTGGCAGGATGTTGCGCTCTTTCCAAAACTGATCATAGTTTGGGTGCTCGAGAATCTGATCCCAAAACTTTATGCGCGTGCCCAGTTCTACTGCAAACACGTCGCCGGAGTGATACAGACCGCCACCGTCTCCGAGATATCGATAAAAGTCGTAGCCGTCCTGCGTCCCCCAATTAAAGCGTTTTATATAATTGTCATTTGCAGTGGGCTGCAGCCGCGGCTGCCCGAACACACTGAAGAACGCGTAGTTCTGTGCAAGAAACAACGCGCCGTTGTGATGCATGTCGTCGCCGTGAAACCAGTCAGAGACCGGCGCTTGCGGTGAAATCGCCTTGATGGCCGGATGCCCATCGATTCCCGCCATGGATGTGTAGAAGCCTGGATACGAGATGCCGTAAACTCCTACGCGTCCGTTATTGTTGGGAACATTTGCCATCAGCCAATCAACCGTATCGTAAGTGTCTGTGGTCTCGTCTGTTTGCTTTCCGGTTTTGTTCGGAATATAGGGTCGCACATCTTCGAACTCACCTTCGCTCATGTATCGGCCGCGCACGTCCTGGTAAACAAAGATGTATCCTTCGCGAGGGAAGAGTTCGTTGGGCCCGATCGACGTCTTGAACTCATCCGCGCCATAGGGGCTTACACTGTAAGGAGTGCGATCGAGCATCACGGCGTATTTCTGCGAGACGTCTTTCGGTTCGTAAATGGACGTAAACAGTTTGATACCGTCGCGCATCGGAATCATCACTTCGCGCTTGGTGTAATTGTTCTTGATATAGTCTGCGAGCTCGCGTTGTGGCGACGTGAGTGGTTGCTGCGCATGCGATAACGAAGCGATTACAGATAAAACAAAGAGCAGAGTGATTGTTGGCAACCGAAAAAGGCGAATGATTTTCATGTTGTCTCCGGCTTAGCAAAATGAAGCAGCGATTCAGTATATGAGTTTCGTGTGATTTCGTGGATCGTATATGCCGCGAGCAAGCGGGATCCACGCGCATCACACGAAACGGAAAATGTCCTATGTCGCTGGGTGATTGAAACCCAATCAACCCGCCGAGAATGTAGCCTATGCCGCTGCGCGCGGCTTGCTGAATGAGCATTCATTCAGTATTATTTAGGGCCATTTAAAAAGGTCCCTGGGAGAAAAGGTCCGAACCGATGCGCATTGAGAGAGCAGCCGTTCTGGGCGCGGGAACTATGGGTGCACAGATTGCCGCCCACCTCGCAAACGCGGGTGTCCCGACGCTCCTGCTGGATATTCCGCCGCGGGAACTCACCGCCGCGGAACTGAAAAAGGGTCTCAGCCTCGAAACGAAAGAGGTGCGCAATCGCATTGCGCACAACGGTCTGGAAGCCGCTAAAAAAGCCAAACCCGCGGCCTTTTTCGCTCCGGAACTCGCCTCGCTCGTCAGCGTCGGCAATTTCGATGATGACCTTGCTGGAATCAAAAACTGCGACCTCATCATCGAAGCAGTCGTTGAGAACCTGGACATCAAACGCAAACTTTATGAACGCGTAGAACAATTTCGCAGCCCTGGTTCGATCGTCGCCTCGAACACCAGTGGCATTCCCATCCGTCAGCTCGCTGGAGGACGGTCGGAAGACTTTCGCCGCCATTTCCTTGGGGTCCACTTCTTCAATCCGCCGCGCTACCTGCACCTGGTCGAAATAATTCGCACTGAGTGGACCAAACCCGAAGTGTCTTGCTTCATGTTTGGTTTTTTGGACCAACGTCTGGGTAAGGGAGTCGTGCCCGCGAAAGACCGGCCAAACTTCATTGCCAATCGCATCGGCACATTCGGCGCACTCCATACCATTAAGACGATGCTGGAAGATGGTTACTCGATCGAAGAAGTAGACAAGATGACGGGACCGGCGGTTGGTCGTCCCAAAAGCGCTACTTTCCGCACGTTTGATATCGTCGGTCTCGATGTCTTCACGCATGTGATAAAGAATCTTTACGAAGCACTGCCGGAAGATGAAGAACGCGAGATGTTCGTTGCGCCTGAGTTTTTGTCGCGGATGGTCGAGCGCGGCATTCTGGGCAACAAAACCAAGGGCGGCTTTTATCAAAAGCAGAAGGGCGGCGGTGACAAGAAAGAATTCCTGGTTGTCGATCCCGACACACTGGAGTATCGACCCGCCGCCAGGATCAAGCTCCCTTCGATGGATGTTGCCAGGAACATCGAGGACACCAGCGAACGAATTAAGACATTGGTGTGGGGCAAAGACCGGGTCGCCACTTTTCTGTGGAAGACCCTGACGCGCACGCTCGCTTATGCCGCCAAAAGGATCCCCGAGATCGCCGACACCGTGGTTGAAGTCGACCGGGCCATGCGCTGGGGTTTTGGCTGGGAGTTGGGACCTTTCGAAGCCTGGGATGCGATCGGTGTCGAAAAATCAATTGCGCGAATGAAGGAAGAGGGGCAATCCGTACCCGAGAATGTTGAGCGGATGCTCGCCGCCGGCGGAAAATCGTTCTACAAGAAAGAGAACGGAGAACGCTTCTATTTCGACTTTGCGAGCGGCAAATATCTGCCTCTGGTCGATCCCCTCGGAGCGATTAGTCTCAAGTCCGTCAAAGATCGAACTGGCGTGATCAAGCGCAACGCCGGAGCTTCGTTAATAGACCTCGGCGATGGAGTGGCCTGTCTCGAGTTTCATTCCAAGATGAATGCCATCGGCGGCGACAACTTGCAGATGCTCAAGTTTGCCCTGGGAGAAGTGGAAAAGAATTTCTTAGGCCTGGTCGTTGGCAATCAGGGTACAAACTTCTCAGTGGGTGCAAACCTGATGCTGATGCTGATGGAAGCTCAGGACGAAAATTGGGAAGACCTGGACATGATGGCGCGTGCCTTCCAGGCGTCGACGATGAGTCTGCGTTACTCTCCAAAACCAGTTGTCGTTGCGCCGTTTCAACTGGTTTTTGGCGGTGGCTGCGAGATGGTCTTGCATGCGGATCGAGTGCGCGCCGCGGCGGAAACCTATATCGGTTTGGTCGAGGTGGGGGTGGGTATTATCCCAGCCGGTGGGGGGACCAAGGAAATGTTGGTGCGCATGCTCGATTCGATCCCGACGACCGTCGATGACGCGGATCCTTTTCCTTTTGTAAAGCGAGCCTTCGAGACCATCGCGCTCGCGAAAGTGGCTTCGTCCGCAGAGGAAGCGCGTTCGTTCGGATTTTTACGGGATCATGACACCGTTTCGATGAATGCCGATAGATTAATCGCCGATGCCAAGCAGGAAGTAATCGCTCTGGCGGCGCAAGGATATGTTCAGCCGCAACAGCGAAACGATATTTTGGCGCTCGGGTCTCCGGCGCTGGCGACCTTGAAGCTGGGCATCCATCAGATGAAGCGCGCCGGCTTCATTTCAGAGCACGACGCGGAGATTGGAGTACAGCTGGCAAAGATTCTCACCGGTGGTGACCTGAATCATCAAACCAGAGTTTCTGAACAATATCTCCTGGATCTCGAGCGTGAAGCCTTTTTGAGTTTGATTGGCAAGCACAAAACACAGGAGCGCATTGCCCACATGTTGAAAACCGGCAAGCCGCTGAGAAATTAGTACTAGCCACAGATGAACGCAGATATACACAGATCAGAGAGGAAAACGCTTCGAAGTGTCGAGCTGATCAGCGTTTATCTGCGTTCATCTGTGGCCAATTGTCTTATCAATTAAAGGGGAAGGTAACCGTGAAGGAAGCAGTAATCGTATCCGCAATGCGCACGGCCGTTGGCAAAGCGCCCCGCGGCACATTGAGAAATACCAGACCGGATGAAACCGGAGCAGTTGTGATCAAGGAAGCCATCGCCCGCGTCCCGGGCTTACAGCCGTCGGACATCGAGGACGTGATCATGGGTTGCGCCATGCCGGAAGCTGAGCAGGGTATGAACGTTGCTCGCGCGGCGGCGATTCGCGCCGGCCTGCCGGTGGAAACCAGCGCGATGACCATCAATCGCTTCTGCTCTTCCGGATTGCAGTCGATCGCCATGGCCGCGGATCGAATCAGGACTGGGGGCGCCGAGACGATCATTGCCGGCGGTCTGGAAACCATGTCCATGATTCCGATGGGTGGTCACATCATCCGGCCGAACCCCTACCTCGTCGAACACTATCCTGATTTTTACCTCAGCATGGGTCTGGCAACGGAAAACGTGGCGCGAAAATATGAAGTGACTCGTGAAGAACAGGATGAGTTCGCTTTGCGCTCACACCAACGCGCGGCGGCGGCGCTGGATGCGGACAAGTTTAAAGATGAAACGGCGCCGGTAACTGTCGTTTTCGAAGAGCTGGATGAAAAAGGACGAAAGCAGGACCGGCAGGTAGTTTTTGACAAGGACGAGGGAGTGCGGCGCGAATCAACGCTTGAGGGACTGGCCGCGCTGAAACCTGCGTTTCAGTTAAAGGGCACAATCACGGCAGGCAACGCTTCGCAGATGTCTGACGGCGCCGCGGCCGCGGTTGTGATGTCGGATACACGTGCCCGGGAACTCGGGGCAAAACCAATGGCTCGGTTTATCGCTTATGCAACCGCGGGCTGCCCTCCCGAGGAGATGGGTATTGGACCAGTGTTCGCGATTCCCAAAGTTCTGAAGCTTGCGGGTTTGACGTTGGACCAGATCGACCTGATCGAACTCAATGAAGCGTTTGCCGCGCAATCGCTCGCAGTGATTAAGACGCTGGGTCTCGATCCTGAGAAGGTAAATGTGAACGGTGGGGCAATCGCCCTGGGCCATCCATTGGGATGCACGGGCGCTAAACTTACCGCCAGCATTTTACGGGAGCTTGAACGCCGCAACGGGCGTTATGGGATGGTTACGATGTGTGTTGGTGGCGGCATGGGCGCCGCGGGGATTTTTGAGAGATTGTCGTGAGGCTAATGTTGACCGCGTCCGAGCGTAATCAGACGATCCACGAAAATTGCACGAAACGAGCCACAGAAAGGAAACAGCGATGGCAGCCGTAGTCGAACAAAAACAACTCGTTAAAGGTGGAGCTTTCCTGATTGAGGAGCGAACTCCCAATGAAATCTTTACGCCCGAAGACTTCACCGAAGAACACCGGATGATCGCCGATACGACACGGCAGTTTATCGATAACGAGGTCTCGCCGCGGATCGATGAGTTGGAAACGCACGACTGGAAGCTCGCACGCGAGTTGGTCAAGAAGGCTGCCGATCTGGGACTTATCGGCGCGAACATTCCTGAAGAGTATGGCGGTCTGGGTCTGGACCAGACCAGCGGCGCTTTGATTGGCGAGAACATCGGCCGTTCCGCATCTTTTGCCACCACCCTCGGCGCCGAAAGCGGAATTGGACTGTTGCCCATCATTTATTTCGGCACGGAAGAGGCGAAGCAGAAATATCTGCCCCGAGTCGCCAGCGGCGAAACGATTACCGCATACGCACTGACTGAGGCTGGTTCAGGTTCTGACGCAATGGCTGCAAAAGCCACTGCTCGTCTGAGTGACGATGGCAAGGAGTACATCCTCAACGGCGAGAAGATGTGGATCACCAACGGCGGCTTTGCCGATATCTTTATCGTGTTCGCGAAAGTTGATGGCGATAAGTTTTCAGCGTTCCTGGTGGAGCGTCAACCGGGGCTGACCTCCGGAGCAGAAGAGCACAAGATGGGAATCAAAGGCTCGAGCACGACTGCCCTGGTGCTCTCGGATGTGCGAACGCCGTTCGAGAATTTGCTGGGCGAGGTTGGCAAGGGTCACAAGATTGCTTTCAACATTCTCAACATAGGCCGTTTCAAACTGGGTGCGATGTGCATAGGCGGCATGAAGTTGATGGCCCAGGAAGCGGTGCGTTATGCGAATGAGCGCCATCAGTTTGGTAAATCGATTTCGTCCTTTGGCGCCATCAAGGCAAAGTTGGGCGAAATGGCGATTCGCACCTGGGTGGGCGAGTCGATGGTGTATCGCACGCTGGGGATGATCGAGGCCGGCATCGGCGCCATTGAAGATAGCAAGGACATGGACGGACGTTTGCGCGCGATTGAGGAATACGCGGCTGAGTGCTCGATCATAAAGGTCGCGCTATCGGAATATTGTGACTTCGTTGCTGATGAGATGGTGCAGATCTTTGGCGGGTATGGCTACTCGGCTGACTACCCGGCTGAACGAGCTTATCGAGACTCGCGCATCAACCGCATTTTCGAGGGCACGAATGAGATTAACCGGATGCTGATTCCGGGTCGCCTGATGAAGAGCGCCATGAGCGGCCGGTTACCCTTACTGCCTGCCGCGCAAGCCCTGATGGAAGAAGTGCTGTCGCCCCAAATGGCTGGATTTGACGATGATGAAGGTCTTTTGGCGACTGAGCTAAGGCTGGTTAAGAACGCCAAAAAGGTGGCGCTGATGACGCTGGGAACAGCGGCGCAAAAATACATGATGGCGCTGGCCGAGCAGCAGGAAGTCCTGATGGGCATTGCGGACATCATCATGGACATTTACGCGATGGAGTCGGCGATTCTGCGGACGCAAAAGCTTGCGGCTGCGCAAGGTGAGAACGCGGCTGCCCGTTACGTTGATATGACTCGAGTGTTCTGCAATGACGCTGTCGATCGCATAACAACTCGGGGCCGGAACACGCTTTCGGGAATGGCGGAAGGGGATGAGCTACGCACGCTGTTGGCTGCGTTACGCCGTTTTACGAAGAATACCCCGATAAACACAATTGCCATTCGGCAGGTAATTGCGCGCGAGATGATTCAGTCAAACCGGTATGTTTATTGAAGAGAACTAACGGCGCTTGCCGAGTGAACATTGCCAATTACTAAGATCCGAGATTTCAAAATCTGAGATTTGAGATAATTTGAGATCTATTATCACGGCGGCTTTATCCATTCTCACCATGGAGGATTCCTCACCATGAAGTACAACCGTTTCGAAGATTTACCGGTATGGCAGGACGCGATTGAATTGGCTGTCCGGGTATTTGCTCTGACTGCACGGCCTGCCTTTAGGGGCCACTACGATCTGAAGGACCAGCTAGAACGTTCTGCCGTCTCCATCTCGAATAATATTGCCGAGGGATTTGAACGAGGAACAACCAACGAGACGGTGACATTTCTTTACATTTCTCGAGGTTCTTCCGGTGAAGTTCGTTCAATGTCGTGTTTACTCGATCGTTTACCAAGGTTTGAGAATCTCAGATCTGAGATTTCAGATTTGAGATCCCGTTCCGAGAGCATCTCGCGCCAACTCCGCGGTTGGACTGATTCTCTTCAAAACTCGAACATTCGCGGCCAGCGCTACCTAACTGACAAGAGCAGACGACTCGCGAAGCAAGCTCGCGAACGTGACGAGTTCCTGAAAGAACTGGAAGAGATTCGAAACCGGAACCGGTAGTTGCTGAGGAAACGCTGATAACCTGATGCGCATTATTCCAATCTCATTACCCACCCCCTTTTACATCGGCCCAGTCAACGTTTACCTCATCCCTGAGGAACCGCTCACATTAATCGACACAGGACCGAAGACAAAAGCGGCAATCGAAGCACTGCGGGC
>DASQPD010000149.1:0-7656 GCA_035644135.1 Pyrinomonadaceae bacterium
CCAATCCCACGGACCGCAGTCCGTGGTTCGTTCATACCCAACCTACAAAGAACCGCACCCGCCACTCTTCCTAAATCCCACGGACCGCAGTCCGTGGTTCGTTCATACCCAACCTACCGCAGAAACGCCTTGAGCAAAGCGGTGGTTAACTCACCGCAGGTACCAGCATATGCGGAACCTTGCCAGAGCTGAGTCACCTTTGTCTCAATCAACCTCGCTGGAAATTGTGAAGCCACAAAGTGCTGCCCGTTATTCATTAAGCAGAGTGTCACCTCTTCAATACTAACTTTCGGCGTGATGCGCACCAAGGCATGTACGTGATCCGGTACCACCGTCGCCTGGTCAAGGGCAAAACCCCGCACTACCGCCACCTTGTTCCAATGACTAACCAGGGCCTCACCCAGCTGCGAATCAAAGATACCCTGACGATATTGGGTTGCCAGAACCAGATGATGCTGGAGATTGAAACTCGCGTGCGCCACATTCAGCAGCGCAGGATTGCCATTGCGAAAACGAAACACGGGCGGCAACGCGCGTTTGTCATATCCATGATGTGCCGCTTGTCGCTCGAGATAATGCTTTACGGCCTGGACTCTTACTTTTCCCGCACTGCGGGCGAGATAGCCCACCGCCCAAAGTGGTGCTGTTATCTTCAATTGCGAACAAAGTGTCGCGGAGCTTCGGCCCTTCAATTTTTTCAACACGTCGCTAATGCGATGCTCTGGGCGCAAGCTGAGAACCAGCTGAACATCGTTGGGCCGCACTTTTATTTCCAGAATGTGGTAGGCGTTATCGTTTGCAAGGGCTTCCAAGGCTGTGCGAATGCGTTCTTCCGCAAAGAAATCTCGACGACGGTGCGTGCGAAAGCAGATGTGATAGTGGAGCTGATAGGCCCACGTGAGGTGGTCAAAAGGTGTGAGGAACATGTGAAGAAGATACGCGGTCGCGTTAAAAAATTCCAGTCGCTTTGTAGGTTGGGTATGAACGAACCACGGACTGCGGTCCGTGGGATTGGGAAGAGTGGCGGGGTGCGGTTCTTTGTAGGTTGGGTATGAACGAACCACGGACTGCGGTCCGTGGGATTTAGGAAGAGTGGCGGGTGCGGTTCTTTGTAGGTTGGGTATGAACGAACCACGGACTGCGGTCCGTGGGATTGGGAAGAGTTGGCGGGGCACTGTCTACCCGAGGATCCACATCTTCCGTTGTTACTAGCTGTGAGGTGGTGTCATTGTTCCGGTCGCTTCCTATAACGCCTCCGCTGGGTTGTAATTTATGACAGCATTGTACAGCGCCACTCACTTCTTCGAGAACGTTATGAGGTTGAGCCTCCCAGCGCTACCCCTCCTAACGCGAGCAAAGCACTGACGTAAGATGCGTCCATCACTTAGTTTCCCCTTGCGAATCGTTAGAGTCTGATATAGACGTCAATTTCATTTCAGTCCTTCGACCATGTAGAGCTCGGAAAACTTCCGGTTGACTGAGTAAGCACAGCCCTTTCCGTCAGAGGTCATGAAAATCCTCTTCTCCGCATGGATGCCGGCCAAATCGGGAGGCATGACCTCTTTCATAAGCTCTCGGCGTCCGGTCTTGAGGTCAAACCGATAAACTTCGATTGGTATCTCCTTGGTGCGCGCAAGGTAGAGCGAGCGTCCGTCGCTGCTCCAACCAATGATCTCGTCTTCGCTCTCCAGATTTTGAATCGGCCGCGGCGTACCAACTTCCACCGGGTAGAAAGAGAGCTGACGCTGAGCATCCGCAGCGATGATCCATTGGCCGTCTGGAAAGACAAAAGTTCCGTTCCAAGAGGGCGCGCTTGTACCCTCAGGCGTGATGGCGCGAGGCGGCCCGCCGTCGATGCTCTGGACGTAGTAGCACCAGTCGTGGCCCGGCTCCCGTCCCTGGAAGACGATTCGCTTCCCATCGGGAAACCAGTTCGCCGGGTAAGCGTATTCCTCGATTGGACCGCGCGGTAACGATCTTGGGTCACCTGCGCCAACGGGCAGCATCATCAGTTGAGGAGGAGTGAGCAGAACCGTCAGCGCCCACTTGTCGTCGGGCGAGAGCTTCCCTCCCGCACCATCACCAAGTCGAACCGCGGGTGAGCCATCAGTCTTGCGCGCATAAACTGCATAGTTGACTCCCGCGCCCTCCCCCTCGTACCCAATCAAGATCATCGTGCCGTCGGCTGAAAGATCCGAAAGAAATCCTGATTCCATCCATGACAGATCGCGCCCCTTTGTCTCTCCGGGAAGCTCTGCAACTATCGTGGTCGACGAATCGAATTCCGAAATGAGCACGCGCCCATCGCGAAAAATATCGTGCAGCATTAAACGACCGGGCACGCGCAACACTAGTCGTTCTTTTCCAGCGAGCGTCACGGCATAAAGAGCATCCGCTTCGCCACTTTTGTTTGCCGTGAACCAGACTTCATTCCCGGTGGCGGACCAGGCCAGCCCTTCTTCACCGCTCCATTCACCCGAGAGGACCGTTTTCTTTCCGCTCAGGTCGACGACGGCTATCCATCCGCGGTTGTCCTGTTCAAGCTGATGATCCATGAAGGCGATCCGGTCGCCCTTTGGTGAGAAACGTGGATGGCTGATATAGCCCGCGGTTTCGTATAGCACTTTGCCAATCGGATATTCGAGCCGGGTACGGCCATTTACCAGGCGGACTACCGCGAGTTGCGCGCCATCCGGTGACCAGTCCGCCTCCTGCACGTCTTCGACCAGATCACGCGGAGCGCCCCCACCGACCGGCATGCGCGCTAATGTGCCGCGACTAACAAAGTGATGTTGATACCGAGCGTTGCGCAATATGGCCATCTCGTTGGTTGCGGAGATCGCCAAAAGATCTGTCTGCCCCAAATTGAGCGAGCGCGATTCATCCCGTCCCGTGCGGATTGCAAATATGTCCAACGGATTGCCATTCCAGCGGGCGCTGTAAAAAAAGGTCTGGCCATCCGGTGTGAATCGCGCATTAAACATGGTGCCACGGCTAAACGTGAGGCGTTGATATGAAGGTGGCGTCGTCTTCCGAAAGGACCTCAGCCAAAGGATTCCCGCTGTCAGGCCAACTGCAAGACTGAGAACCGCGAAACCTAATAGCATTGGCCAGAGTCGCCGCTTAAGCGGGATTGGCCCGGGTATTAAGTCAGGCCCGGTTGAGCCGGAGATACCTGCGAGCGACTCGATCGCGAACGCCAGATCACTCGCCGACCGAAAGCGTTCCGCCGGATTCTTTTCCAGGCAGTGACGCACACAGCTTTCGAGCGCCGGCGAAATGGTCCTATTCGTCTCCGAAAGATCGGCCGGGTCGTCTCGCAGGATGGCGCTGATCGTCTCGCCGGCAGAATTGCCGCGAAACGCTCGCCGGCCCGAAAGCATCTCGTAGAAAACCGAACCAAATGAAAAAATGTCCGACTGACGGCCAACGGTCTCACCTTTCACCTGCTCGGGAGACATGTAACCAATCGTGCCCATCAGTGTCCCGGCATCGGTATGGACCTGCGTGAATACTTCAGTTGTTGCTTGTGTTGTCTCAAGGCGGCAATCACGTTTAGCCAGTCCGAAGTCGAGAATCTTTACGCGCCCATCATCGGTGACGAAAATGTTTGCCGGCTTGATATCGCGATGCACGATGCCTTTCTCGTGCGCGGCAGCGAGACCCTTCGCGATCTGTAAGGCGTAATCAATGGCCTTCCGTTGCGTCAGCGCCCCGCGATCCATTCGTTCTCGCAGCGTTTTGCCTTCCAGAAACTCTGAGACCATGTACGGGGCCCCTGCATGTCGGCCGATGTGATGGACGACGAGGATGTTTGGATGATTCAGCTGGCCGACAGCCCGCGCTTCCTGCCGGAAACGGTTGAGCCGGTCAGCGTCCCCTGCGAGCGAGGCGGGCAGCACCTTGATGGCCACGTCGCGACCAAGCTTTTTGTCGCGCGCCCGATAGACCTCGCCCATGCCGCCTTCGCCAATCTTAGAAATAATCTCGTACTGACCGATGACGGTGAGGGATCCGATTTCGCTCACGCGCGTCTTCGTTGATGCAATGTTTGATTCGTTGAATTCCTGGACCGGCATTCCTTCACCCGCTACCTCATTTTGTTGACGTCGTCGCCGTTTCATTGAAATAGATCTTCATCGGTTTCATGAACGCGATCAGGATGCAGGCGAATGCCGCAACTAGCGCAATCGCAAGATAGGCATCGCTATAAGCGAGGGTGTAGGCTTGTATCTTTACTTGTCCGCCCAGCGTTAAAGCGGCCCTCGCTTGCGCCTCTTCGGTGCCGCCGGAACCTGGAAACAATGCATACGTGAGCGTACGCAGCCGTTCGGATGTCAGCCAATGTCCAGCATCGACGTGTAGACCGATCATATTCGAGTGGAATTTCTCGCGCACTGATACCAACCTTTGTATGATCGCCGTGCCGGCTTCTCCACCGAACAAACGAATGCAATGGATAAACGAAGAGTAGGTAAGTGTGTTAATCGGATTGGAAAGTGCTCCCGCGTCAAAGGCGTTTTGCACGAACGATCCAACGAGAGCTGTGAAAGTCAAAGCAAACCCGAATCCGATTACGATTTGCGAGATCAGGAAATTGTCACCTGCCCACGCACTGGTTAAGTGAGCGTTGAGCAAGCCGGCTATCGCCACCACCGTAAAGCCTGAGGCGAACACAATTCTGTTATCGAACCGGCGCATCAAACGTGCGGCTATGACTCCGCTGAGAATGAGAGCCGGGATCAACCAAAGCAGCACCTGTCCAGTCTGGAGCGGCCTATAGTTCTGCGTTACGGCGAGAACCGCCGGGAGCAGAAGAGCGATGGCCAGCATCACAAAGCGAAATGAGAAGAGACAGGCACAAATAAGGGCAGTATTTCGGTTAACCAGAAAGATTGGATTTACCATTGGATTCGGTGAAAACCACCTGCGAATCACAGCCACGAGTAGCAGGAAAGCTGCCGTCATTAGCAACGCAACGATCACTCCGGAATTCAGCCAATCTAAACGCTCGCCTTGATCGAGCGCGCCATAGATCAGACTTAAAGCCAGGCTCCCATAGAGAAACCCCCTCCAGCTCAAGATGGGCTTAGGTCCAGGACGGGGCGGCGGGTTTGGGATCGCCAGATAAATGCAGATCATCATCAGCGGCGTTAAGAAGACGCTTTGCCAGAAGATCCAGTGCCACGATAAGTGTTCGACATACCAGCCTTCGAGTGATGTCCCAATGCTGGTCGCACCTACAATGTCCATCGAATAAATGCCGATCGCATAGATTACGTAGCGCATCGGCAAAGCACGGAGTGCATAGGTCAACGTCAACGGATAAAACGTGCCTGACGCAAGGCCACTGATCACCTGTAAGCAAAGCATCGTCTGCAAATTTGGCGAAAACGGCAGGAGGATCGAACAGAGAACGAAAATCGTTGCCGAATAAAGCAGCACGCGCCTTGGACCAAGTAAACCACCGAGGTACACGGAGAATGGACCCATAAACATCAGGGCCATGTTGAAGGCTGTCGGGATCCAACTTGCTTCATCGATTCCAATACCGAGTGCGCCACGGAGATCTGGGAGACCAACGCTGATCAGACGGCCATTCAAGGTAACGATGCCGGCGCCAAGGTATACTCCGAGAGTCCCAACATACGGATTTTCGCTGAGGAAACCGACAATGCGCGCCAGACTCAGTCGCGGAATATCGAGCGGCTTATGTAAAGTTAATCTTTGACCTACGACGCTCATATCCATGGTGTCCTTGGTGCTTTGTACTTTGTGCTTAACGCTCCGTGCTTCAGTAGTTTGTGCAAATTCATGACTTTAGTTTTCGTGTTGTTTCGTGGCTTTGGGTTTCGTGACAATTCGTGGATCGTCTTTGTTGCAGCGAACGAGGATCCACGAAGTAACACGAACCCCAAAATCACGAAATAACACGAACTACTGACCAGTATTGGCTCCCCTATTGCATTCAGATCCAAGAACAAAGCACAAAATAGAAACGCCACGCTCCTCAACCTTTACTTCTCGCCCTTGTCTGTATTTTCGCGATTACTGACATGCCTGGACGAAGCCGGTTTGCTAGTTCAGGATTTGGATCGAGAACTATCTTTACCGGAATGCGCTGCACGATCTTTGTGTAGTTCCCCGTCGCGTTGTCCGGCGGTAACAGGGCGAATTGTGAGCCGCTGGCTGGAGCTATCTCCTCTACGTGGCCTCGCAGAGTAACGCCGGGGAAGGTGTCTACAGTTATCTCTGCTCCGTCACCTTTAGCAACATTTGTAAGTTGCGTCTCTTCATAATTCGCCTGCACCCAGATGGTATTATCGACCAGCGAAATCACTTGCGTGCCCGGTGAGACCAATTGTCCAATTCTCACTTTTCGCTCGCTCACTATTCCGTCGGTTGGTGCGAGAATTCGTGTGTAATCAAGATTCGTTTGCGTGACTTTAAGCGCTTCCTGTTTGCCGTTGAGGTCTGCCTGGAGTTGCTGTTCCTGAGCATCCAAGACCGCCCGCTGTTTGATCTGCGCGTCCAGCTCTGCCGATCTACCCGCCGCCTGCGCATGTGCTTGCTGTTGTTCCGCCTGGCGCAACGATACTTGAGCGCGCGCCTTACCGAGCTCTGCGCGCCGGCTGTCCAGCATTGCGCGAGTTTGCGCGAGCTCAGCTTTGCGACTGTCAACGATGGCAGCGTAACGTTCCTGATCGGCCACCACCTGCTCAACTTTTTGTTTGGTCGCGGAGCCCAGTTCCAACAATGCCTCCTGGCGTCTTCTTTCCAGAATTGTTCTTTCCGCGTCAGCCTGTGCAGCTTCAACCGCCGCTTGAGAGTCGGGTATCTTCGCTTGCGCTGCATCGACACCGGCTTGTGCATTAGCAACATCGGCTTGGGCTGCTTCGATTGCTGCTCCGCTCTGGGCGATCTCGGCGCCGGCAGCTTCTACTCCCGCCTGTGCCTGCATGATTCTGGAAGTCTGTAATTCTTTTTGTTTCGCGTTGTTCTCGAGTGCTGCTTGTGCCGCCGCAACACCAGCTTCAGCCTGGGCCACCTGGGCCTTGAAGTCGTCGTCTTTCAACTGGACCAATAGATCGCCGGCCTTCACACGCTGATAATCAGACACAGCAACTTGTGCAACCGCCCCGGAAACACGTGTGCTCAACGGCGTAATATCCGCTCTCAAATAAGCATCGTCCGTCCTTTGTGTGCTGCCGCCTCCTACGAAGCGATTCCAACCACCCTTGATTCCGAACAGAATGCCGCCGGCCAATAAGAGGACTAATACAGGTATGAACTTCTTAAGACGCTTGGCACGCGGATCACCTACTGAACTGTTGTCAGTTGATGCGACTTTGGGAGTTGTTGCGTGACCGTGGTCATTATTGTTCGGAGCCGGTTGTGTTTGTTCCGCAGGTTTTGCCGCAACGACGCCGGTCTCCTTAGGCGTGTTCTGTTGCGAGATGTTTGCCTTCTCGTCAGCCATTTCTATTTGTCCTCCGCGAGGGCCTTCTCAAACTCAGCCTTGGCCGTCCAAAAAGCCAGTAAGGCGCTTTGATAATCATGAGTCGCTTCGGCCAGAGATGCTTGCGACTGGAGTACGTCCGACAACATCACTGCTTGATACTTGTAACGACCCGTTGTCACTCGCAAATTTTCTTT
>DASQPD010000150.1:0-9389 GCA_035644135.1 Pyrinomonadaceae bacterium
GACGCTCGGTTTCAGCAATATCGGCGGATCGAAAAACTCGCAGCATGTCTACGAGCTGCGCATGTATCACGTTAACGAGGGCAAAATGGATGCTCTAATCGCTCGGTTTGGCGATCACACCGACGCTATTTTCAGGCGACACAACATGAAGAGCATTGGCTTTTGGCGTCCGGAAGACGCGCCGCTTTCGCAGAACCTCTTTGTGTACATCCTGGAGCACCCGAGCCGCGAGGAGGCCCGGAAGAATTGGGCTGCGTTCCAGGCCGATCCGGAATGGAAAAAAGTAAAGGCCGACTCTGAGACTAATGGTGCGCTGGCAAACCACATCGACAGCTACTTCATGGATCCGACGAGCTTTTCAGCGCTCAAGTAGAAAGTCGAACAGCAAAACAAATTCATTCCCCCGACTCTGTTGGTGCTTAGAGAAAGACTTCCGAATCATTGCCGGGGATCGTCACTTGCGATGAGCTAAAGGTGCTGTGGAAAGGAGAAAAAATGAACATAGGTATCATCGGCGCAGCGGCCGCATTACTCACCATAGCCATTTGTCGGCGGCGGTAGTCGTCACGCTCTCACATTTTGACAATCATGAACATCTCCGACTAAGCGAGTGATTTTGGTCGGCGTTCGAGCTGTGACTGTCTCTTCACGATGACGCTAAGATGACGACATTTTGTCGCGAGACCTAACCGGACGAAGCATGACTTTGACGGCTGCAAGTCCGGTAAATATTGGGGTCATCTCATTACGTAAGATCAGGTAAGATGCCTTCGAACGGACTTAAAATCCGTTGCCCCATATTGGGCGTTTCTTGGGCTGGGCAAGTCGAGGCCAGAAGTATTAACAGACGTCTCTTGAATCGGCTTTTCGCGTGACATTGTACCCACTCGATAGCAATACCTCTGTGATCAGCAGTACTGAGCCCTACGCAGAGAAAGAATCATTCACTTGGTAAGGGACGGCAGGCGATACAGAGACTCGGCGGGCGCGAACAATACGAGAACATCGAGAAGCCGAAAACAGCCTAAACCACCCTAGGTAATCCTAAATCTCATACGGCATAAGCTCTTTACCCTCAGTTACATCCGCTGATTTCAAACCACTTCAGCGATTCGGTAAGCGGCCCTGAAAAGGCCGGCGTCGGCGGTTCGATTCCGTCCCTGGCCACCAATCCCTTCAATAACTTAGCGACAGCGAAAAAGCGTGTAAGAATTTCTCGCGCGTACAATACGCGAACATCGGTTTGTGTTATTTTCACTTTTGGCGCCGCTCGTTCGAATGACCTCCACACTTGCCACGCTTTGTTGCTGTCCGGGACAATCAGTAGCAGTATCATGTGACCTGGAAATCCATTCTGTATTCGACCATCGAGGCAAAATGCGTGGCGAAGCAGTGGCGCAGCGTGCGCAGCGTAACGCAACTAGCTTGGTGCGGCGAAGGGTGCTTTGATTCGCGCCGCCGCGTCAACTCAATCGTTAGCCCGCTTCTTGATGTGGAGGATGTGCAGTGTGTGAAGATTCTTGTATCGAAAATTCATTTATCATCGAAGAGTTTCGGAAGGATGACCCCAGACTGAAGGAGTTCTTGGAAATCTCTGAGGAGGAGAATCAACCTTCCTTCTACGCGCCCATTCAGCTACTCCCTGGCGCAGATGAGTTGGAGATTGAGGATGTTGGTCTCTGGATTGAGTTCCACCTGACTACTGATGACTTCAATCACCTGCAATCTCTCGGGCTGAAGGGGAAGTTGCGGGCGATAGGGTATGGGGCTTCAGGGAACGCCCCTTACAGGGCGCGAACGCTCATTGTGGCGCAACATCAAATTAAAGAATCGGTCGATCTCCCACAGCCGGATGAATGCGAGGTCATCTACTATCAAGTAGGCGATGAATGGCGAAAGTTCCCGTTGGACGCGCCGACCTTGAAGAAGAGGTTTCGGCTGAGTATCGACCGCGCGAATAAGAATCTGACTAACATGTGGGCGGAGGCATACTTTGGGTCTTGGGCGGGAGGCGGAAGGGGGCGCTTTCAATTGGTAGCGCGCGGGCTAACAAGCGGTTGCAGCGGACGGCTCGATAGCATGCTTCTCAAACACCATTGTTTTATCGCTGCTTGAATAGTTGCGCTCGCCGCCGGTGAACAGCAGCGTTATGTTGCTTATGTTGAAGGCGTTGTCCATTCAAATTCAACCTGAACGCGCACCGGAATTGAACGTCGCGGAAGTGAAACGGTCGCTCGAAGCAATAACCAAATCTGCGCTTGTTCAGAGGCACGATTTCAACGAGGGGTTTGATGAAACGCGCTACTTGAACTTTACCTTTGGGACAGAAGACCTAAAGGGTTTGTGGTCTCTCATTCAATCGACGATCTTTGGTGACGCGCCTTTCGCGGAATCACTCGCTAAAGCATCGATTATCGTCTGCGAAGGAAATGACGGCTGGAACGATTATCTCCAATTGTTCCATTTCGATCCGGCACTACCGCGTGATTCGGTCGACGCAACATAACAAATCGTTCGACCGGAGCGCGGGGAGCGTGTTTCGCAACTTGTTTGATCCGGCGAAGGTAGAATGTAATCGCCGCGCCCGGTCAACTCAGACGTTAGCTTGCTTCCAAAATAATGCGTGAGGAGATCCTAAAGCAGTTCTTTACTGGAGACGTTACTGCCAAAATCCTAGCCAGAGATCTAGTTGGCTCGTTGATCACCAATGGCGACATGACTAAACATCCCATTGAAGACATGAGCGAAAATGTCCGACTCTTACCTAAGCATCTAATCAGTCTTTGTGATGCGGTGTTGGATGGCGAGATCAAACCGAAGTATCTTCACGCGGTTGGGTTCTGCTTTATCGCGTCCGACAACTTTGAATATGACACCGATGCGTCAGAAGGTGAGCTCATTGCTGAAACCGTTTCCGACTGGTCAGCGCCCATGGTCCATTACCCGCTTACGCCAAAGAATGTCGAAAAGTTTCGTCACAGGCTCGCAACTGGATAGGATGTGTTTACAATCGACGACGCAAGCTAACAAGCGCTTGGAGCGGACTCGCCATGAGCGGGCTTCTTTGCTAAGTTGCGTGGGCGAGCCGCTCAAGCGTAACGTTCGGCTTCTTCAATTACTATGGGCTTCACCGAATTCCATGCTTCACACATCGGACGAGTAGCCGTGAGCTTTCATTTGTCCTCGCCGACTCTGGATCCTAATGAAGTCACGAGAGTCCTTGGTGTCGCCCCGGAATTAGTCTCAGTGCCAGTTTCGACTCATGGGTTCTGGAGTCTGAGTTCTCAAGGTAAAATCGAAGCAGGTCTCGCTGCTAAAGATATCAATGAACATTTCCGTTATCTTCTTCGCGCCTTGCTTCCTGTCCGGGAGGCTGTCCTGAAGTTCGCTCAAGGTGGCGAGACCTATTTCGATGTGTTGTGGGAGTCGAGTTACCTCTATGCGGGAACGGGTCCTGAGATTGCAGGTGATTGCATCGCTGGGATCTGCCAGTTAAATGCGGGACTAGGTTTCGATATCTATCAAATCGAGGCCAATGATCGTTAGCAGATTTCCAAATCGTCGCACGAAGCCGAACAAGCGCTTGCAGCGGACGGCGCGATAGCTTGTTTTGGTAGTAATTTTATTCCATCCAGCGGGCCTGGTATCGCGCGCCGCCGCTGAAGCGCAACGTTGGGCCGCAAGTCTCAAGAATTATGAAGAACATCCCTGCTGCCAAGCTTGCAGAAATGCAGGAAGCTATGTGCCGCCCTGAAGGCACACTATTTTTCAAATTCTCCTCCTCAGACCTGTTCAACCCCGAAAGCAAAGGCGGAAAGATTTGGGAAGTGTCCGCTGGTGAACAGTTCTTTCTCATCGAACGGACCGACGCGTTGACTCTGCAGTTCTATCATTCATCGCCAGGTACCGGGACGCGAGTCGCAACGGTCGACCTGAATACGTTGCCGCAGAGTGAAACGATTGGTATCACGATTACGTGGACGCCTGCGGAAATCACTCTTTACGCTGGCCCAATCGGCCATCCCAGCCACGTTCGACCATCAAAAGGCTCAGCATCGAAAAAAGCTTTTCGCATAGGTCAGGACCTCACTGTATATCAGGTCGGAGACGAAGGCGTGGATGTTATGGGCGTTTCGATTTATCGCGGAGATGAGGCGAATCTCCTGCCAACCGGACTTGAGGCTTGGCGGAATACAATCCAGGCTGTCAAAGTGCTGGGAACGGGAAGCTCCCCAGAAGGATTCATCTTTGAGGTGGTTTGCACTAACCTTACTCTCTCAATTTTGGTTACAGGTTTCGAGGCCTACGCCAAGACCCGATTCTTGGAACTTGAAGGAGAGGGAATTAAGCCTGACCTGTCAGCTCTCGTTCAGGTCACAATACCAAGAAGAGAACGCGAAGGAGGATACGAGCAAATCTTACAGTCCGAGGCCAATGACGAACGGAAGTCGGTCCTGAGCGTAGTCGCAAAACGAATCAACTTCCAAAACTTCCAAGAGTGCAAGAGGGCGTACAATAAAGCCTACGGCATTAAGTTCGGCGAAATCGGGTTGGATTCAGGCAGTCTTGATTCGCTTCAAAGATTTATTAGATATCGCCACAGGATTGTTCATGTAAGTCCGCTCATTGGAATGCTTAACCAGTCTGATGTGCCGAACGAGGACCCCGTGTTCTCGAAACGGGAACTCTCACAGGAGGCAGTTACACTATTCACTCGATTCGTTGACAAACTCCACGAAGCCACGCTGAAACTCAAAAGAATTGATTAAGCGGCCGAACAAATCGTTGGACGCGAGCGGCGGCAGCGTGTCTCGCATGTTGATTGGTCCGGCGATGCTTGAATGAAATCGCTCCGCCGCGTCAACTCTGACGTTCGGCGGCCCTAATGTTTGTGACGCCGACCTCTTGTCAAAAACTTCATGCTCATTACGTTTCTCGTTTTGTTTGTGATCAGTCTTCCGATACTCGTGTACCACAAGTACTGTACCGTTCTTGATGTCTGGGAGAAACCGCCGGCCTTTCAGAACCCGCTGCTCCGCATGGCTTATGGTCTAATGCGCTTGCTCATCGCGTGGGGAAGTGTGGTAGGCATCTGGTACTTTGGTGGCGTAATCGCTGGCGTTATTGCTGCGGTGATTTATCTCTTGGTGGGTACTGTAGCTCTTCGTATGTGCTATCAAAAGCAACTTCTCAAATGGATACCAACCTTTGAGAAGACTATCAGGAAGGAAGACCATCTACCTGACGATGTGCCCCTTCCGCCAGCGCTAAAACAACAGGCTCTTTCTCTCGCGACGGCGGCGGTCAACCGCGCGATGAAGGGTGAATCGTAAGCTGGCCGCCGAACAAAGCCTTGAAGCTGACGGCGCGATAGCATGTTTTTCAACTAACTTGTTTCCTTCAGCTTGAATGCTGATCGCGCGCCGGAGCTGAAGGCCAGCGTTGGGTTGCTCAATGTATCGCTTGGAGGTCTCAATGAGAATCGCAATTGTCTTCTTCTTAACGGGCGTCGTATCAACCGCTCAAACATCAAGCACGTTACGTGAAAAATACGGCCAACCAGTTTCTGAGACCTACAATGTGCGTCCTGATATCAAGCTGACGGTAACCTATGCGAAATCTGGCGATGTGTGTGAAATGCTCATCAAGCCCGCCTCCGAAACGCAAAACGGAAAACCATCACTGTTGAAATCACAACCACTCAACGAAGTGATCGATGAACTCGTCCCTAAAGAACAGCGTGGCGCCTATCTCATGGGAACGTTTGTTAACATCATCTGTTTACCCAACGACGACTGTGGGGGTACCGATGAGACTTATCAGCGGCTTTCGATATTCCGCAACGGCGGAATCGACGCGCATCGGTATGCCTCTATTCATTGGAAACGTGATGTATGCAAGAATCCGGTACCGACAAAACCAGCGTAATAACCGCGGCGCAACCCAACAAATCGTTGGACGCGAGCGGCGGGAGCTACTTCTCAACTTAATTGGTGCGGCGATGCTTGATTGAATTCGCGCCGCCGCGTCAACTCGACCATTGGACGGAACAGGAGATCGTGTAAGACTAAAGAGTGGGAAGTAAATCATGCGCAAAGTGACACCTTGGTTTCTTGCAGGCCTCGTGACCTTCACCCTTGGACTCGCTACCTATCTTTTGATTTCCAAGAGTCGCCCGCCATTCGTGCAGATCCGTAGCCGGTCGGCTGAAACGATCTCAACCGCGAATTCAAAGAACATCGACTCTCGGTGGGTCTACATCAATGAGGATCTCAGATGGGAATCTCCCCTCAAGGAAGTAACCAGCGAGTCAGGCGATTACCAATACACGGATAATGCCCGTCTTCTGATCTTCTTTCCAGACGGGCAGTTCGCTTCCATCTCTTGCCTTATCCATCAATCGGGCGCGTCCAGAAAACAACAGTTAATTCCAAACAATGGTTTCGCAGTCTACAGAGGTACTTGGAAGCTTAATGAGGATGGCAAGCTCACAATCACATCGCGTCTAGTGTCCTCCAATAAAATGTCAGACGCTGGTATTCTGGAGGACAAAAAACAAGAGTTGAGCGATTAACAATCAGCGAGTTCGCTACCGACCGGCTGGGTGGACAACTTGAATTGAATGGACGCAAGTTTATTCCTAGTCCGTACATTGAAGGCATACTCGAACTACTCTGGATGCCTGAGGGTGACATTTGATCAGTTTCTCTAACCGGTTCCGTCCAACAAGCTGTTGCACCTGACGCCTCGATAGCACCTTTCTCAGGGAATCTCCTGCGTCGACGGTTGAATACTTTCGCTCGGCGCAGCTGAACAGGATCGTTGGATTTGCGAGGTGTCCGATGACGATTCGGATTGACCCGTAAGGAAGGACATGTCTATATTCGTTAACATGAACGTAAGAAATATCAAAGAAGAAGCGAAACGATTGTTGGAAAACTTGCCAGATGATCTCACCTGGGATGATCTGATGCACGAGATCTACGTTCGTCAGTCTATTGAGGCGGGAATAGCCGACAGCAAGGCCGGCAAGTCAGTTGAAGTTGCCGAAGTGCGGGAGCGGTTCGGGTTGACCCGGTGAAAGTATTATGGACAGATTCGGCTGTTGCTCAACTGCAAGCGATTCACGACTACCTTGCGCAAACCTCGCCTGAGTTTGCACTACGCATTGTTGATCGTTTGACCAAGCGCTCAATTCAGATTGCAGCTTTTCCTTTGTCCGGTCGAATGGTGCCTGAGTATGAATTGAATGAGGTACGGGAGACTCATCGAGGGGCGGTATCGAATTATATATTTGCTCGAGGCAGGGCAAGTACAGGTGCTCGCTGTTATTCATGGAGCGCGCGAAGAGCTCCGGCCTTTAGGGTGAGTATGTGGTCTCGCGCAAATCCAACAAGCGCTTGAAGCGGACGCGGTTGAGTGTTACTTAACAATAGTTGTTGAAATCTAAGTTGAGTGAGTTCGCGCGCCGCTTAAGCGCAGCGTTATGTCGCTTAACTCGAACCTGTTCGTGAAACTCGTAACGAAGATCATGCGCGACTACTCTACCGTACGTGTCCCTGTCGCATCGGTGACAATCCTCGCTTTGACGTTACTCTGCTTCGGCCAAAACAGTAATTCATCTTCGACCAAGTCCGCGAACAAACGGAAGAAGCGGTCTTCTACGAAACAACCCAAATTGGATCTAACCGGAATCGATCTTTCGGTTTTCGATTGGGCTCAGGTCGGTACTACCGACGATTCTGTGGTCTCTTACGGAATAAAAACTGTTAGAAGGTTGAATGGCAACGTCGTTCGTGCATGGATAAGAACGGAACTCAAAGACGACACCGAACAAAGTAAATCCGAATTCTTACGTAATCGCCGCGCTCAAGCGTTGCGCACTTTTGGCTACGAAAACTATTCCCATACACTTGAACTTAACGAATACAATTGCGCAAAGGGTGAGGGGCGCGTTTTATCTCGAATCGACTACGACGCCAAGGGTAATGTCATTGATTCAACGATGACCAAAAACTCGGAGTGGACTTATGTCGTTCCTGCGTCGATTGGTGAATCGTTGTCCCGTGCTTTGTGTAAACGCAAGTGACTGTTTTTACACGGACGCGACATAACAAATCGGACGCGGGCGGCGGTTGCGCCTTTTGCATCATCATTGGTCCGGCGAAGGTTGTTTAATTTCGCGCCGCCCGGTCAACTCAAACGTTATGTGCTTGTATAATTGCCCGGGAACAACTTCATGCCAACGTTGAATAAAGGTGACGACGGTCATTACTACATCCGCGGTAAGGACTTTCATCGCCCGGAACAAGAAGAAGACGATTATTGGACCTGGCGGGTGCTGGATCTCGACGCCACCATTGACACGATTCGCCGTGCCGGTTACGAGGTCAGTCCGTTTCAAGCATGGTTCGACTGGGGCGTCGAACGAATTCTTTGGCGCAACGGCTACATTGCTACGCAAGGTCAAATCGCCGAACGTCGAGCGGTTTTCATGGATCGCGTCTGGAATATCACTACCGTTGGCGAACTGGCCGACGAACTAAATGTCAAACCGCAACGCATCCTAAACGAGGCGGGTCGCAGAGGCGTAAGACTCGATGGCGTCAATGACAAAATTCCACGCAACGTCGCCTCTTGGATACGTGAGTACTTCGACCCTGTGAATCGTTCTCACTAATCGGGAACGCACATAACAATTCGTTGGACGCGAGCGGCGGGAGCGTGTTTCTTAACTTGCTTGGTGCGGCGAAGGGTGCTTTGATTCGCGCCGCCGCGTCAACTCAAACGTTATCTCGCATTGCGGTTTCAGACGCACGCTCTAGTTGAAACTCAAGTTGTGTTTAACCAACCTCAGCGGGGGTAAACCGCCCTTCCCGACCTGAGCTTTCCCAACTTGAATCATCAGCTTCCGGGCTTGACCATCTTCACGGTTGCTGAATGGTGTTGTGGAAGGTTCGACTGAAGCTGAAATAGTTCAAGTTAGAAAGTCTCAGGTTGGGAAGGGCGGTTTACCCCCGCCGAGTTGGGGCAAGCGCAACTTTCAAAGTAGATTGATGGTGTGGCAAAAACATTGGCTGCCAACAGAGGCCTGCCTGTCACAAGTCCCTCAACGCGTGCTCGCCCAAGGGTGTTAAACTTAGCGGCGCGAGATAACAACCTGTTGCAGCGGAGCGGCGACAGCTCATCGCGCAAGTTGATTGCTTGTTTCCAGCTTGAATGGATTCGCGCCGCCCGGCCAACGTGATCGTTATGCGCTATTTGGAGGTCAATTGGGATGAGGAATAATATGACAATCTCAAGAGCGAATCTACGTGTCTGCTTTGTCGTCGCCATTAGCCTATTGCCTCTCGCCGCCAAGGCGCAAGGTACTGCAACCCAATCTACGA
>DASQPD010000151.1:0-4235 GCA_035644135.1 Pyrinomonadaceae bacterium
ACTCGGGCCAGGGCTTCCAAGTCGAGCCAGCTGGTATTCGCCGACGGGCTTTCTCGCTGTGGCTTTGAGGTAATCCGTTTCCGCATTGGTTTTATCCTTTAGATCATAGCACTTCGTCCAAGCTTCGCCGATCAACCGCTGACCGGCACATGACTTCACTGCAATTTTGTGAGAGAGTCCTCTATCTCACGAAAACTCGGCTCCTTCCACGGCGGCTCGACTCGTCTCGTTAGACCTATGAATATCGGTAGATGTGTGAATCAATCTGTTGCCGCTCTCCTCGTGGCTAGTTGTGGTGCCCTCTGCCTTGCCGGCTGCTCTACAGCGATGGACGTGCACACCGCGTCTGATTCAGAGCTAAAGAGCCGACAAAATGAGATAAATCGCAAGATCGCCACAGATGACTTTGGCGTTTCCTGGGGCCTAAGCCGTTGGGTTAGTCATGCGACTGAAAAGAACAAAACTCTGAAAGAGAAAGAGCAGATAGACGCCGAATTACTGCGGCGGCGGCGATCCGAGAACGTTGGAATCACGCGGAGCTCGCACGTTGCCCCTAATGTGGCCGCGTCCTCAACCGATAGCTTGGCAGAACCCCCAGGCGAGGGCCCTTCGACGACGGCGCCGTCAGATTCGCAATTTCCCACAGCCAAGCGAGTGCCGAACAAAACCGGCTTCGTCTTCAGTCCCTCCGACCCATCCAAATATGTCGACGTGAGTGGCTATCCTTCGGGCAGCAAGGTCAAAGACCCATATTCGGGAAAAATTTTCACGGTGCCGTAATCGCAAGGTTTTCCGGTGACCGGTCCGAGCCGGACTGGCGGTTGCTGAGGGTTGAGGGATCTCTGAAGCTGAAGAAGTTGAGAATTGTCCGAGCCGGACTGGCGTTATACGCGAGGCGGTCACCGCGGCGAGCCAAGACTGAGGAACGAAAAGCTGAAACCTGATGCTATACGTGACTCACGTATGGGAGATTGAATTGTGTTCTTGAGACAGAAGAGATTAAAGGAAGGGATCGGTTAAAGGAGAGGAGTCGCGTATTAACATTTTATCTTTGAGCGCTTCTTGTGGCATTAGGAAAACTCCCCTACAAGCAATTACGTATTCTGTTAAAAGATCACCTGGTACTCCAGGAAGATCCTGAGACCGCGAAGTTGATCCGTGAACTCAAGCAGGCACGCAGACGCGGCTATCTTACGCCAGCCGAGCTTGAAAGGATTTGTCGTTGGAAATCAGCACGTGTGATTCACCACATCAAAAAGAACAGCGCGGCCCGAGTGCGAACAGCGACATGGCGAGCGCTGGCGACACCGAGCGAACGCCGACGCCTCGAAACGCTGATGAGTCTTGATGGGGTGTCGGTAGCAATGGCTTCCGCCATTCTGACGCTGCTAAATCCCCGCCGTTACGGCGTCATCGATATCCGTGTCTGGCAGCTTTTGTATGGGATGGGAGCTGTCACAAAAAATCCCAGCGGAGTTGGGTTTAGTTTCGATCACTGGCATCAGTTTTTGATGATCGTTCGGCAATTTGCTGAAGAGTTTCACGTTAGTGCTCGTGATATTGAAAGGAGCTTGTTCTCGGCCCATCAGGCGTATCAACAGGGAACTCTATATGCACGTTGAAGCGTTAATGAGTTAATGCGTTAAAAAGTTAAAGAGTTGAAGAGCTCGCCATGAGGACAGCCCTGAAGACTTTCGGGGTTACGTCGTGAGGCGGGGGAACGAAGGGGGCAGTCTAGTCTCACTTTTTGCACAAGCGCGCGAGCTAAGCTCGTGGAAAATTGTAGCAGGGCGCAAGGAGCTTGGAGCATGGAAAGGTGAGAGGTGATCGGTGAGTGAAGGGCAGGGAGCATGGGGCATGGAGCAGAGTACCAGGGAGCAGCAGGGCTGCGAGATGTGAGATTCCGACCAAAAAGCCGCACGACTGAGGAATGCGTGCGGCTTTTGGACGTTTCCCCAGTCTTCGCTGAGGTCAGTCTAAAACGACAACGTGATCAATCACACGCTGATCACCGACGTTGGTGTAGTAAACACGGACGCGGGTGCCGGGTTTCACCGCCGTTTTGACTGCGTCTCCTCGTTTGTCCACAATGTTACCAGGCCCGTTGAGAACATAGCTGCCCGCTTTATTCGAGCTGTCCTCACGAATAACAAGGGTTCTGGCCGGCTGATAATTTGCCGCCGCCCCATCCGCGCTTTCGGTGACGATCCTACCGGTTACCGTTATCGTTTCGGTAGTGGTTGTAGTTTTAGTCTGTGCGAACGCCAGCGGCGCAAACAGTGCGCAGCAGGCGAGAACGACAATTGTTTTCTTCATCCGATGCCTCCCCGTTGAGTTTTGTTGCTGTCGATTATAGACCCCGTTAGACAGCGTTTCAAACAATTTGCCCTGTCACAGACAGGGCGGGGGAATCGGGACAGTCCTCACGCACACGAGCAACGCTCGTGAGTTATCTGTTAACAGTTGTCCGTTATCAGGGAGCTAGGAGCAGGGGAGCTGCATAACCAGAAGGACAGAAGTCAGAGGTCGGAGATCGGAGGTCAGAGCTGAAAGATCAGAAAGAGCGAAGACCTTCCGCCGTCGCCAGGCTATGGCGTGACAAGCCAAGCCGCCCTCACCCAATTCGCCGAGATTGCTAATGATTTGAAGAAGTAGCTCGCGCTACTTCTCGACCTTCCCTGTAACCGACACATAAAACGCGCTGCCTTTCTACGCTCGTTCGGCAGTTCGAACTATGTCCGGAAAACATTTCACAAATTTCCACATTTGAGTCCAAAACGGAAGATTGATCCAGCCGGGCTTTAAGAAGAAGATCGTGTGTCCAGCCGATCTCCAAGCCACGATTTCGTGGGGGTTTTTTCTGATTCGCAGGTCGCCGGAGACGATCACCCAATCTTCCTCTTTCGCGAGTTCAAGCATCCAGGTCTCATCTTTCGCGTCCACGGCGAATTTTGCTTTGAGATGAACGACTTGATGGTGTGGCTCAACCAAAACGTGTAAGCTCTTCGCGAGCTTCGGAGGCAGATTGTTATCGAAGAAAAACCTCACGCCGCGGCGGCGAGCGACTCTTCGAATTCGACAGCATCTCGCACTTCGTCACGTTGCACCTCATACCAACGCGCGACTTCATCAACAGACGCGTTGGCCTTGACGCTCCTCGCCAGAGCTGTCGCCGGCACGCCCGATTTGACGACAGTGGGCTGGCCAAAGTTTCGGCGAGGATCAACAATAATTTGTCGTCTCTTTCCAAGTGGCCACCAAATGATGTCGTTCCCTGAGAACTCCAGTTGCTTTCGGAATGGCTCGACAACGCGAGAGAACTCGGCTTGATCGGTCGCAAGATTAATTAGCGCTTCGTCCGAATCCTCTTCGCCCTGCCCCAGCAGAATGCTTCTTCCATCAGTGAAGATACGGTTGGAGCAAAATGGATGTGTCGTCTTTAGTTTTTCCTGCGCTTTGGAATGCGCTCGCCGCATCGTTTTCCAGCTAACGCCTGCGCGAATAAAGGCGTCGACAAACCTGAGCTCGAGGAGGTCACGGAAACTGAGCGCGAGTTTGTTCTCGATCGGTTTGATTTCACCCTGCCAAACCGCATCTGAATGACGAACCACCGTGCCGCTGCGAAAATCGTAGCCCTTTAACCACCGGCGTACTTTTCCGATAGAAATTCGCGTAAGACGGGCAGCTTCGGGCACAGAATAAAGTCCGGCATTTAGAAGATTGAGTTCACGCGTGTGCACCGGATTAATGAAGCCGCTAGTATGCCTCAATGCAATCAAATCCAAAGTGGCCAAATGGTTCAAAGGACTCAAAGCCGCATGACCAGAGGACGGAAGTCAGAGGTCGGACGTCAGCGGTCAGAGGTCGGAGATCGGAGGTCAGAGCTGAAAGATCAGAAAGAGCGAAGGCCTCCAAGCCGCTCTGGCGAATCGCTACGAGGGTGGTAGTGTGCAAGCGCGGGCAGCGAACGAGGTTCAAAAACTCAAATGCAGATCTCCAGGCCAGCATCAGCTTCGCACGGCTTCTGGATCATTTTGGCGATCGCATTCTGCATCAGCATCGGCATACTGATCGGGCTTCACGGCGGCCTGCATAACGAAGCCGGCGCGATATACGATTCCAGCGGTGGGAGGCACGCAATCGCAGGGAGAGAAGAGATTCGCTTGTATGGCGCATTTGTTCTCCTAGGCATCCTGGGAGTGATAGCTCTTGCCACACTTGCTCGTTTTGTGGGC
>DASQPD010000152.1:0-157875 GCA_035644135.1 Pyrinomonadaceae bacterium
AGACCTACATCGCTGGTGCAGTATTCCGGTTGGCGAACTTTCCAACCATCCTGAAGTTCGAGTGCCATTTCGGATTGTCGCCGATTCAGAAGAATTGGGACAACTCATGGCTCGTGAACTGGTGGACTTGATCGCAGCTAACAATGCTGCAGGCCGCGCGACCCGCGCAATTATTCCGTGCGGACCGAAATGCTGGTACGAACCGTTCACCGAGTTAGTCAACTCGCAAAGCCTATCTCTTGCAAAGCTTTTCGTTTTTCACATGGACGAATGTCTCGATTGGCAGGGTCAACCGTTGCCGGCTCGTCATCCCTATAACTTTCGCGCCTTTATGGAACGGCACTTCTATGGCGGGATTCGTTTAGACCTGGCGGTACCGGAATCACAACGCTACTGGCTTCTTCCATCAACAATTGACGATGTAAGAAGTGCTCTTTCTGCGGCTCCGATTGATATCACCGTGGGCGGATGGGGGCAGGATGGACATGTTGCTTACAATCAGGCGCGTCGACATCCCTATTCCCAGGCCACAATCGAGGATGTAGCGAGCTCTACCATCCGCGTTCAGGAAAACAATTTAGACACGATCCTCGCCTTGGCCCATCGAAGTTTTGGTGCGGCTTATCAGTTTGTTCCTCCGATGTCGGTGACACTTGGCATGCGTGAGTGTCTAGCCGCAAAGCAAGTGCGACTCTATAGCGATACTGGTGCATGGAAACAGACGGCATTTCGTGTGGCGTTGTTTTCAGAGCCCACACCGGAGTATCCGATTACTCTTCTACAGCAACACGCCGACGCGTTGATAACGGCGACGATCGATATTGCTCGCCACCCGATAGCAGAAAATCCAGACTGGGAATTCTTCTAGCTAAGTATGAACAGCTTCAAACTCCGCGTTCAAGGTGATTCACCGTACCGTCGGGTGATCGGCGTGGGTGGTATCGGTGCTGGAATGCTGCTCGCGCTGGAAGGTAACCACGATTTAGGTCGCAATGAGAGTCGAGCAGCGCGCCTGGTTGATGCGCGCGACTACTGCAAGCTTCACATCATCACGCATTACCTGGCCGCTTTGCTGGATCGATCTGAAGCACCTTTCGATGTGATACCCATAGGGAAGGTCGGCACCGACAGCGCGGGAAATCGTCTGGTTCAGGAAATGATCGATGTTGGCGTGGATCCCACATACGTAGACAAAGTAGTGGGCCAACCGACGCTCTTTAGCGTTTGCTATCAATATCCCGATGGAGCGGGAGGAAATATCACAACCAGTGAGTCAGCTGCGTCGCTGCTGACGACGGAAGATGTCGATCGCCTAACTTCTCTGTTTGAAGACAGCCGGAATCGAACCATTGCTCTATCGGTACCTGAGGCGCCCTTAAATGTTCGTCACCATCTGCTAAAGCTGGCAACAAAGTACGACGCCTTTCGCGTCGCATCGTTTAGTTCCGCTGAGGTTTTGGATGCCCAGCAGCTGAATGTTCTTAACTTCGTCGATCTTCTAGTTCTCAACATGGACGAGGCGGCAAAACTGGTGGGCCAAAAGTTTGATGCAACTGCTCCGTATATGTTTCTGGAACAGTGTGCTATGGCTCTCAGGGCATCACAGCCGCAGATGAACATCGTCATTAGCGCAGGCAAAGATGGTGCATTTGGGTTTAGCAAGGGAGAGTGGAGCCACTCTCCGGGACTTCCGGTGGACGTTGTTAGTACGGCCGGAGCTGGGGATGCGCTTTTGTCTGGAATTCTCGCTGCGATGATTGCGGGCCTTCCTTTCACCAACAAAGACGAAAGCCGAAATTCCCCGGCAGTACTGAGATCAGCGCTCGATTTCGGAGTCTTGTTGGCCAGCTACAGCGTTACATCGCAGCACACAATTCATCCCGAAACCAAACTCCGAGCGGTCCTCGACCTTGCCGAAGATTTGGGAATTACGTTCGCTGAAGAACCTGGCAACTTAGTCGCGGGTGATTGACCTATGTCCGCAATAGATAAAGAGAGTCAAAAGCGCGATATGGCGTCAAGTTCTTTGGCGGCCTCGCCTCCAGCTGGCGAGGCCAGGCGAATGTTGGAGCCGCTTAAGCATGAGATCGTCCAGCTGCTCCAAAGACTGGTACAGATTGATACTGTCGCAATACCTCCTAATGGTTCGGAAACTGCAGGCCAGCTAGTACTCCAGGGCTATTTGCAGACCTACGATCTGGATGTCGAAATATACGAGCTCGAGTTTCTGGCTCGCGCAAATCATCCCTATGTTCGCGCCGATCGAAACTATTCCGGCAGACACAACCTCATCACTCGACTTTCTGGAACCGGTCGTGGGCGAAGTCTTCTGTTGAGCGGACACATGGACACTGTACCCGCTGGATATGATGAATGGTTAGAAAGTCCATGGTCTGGCGCAGTTCGTGAGGGGCGACTATATGGGCGAGGAAGTTATGACATGAAAGGCGGGTTAGTCGCGGCCTTTGCTGTTGCCGTTGCGCTCAAAAAAGAGGGAAGGAGATTGGGTGGCGATCTGTTTTGTGAGTCGGTGATTGACGAAGAATGGGGAGGTGGGGGAGGCACGCTAGCGGCAAGAGTGCGCGGCGATATTGCCGATGCATGCGTAATACCTGAACCGACTGACCTCGCGATCTTCAGGGCCAGTCGCGGCGGGTTCTTTGTCGATATCAATATTCGAGCGGGTGATCCGCAGAACTATTTTTCCAAAGATGAAGTGGTAAGCCCCGCCATTCCAATGGGCCGGTTGCTCGGTTGGGTCGATCACTGGACTGCCAGGCGTAGGGCGATAGATCGTGGTGAAGCTTACAGCGAATTCTCGGATCCCGCTCCGGTACAGGTTCTGGCGCTGGAGGCAAACCGTTTCGATCGGGAGATTCCCTGGAGCGTGCCTTTGATGGGGCGCCTGCGTCTGTATTTTCAGTTTTTGCCGCACGAAGACGTCGCGAGTGTGATTGCAGAAATAGAGCAATCATTCCGCCGCTTTTGCGCGGATGATACGTTCTTCAGCGTTTATAAGCCTGAGTGGCAATCGATCTTCGATCCGCCGTTGCTCGGTCATGAGTTACCCGTGGACCATGAGTGGACTCAGGCTCTCGTCAAAGGCGCCGCGGCGACGTTGGAGAAAGCACCAACCGTTACCGCCGCAGAGTATCCGTGCGACGCGTTTCTTAACCAGAAGTATTTCGGGATCCCAACGCTCGTATTCGGTCCATGCGGGGCGGGACCACACAATACCAATGAGTACGTGGAAGTGCGGTCAGTTTTGCAGACCGCCGAGGCATTACTAACGACGGCTCTCGAATGGTGCGGAGCAGGGTAACGAGGTTTACGCCTTCGGAGTAAAGGCGGGAGTCACGAGTTAGCCAGGGTTGAGGCAACCCTTGGCTGGAATTAGCGAACGCCTTCGGTGTATTTGAATTGCCGGTAAAAGACTTGGGAAAACTTGGATACAAATTATTTGGTCTTTTTCTTGTAGTTCTAACGATGTACCTCGTCGCGCCTGCGAATCCGTCGCCGTCGCCTGTTTTCTACAAAACGCAAAGCTCCGACGAGTGGGTAAACAGAACTTTTCATCTCCAGAATAAATACAGCAGGGTCCTGGTCGTTGATCAGTCGGGAAATTCTCCGCGCACCATTCGTGTCTCGATGATTGACTTGAATGTCAGAAACGCCCGCGCCAAAGCTGAAATGTCTTATGTCGTCGCCGAGGTATTTAAGACGTTGCAGGAAGCCGCCGATGCGTCGCGCGGCGGCGACCTGGTTGCCGTGATGCCCGGTACCTATGCCGGTTTTGTTTTAGGCGACAAGAGCGACTCTGGCGATCGTCGCTATATTCATTTCAAGGCGATGGGCAGGCCAGGTGACGTTGTCATCGATCGCGCTTCTGAACGCGACCCCGATTGGATGGTGTTACTCCAGGCAGCCCATCACGTGATCGTTGAAGGGTTCAACATCGCCGGTCGCACCGGTCCGGGCCTCGAGCCCGTCGGCCCCCGCGCCGGAGTCATGCTTGACGGTGATTTCGGGCGCAGCAGTAAACAAACCCACCACATCGCCATTATCGGCAACTTTTCACACAACCATCGTAAGTGGGGACTGCATTCGACGGATACGCACACGGTTCTGATCCAGGACAATCTGTTCGCGTTTTCCGCACAGGAGCATTCCGCCTATGTTTCCGATGGCTCTGACAATTATGTGATCCGCCGAAATATATTCTTCGGCAGTAACGCCAGCGGTCTCCAGTGCAACATCGATTCAGTAAGTTCTTTTCACGAGCTCTTGAAAAATCCGGCCTTACGAAACTACCGGAAAGAGGAGCCTACGCGTGAATGGGCGGTTGGTCTCGTCAAACTGGCGGCAGAGAAGTTTGGCGAGAATAACTTTCCGGATGGTCGAGGAATCAATTTCATTATCGAGGACAACGTTATCAACGCCAATGGCAAGGCGGGGGGCGGTTCACTGAATCTCGCCGGTCTGCAGGATTCCTTGATACAAAACAATCTGCTTTACGGAAATTTTAACCATGGCATCGCACAATGGGATGACGCGAACCCTTATGATGAGAGTTATATCGAACCTGGACCCCAGGCGCCCGATCGAGTAACGGGACCGGAAGACCTGCCGTTGTGGGGATGTCACTCAAATCTCATTCGCAACAATACTGTCTTGATGAATAACAAGGGACGCGCTGCCATGCAGTGTCGCAACGGAAGTTGGGGCACGGTCATGCGCAACAACATTTTCATCAACGATCAACCATCGTCGATTGAGATCTTTAACACCAGTATTTGGCGACTGGATGCTCAATTCAACGTTATGAACACGTTGAGTTACACGGGAATGCCCGAAGCGATGAAGCGGTTAGCCGTGGCCTTGCCTGAAGGTGCAAATACAACATCCAGTGTAACCCGTGAAAAGATCGCTGGGGAATTCCAGCGCTATGGAGAAGAACCGTGGGTGATCATCGAAGGCAGGTGGTGGCGATTGAATCCGAATCGTCCGGATTTTCATCCTCAAGCGACTTCTAAATTACTTGCACGACGTGGGGATGCCGCTCAGCTTCCGCCTCATGATCTCGATGGCAAACGAAATCGTCGAGCGTTTATCGGTGCGTTGTCGCCAGGTTCTTCACTCCGTTAGGAGTGAGATGTCTATAGACCAGAGCACAAAATAAAAAAGCAGACGCGGTTCGGAGGGGCGGAATGAAACTGGATTGGTACAGTCAAGGTGAGTTCCGCCCCTCCGAACCGCGCTGCACTCCCGAGGTTCAGAGGCTATAAAGATCTCACCCCTCCGGGGTGAAATCCTGGCAAACAGAATTCGACTTTTGGATTCTGTTTAGAGGGCATAACAACCGAAGGAACGTACATGAAAAGCAAACTTAAGTGGCTGGTGTTAGTGCTGGCTGTTCCGTCCCTCGTATTCAGCCAGAACATTTCGCGAGACGCAAAGCGAGCAAGCAACGCAAACTCTTCCCGCTTGGCCCAACTCGTCGAGGCCAATGTAATCGCCGTTCATGCGTACCAGGTCCAGCTTGCCAAGAAATCTGGAAAGGGCGATACGTCGTGCTATTCGCCCGGCGAGCTTACCGATGCGCAACTGGAGAGTCTTTCAGAGCATCAGGCAAAATTGCTGAAATCCGATTTACATGCGGTGAAAGCCTGGGCCAACGGCATGAAATCAGCATTCGACCCAGCGCAGGATCTGCAGCCGATTCTTAGCTCGGGCCTCAAGGTTCCACCTAAGGCGCCTGTTAACATTTTTACCGATTACCTGCGCCTGGCTACGAAGGCCGATTCGCTAAAGATTCGGCCGGTCGCAAACCTTTATCAAACCGTACTCGAGGTCGAGCGTGATGGCGATCGCCTCCAGGAAGAATATGCTTTTTATATAGGACTGGGACTACCGGTCTATGTGGGCCAGTTCAACTTACCGGGCACCGACGAGGCGCTACTTGCGGTCGGTCGCGAGCTGGAGGGAAGAGCTTGCGAGTCGCCAGTCGGCACGAGTGCCGCCGAATGGCAAATCGCCGGGCGCAAGATTTGGAATTGGGGTGAAAAGAATCTCCATATCCGGGACGAAAAAGTACTGGCAGCAGAGTTGTTGCGCGAGCCAGACGTGAAGGCCCTTGTTCCCAGCTTACGCGCAATGCCGGCACAGAAAATTGCAGTGATCGGCCACTCTTTTACTATGGGATTGCACTGGTCTTCTCCGTCCAGCTTCGTCCCGACTGTTATCGATGTTTTCCGGAGAATAAATCCAAAAGTCCAATTCAAACAATTTGCCGCTGGAGGACTCACAGCTTCGCGCGCGCAAAAACGTTTTTTTCAGGATGTGATTGCCTGGAAACCCGATAAGGTTTTGTTAGTGGTGATGACCCGAACGGACGAAGATTACGACGTGCTGCGACAACTCGGCGAGGGTTTTCACGCCGCAGGTATCAAGGTTTACACGTTCGATGAAGTCCATGATCCTGAAAGTGTTCAGCCAGGTACTGTTGAACGAGCAATGAAGGCTGCACAGGCCGGCGGCATACAAATTATTGAAGTCGGAACAGTCTTAGCATCGGCGCCGGACAGGGCCGGTTTCGTATGTCTCGATGGCATTCACATGAAGGAGTCATATCACCGATTGATGGCCAAACTATGGCTGAAGTATCTGGCAAATGAAAGCAAGGGTAGTGTGACTCGAAGAGTCTTCACTCCGTAGGAGTGAGATGTTTATAGACCGAAAGACAATGAATCTCAGTCCGCCGTTCGAAGGGGCGGAACGATACTACTGGGTACCGGCCAAGTTGAGTTCCGCCCCTTCGAACGGCGCAGGAGGGGATTGGATCATCACGCTATAAACATCTCACTCCGCTGGAGTGAAACCCATTGTTTTGAATTAAGTCGCAAATTCTGATGTTTATACACTACCTAAAACATTCGCGACGCATACTCAAATTGACGGGCAGGATGGTTGTGTTTGTGGCTTTGAGTCTTGTTTCAGCCATTCACACACCTTCACAGTCCACCTCCGCCATCGTCAGACCGCGCATGCTAATCGGCGAGCACGACCCTTTAACTGGCCTCGCCGTTCTGCGAGCGCGTTACGCTGCCGCGGCCCGTCCCCCCGAAGCCATTGACGGCTGGGCGCTCACCTACCTGCTGACCAACGACGAGTCCTATGCAAAAAAGGCAGTGGCAGAGATGGAGCGCACACACCCTCCAGAGCAGGTCGGCTCGCGTACGTATCCCGAGTACGTCAAATGGTCCCTGGCTTTCGATTGGCTCTACAACTATGCCGGTTTCGACGCCAAACTGAAAGATCGCATCGCCGGCGAACTCTTAAAGGCTGCGGAGCAGATGATGGCCGATCAGTCGCTGAAGGAAGTGCAACTGGCGATGTACCACAACTACCCAGTTCGTTATCTGACTTTGGCTATATTCGCCCTCACCGCGATCGAAGGTCATCCATCGGTCGAATCACGCGCGGCTCCGATCAGGGCGCACGCGCGAGCCGTCCTGGACCACATCCTGGATCTCACTGATTTCATCACTCCGGACGGTGGCTATCACGAATCAATGGACTATCAGCGGATTACTTACGCGCCGATGGCGATGATGGCTGAACTGCTGCGCACCACGGCGAACAGCGATCCCAGCCGTCGTTATACCGTTTTTCACCATTACACGGATACCTATCTCTACAAGGTGTTGCCTGACGGTACTACTGCGCGGGACGATGACAACGAGTTTCCGTATTTGCAATGGGAAGACAACATCGTGATGGGGTATGCCATCAATCGTTTTAAAGATCCTTACGCCGCCTGGATGTTGCGCGAGAGTGGGTGGCCCGCGCAGAAGAATTGGCGCATCCCGATTACACAGTTCCTTTGGGACGACCCGGATGTAAAGCCCCGTAATCCCGCAATTTCAACTGAAGCAGAGATCTCACGCCATTATCGTTTTCACGGCGTGGGCCACCTCGTGATGCGCGACGGCTTTGGCCCGGATTCAACCTGGATCGAGTTCAATTCCGGCCCTTACCTTGCAAAGCACGATCACCTGGATCAGAACCATTTCGTCATCTACCACAAAGGCTATCTCGCAACTGAGAGCGGCGCCGATTACACCGATACGGAGAGTCCACACTATCTGAACTATTACCGGAGAACTATAGCCCACAACTCAATGCTGGTTTACAAACCCGGGGAGAAATTCTTCTGGGCCGAGAACCTTTGGCCCGCGGCCAATGACGGGGGCCAGCGCATGGACTCTTCGCGTTACTGGAACACGGTGCGCAGCCGCGAAGACTTTGATCGCACTCGCGATCTTTGGGACACAGGCCGGATGGAAGTGACTGATTTCGTAGCCGGGGAGTATCACTACGCTCGTGGGAACGCAACAAGAGCGTATCAACCTTCGAAGATGGAACGCTTCACGCGCGAGTTAGTCTACACACCCGGCAATAACGTGCTGGTTGTTTTTGATCGCGTTCGTAGCGTTGATCCCAATTACAAAAAAGTCTGGCTTCTCCACGGCGTGAATCAACCGCGTGTGGCAGCGGCTGGAGATGGCCGAAGCGATGGGCACGGCGGTACAGCTTTTGAAAATGCAACAGTATTCACTTATGAGGATGGTGAGGGACGGTTGCGCGTTCACTCGCTGCTGCCCCGTGAGCGAGAAGTCGTGAAGCGTGGTGGCCCAGGTTGGGAATTCTGGACCCCGGGGAATGAGTTCGGTGGCGCGTGGGGCTCAGGAAAGAACTGGCCATTAGATCCGCCGGAAGGCGGGCCGCTGCCTGCTGATCCTTACCTGAGAAAGATGTGGAAGACTTTCTGGGGCGATGACTTTAACAAGCTGCTGCCTTCAAACACCCGGGCTGTTGTGCCCGCAGCCTGGCGCGTCGAAGTTTCTCCTTTGCGACCGGCTAAGGAAGATTTCTTTCTGCATGTAATGGAAATCGGCGATCGCGATGATGCGCGCGCCCCTAAAATTGAGTTGGTGGATGGATCAAATCTGACCGGAGCCGTGGTTGAAGGTGGAACGATCGCTGTCTTTGCCACCATTGACAATCCAGTTACCGAAGGTGAAATCACCATACCTGACGTAGAAACAGGCAGTCTCTTGATCACCGGTCTCAGAGCGAACTCGAAGTATGAACTGCAAATGACGGGTGGACGTGCGAACTGGCGAGGTGGTCTCTTTAATGGGGTGCCAATTGGAATATACATTGGCGACGCGAACGCTTCGGGCGTTTTGTACTTGCCCTTCAAGGGACGCAAGGAAGGCCGGCTGCGTTTAAGACTGGTCTCTTCTCCGTAGATACATCTTTTATGACAGACACTTCTTCCGTTGATTATGATGGAATAATCCTCGGCGCCGGACACAACGGGCTGATCCTGCAATCATATCTCGGTATGGCCGGGCTCAAAGTCTTGAGCGTGGAGCGACGTGCTATTGCGGGAGGAGGCTTAACCACCGAAGAGGATCCACATCATCCGGGCTTCTTTCACAACACGCACTCGTTCTTCCACAGGGGCGTCACGCAAATGCCCTGGTATCAGGATCTCAAACTCGAAAGGTACGGAGTCAAATACATCGAGCCGGAGCTCAATGTGGCGCTGGTCCTTCAGAGCGGCGAGACGTTGGAGTGGTGGACCGATTTCGAGAAAACGTATGACTCGTTTGCGTCATTCTCCTCGCGCGACGCGGCCACCCTGCGGCGATGGCGGCAACGTTTTATTCCGATCGTAAACGATATCCTTATCCCGGAAAGCCGTTCTCCGCCAATTGAACCAGATCGTCGCAGAGCATTACTGGAGAAGACTGCGAATGGAAAGGTTCTGCTTGAAGTCGCGGCCCTGTCTCCCCTTGAGTTCGTAAAGAAAGAGTTCGAACACCCATTGATCCAGGCGGGACTGCTATTTTTCAATGGCCTGCGAGAAGTGGATCCCTGCTGCAAAGGCTTTGGTCATCATATTCCCGCGCTATTGGCTTCTGCCGGCAAGGCACAGATGTGTGTTGGCGGATCCGCCAATCTCGCACGTGGTCTGACTGCGGTTGTCCGCGACGCAGGAGGCGAGGTTCGTCTTCAAGTGAACGTCCGCCGGATCCTGGTCGACGATGAGCGGGTCGTGGGGATCGAATTAGACGATGGCGAGGTCATTCGCGCCAGGCATTTTGTCGCCTCCAGTCTTAATCCACAGCAGACATTCCTGGATTTACTCGACGAAGGAGTGCTCCCTCAACGCTGGCGAGATAAAGCTGAAAAATTCCGCTACAACCTGCTTGCGCCGTTGTTTGGTTTGTATCTGGATTTGGAAGCGTCACCGCGCTATGCTGCCCTCGAAAAGACGTCCCAACAACATGAACCACTAATGGTGATCCTCGGCCTGGAGCATCTGGACCAGTTCTCGCAGATTATGGACCACCACGTGGCCGGCACGATTCCGCCGACAGTGATGTGGGGCAGTTGTCCAACGCGCTTTGATCCGACTCAAGCTCCGACTGGCAAGCACACGGCTTTCATGTGGGAAAAACTGCCTTATCGTCTGAATGGCGATCCCCACAATTGGGATGAGATTAAGCAAACGCACGGCAGACAAATGCTTTCACACTGGCGAAAATATGCGCCCAATCTCGAGACCAGTGTGATCGATTGGTTCACCCGCAGTCCTTTCGATACCGAGCGGACGTTTCCCAACATGCGCAACGGCGACCTGCTTGTCGGGGCGTTCACCAATGGTCAATATGGTTACAACAGACCGTTCCCGGGCGCCGGCCATTATCGCGGCTATCTGAAACGACTCTATTTGTGCGGTTCGAGCTCGCATCCCGGAGGGAACATCACCGGACTGCCTGGTTACAACTGTGCCCAGGTAATTTTGGCCGATCTCGGATTGCCGGCTCCATGGGCGCCGTCTGTGGCAGAGGAGCGGTTATCGCTCGATTGAAATGGATTCGATTCTGCTAACTCCTGGGATAGGTTGACTACGTTCCTTTCAACGACTGTCGGATTAACGCCGAAGGCGTTGGCCAATTTTAGCCCAGGGTAACACCCTGGGATGCCGCAGAGGCGTAAACGAGAAACACTGAAAGTGTTGGCAAGCTTGCACAGAAAGATGCGATGGTCTGTACAGTACCGCGAGCGAAGCGACCGGAAGTTACACTCGACTTCCCGATATGATTTTCATAATTGGCAGCCGGTCAATTAGTTAGTTGAAGCGCAACATCCGGTCGCGCTTCGCTCGCGGTACTGTACTGATCTCGCTTCACGGTACAAAGCTGTTACGAACCTTGGCGATTTGGCTCTCCCAGGGTGTTACCCTGGGCTGAAGTTAGCAAACGCCTTCGGCGTTATTCCGGTCAAGTTCGTATATGGGTCACCACCGCGTACAGCCTGTCAGAGTGAACTGACCAAGTAAAATCAAAACATGACTGTCGATTGCTTATGAAAAAAACAACGCGAATAATTACGATCGTATTGTTGCCGTTGGTCCTGTGTTCATCAGCGATGGCCCAGCGCCGTCCGAGCCCCGGCGCGAAACAGCCACTGAAGGTCTTGATTCATGAGGTGAACCAGCTAAGTCAACCGAGGTCCGACCACCTGGTGGCGATTATTGGAGTCACATTAATTGACGGCATGGGTGGTCCAACAGTGCCAGATGCTGTTGTGCTGGTTCGTGGTGACCGAATCGTTGCCGTCGGTAAGCGAAATCTAGTCAGGATTCCAGCGGGTGCCGAAGTCTTCGACGCCAAAGGACTTACTCTCTTGCCCGGCTTGATCGACTCGCACTTTCATATCGATGGCGATAATGGGCTTCCGGCGCTGTACCTGACCCACGGCATTACCTCGCTTCGCGATCCCGGCCAGTGGACTGAGGCTTATGATAGTGCTCGCAAGCGATCCGATCCTGTGCCACGCCTTTTTCTTTGTGGTCCGCATCTCGATTCACCGCCGCCAGCCTATCCGAAAGATTCGTACATTGTGCGCGATGCCGAAGAAACGCGATTGGCAGTCAATCGATTCGCAGATGAAGGCGCATCCGCGATCAAAGTCTATTTTCGTTTACCGCTGGCACTCATTCGCGTCGCCATCGAGACTGCTCACGCGCGGGGTCTGCCGGTAACGTCACATTTGGAAATTGTGGATGCGACTGACGTGATTCGAGCAGGTATCGACGGCGTCGAACATGCGACTTCATTCGGCACAGCCCTTTTGCCTTTGCGTGAAGCCGAGAAATACAGGCAGGCGGTTTTGGCTGACAATAACGCGCGACGAGAGGGTCGCTACGAGGTGTGGAACGCGATTGACCTTGATTCTCCGCGTGCTCGGTCGCTTTTCGAGTTGATTGTAGAACGCGGTGTTGTTGTCTCACCGACGCTCGCGGTTTTTGAACGCCAGCCAGGAGACAAGGATACGACTGCGATGCATGTGCATGCCTTTAAGCAAATGGAGGCATTCGTCGGGCGAGCCTTTCGCACTGGAGCTCATGTGGTCGTTGGTTCGCACTCAGACGTACCGCACGCGGAGCGGGGTTGGGCCTATCAACGCGAAATGGAATTGCTGGTTGAGTCAGGTCTTACACCAATGCAGGTAATCCTGGCGGGCACAATGGAGAATGCGCGTTTCTTCCGCATAGCGGATCGTCTGGGCAGTGTCCAGGCCGGGAAGTTGGCTGATCTGGTTCTTGTCGAAGGCGACCCACTGAAGAACATCAGTGACATGCGGCGTGTTCGCCGGGTGATGCTTAATGGCCAGTGGATCAATCATCAATAAGGCGTTATGAGCGATTCTTTCGTGTGATTTTGTCTTTTCTATTTTCGTGTGATTTGGTGGATCGGTTTTTCGATCCGTAACACCAGACAGACGGATCCACTAAATCACACGAAACAAGAAAAGATAAAATCACACGAAACGAAACGCAACACAAAATGACAAACGTCGAATGTCAAATCTCAAACGTCAAATGATCTTTCTTGGATTGGTGCTTGCCGCCTTCCTGACGCCAGCCACGGCGACAGCGAAAACAGTCTATGTTCATCTCATCAACGGGGATGATCGTACAGGCGACGGCACATATTCCCACCCTTATAAGTCGTGGCGCGGGGCTTTGCGGCATGTAGGCAGCGGCGACATGATCGTCGCGAAGAATGGCGACTATCGTGCGGCGGGACGCGAAGCAAAGTGGGGCGGCCTCGATTTGATTTTGACGATGGCCGATCAGCTGGATGATGGCGATCCTCGTCAGCCGGTCAGGCCACCTGCTCGAGCGGATACCACCGGTATCTATCGCTACGATCCTGAACACCCACTTGTGATTCGAGCTGAAACTAAACATGGAGTCATAATCGATCATATTCGTTTTCACATGGCTCGTGGAATTGTCGTCGATGGATTTGAAATAATTCCCAATCCTTATTACACGGATGATGCCGGTCGCAAATTAAATCGGCGTCGCAACGGCATTCACGGCGATAGCGTCTATGAGCCGGAAGATGCCTACAACCGTGTGCAGACAAATGATCCGCCAGGAGGATACACTGCTGCATGGTACGACCGGAATTTGTGGACCAGCTACATAACTGTTCGCAATTGCAAAATCCACTATCCGTGTCCCCCGCAAGGATGCACGATTGCATACGATCCATTGCAGGATGATGAGCGGCTTTATCTCATTAAGTTTAACCAGTCACATCACATCACGATCGAAGAGTGCGAGCTGTTCGACGGCAAGAACTTTCAGCGCAAGCCTGCAATCGACCTGCCATGCTGCGATGATGTGATCGTCCGCCGTAATCTAATCCGCAACAGCCATCGAGGCGTGGTTTCCAAGGGCGGCGGACGACGAGTGCTTATTGAAGCCAACGTCTTCGTAGACAATTCAGGTGCAGCGTTCTCGGGTGGCTCAACTGATCCGAATCTGTTTATAGACGGTCGCTATGGCGATCCCTGTTCGTTCGCCCAATTTGAGTCATACGATATGACTGCGCGCAACAACCTGGTAGTTTCGACGCGGCCCGGTGAGCGTCCGGTCGAGCCAATCGCTCTGTGGGCAGCCCAGAACGCCAGCATTGAAAACAATACCTTCATTGGCATTGGCGAGCGCGGTGTTTTGCTCGTGCGGCCCGGCAATGAAGTTGACAGTCCGGCGAAAGGTTGCAGTCGTTCCGTTCATCTGGTGCGCACGGAAAATCTTGCTGTCAAAAACAACATCTTCGTTCTTTCCGGGGTTGTTGATGAGACGATGCTTTACCAGGTAGCAGGACAGGGCGTGAGCATCAAAGGTTTCGGCCACTCCAGCAACACATTCTTTAACGGCGGGCGAGATATTCCGAGCGGGGGTCTTGCTGACCCGAATCTTGAAGAGGGTTTCAAGAAAGATGACCCGCTGCTGGCCGGCGGCCTGGGAAACGATTACGTCTCATGGATGAATACCGCGAAGCTTAGGGATAAGTCACCATCGCTTGGTAGAGGAACTCAAGTTGGCATTGTTAGGTAGCGTTGCGTGAAACAGCCGTCCAGTGTCAATGAAGTCAGAAAACTCCATGGCATCTTAAGAGTTTTCATCCCCCCGCCACCACGTTAAGGTACTGACTTCGTGACGGGGAAGACGCAAATGGACTACACAATGCCGATACAGATGATTAACAACCGAGTATTACCGTTGGTTGGATTTGTGTGCTTGCTGCCCCTGATTGTTAGTGGCCAGGAAATCGCCCGGCCCAGCTATGAAGTCGCGCGCACGCGAGTACCGATTAAAGTGGATGGAAAGCTTGACGATTCGGCATGGACCAGAGTTCCCGTGGTCGGAAACTTTGTTAATAACGCAGATGGTTCCGCGTCTCAGCTCAAGACTGAGGCCAGGATTCTTTACGATGAAACTTTCCTTTACTTTTCATTTCGCTGTGTGGATGACAACATCTGGGCAACTCTCAAACGGCGAGATCAGCATCTGTGGCTCGAGGAGGTTGTGGAATTGTTCCTTCAGGCTGATGAACGTCAACCGGGCTACATCGAGGTTGAAGTGAATCCGCTGGGGACAGTTCTCGACCTCTATATGCTCGATGTGCGCAAACCACTTCACTACGAAAGCTGGAATAGCGAAAAGTTGCAGTGGGCGGTGCAGGTTGCCGGTACTGTTGATGGAAAGGGCGGGGACAGGGAGTGGACCTGTGAAATTGCCCTGCCGATGGAAGACATTGTGACGGCGCCTCATCTACCGCCACAAGCGGGAGATCGCTGGCGTTTAAATTTGTACCGGGTTGACCAACGGCCGGCAATTAGCGAACTTGCCTGGTCGCCTACATTGCAAAATGATTTCCATGTGCCAAAAAGATTTGGGGAAATCGTTTTTACGGTCCGGCAGGTCCCGTGAATTCTGAATGTCCTTCCAAGACCCCCACTTATTGCAGAGTCTGGAGCGAGTATTGAATCCCACACACGGAAGTGTATGGATTGTTCAGATCTTGTCTAAGACGCGCCTCTCTTAACCAACTGGCGCGCTACGCGCGGAAGACTTGAGATTAATTTGTTTGAGAAAGGATCTGAACTATCCACACACTTCCGTGTGTGGGATTTTATTTTTAACAAGGCCGCGTAGAGAGCGGGAGTCAATGAGATCGCTGGTGTGGTGCCGCAAAGCGGCGCGTTTCTCAACAAGGAAATATTGGACAACTCGGCTCGTTATACTTGCTGCATCAATTCGTGCAACTGTTGAAGTCCGCACTCCTTAATCCTGGAATCCGGCCACTTCTCGAGCGGGTGATAACTCGGATGATTCGATCTGCCGCGGCAGGGGTTTCGGGCAGCGTTGTAACAACAGATTAAGGACCAACGCGGATTCGGACTGCGGTTCGCGTCTGATCGGTGAAGCAAATTGCAATGGAAGAAAAGAGCTGTACCGGGGTTCATCTCACAATGGACCACCTCGAGATACTTTAACGCTTCGTTGACACGTTCGATGTCAGCGCCGGTCTGATCCCCCGTCTTTCCATGATCAACGCGTCCAAGATGATGCGATCCTTTGATGACCTGCAGACACCCATTGGCGATGGTTGCTGGATCCAGCGCGATCAAACAGCTGCTCATATATGGAAACAAACAGAAATTCGAGTACCAGTAGCCGTAATCCTGATGCCATTCCCAGGCGCCGCCAACCAGCGGTTCCTTGAGCATCACCTTGTGGTGATAATGGTAAACCTCTCCGCCCAGCAGCTGCTCCATAGCGTCGACAACACGATGACAACGTACGACCGCGCTAAAGGCATCCTCACCCAATTGGTCCGTAAGCCAAAGCTTGCTGACACCACTTGAGCCATCGCGCCGCTCGAGCGCTCGTTGCATTATTTGCTGATCAGCTTTTGCAACCCTCAGCAGTAGATCTACTTCCTCAGAATCGAAGAGCCGTTCAATGAGAACGTATCCGTCTCGCTGGAACTGCTCCAGCTGATCATGCGTTAACGTGTACATGGTTCTAACTAGCAGCCTCGGCCTTTTCCGGGGCGGGCGGCACGGTCTCAACAGCTACCAATAAGTTCTCGTTGAGACATTCTCTCAGACGCGAACCACACTCGTTTACTTCCCAATCACGCCACCTGTCCAACGAATTGCGGAGGTGTTTGGAATGTAATTTGACAAAATGGCTGAGCAGCCAAAGAGCAGCGTCAGCTCGATTCTTAGGCTGACTTTCTATGCCATTCAGGTGTTCGCCGAGCGTCTCAATCCAGATATCCGAGTCGTGAAGCTCACCCAGAGACGCCTGTAGAGCGGCAACCCGCTTCGCGTACTCGCGAATTCCCGCGCCCCAACCCGGCTCAAAAAGTTCCAGCGCATAACGGAGACGCTTGGCCGCTATGCGCATTTTGTGGAGCGGCTTCATTTTCAGAGGTCGATAGAGACCCTGGCTGAGGTTTTCTACTTCCTTCAACCGCTCCCCGATTATGCTTCGCGCAACATCTCGATAGGTCACGTTCGCCTGGCCTCCCTTCGGTGGTTTTGAATTGCCGGTGGCCAGACTCATGGCCGCGACGAAATCCGTTTGCAGTTGCTTTAGCGGGCGTTTATTCAACGATTGCTGCAAATCTTTGCGTGCTCGCTTGCGAACTATCTCCCTGGCGTGAACAAGTCGCTCGAGCATAGCGGCCGCTTCCACAGGCGCTCCGGTCTCGAGCTTTCGCAGGCCAATTATTGCCACATCCTGATCGCGCACGTCCCCCAAGGTGTCGGCAATTTTGCGTATCTTCTTCAAGGTAGCCGAGAGACCGTGTTTGTGCAGGTAAGGTGCAAAGTCGCGCAATGCGCTCCGCAGCCGGCGCGACGAAACACGCATGTCATGAACGCCTTCAGGGTCGCTCCAGTCCAGAGCATGATCTCGAAGCGCACACATCTCCTCGAATCGTGTGACGAGGACAATCCGAATTGCCTCGGCTGCGGCGGCTTCGCAATCAATTACCGGAATATTTTTAGCTTTTGCCATTGCTGATTCAGGCCCGCTTGGCCTTGGCATGACTGGTGCTGAAAGTTATGCCTCGCTGGAACGCTTGTTCGAAAAGGTCCTTCTTTCGCGCTGCCTCGAGCAGTTCATTCTCGCAGTCGAGATTACTGTACAGGTGCAGACTCACAGCACCGTCAATCTGGCAGTCGAGGTCATAAACTCTACTGTCATGGCTTCTGTCCAGGGCATCTGCGAGCCGGACAATTCCACCCAGCCGGCAGACAGTTTCCCTGTCCGCCATGTTCAGGATAGCAAATTCCGGATGGCGATTCTTTGGTAACGGACCGCGATGATATCTCGCAATGTTGGAAATGACCGCGCGTTCAGATTCCGAGAACCCGGTTAATTCCGAGTTGGCGATCAAGTAAAGAGAATGCTTATGATGCGAATCGTTCGCGATGTGGTAGCCGACATCATGCAACAACGCTCCCGCAAGCAGGAGCGTTCTGTGATGTCGCGAAAGGGGTTCCAGAGGGGTCAGAAAGTCAAAGATCTTTCCCGCCAATTTGGCTACATGATGAGCGTGGTTGACCTCATATCCAAAACGCCGGCCAACCGCATCGACTCCGCGCAGTTTTTGATCTACAAAGTCGGCAAGCGGTGTTCGTGATTCGTCTTCCCACTCCCGCAAATAGTCGATGATCACTCCCTCGCGCAAAGCCCAATCGCAGGTTCTTAGCGAATTGATTCCCAGCGCGCGCATTGCGCCTTCGAGTATTTGACCGCCGGCTACAATGATCTCAGACCGTTGAGTAGTCAGTCCCGAAACCTCTCTCCTCTCGTTGACGCGCATTTTCGCCAGTTTGGTATTGAGCATTGAAAGTTGGCCCAGCGAAATCTCCGCTTCAGCCGGCTGTGCTTCCAGTTCCTCTTTTGGCACATCGCTGACGTCGCGAGCGCGAAGAATTCGCCCTAAAGCCAGGATCGTTCCCGATGTGCCGGTGGCTTGCTGCCACCCGGTCCCGCGCAACTGACGCGCTGGACGCTCGAAAGCGGCACGGACCTCCGTGCTCAGGTTACTCAGCTCTTTCGACCTTGGTGGGTTTGACACGAGGTACTGTTCAGTCAACCCGACTGCCCCCAGCTTTACCGAGAAGAGAGAAATGGGAAGCCCATCGCGAAAAAGTGAAAGCTCGGTCGAGCCGCCTCCGATGTCGATATTAATTGTAGTTCCGCGGCCGTGGGCGCAACCACGCGAGGCTGCTAAACCAATCAGACGCGCCTCCTCGATGCCTGAGAGTACCTCTACCTGGATCCCCGTCTTCTGCTTGATCTCCTTAATGAATCGCCCTTTATTATTGGCCTCACGAATCGAAGCGGTAGCGACTGCAACGATCGTCTCGACACCGCGCGCTTCAGCCACACTCTTGAACCGTTTGATACAGGCGGTTGCCCGTTCAATTGCTTCTTGAGCGAGGTGGCCTTTGCTGAGGGTGTTGTGTGCCAGGCGAACAACTTCCTTTTCGCGACAGAGGACCGCGAAGGAATCGCTCGCCGCCGCATCAACCACTGCCAGCTTGATTGAATTGGAGCCAATGTCTATAGAAGCGAGTTTCATTGCGCCGCTATCTTTCTGGGCTTGCCTTCTTTGGCCGGCGCTTTTACTTCACGCAACGCAGCGAGCTTGCTCTGTAAAGCGAGTGAAGGAGTTTCAACAGTGCCGGCAGCGGGCTCATCGACAAGCTTTGCTACCGCGCGACGCAGATCAGCAGCAACGCCGCGCACGGACCGCGACGCGTTCAGTACATGGAATCCGTATTCCGTGGATATGCGATCAAAGACTCCAAGCATTCGCGTCTGATATGCAATGAAGCTATCGTAAAAGTCACTTCCCAAATGCATATCCATTCCCGATTCCCAATAATCAAATCCCCTGCCCGACGCCAGCACGCGATCTACAAGCTGTTGAGGTGATTGAATTCGCAAATAGTAGACCGCATCGGGAACCAGAGCCATGCCATAGATAGCTCTGATCCAGGCGGAATCAATACCGCGAACTTCAGCGCGCGCCATTGCCGAGTAAATGTAGCGATCGGTCAGCACAACAAAACCCGCGCGCAAGGCCGGCAACATCTCGTTTTCGAGTCTGTCGATGAAGTCTGTGGCATAGAATAACTGCATCGTCAGCTTGCCCAGTGTGTGTCCTTTTTTTGCCTCCTTGATACCCCTGCCTGCGAGCACCGATCTGGTCATGCCGGTGTCCAGAACGGCGTGGCCGCGCGACTCGAGCCAGGTCCGCAGCAGGGCCGTGTGCGTAGATCGACCAACCCCGTCGGTACCTTCGATGACGATTAGTTTGCCGCTGTAATGTTCTTGTTCGACACCTGGTAAAGGCGTGCCGTAAAAAAGGTTTTCGTTAATTTGACTTGGACCGCCTTATTCTTAGATGTTGTGCGACCAAACGTCGAGTTTCACGTTGTTGCTGCTCAATGGAACGAGTTGCGTCGATTGGGGTCAGCCCAAACTCATCCACCATTCGATCGTATTCTTCGAGGATCTTTCCCTGGAAGGTAGCAAAGCTTTCCTCCGGATCGTCAGACCACCCCATATCCATTCCTGCCTCGTAGTATTTCAGGTTAGGCCTGGCAGATACTATTCGATCAACAGCTACTTCGAGAGGAGCTTTGAAGAAGAAAGCGAGGGTAGGTTTCACCGCGAACGAGTATACTTTCCGTACCCACTCGCGATTGCAACCTCTGGCTACATCCCGAGCGAATGCCGTGTAAATGTAACGATCGGCAAGAACAATGGCGCCGGCCTTTAAAGGAGGAACGATATTTCGTTCCATGCGATCAGCGAAGTCCGTAGCATGGAGCAATGAGAAAGTCGCGGGCGTAAATAGATGACGCTTTTTTGCACGTTTGGTAGTATCTTTGACCAGTGGAGAAGAGTTCCACTCGGAGAAGAACACCGGGTAGCCTTCAGCTTTCAACCACTGATACAGTAATGCCAACTGTGTAGACTTACCGCTGCCGTCTGTACCCTCGACGACGAACAACTTGCCTGGAAAGCGGTGGTTCCCGTATGAAATCATTGCGCAAGTCTATTTGAAATGTGTTACAGCACTGTGAACTGCAACTGAACCTAATCTCAAGCTATGAAGACTTTATATCTCTTGCGCCACGCCAAGTCGAGTTGGAAAGACGAGACGTTGCTTGACATTGAGCGGCCCTTGAACGGCCGCGGCCGAAGGGCTTCCCATATCATAGGTAACTTTCTCAAAAGGGAAAAAATCGTTCCCGACCTCGTGTTGAGTTCCTCCGCCGTCAGAGCGCGACAGACCACGGATATTGTAATGGCAGCCGCCAAGCTTATCACTGACTTGCGCTTCGATGAACGAATTTACGAAGCCGACCCCGGCCGGCTCCTGGAAGTGGTAAAACAGATTGAGAAAAGCAAAAAAATCGTGCTACTGGTGGGTCACAATCCGGGACTTGAAGAGTTTCTCATGCTCTTGACGGGAAGTGACGAGACTATGCCAACCGGTGCTCTAACTAAGGTCGTTTTGAAGGCTTCCAACTGGGCTGCCATCGGTGACAGAGGCGGAACTCTGGAATGGATTGTAAGACCAAAAAAGCTGCCGAAGGATTGAGGCTGAGCGAATAATAGAAGCCATGAAGATTATTAATACCGAGCTCCCGGGTGTGGTCGTTATCGAACCGGATGTTCATCGGGATCAGCGGGGTTTCTTTTTGGAAACTTATCATGCCGAGAAATATCGAGCCGCCGGACTGCCACACCTGTTTGTGCAGGACAATCATTCACGGTCAGTGGGACACACGCTCCGAGGGTTGCACGCCCAGCTAAAGCATCCTCAGGGAAAACTCGTGCGCGTTATCGCGGGAGAGATCTTCGATGTCGCAGTCGACATTCGCCGCGATTCGCCGTACTTCGGCAGGTGGGCGGGTGTCACGTTGTCGGCAGAGAATACCCGTCAATGCTACATCCCACCGGGTTTCGCTCATGGCTTTTACGTGGTCAGCGAGGCGGCGGAAGTGGAATACAAGTGTACGGAGTTCTACAGTCGCGGCGACGAAATCAATATCCGTTGGGACGACCCTGAAATCGGGATCCGCTGGCCGAGCACCAGTCCGCTTTTGTCCGCAAAAGACAGCGCCGGATTGTTCCTAAAGCAGCTTGCGGAAGTACTGCCTGTCGTTGAGGAGGCCGGATAGAAAAGGTTGCTCAGGGAGAGAAATCTCGCCGGCGTTCGCTTCGGGTTCACGATTCGTCATAAGCACGTTGCGCCGTGACGCTAACGAATTCATCTGTTTCAATAATGTAGGCAGTTAAGTTGTAGCCATAAACACATCCGGTGTCGAGGCCGATCGCCTTCTTGCCGCGCCGGGGCTCGGGAGCCGGCCAATGTCCGAACAAAATGGTCTTCTCTCCATAGTAAACGTGATACCACGGAGTTCCTTCTTCGCTCTCACGGTCCGGTCCGAGGGTACGAAGCCGCGTCAGGTCACCGGTGGTCTGTGAGTACAGTTCTACGTTAGGACGTATGCCGGCATGTACTACCAGGTGACTGCCGAGGTCGATCATGAATGGTAATCGGTTGAAGAAGGTGGCATACGCGTCTTTCTCTGCCTTCAGATATTTATGCACCTCTTTCTGGGCAGGCTTCAGTTCGATGTCCTCGCCATTCCAGCGGCGCCGCAACGCTAAATCATGATTGCCAATTACCGTGCTAAAGCGTGCATCAGTCATAAACAGCTCAAGTACTTCTTTACTCTTTGGACCCTTTGCAATTAGATCTCCCACCGAGACAACTCGATCATTTTCCCCTACGTCAACTTTTTCAAGCAGCTCCATCAGTTCGTCGTAACAACCATGAATGTCTCCAACTACAATCGTGCGACTCTCCATCTAAACCTCCGCGTTCTTATATCGTACAGGCTGTTATAGATCAAAAAAGGCGTAAAAAGCGAGAGTGCGCCGGAACTAAAACACTAATACTTGCTTTTGGTTAACAAATACTTAAGCGGCGTAACATACCTTCCTAACTGCGCCCGGCCAGGCTGATCCGCACTGAACATTTTACCCGAAGCCCGGCGCCACTCGTGCCCAATTGCAAAAAGATTGGCAACCTGTCGATTTGAACACTCGCCGTTCGACTAACTGATAGAAAGGCCAGACAACCGCATAGACATGATCAAAAGTGGGAGTTTGTTCCTTGAATATTCGAGGGAAATAAGCTGAACGAAAAAAGGAGAAGAGAAATGGCGACAATCAGTCCGTACTTAAACTTTAACGGCAACACAGAAGACGCGTTCAACTTTTACAAGTCAGTCTTCGGCGGAGAGTTTCTAGCTGTCATGCGATTCAAGGACAACGCGGAATGCGGGAAGGTGTCCGAAGCCGATAAGGAACGGATAATGCATATTGCATTACCCATCGGCAATGGGAACGTTCTGATGGCCACCGACGCTTTGGAATCAATGGGGCAAAAGGTCACTCTCGGCAACAACTTTTATATTGCGCTCGCTCCGGAAAGCAAAGAAGAAGCAGAGAGGCTCTTCAACGGGCTTTCGGCCGGCGGAAAAATAGAGATGCCGTTGCAAGATATGTTCTGGGGAGCATATTACGGTTCATTCGCAGACAAATTCGGGGTTCAATGGATGGTAAACTACAGCAAGAACCAGCACCAGTAGGCCCGGCTGATGGCGCATTAGATCCTTCACACCCGACTGAGCGAATGTATTTTGGCAGCGTCTCTAAAGAGAAGAGAAGGAGAGAAATTCGATGGCGTTAATCGATGGAATGTTGCAGGAGCTCGAGCAGGAGGCCCAGACAACGCGCCGCGTGCTCGAGCGCGTCCCAGACGATCAGCTGGCTTGGCGACCGCACGAAAAAGCGAGGACACTTGGAGAGCTTGCGCTGCATATAGCGATCGTGCCTGGCGCAGTCGCCGAACTCGTTGCTACCCAATCTACGGTTCAGGCTCCCCAGTTTAGCGACCCAAGCCCAACGAGCGCCTCGGAATTAATTCCAGCGCTCGATGAGAGCATTGCCAAAGCGAAGAGAGTCCTCGGAGGGATGGACGACGACGCGTTGATGGCAACCTGGCGCATGATGAAAGGCGAACGTGAACTGTTCGCGGTTCCGCGCGTGGCGATCTTGCGGTCGATCATGCTGAACCACTGGTACCACCACCGCGGACAATTGACGGTGTACCTGCGCGAGCTTGACGTGCCAATCCCTTCTGTATACGGCCCCAGTGCGGATGAGAACCCCTTTGCTTAAACGGAGTTCAATAGGGAATCCGATACTCAACGTACAGATCTTTAAACTCCGTTGCCTTTGAAAACTTCGACCATTCGTGGTCCGTCAGCATTTTCTTAGCTTCATCTTCGATTTCCGTAACATCTGGGGCATCGGCTAATAAGACGCGCCCGCGAGCCTTCTCTTTAAGCGCTTTCCACAGCGGAGGGTAAGGAAACTTCCACTCTTGATCATCAGCGGTCGGCCTGTGAACCGGAATCATTGCCACCAGGTTGGGATCTATCATCCGCTCGAGGCCTTTTTCCCGCAGCGTCGCATTGTGGCTGCCGTGATGGCCAACTTTGTAAAAGACTGTTCGTTTCAAGAGGTCTTCAATCTTAACGGTCTGCATCTTGCCATCGATACCCGTAACCTCCCAGGACAGCTCTCCCCATGAAAGCCAGTTGCCAACTTGTGCATCGCCGGGAAAAAGCAGTACCTGACCCGACTCTACCAGTTCGATCGCAATCGCCAGGCAGGTATTGTTCGTGTAGCTGTCAAGATGGAGCGCCAGTTCGCCGGCCACGGTCAGCCATTCGTGATTGATTCGGCGCCATTTGCCCGCCTTGTTGTCGATTTCATCGAATCCGTAGTGATCGAGAAAGAACTGTGAACGGCGGGCATCCGCCTCCGGAATCCGGTAACGGCCGTCAAAAGGAAACGATCGCTCCTTCGCGTCCGGTAATTCGTTATCCGGATCATTGGGATCCGAGACTGCAGCCAGAAAACTATCCGCCAGGGTCAGTCCGCGAGTGGCCTCGTCGTAGGTTTCCTTTTTTGAGAGTGTTTTTCTAACAAAGTCAGGATCTTCAGGCGGCCCGAGGACGTAAACCCGCACGCCCTCAACGCCGCTCAGCTCCAGTGGTCGTTTCTTCGGATCGCAATAAACGTTTCGACCCAAACTGAGAATGTATTTCCAGGCAGCATCGGTCGTCATGCCCTTCGGCGCGCCCATTCCAAAGAAGCCGGACAACTCTGAAATGGCATGACGGTAAAGCCCCATGCGAGCATCGCTTTGCTGCCCGGACGGAAGTAACGCGAGTGCCTTTTGAACTGCCTTTTTCTTTTTCTTGAACTCCTTCTTCAGCCGTTGCGCTGCCGCATTCTCTGGCTCCTCGGTCCAGGCTACCCAGACATTGTTTACTTTGATGTCGTCAAACAGTTTCTTTGCCTGCAGGAAACCTGAGATGTGGTCCCAGTGCTCGTGCGTAGCAGCCACGATATCAAGTCGTCCCTTAGCCTTTCCTTTCCCGCCACCCGTTGCCAGTTGAATCGCGGCGACAACGTCCTGCATCTCTTTTTCGCCATAATGTTTACTCTTGAGAGCCCCACAATCTATCAGCATGTGAAAAGGCTTTGACTTTCCCGGGAATGTGAGCAGGAAGCAGTCGCCAAGTCCCTGCTTGTACATTCTTATCCTGACCTCGCGGGCCTTCTTGCGGGTTGCGGAGGCTTTCTTGGGAGAATTCTTTGAGGATCTCACGGGCTTTTTGGTCGGCATGATTAAGGCCTCCTGTGATCAAAACTTCGGTGCAGCAGGGCAAACGGTTCATCTGCATCTTTCATACTCTTGAAATAGGTCGCCCTCAGCGACCCATCAGTCAACAAGTCGCGGTGATAACGCCGGTGAATTTCCAGCCTCGCGTTATCACCAATTCCTTTCTTTATTGCGTAGCGAAGTTGCATCGTGTCGAGGTCGAGAATGAGAGTGCACCCACCACGGAAATTCATTAATGGCGACTTCTTATCGTCCGGATCGATGCGCACCCTGCGTGTTTGAATCATCGAGAGCACTAGTTGATTCAGCGGCGCCTCGCCGTCCGGACCGACACGATGGGCCGGGCGTAGCGAGTGAATCTGGAATTTCGGGATCGCATCGCGCTTGGGATCGCCACGCAGTCCTTCCAATCCGAATTCAAACGTGATGCCTGCTTCCTCACTAAAGCTCTTTAGAGCAGCATGTCCTTCATCGGCTATCCATTTGTGCAACGTCCCGCCAATTCTTTCGGTCTGGTCATAAACCATGCGTCGGCTCTTGAAATAGGTAAACTCATGGGCAATTCGTCTCAGCCAATCAGCCAAGGGCTGAAAGAAGTCCTGGTTGCTGCTAGTTAATAACGGCCAACGCAGAGTTTCGGGTGACAGGGTGCGTACAGTTCGCGGATAAATGCCGCGTCGTTTGAACGCCTCGGTGAAAGCGATCCGGTAACCCATGTCGTCGTCGGGTACCACGTCGACGTCTGCCGTAACAATGGCGCGCAGATAGTCGCCGAAGTTGATGTCAACCGGCGGGCAATAGTCGAGCGCGCGGATGCAGACGTTCAGGACGTGTTGCGCCGCCTTGGCTGCTTCCGCAGCAAGGCGGTTAACGAGATCCGGATTGAGCTCACCTTCAGGCAAGATGCCTGAACCGCTTGTGGCAATACGCAGTATGTCTGCGACCCGGCGTTTGTAAATGGCAAGAAAAGCATCGAAGACGGCAGCCACCAGGATTGCCCCGCGTGCATGCGGCTCGGTTACCGTTTCATAGTCCTCCGGATCAGGCGTCTGCGGCCTCCACTTGCCGGTTACTTCGTCGTACTCGCCAATCGCGCTGCGCAAGGCACCATAGTTTCCGATGGCTTCGCCAAACTGCTGCGCCAGTTCGCCTAACAGATTCTGCGATGCCAAGTCCCCCCGCGTGAGACCAATTTGATGGCGGAGAACATTTGGAAAGGTGAAGTGCTGGAAGAGAGCGACTATGTCGGCGAACGCTTCGTGAAACGCATAGGCATCGTAATGGTTTGCCTCATTAAAGCGACTGTGCATACCGTCGAGCAATGCATGGGTTGTCTCGTGGGCAATTATGTCGTGTGACAGGCAAGTAAAGACGATGCCTCCCGGCAAATAACGATCCGGCCGATCGGAAGAACCGGGAAAATATCCGAACAGGAGGGCCTTCTTGTCGGGGCTGTAGTAGGCGTTTGCCTCGCGTAAGGCATGTGGATAGACCCTTAGTCGTCGCACAAATTCGAAGTCCGAACCGTCAGATTTGTGCGGAGACCACAACGCCCGTCTGCCAAGTGCGCGCTCAAAGTTGCGAATAGTCGTCATCGCAACGGCGTAGACCATTTGTTGGTGAAACTGCGGATTACCCTCGGAGGGAGGCAATCCATCCTGGGCCAGTAGCTGTGAATTGTTGAGATCAACTGGTTCGTAGTAGTAACCACTAGCCGGATCAAAATCAACCACCTCAAGATACTCACCGACGGGTCCCGGCCCTAGTTTCTCGCCCTCATTTTCGAAACCTTCGTCCCAGGGAATTTTGTAAATTGTCTCGTTGATGACTGCGGTATCCAGCCGGACAGATAAGCTTGGATCGAACGCATAGCCGCGCAGCCGCCTATAGACGGGTTCAGGAATTGAGATGGTCGGAGCCTTGGGTTCCGATCCATTGCCCGACTCGACGGGAGTCTGCTTCTTAGCCCTCACCATACGTTTTTTTTCCCCTCCTAATCTGGAGCATCGAGCGTTGGCCCAAATACTTCCTTGCGGCGCTGGATGCTTTTCGTGTGCTTGGCGTGCCAGAGGATGTGCTGCCTTATGCGCTCTGGAGGAATCGGTCTATCCTTATTATCCTTCTTACACGAATAAGGATGTGCTCGCGCGATTGCTTAAAGAACGGAATAATCGCTTAAATTTGAGACTGTAATACAAGACCATGATTTTCCGATTTTTTGCAAGATCTTGACAAGCCGATCCACGAAACTACACGAAACAACACAAAATGTTTTTCGTGTAATTTCGTGGATCGGCTCGTCTTATTCGCGCTAATACCGCGGAGATTGAGATTGAGAATGAAAGACCTATCAACCCATCACGAGCTTGTGGGTAAACTTTTTACGAAGCCCTCGCGCCGGGAAGAATGGTCACATTATCGCTTGAGTGACGAGCAGGTTGAGTTTTACCGGGAACACGGATACCTGGCCGGCGTCAAAATCTTGAATGATGAACAAGTTGATGCACTCCGCAAGGAAGTCGGCGAACTCATTGATCCTCAACATCCCGGGAATGAGCTGTTCTATGAGTTTAATTCCAATGAATCCGCCGATCCGCAAAAGATCCTCTTTCATGCCTTAGGGGCATGGCGCATTACACCGGGACTTCACGATCTACTGTGGTACCCTGCTTTCACTGTGCCCGCCTCGCAGTTGCTCGGTGGTGCGGTGCGGTTCTGGCACGATCAGATCTTCTACAAACCGGCGCATCACGGCGGCGTGGTGATCTGGCATCAGGATTATCCCTACTGGACTCGAACACAACCCATGGCCCACCTCTCGTGTTGGATTGGGCTGGATGAATCCACGCGCGAAAACGGCTGCGTGCATTACGTGCCGGGCAGTCATCGCTGGAATCTTCTGCCGCGGGCGGATTTTGCCAACGACATGGACGAGATTTTGGATGCGCTAACTCCCGAGCAGAAACGCGACTTCAGACCTGTGGCTATCGAACTAAAACAGGGTGAATGTTCGTTCCATCATCCGTTGATGGTGCATGGTTCTTACGAGAATCGGACGAGCAAATCGCGGCGAGCCCTGGTGCTCAACGTCTTTCGAGACGGAGTTGTTTCAGCCTCAGATGTGCCGCCACTTGAAGGCGTGCCGCCAGTGCCCGCCGGCGATAAAATGAGTGGCAAGTTCTTCCCGCTGCTATTTGATCCGCAGGATGTGTTTTAAGGAGTTGCCGCAAAAAGGCGCACAAGACACAAAAAAGCTGTCTTAAAATTCGTGTTAGTTTTTCTGTTTTGTTCGTGTGATTTAGTGGTTCGCGATCCACGAAATCACACGAACGAAAAACACGAACAAAACACGACCTAAAACGAGGCTCCTGGTCCTGGTGGCTTGCTTGCATCTGACCGAGCACTCGAACGGGCCAGTTTCTTGCTGAGCTCTTTGCTGAAAACCGTGTCCATGGCGAATTTCATGCTGGGGTTGCGGCTCAACAAACGTCGCAGGTCTTGTTTGGACCACGACAAGTAACGAGTCGGTTCCAGGGCCCGTACGGTTGCTGTCGCCGCTCCCTCGGTAATAAAGCTGACCTCCCCCAGCAGGCTGCCATCTTTCATCTGGCCTATTTGCCGGCCGCCTGCCTCGACACTCACAAGGCCATTGTAGATTAGCATCACGCTGTGAAGTGGCTCTGCCTCGACGGTTAGAGCCTGTCCCTTCCTGGCCTCTAACCACTTTCCGAGGCGCAACAGTTTCATAAACTCGAAAGGAGCAAAGTTTTGAAAGAGGGTCTCGTAAAGTTCTTTTTCCTCCTCAGAGAAGTGGACGCCGCTGCGTTCTTTAATGATAATTCCAATCTGCACCGCGTTGATGGCAATGAAGATCACGTTCCAGTAGATAACGGCCCAGAGCGGCGTGGCCGGCACATAATAGTTGAAGATGATTCCTGCTAGGGACGCGGCGATCGTGAGGAGACGCAACCAGAGTATGTCTCTTACTAGATATGCCAGCAGAGTCAGGATTGACGCAAGATGTGTCGCAAAAACAAAATAGTTCATAAGGAGTTTTCGTTAGCTCACGTTCTTACCGCGAGGGCGGCAGCAACTTCCTGTGGCGTTGGTGATCTATAAGCTGATCAGTGCTGGAAGCGGAAGAAACCAAATATAGGGTACTTTCCTCTCGTAAACCAGAGTATGTTTTCAACTAATGACGAGTCTCTGTTGCTATTACAAGTACTTCCAGAACCAAGCCAGCGAGAATAACTTATGAAACCTGGGATTGTTTTGCGACTGGTTATCATCGTCGTGCTATTCGTTCTTGGCGCGGTGTTTGTACAGCGGGGCTACAGCACTGAAACTAGCCGGACTGCGACGCAGGGCGCTGCTTGCGAGATGCCGTTTCCGCTTCCCAATCCCAGTGAAATCGGGGTTAGTAAGTTCGATAAGTTGCTTCACACCTTCCTTGAAAAAGGGTGCTACAAAGTGTGGGTGGCCGACTCGCAGATTCGCAATAGCGGCCCCTTTATCCGGGGTGAATCTTTCGGCACTCACAACGCGGTAAAGATTTATTACTCGCCTCAGGTTTGGGACTGGCTCAAACACAGAAACAGGCAAGGCGCGATCCCTGACGGGGCAATGATTGTCAAAGAAATGTATCCATCGCCGGCCAAAGAAGGCCTGAAACTATCCGGCTGGACGACGATGGTCAAGGACAAGAAAGGGTCGTTCGATGGCTGGTTTTGGTCCTACCACGCGCCCGGTTACGCGCCCGCGAGTCCGGGGATCGATTATCCAGACTCTGGCTTCGGGCTCTATTGCCTCAGATGTCACGCATCCGCCGAAAAGGAATCGACCTTTATCACACTGAAAAACGTGGAGGGCGATCCGATTTCGTTTCTGGTCCAGGCTCCAACGATGCTACCTCAACCGCCGCCCACCAAAGACTTTCACGAGCAGGTTGCGAGCGTAAAACAGATCATCGGCGGTCCATTCCCGCTGGCGCGAAAGTCTCCGGATCAGGACCTCCTCAATCTCTTGAAAGAGTTACCGGTGGTTCAGGAACGAGACGTCAAACGCTTTCCGGGTGAGTCGTTTGACCACGTGACGACCGGCTCAGCAGGACCCGAAGGTTTTCTTACTTCCAGCCAGTGTATAGGTTGCCACTCAGCTTCGAACGAGAACATGGGTTTCAGGTTTCAAGGCGACGCGAAGCCGACCAACCTTTCACCCTACACCGAGTGGCACGCTTCGATGATGGGACTCGCGGGGCGGGACCCGATCTTTCATGCTCAGCTCGAATCAGAAAAGACGCTCTATCCGTCACAGGCAGGATTCCTTGACGATACCTGCTACCGGTGTCACGGCGTGATGGGCCAGCGACAGCTCGCTCTGGATAAGAATCAGCCGTTCAAACACGGCATGGTCTATGCGCTGCCCGATGAGCTCGATGGGAAGTATGGCGCGCTCGCTCGCGACGGCGTCTCTTGCGCGAGCTGTCATCGAGTTGCTCAAGATGGACTCGGAAGGCCAGAGAGTTTCACCGGGAAATTCAAACTTGACGCGCCCAACGTCGTTAACGGTCCGTACGATCAGGTGGCTACCCTGCCGATGAAGCAGGCTTTGAACATAACGCCGCGTTACGGGAAGCAAATCAAGTCGTCCGCCTTGTGTGGCAGCTGTCACACGGTCGCCCTTCCAATTTTCAACAGGGAAGGCAAGCCTGTTCGCGACGCCAGTGGTAAGCCAAAAGAATTTCACGAGCAGACTACTTATCCGGAGTGGCTAAACAGCATCTACCAGAATGAACGCGAGCCGTTCGACCTGAAGACTGCGCGCACCTGCCAGGATTGTCACATGCCGTCGAAGTTTCTCGACCGGCCACTCGTCTTTCGGATAGCGAATATAGAAGACAATACCTATCCCTATACCGACTATCGAGCTCCGGATAAGGAAATTACTTTGCGCGTGCGCGAGCAATACTCGCGCCACACCCTGGTTGGTATCAATGAGTTTGGCATGATGATGTTTCAGCAATTCCCCAACATTTTGGGCGTACGCACGGCCGACTACATGTACGCTGAAGGCGTGCTCGGGCTGCTGACTGCGCTGAGCTCCAGTGACAGCCTGGCCCGGAACGAGACGGCAGGAATAGCAGTTACATCTTTGCGCCGGACAGATGATTCTCTGGAGGCGACCGTACACGTTGAAAATCTCGCCGGACACAGTTTCCCTTCCGGGGTTGCGTTTCGCCGGGCTTTCATCGCGCTGGAAGTTTTCGATGCCGCCGGCAAAGTTGTCTGGGCTTCGGGCCGCACCAATAAGGTTGGAGCGATTGTCAATGGTACTTCCGATGAAGTTCTTTCGACGGAGTTTTTCTACGACACTGTCACACGCAAGCAGGTCTTTCAACCTCACTATGATGTGATCACCCAAGAGAACCAGGTGCAGATTTACGAGGAGTTGCTTGCAGACAGTTCGGGGAAGACTACAACTAGCTTTGTCGGTCTGGATCATCCGCTCAAGAACAATCGCCTGTTGCCAAAGGGTTGGCAGGCAAGCGGGCCTTTCGCCAATTTAACCGGACCTCACGGCGATGCCGAGCGAGATCCGGAATACGTCAATAAGGCAGGATCCAGCGGCGCCGACACGATCATCTACCGGGTCCCACTCAACGACCGAACGCGCGGCGCCGTTGCTGTGATGGCCGTTCTCTATTATCAATCGATCCCTCCCTACTACCTGAAGGAACGTTTCAGCATTGGCAAGGGTCCCGAAACCAAAAGGCTTGCCTACATAACTAGTCGCCTCACGGTCGAAGGCACGCCGTTAGAGAACTGGAAACTATCTCTTGTTTGCGCCACGCGAGCTATCGGAGACACAGCCAGCCTGGCGTGCCAACGCTGATTCTTAGTCTCTGCCACCAAACCAAGACATGATCCACGAAACCACACGAAGTTATGAAGGACGACACCGCAGACGTTCTAACGATTGAGGGGCACGAGGTACGAGTCACTCATCCTGACAAGCCCTATTTTTCGAGGCAGGCGAAGCTCTCGAAACTCGATCTCGTCCGCTATTATCTGGCGGTAGCCCCGGGCGCCCTCACTGGAATCCAAGATCGTCCCATCGTTCTCAAACGTTTCGTCGATGGCGCCGAGGGTCAGGCGTTCTATCAGAAACGCGCGCCTACCAATCGCCCTTCCTGGTTGAGAACCACTACGCTGTCATTCCCTTCAGGCCGGCAGGCGGAAGAAGTTGTCGTCGATGGGGCAGCAGGGCTCGCGTGGATCGTGAATCTGGGCTGTATCGAGCTTCATCCGCACGCGGTGCGCACAGGCGATCTCGAGCACCCTGACGAGTTGCGTGTCGATCTCGATCCAGGTCCTGGCGTTCCCTGGGACGATGTGCGTCGCGTTGCACTCGAGGTGAAAACGCTGCTCGAGGAAATGGGACTTCGCGGCTGGCCAAAAACCAGCGGTTCAAGGGGAATGCACGTGAACACCAGGATCGAACCGCGTTGGACGTTCGTCCAGGTGCGTCGCGCTGCGCTCGCGTTATCTCGTGAGATCGAGCGACGCGCACCATCGCTTGCAACCTCGAAGTGGTGGAAGGAAGAGCGTCATGGCGTGTTTCTTGATTACAACCAGAACGCCAAGGACCGCACGACCTGCTCAGCTTATTCTGTGCGCCCACTTCCCGATGCCCGCGTGTCTATGCCAATTCGCTGGGATGAAGTTGCGGCTTGCGACCCGGAGGATTTCACCGTGCTCACCGTTCCCAAGCGCTTCAAGGAGGTTGGCGATCCGCACGCGCGCATGGACGATGAGCGAGGCTCGCTGGAAAAATTGCTCGAGCTTGCTGCAAAAGATGAGAGGGAGGGTCTCGGTGATGCTCCCTGGCCTCCACACTTTCGAAAGATGGAGGGCGAGGCGCCGCGTGTCGCTCCTTCACGCGCGCGATCTGCTCTGAAAAAGCCAAGTTCAAAGAAGCGTGTTAAAGCCCCACTTGTGGTCATCGCTAACTCGCGTGACAAGGAAGCAGCGCTCGCCGGTCTTGAAAGATGGAAGAAGAAATATCCAAAAGTGGCAAAGCTGCTTGCGCTGGAAGATGTGTTGGTCGACTCAATGCGCGGCCGGTCATCGACGTGGACTCGCATTCGGGTGAATCTACGGAATGTTCCGGAAGCATTGCGCCCGTCACAAGAGACTCCCGACCCTGATGACGATCCGACCCGAGAATGGCGCCGTCGTCGCTCCGAATAGCATTTCCTGATTCGATCCACGCGCATCACACAAATTACTTCGTGTGATTTTGTGGTCCGGATTCAGCGAACACTAAATATCTCAGTCAGTTCCTGGGCCGGAACAACTTCGAGTTGAGTGTAGGTGCAATCGCCGGGTGGCTTGTCCTGGCGCCATCGGCGGAACTGGGCCGTGTGGCGAAAGCGACTCCCCTGCATGTGGTCGTAAGCGACTTGGACTACCAACTCGGGGCGCAAAGGCTCCCAGGACAGGTCCTTGCCATGACTCCAGCGGCTCTGCGCGCCCGGTCTGCGCTGCTCGGCTTCACTAATGGGAGCCTCATGTTCCGCCCAGTGCTTCCAGGGGTGCGCCACAAGCGCGTCCTTGCGGTAAGGTGCGAGGAATTCGACCAACTCGTGGCGCATCTTATCCGTGAAACTCGCGCAGACGCCGACATGTTGCAGCGCGCCCGACTGGTCGAAAAGACCCAGCAGCAGCGAGCCGACAGCCGTGCGTTCGCCTTTCTTGTGCCAGCGAAAGCCGGCAACGACGCAATCGCAATCGCGCTCGTGCTTGACCTTGAGCATCACTCGCTTATTGGGTTCATAGGTTCCTGAAGACGGCTTGGCAATTACGCCGTCGAGGCCGGCGCCCTCGAAACGACGAAACCAGTCGCCCGCGATGCTCAATTCGCTCGTGGCGGGCGTCAGATGGACAGGCGGTGTTGCAGATGAAAACATTGATTCCAGCTTACGACGTCGTTCCTGAAAGGCCAGGCCTCGCAGATCCTCTTCACCCTCGCAGAGGACGTCGAAAAAAACGATCGATGCCGGAATTTCCTGCGCTAAGAGCTTCACTCGCGACGCGGCGGGATGAATGCGGAGCTGTAACGCCTCGAAGTCGAGCGCGCCACTCTTTGCGACGACGATTTCACCGTCCAGCACGCAGCGATAAGGCAACTGTGCCGGCAGGACCTCGAGCAGTTCAGGAAAATAACGGTTAAGCGGTTTCGCGTCGCGGCTTTGGATCAGGATCTCCTCACCGTCGCGAAAGACAAGGGCACGGAAACCATCCCACTTCGGTTCGAAAATCCACGTTGACCCTAACGGTAAGTCCGAAACCCGCTTGGCGAGCATCGGCAGAATAGGCGGGTTGACTGGAAGCTGCACAGGGCAATCTTATACTGCCAGGTGCTTTGGACAAAAAGTCCAAATCCACCCAATGCCAGTGGGTGGCTGCTTCAAATACTCTCTACAATGAGTCGCGGTTACGACAGTGTTGAAGCCCACCAACAGGTGGGTTTTGGACTTTTTGTGCAAAGCCGAGATGGAGAGATAGGGAGAAGGGGAGATTGGGAGATGCGGACAATCTCCCAATCTCCCCTTCTCTCCTTCTCCGCGTCCGAGTTACCGGTTCTCCCGTTCAGTGCATCGCCTACAGCCGCGCTCGCTCTTCATTAGCAGCCATCAGTGCGACCTTTTTGAGTTCCGTTTTTCGGAGGCCAAAATACTTAGCCATCTCGACGATTTGGTTTGGACCACTGAAATCCTTTGGATCCGAACAAAACTTCGTCATCCCTGGGCTAAAGTCACGACAACTCATCCCTTTCGGTAGATTGAGGCCGATCCGGCATTGACCGTCGGACGTATAGTTCAAACAAAATTCACAAACTATCATTTGTGCTCAGCTTTCTGATCCGAGGCAAACCCCTGCTTTGAATAATTGCAAACTTCGCTGAGACTCAAAGCAGCTTATCTTACCACTCAGGTTCATCGTGACTAGTCGTCCGAACATTCTCAACTCCACTCGCTTGTTCTTCGCTGTTGACTTCAGATGATCTGGCTGATTCCAGAAGCGCTGGGATTGGTGTTTGCTGGACTCAATCTGCAAACGACGTTAGACTACGCCATCGTATATGTCAATGATGCAATATATTCAATAGTCGAATATTTGCCGCATCTGATAAATAGCGTTCATCGGTACTAGCATCGATAGGAACGCATTTCTGCCCGGACCCGATCGCGTTCATAATGGCTTGGAATCAAAGGAACAATAATGAAGGTCTTACTGATCAATCCTGAATTCCCAGATACTTATTGGAGTTTTCGCCATGCACTTCCATTCGAGGGCAAACGATGCGCGTTTCCTCCGCTTGGTCTGTTAACAGTATCGGCATTGCTGCCGGCATCCTGGGAGCGGCGACTGGTTGACTTGAACGTGCGTCCCCTCAAGTTGGCAGACATCGAGTGGGCCGATATGGTGTTTGCGACCGCGATGCTGGTGCAGAAAGATTCTTTGCGCCAGGTGGTCGAACGATGCAAGGCGCGCGGCAAACGCGTCGTTATTGGTGGCCCTTACATTACGACCACCATTGAAGGCTTGCCCGATGCTGATCACATTTTTCTGGGTGAAGCTGAATCAACCATACCGCAATTTATCGCAGACCTCGCGCGCGGCGAGGCGCAGCGAACCTATCAGGCTGCAGAGCGGCCCCCATTGTCGATCACCCCCCAACCACATTTTCATCTGGCGGATTTGAAACATTACAGCGCGATGTCGGTGCAGTTTTCGCGCGGTTGTCCTTTCAACTGCGAGTTCTGCGACATCATCGAGATTTACGGGCGAATTCCCAGAACAAAAAGTAATCAACAAATGCTGGCTGAATTTGATGCGCTCAAAGCTCTCGGCTGGCGCGGCATGGTTTTCATCGTTGACGATAATTTCATCGGGAACAAAAAGAATGTCAGGCGCCTGTTGCCTGAACTGGCTCAATGGCAAAAACGAAATGGCTATCCCTTTTCGCTTTTGACTGAGGCCAGCGTGAACCTCGCGGACGACGATCAACTGCTCGACAACATGCGGGACGCGGGTTTTCGCCGCGTTTTCCTCGGTATTGAGACTCCCGTTGAAGAGAGTCTGAAAGAAGCGCAAAAGTCACAGAACCGGGGCAACCTGATTGAATCGGTAAAGAAGATTCAAAGCTATGGGATGGAAGTGATGGGCGGATTTATTGTGGGCTTTGACAATGATCCTGAAGATATTTTTGACCGCCAGATCGAATTCATTCGCCAGAGCGCCATTCCCCTGGCTATGGTTGGTCTGCTCAACGCGCTACCTGACACACAACTCTGGAAGAGGCTCGAGCGGGAGGGTAGGCTGCTCGGCGAAGCTTCCGGGAACAACACCAACTGCTCGCTCAACTTTGTTCCAGTAATGGATCCGACCCGCCTGATGGAGGGCTACCAATCGATCATGCGTACGATCTACAACTCCCGCGAATACTATGGTCGGGCCCTGGAGTCTTTGAAGCGCACAACGCAGGAGGTTTGCGAACCGAATCATTTCACTGTCATCAGTGGCTTGGCTGCCTTTGCGCGGGTGGCTGTAAAGCTGGGTGTGCTTGATCGTGAACGGGTAGAGTTCTGGCGCTTTTTCCGCCAGGCATTGGCAGAGCATCGCGATAAGTTCACTGAGTCGCTGCGTCTGGCGGCGATGGGCTACCACTTTCGCAAGTTGAGTGAGGCTTATGACGAACAGTAATCGAGGGGCAAGATTCTTTGGTCTGTTTTGTTAGTATAGTTTGTCTGCAACGAGCCCATGATAGTACCCCAGATCTCTTGAATCACCTGAAGTGTTTTGGTGTGCTTTCGTGGATCATTCCAAACTCCCCGGACAGTCTTTTATAAGTATCTGTGTTACACTTCTCTCGTAAGTTTTTAGCCGGTCTTTATACCACCCACTCTCGACATCGGGATTTGCGCGTAGCGTCGTTCTCCTTGTGCCGTCTGTTGTTTTTGCAATGTGACTTGGGCCAAGAGAATCCCGATGTCTTTGACCACCTGCAACACTAATTCCATCAACTTAAGCCGTTTGTGCTCGTCATGCCGCAAACTTCAGCTGGCTGAGAAGCTACAATGAGCGATCTTTATGCGATGCGAAGAGCCAATGGCGACTGGTTCGCCTTTGATGATCATGGACGCTTTCGGATGCCGGTATTTCACAGCAGCAAAGAGGCGATGGTCACGCGCTCCCGCCATTCCGAATTGGAATGCTTTCGTCCAATGAACTTGGACCTGAGCGCGGTGGAGGATCTAAAAACGGTGGACGGAAGTGCGCCTTGTTTTTGGATAGTGGACGATCCCTCTATAAATGTGAAGCGCAGTCGTTCCCTGGATTTTGAGCAATTAATTCAGTTAATGCAGGACAACGGGACGGTTTAGCATGAATGGTCTGCGAATATACACAAATCTTTTAGGATCAGAAGTCAACTGTGGAGATTCAATATTCTTCAGCAGGCGAGCGGATGGTCCTTTCTATCGTTGGTCATATGAAGAGAAGCGGGGACAATGGCATTACTCGCGGGTCCAGGCTCTTGACCTGGCGTTTAAAGAACTCGGCGTCGCGTGTTGGAAAGGCCTCCCGCCTGCTTTACAGGCGAGTTTGAAAAATCACTATCTGGATTGAGTTTCAGCGCAGGAAGCATTCATCCGAACAGGATCGGGCTTAAACAAGATGACTAAACCGCATACCATCGACAACTTGATTCTCGCGGCGCTGCCGCGCGAGGAGTTCGAGAGTTTGCTTCCTCACCTCGAATCGGTCTCGTTGCCGGTGGGAGAGATTCTTTATAACTCGGGCGACGCGGTGGAATATGTTTACTTTCCCGGCACGGCCCTGATCTCACTGGTCACTCACATTAACGACGGACTGAGCATCGAAGTAGGCATTATCGGCAAAGATGGGATGGTAGGAATCCCGGTGTTACTGGGGGATGACATAGCCTTTGAAGAGGCCCTGGTGCAAATTGCCGGCTCGGCCACCAGAATGAGGTCCAACGTACTCAAGGAAAAGCTGACGCAGACGCACAGCCCACTGCTGACCTTATTGCTTTTGTACACGCGCACTCTCATGAAGCAGGTGATCCAAACTGCCGTTTGCAATCGGCTCCATAGTGAGAAAGAGCGCTTGTCCCGCTGGTTGTTAATGTCTCGCGATCGAGTAGAGTCTAACGAGTTGCCGCTCACCCAGCATTATGTTTCAGATGTGCTGGGCCTGGGCCGGGAAAGTGTAAGTAATGCGGCGCTCAGCCTTCAGGCCGAGGGTTTAATTAGTTACTCGGCCGGGCGAATCAGCATCCTCAATCGAGAGAAACTGGAGCAAGTCGCCTGCGAATGTTATCGAGTTGTGGCACTGAACGCTGAGAGAGTTGCAACGAGCATTTGATATTCCTTCGCTCCTGAACCTGAGCCACCTCGCAATGATTCTTATTTGGGCTTTGCACAAAAAGACTCGATGTTCTCTACAGTACCGGGAGCGAAGCGACCTGATGTTACACTCGACTTCCCGATGTGACTCTCGCACTTGGCAGCCAGTCAATTGGTCAGTTGAAGCGCAACGGCAAAAGATGGATTTCCTCCTTTTTTACTCAGTTTTGGACCATCAAACCCCAGAATCCCCATCCAGCCTTGCGTCATAGCCTGAGATAGTGCACTATAGCTCGTGTTTATCCTTCTCTCGCGCGTCGACGGTGATGCGCTCCCCGCCCTGAATAATCGGCGGTTCGCGTTTTAGGTAGTTCGAGAGCAGGCCGATTCAAACTTTAGAAGCCGCTCTTCTTGAGCATCCGAACGCAAGCCTTCGCTGCTAACCGTTACTCCGAAGCAACTTAGATTCGCAGCTTCTCTCAATTCTCCTTCACTGGAGAGAGGTACATCTACAATTATGTCTATGAAACTTTACGTCGGGAATCTCTCGTTTCAAACTTCGAGTGGGGACCTGCAGCAACTTTTTGCCCAGGCGGGCACGGTTGAATCCGCGTCGGTCGTTGAAGACCGCGAGACAGGCCGTTCGCGCGGCTTTGCCTTTATCGAAATGTCTTCCAAAGAAGAAGGCGCTGCTGCAATTGCGCAGTTCGATGGCAAAGAAGTCAATGGCCGGACCTTGAAGGTCAATGAGGCCAAACCGCGCGAAAACCGCGGTGGCGGCTTCGGCGGTGGTCGGAGCGGTGGTTACGCCGGCAATCGCAACAATGGTGGCGGCGGCTTCGGCGGCGGCAATCGGGAACCCCGCTGGTAACTCAATTACCACTCACCAGCGACCCTTTCTCAAAGCGCCTCTGGCTGAAAATTGTCAGAGGCGCGGTTTTTCTGCGTATGTTTCCCGAAGGCGAAGCGCCGGAGCGAAACATCGCAAGATCTAAAATCACAAGACAAGGAACCAAATGAATTTTTCTCAACTGGGACTGAATAATGTGCTCGCGCACAAATGTCAGTCTCTCGGATACATTGAACCCACACCGATTCAGAAGCAGGCGATCCCTGTTGTTCTGAACGGCTCTGATTTGATTGGCTGTGCCGAAACCGGCACGGGCAAAACGGCAGCTTTTCTGCTGCCGATCATTCAACGACTGACGACAGCCAAGCGGCCTGGCGTCCGCGTGCTCATTCTGGCGCCGACACGTGAGCTGGCTTTGCAAACCGAGCAGGCCTACCTGCAACTTGCGCCGAAAAAAGGACCTGCTTGCGTGAGCCTGATTGGCGGCGCGGCTATGCGACGTCAGCTCGATGCCTTGCACCGTGGCGCCAGCGTCGTAGTGGCAACTCCCGGACGACTATTAGACCATCTTGACCGCGGCTCGTTGAAGCTGGCGCAGGTTGAAGTACTAGTGCTGGATGAAGCTGATCGCATGCTCGATATAGGTTTCCTGCCGGCCATTCGTAAGATAGTGGCGACACTTCCGGGTAGCCGTCAGACTCTCCTGTTTTCGGCGACCATGTCGTGGGCTATCGAACAGCTTGCCCGCTCAACGATGAAGAGTCCGCAATTGATCGAAGTCAGTCCGCGTGGCCAGGCTGCCGCACAGATTGAACAGATGGCATATCCGGTCGCCCTCGAGTCGAAGATGGCGCTGCTGCTCGATCTGCTGGAACGTGATCCGCAGGATCGTGTTTTAGTTTTTACACGCACGCGTCGCGGGGCAGAGAGGCTGTCGCATATACTTCAGGCGCGGAACCACCGGGTGAACCGCATCCACAGCGACCGCAGCCAGCCCCAACGCGAGGCGGCCTTGCGCGGTTTTCGTGAAGGTCAGATCAGTGTGCTGGTAGCGACCGATATTGCCGCCCGGGGCATTGACGTCGATTCTGTTTCGCACGTGATCAACTATGATGTGCCTAGCGCCCCGGAAGATTACGTCCATCGCATCGGCAGGACCGGGCGGGCGGGAAACAGCGGGCGCGCCATTACTTTGGTTGCCCCTGTTGACGAATTCTCAATGCGGGCCATCGAGCGTCTGACTGGACAGCCGGTGGAACGGATCGTGCTTCCCGCTTTTGGCGGTTCCAGGCACTCAAGCAAGATAGGCGGCGCAAATGCTTTTCTGTCGGGGAGTCGTAGTAGCCGTAGCGTGGGAACGCGCTCGTTTCGACCGCGACGTTCCAGATAGACGCGAGCTTAAGTCCGGCTAGCGAAATGACGAGCCGTCGCGAGAGACCTGCCTCAGCCTTATGACCGCAGCGCGGTCGTTGTTTTTCAAGCCTGCACATCCAAACTCTTGCTTAAGGTCACCGGCAATTGCCCGGCCTACTTTTTCGAGCTTTGCTTTCGGGTTCGCCTTTTTCCATTAGTAAGCAAGAGCACATCACCCGGTTGACACTGGAGTGCCAGACACAGTTTCTCGAGCGTTTCGAAGTTGATCCCCAGGGCCCTGCCTTTCTTCAAGCGCCAGAGCGTTGTGTGGCTAATGCCGGTATCTTTCGCCAGCCAATAGAATGTCCGCCCGTGCTCTTTCAATAACTGATCAATGCGTATCCCGATCATAGCTCCTCCTTTGCCTTCGGTATGTATCACATACGAAAACTATTGTCTATAGGAACTATATTCTGGGTTTGACATATAACAATCCAAAAGCGTAAGGTAGCTACTGAATTGAGTCCGCTTACTCTTTTCTCAGCTCCTCTGGAATTATCCAGACTATCTGAAGCAAACAGCCACCTCAGAGAAGCCACATGTTTGGAAGACAACTGAAGTGATCAATCTATACATAAATGAACGCAAGGTCGGAGACGTGACAGTGCTTGACCTTAAAGGCAGGGTGCGAATTGGCGGCGGCGCTTTGGATTTACATAAAGCGATCCGCTGCCTGGTGGGAGAAGGGAAGACTAAAATTCTTTTAAACCTTGCCGCTGTCACACATATTGATTCGAGCGGCTTGGGCGAGCTTATCTCCAGCCACATTACTCTGAAAGACAAGGGTGGAGAAATTAAACTGGTCCATCTTACAGAGCGGCTTCGCGAGTTAATGGTCATCACAAAACTGCTCACCGTCTTTGATGTATATGATGACGAGTCGGAAGCACTGGCCGCCTTTGCGAGCACGACGCCAGCTTTTGAAAGGCTGGTAACCGTGCGCTAGCAATTGAGCGCTCATGAGCACCATAAACACGAATCAGCGGGAGAGCATGGGCTCACGGCAAAAGTGTGCCTGGTGTGCCGGGCGAGGGCAGTGGGCCGTCGCGGTGGGCTATGTCATCTCCTGTCCAGTGTGTGGTGGCAAAGGTCAGGTCCTGGTGACTCAACCGGCCGGTACATGCAGGCAATGTCAAGGCTCTGGCAGACGCGACGCAACGGGCCCATGTCTGACTTGCGCGGGGACAGGCTGGGCACGTGTGTTTGGCCAATGATATTTGTCGTGCTCTATAACTGTCTCCCTGTCTTATCGGAAAAACAGACTGGACGTCTAGGTTGTCTCCGCGAGCAGATTTGCGTCGCGCGCGATAGCCCAGGCGCCCTCGGAATTCTTTCGCAGGATGGTAAGCGTGTAGCCTGAGCGGACGGTGGGTCTACTGCCCGGGGTTGTGAGCTTTACCTTCAGACGATTACGCATCCAGGCCCATTCGCCCAGTACCCTGATCTCCTGAATTTCGCTGGTTGATTCCATCTCGACGTTCTTCATGCCTTTGTTAAGAGCCGCAAACTCCTCCTTGCCGAATGGCTCTCTACCCGGAACCATAAAAATCACATCATCAGTCATGAGGTTAAGCACGGTCGCAAGATCTCCCTTTTTGCTGGCCACCATCCAGGTGTCAACCAATTTGCGTATTGCCTCCTCGTCGTTTTGCACTCTCTCATCTCCTTTAGTGCTGCAAGTGTCCGATAAACTTTAGTTTGTCGCGCGTTTACGACAAGCTAAAGCTTATCGGACATCAAACCGTTACTTCCTGCGGGTCGCGGCTGCCTTGCGCGCGGAGCGCGAGCGAGAGGCTGCGGACCGTTTTGCCGCTACGCTGCGAGCATGGCGCGACAACGCCACTTTCGATGCGGCACTGTGCCCTTCGAGTTTGAGGGCCCGGGATGTTGCCCTTGACCGCTTTGTGGCTGGTTTTTTCCTGGAGCCGCTGCGCCCCTGATCGATATCGCGCTCTGCCCGTTCACGGGTTTGTTTGGATGTTTGCCCCTTCTTTGGCGGCGGAAGGTTTACACCGGCCCGACGGGCTTTCGATAGGCCAATAGCAATGGCTTGCTTCGTCGACCGGGCGCCGTGCTTCCCCTCGCGGATATGTTCAATCTCTTCGTGCACAAACTCACCCGCCTGTGTGCTGGCAGCCTTTCCTTCACGTTTGTCTTGCTTTGCCCGTTCGAGCGTCTCTCGTTCTGGCATAGCTCCTCCTCTCGTTGCTTGCCTTAAAATTCTGTGGTCCAGTTGTTTGGTGTGATCACTTGCGACTTCTGTACCAATCGCTTGCGTGGATTCAGCAGTTTTCGGCCAAGTCTTTCCAGCGCTGGATTGATTTGGAACTGTCTCGATCTGCAACGGAATGCGCTCGATCGCGCTAGAATCGATACACACGACAATCGATTCTGAAAACGAGTTTGATTACTTCATCAGATTAGTGTGCTCAGAACGGAATGTGCCCCCGCGAAGGAATAAACCAACACGGAGGCACAGTCCGAAGCGAGGTCAAGACGAGAGTTGAGATTTGAAAGTCTGAATTCGACTTCAGCTGGAACGCAACTCTTCCATTCTCCTAAGGAGTTGCGCTAATCGTAAAAGTAGCCGCAGGTACGAGGGTTTTCAGGTCGTAGTTTTCGATCGCCAGGTCAGCAAAGCGCTGGCCCTGCAACCGCGTAGTGATGTGGAAAGGAAGCATCATGCAGTCGGCCCGGCGATAATCACTGCGCTGCTCTTCGATTATGACGTTGCTGTTGTAGCGCGTGACAATTTTATCGATGAGAAACGTCTGCTGATTGATCCAGTAACGAATAGTATCCTGGGGATTGAACTTAACTTCTACTACGTAGTCAATGCCCTCATCTCTTTGTCTTGCGGTGACCAGTTGGCCTTCGATGGCTCGATTGAGAGTGTCGAATCCCATCATCGCCCAATGGCGTGAAACTGCCGTTTCGCTCACGCGAAATTCGTTGCCAAAAACCATTCCTCCGCCCTGAGCCCCTGTGAAGACCAGGAACGTCGGACCTGGAAGAATCGTGGTTGGGGCAACGTTTAGTCTCCGTCGCATCTGTTTGTCCTGGTAGTCCGTTATCCTGAGTCTTACCTCCGCGGCTGCGCCGAGCGGATTGGCGCCGACAGCGCCGAATGCGACCGCATTTACGAACCCGCTGGCCTGCACTGTAACATTTTGCAAGTTTGCATAGTCCGGACCTCCGTGAGCGATTCGAGTGACACTCAGAATCTCACGACCGGTAAAATCTGCAGCGGAGTTGGGGATTGTGGTTTCGGTCATTGCCAGCCCAATCACTGCCAGGCAACAACAAGTAAGGAATAGAACCTTCTTCTTTGTGAACCTTCTTCTCATGAGATGCCTCCAAGGGGTTTAGATTACGTAGGACGCGCTTTTACAGGAACTCGTAGCGCGCGTCAATCGAGAACTAAGAACGTTCTTCAGCCGAGCTCACCTCAGTGACCTCCGTGTCTCCGTGGTGAGTCTTTCCCGGGTTTTTCACGAACATCGCTGAAAGGTAAGAATCCTGCCATGGCAAGGCTCACCCGATATCCTGAGCGCGGAGGGCTATACCAGCAGCCAAAAGCAGACCGAAGAGCATGGCAAACAACACGCCTAGATTTACCCAGTGCCCACCCCACGGGTGCAGGAAATCAATGAAACTGCTCAAGTCGTCGGGAATTCTTTCGGCGTTGGCCACCTCCGGCGCAGCGCCAAGTTCCGGGGCCACCGGCTTGGTGGGATTGCCGCCTTTCATCAAGTCTTTTTGGTATTGATCCATTTGCTTTTCAAAATCTTTCGAGCTCTTCTCGGCATCGGCTTTGTAGCTCTTGATTTTTTCCTGCGCGTCAACGATGTTTGCGTCGTTATCGTGCTCAATCTGTTTGAAAAGTCCTCGCCCTTCGTTTTTCGCTGAAGGTTGCGCGTTTTCATCCTTGCCACGCAAAACATCCAGACCCGAAAGACGCTTGATCTCATCGAATGACCACGTTGCCGGCATTACCACGCCGGCCACCTTGGCTATTCCGACGGGCACACCCACAAGCCCGGAGAAGAGAATCTGTGGGATCAATATGAGTGGCACCAGACTGGTAGCCATTTCCGAAGTTTTCACGACTGAGGAAATAAACAAGCCCAGAGCGATGCCCACCATCCCGGTAAGGATTATTACGAACAACTGAGGCAGACCGCCGTATCTCCCGGGCAGGGCCATCAAGGTGGTGACGTCGAGCAACTTTAAGGTTGCGAAAAGAAGCAGGCACTGGAAGCTCACAATCAACGTCAAGACAAACAGTTTCGAACCAACATAGGGTATTAGACGAAGATTAACCATGCGCTCGCGGTTGTAAACGGCCCGTTCTCTAATAACCTCTCGCGCAGCCACAGACGTGCCAAACCAGAGCGCTACCAGCGCCAGTATGAAATAAGGAAAGTCTCTTTGCGCGTGCGCCCCAACCACCATGTAAGTCAGCAGGGCGATGATTGGCGCCTGACCAAACAAAATCAGCAAGTTCAGCTTGTCACGAGTCAAAACCCCGAGGTAGCGCCGCGAAAGAGTGCCCCATTGTCGCAGCAAATCGCCCAGGGTTGTTCGACGTTTTGCCGGGGCTATCTGACGGGGCTTGCTCGATACTTCCGTGAGTGGGTTGGCGATGTTGCGTTTGTACGCTTCCGTCCAGGTGAAACGACGTTTCCACTCTTCCGCCACTTCCTCGGAGACCTGTTCGCGCGAAAGACTGCCGTTTGATTTTGCCAGGCGTTCGAAGACCGGCGCCTCGAGTTTGTCGTAAATCTCCTTGAAGCTCTCGGCGCCCACATGAGCCAGCGCCTCGGCGGGCGTTCCGTAAAACACGAGCTTGCCGCGCATCAGAAGAACAATCTTGTCAAACAGCTTTACGTTCTCCATCGCATGCGTCGTCAGAATCACAGTCCGTCCCGATTCGGCGATCTGACGGAAGAGCTTCATGACTTTTTCTTCAGTTGCCGGGTCAAGTCCCGAGGTCGGCTCGTCCAGAAAAATGACAGACGGTTTTGTGATTAGTTCAACCGCTATGGAAACGCGTTTGCGTTGGCCTCCCGAGAGTTGCGAGATGGGGACGTCGCGTCGTTCAGACAAACCGGTCACGTCCATCACTTCGTCCACGATTTGGTTTATCTCGCCTACGGAAATGTCTCGAGAGAGTCGCAGACGGGCGACATAATAAAGCGTGCGATAGACCGTCAGCTCACGGTGAATGATATCGTCCTGTGGAACGTAACCAATCGACTGCTTAAGCGATTCAAGGTGCTGATAGAAATCCAGATTATTGACCAGCACCTGTCCACTCGACGGAGGCCGCATACCGTTGAGCGAGTCCATGAGGGTCGACTTACCTGCTCCCGAGGGCCCGAGCATTCCGATAAACTCATTGGGCTGAATGCTCAGATAGACTTCGTCCAACAATCTGACCTTTCCCGGGCCAGAGCGGTTAGGCACCTCCTTCGTGACCTGGAAAACATCAATCCGCGTTTTCGCGCGAGTGTCGAATACGGCCACACCGCGCTGAGGGTCAACGCGGAGAACGAAAGGCCCGATCTGTATTACATCCTGTGGTTGAATAGTTCGGCGACCAGTGATTCGAGCACCATTGACGTAGGTGCCGTTGGTCGAATTCAAGTCTTCGATAATAAAGTCTGAGTTTGTTTTGAGAATGTTGGCGTGGCGGTTGGATATCAACAGACCATCCAACCGAATATCACACTCCTCACCTCGGCCGACGATCAATCTTTGCGCATCGCCAAACGGCCGTTCGATAAACATCCCCGAATCAAGCCCACCGGTAATCTGTAGTGGGCTCTCAGAGCGTGAGCGGAGCACCATGGTCGCAAGCTTGGCTGAAGAGTGCATCCCCAGATCCGCTTCCGGCAATAAGGCTGACTCCGGGAGAACTGCGGGTTCTTCCCGGCGGGGTTGAGGATGCGCCGGATCGACATAACGGACAGTAGGCCCACCCGGACCCAGCTCTATCTTGTCGTTGTCATGGAGGACTTCAGGCTCGACAATGCGACGGCCGTTAAGCAAGGTGCCGTTAAAGCTGCCGAGGTCGACCAGAATATATCTGTCATCGCGACGCTGGATTTCTGCATGCCGGCGCGAAACTATCGCCGCCGCAGCATCGATCACGCCTTCCACTCCCGGGTCGCGACCGAAGCGAGTGACGTCCCTGGTTAGTTCTATCCGCTGCAATTGTCCAGTTCCGGCACCGGACAATTCCACGAAAACCGGCGCCGCAGGGTAATGCTTTGGCGGGTGTGTGGGCAGCGCCTGCATGTCCGGGTGCAGAGCGGGCGCCGCCGGTTTGGGCATGTCAATAACGGTTGCTTCGCCTGGCTCGTCTTCCGTGGCAAAGCCCGTTACTACGAGTATTGGTCCATCAGACCCAAACTGCACTCGCGCATGCAACTGCAAATTGACAGGGCCTTTGACCGGCTGGCCATTTAGAAATGTGCCGTAAGTGGATCCGCTGTCAACCAGTTTCCATTGGCCGTTCTGAAATTGAAACTGGGCATGTTGCCGCGAGACAGTGGGCCACCGTTTTTGATCGAAAACAATCTGGCAGGTTGCAGGGTTTCGTCCCACAGCCACAGCGGGGCCGTCGTAACTAGTCTCGTTACTTGGCTGCCCCTGGATCTCTTCAGCGAGCTTGATCTGCATTATGCTTGGATGGTGCCTCGTTCAAGGAAGTTTAGCCACAGATTAACGCAGATTACACGGATCCAACCAGAAACCTAGCTCAGCCTATGAAGCTGTCGTATGAGTTCATTATTCTGATCAGTTTCATCCGCGTTAATCTGTGGCTGATTCTTTCACAGTTCTCCGCGGGCGGGGATTTGAAAGCCTTCGGATCGTGATCACCCTCAGGATGAACGGCAAACTCAGTTTCACACTTGAAGTCCCTGGCGGGACTGTCTCGGTGCGAGCTAGGTTGGGTGAATAATCGATACCAGGAAAACGAACGAGCCGTGACGCATATGATTTAGCATCGATTTTGGGTTGCAAGTCAACCCGGCTCAATCCTCTAAAACCTTCCAGTTGGACAGCAACAACATGTAGTCGTCAATCTCGCCTTCTGCCTTGATTGTCTTGCCAACAAGTTTTTCCAGTTCCGGATCCTGGTAGGGGCTGCCCCCCATTTGGCGCAAAAGATACCTATCACCTTTGGTCTGAAGAAACAGTCCCTGGCGTTCGCTCTTTGATCCGACGGCGAATGGGCCCTTGACTACTTGACCTTTGAATTCAGCCATCTATAAACCGCCTTCTCAAGGTGATCGTGTCGTTATTTGCTGTACAGCTTTGTCACGGACACGACTTTGCCATCGACTTCTTTTGCCACCAGGGCCACGATTTGGGTGACGGGTGGCGGTGTTGCTCTCATTTTCTTGTTCTTCGACTTACTCATCTTACCGTTGATTCTCTCCCTGCCCAAGAGAACATGGTAACCGCTGGGAATTAATTCGTCGTCGATCATCATCTTCGGCATTCCCTTAATCTTTTTGGGCGCCTCTACGATAAACGACTTGGTGGCGGCGCCGATAACTCCTAATTCTCTGGCCTTGTTCTGAAGAGCAGCCTTGATTGATTTTGAGGGTGGCTTTTTTGACTCACGCGAAGTCGAGCGAGTAGCTGTTATCGACGCACCTTCAATGAACAAAGCGCGCCGCCGGCTCGAGCGATCGACGCGATCAACAGTGGAGCAGGGAACTCCTTTCGCCGGAGTTTTAGGCTGCGGCCCTTTTGGATCCAGCATTTTTACGGGTGAGCACGAAGGATCACCGTAGAGGTTAAACTGCGCCAGGGTTTTGATGTTCATCGGGTTGCCCATTGAGGTGGTGCGGGCAAACTTCTGCCGCGCCTCGAGAGCGGCTCTGCCGATTGAAGCACCGGCCAGCACACTACGCAGGAAATACTGGCAGATGAGATCAGCCTGGCCATTGCCAGAACTTGGTCCATAAGCAATCGTAGTACTGGCAAAGAATCCGTAGGCTTTGTTCTCCAGATATGTATTGCAAACTCCCGCCTGACCTTTGGCAAACTTGGGATTGTAGAGCTGGCCACCGTAGCAACATTCAATAGCCGCAAGTGTTCCCTCAGTAATCTTGCCATTTACAAAACTCGCGCGCAGAGCGTCCGGATAATCGTCCTCGTCCGCAGCCGATTGGCCGGAGAAATACGGTGTATTGAAGTTGCCGTGACAGTTCACAAAGAGTACCTTGCGGGCGATAAGTGACTTGGACCAACTGTCCTTCCGGGGCGGTACCGAGTTCAGCGATTTCGTCTCGCCAAATATTCGCTCCAGACTCTGTTCAGTCGACGATTTCCAGACTTCGGCGGTAATTCCAAGGTAGTCATGATAGGCGTCGGCGGTTGTTGAACTGTACGACGTCGCTGTTTCAAGCAAGTCGATAAGATAGGTTGGATCATTGATGCCGGTAAGGTCGGGCAACCGCCCGATGACTCGTGTCGGTCCAATAAAGTCTTGCGGCCGCTGGCCATAGGGTTTTTCGCAAGCATAGGGCAGATCGCCGAAAGCAAAACGATCGGGATCGCCGTCAGGGTCCGGGGAATACATTGGATTGCGCATGTCCTGGTGGGGCACCACGTCAATCGAACCGAGAATCATTATGTAATCAGGCGCCAGGGCTTTGTAGATACCATCGATGGCAGCTTTGTTTTGCTTTCGATTCGAGGCGGATGTTACCGGAGTTGCGCCCACCTTTTTCATCGCGGCGGCATTATCTAGCCCGACATACTCGGCAATTAAGCCACGGTTCTTGTCGGCAGCGATTAAAGCAGCCACTGCTTTATCAATCTTCTTGAGGTTATCTTTGCCATACTTCTCCGTCAGTGCAGAAAAGTTCGTGACGATCACTTTATCGATCTTGGTGGGCATTGTTTCTCCTTTAATTAGTATGAGGCTCCAGAGAATTATTGACAGAGCGGACAGCCGCGAGGTCGGCAGTTTGCATTTTCTGAGTGCGAGCGGAGGTTAGCAGTATGTGAAGGAAGGTTGCAAGTGAAATTTGTGGGCAAAGGTTTCGTCTGATTTCATTGATGCTTCACTCCTACGGGTGAAACCCGCTTGCGATCAAAACGGACCGCACTCCTACTGTCCGATCGGCGGATCGGTGGGTGATGCCGGCTGATTGGCATTGACGTGGATGGTGAGTGTATTCGAGTCGAGGAAGTAATGATTCTTCCCCGTAGCGCCGACTCCTTCAGTCACCTGAGGATCGGCGTTAATGGAGTAACCAGCCTGGTTGGTCGTCGACTTGGGAATAACTTTCATCTGGAAAATGTAGCCTTCAACAACGGGCGTGGAGCCCGAAAAGCGCGTGTCCAACAAGCCTTCCTTAAGCATCTCGTCGAAAGCCCCAAAGCTGCTGCGTTGATGTGCATTGTAGTAAAGCATCTGTTGCTCGGCGATGGTGCGAAGGGTCTTAATGGCGGCCGCTTCGTTGGCCGCACGCACGGCCGCGCGCCAGCCTGTTACCCCGACAGCGATAAGAATGCCGATGATCGCGATGACGATCATCAATTCAATGAGTGAAAAACCATGTTCCGTATTACGACTTGTACGATGGTGTCTCATAGGGGATCTCCTGCCTGAATTACACGACATGGCCGGCCCGTAGTTCCCACGATCATGAAGTAAACCGGCCTGGAAAACCTGATCACTTTTAGTCTACTACAGGTCGCAAGGCACGTCACATCCGCCAAGCGCTGCACCACTTAAGGCCCCCGGCACCTCACTTTTGTAGGTGCGACCGCGGGTCTTAGCATGTAGAATGAAAACCGTTCGAAGGAAAGGCATTGTGCCTGTCAGGCGCGCCTCAGAGTGCTGAAGTAAGAAAAAGGCCCAGACAGACAGGAATGTCTGTACCCTGTTATGAGACGTTTGGAAGCCATTAACTCAGAGCAAACCGTAACGCTGGCAACTGCTGTTGAGCAGATTGAGCGCCTGCAAAAGGCAGTCGAAAAGGTAATCAAAGGCAAACCTGAGGCGGTTCGTCTGGCCATTATTACGTTGATTGCCGGCGGCCACCTGCTGGTTGAGGATGTTCCCGGCGTTGGCAAGACCACACTAGCTCATGCGCTTGCGCGTGCACTCGATTGCAGTTTTCAGCGCATACAGTTTACCTCGGATCTCCTGCCTTCCGACGTGATTGGTTTGTCCGTCTACAACCAGCACTCAGGTGTTTTTGAATGGAAGCCCGGTCCGATCTTTGCCAACATTGTTCTGGCGGACGAGATCAATCGCACTACTCCCAAGACCCAATCGGCCCTCCTGGAAGCGATGGCCGAGAGACATGTAACTGTAGAAGGGACGACTCACTTACTGCCCGCCCCTTTTATAGTTTTGGCCACGCAAAATCCGATCGAGCATCACGGCACCTATCCATTGCCGGAAAGCCAGCTGGATCGGTTCATGCTGCGTTTGCGCATTGGCTATCCGGCGACTGACGACGAGAAGCAGATCCTGCGCGATCGTGAATACTCTGACCCGCTGGACGATGTGGAAGCGGTTATGAATAGCGCGGAAGTAACTGAACTGCAAGGCAGTGTTGCCTCAGTCTCGGTCGATGATGCATTGGTTGAATATCTAATGCGATTGGTCGCTGCGACTCGCGATTCAGAGATGCTGGATCTCGGCGTTAGTCCAAGGGGAACGCTTTCGCTCTTCCGTGCAGCGCAGGCGCTCGCTTTAACCGAGGAGCGGGCGTTCTGCATTCCCGACGATATCAAGCGTCTTGTGCTCCCAGTCTTTGCCCATCGGGTGGTTGTAAGTTCGCGCTTTTCTTCTTCGCTTCGACGCAGTGAGGAGGCGGAAGCCGTCCTGCACGAGATCCTGAAGTCGGTCAGTGTGCCGCTTTAGCAAGTATGACGGCGCAAAGAGATGGACAGGGGGAGACCGAGAAGCGGCGACGCGGAGAAGAGACAGAGCCCCTTGCGAGCAGGACCGGGCGTCAGGACAGTTCCAGGTCTAGTCCAATTCCCTCCATATCAAAACAGGGTCTTAAAACTCTCAAGCTCTCAAGGCTAATCCCTGGCCTGCTGCTCATTCTTGCGGGACTCGCGTCGGCTTTGGTAACGGTGTTGGCGCGCCGCACGAACGAGCCTCAACTCGCAGGCGCTGCGGCCATCTTGTCACTAATTATCGCGCTGCTGATCATTGTCTTTGTAGTTCCACCACTTGCACGTTCGGCGCGTCTCGAAGTTCTCAGGTTGGATTTCCCCTTCGAGATCACAGCCGGTGGCCTTATTTTCGTCCTGATCATCGGCGTTGTCGGATTTGCCGCCTGGAATACAGGGAACAATCTGCTTTTCCTGGTCTTTTCCTTATTGTGTTCAGCGTTGTTTGTATCGTGGGTCGCGGCGCGCGTCTCATTGCGTGACCTGGTCGTCTCGGCCCGCTTTCCGGACCACATCTTTGCCGGAGAGGCTGCGCCGGTGATCGTCACGCTGAGAAATACCAAGCGCGTCTTGCCGTCGTTTTCAATTGTCGTAGAAGCGCGCGGACCATTGAATCCAGAAAGTGAAACCAGGCGCCGGCGTGGGAGGCGACGCTATCACAAGCGGACGCTTGCGTATTTTGCGTACGTTCCGCACCGAGCGGCGGCGGAACAGCGGGTTGAACAACTCTTTCCGAGGCGCGGACATGTTCTGATCAGCGGTTTTGAGTTATCTACTCGCTTCCCATTTGGTTTCGTAAGGCGTCGACGCCGGCTGCGTGCGCGCGATGTGGACATAGTTGTTTATCCAAAACCAGAGCCGATAAGTGATGAACTCCATCTATTGCCGACTTATGCCGGTCAGATGGCTTCGTTGAGACGCGGCGCCGGTCACGACCTTTTTTCATTGCGTGACTATCAGGCGCAGGACGATCTACGACACATTGACTGGAAAGCCACGGCCCGGGCCCGGAAGCTCACAGTGCGCGAGTTCACCTCCGAGGATGAGCGCCGGATCACAATCGAGCTTGATACGCGCCTGCCGCGAAATGGGGATTCAGGCGGTTTTGAAGAGCGATTTGAGCGTGGCGTAATTCAAACGGCATCTTTGTTGAAACACTTTATAGATGAGCGCGCGGAAGTGAGGCTGGTACTCGGCAATGAGTTCGGCCCGTTTGGTTCTGGCCTCGAGCATCTGAATCACTGCCTGCGCCGGCTCGCTCTCGTGACATCACAAGACGAAGCATCGCCTGTCGACCGGGATGAGATTGAAACGGGCAGAGGAGTCTCGGCGATTTTGGAACACGATTTTGCGATTCTGCTTACAACGGCGGCGCCAGGCTCGATTCCGGCGAGAGTCTGGCGAACGTCCCATGTGATTTATTTGTAGAGCGACCAGAAAGGTTAAGAAGAGAGGCCCCCGGCTTGTCCGGGGGAGTCTCACGTTCGCCGCCTTTTTGCGAGTAAGCAAATCGATCCACGAAATAACACGAAGCGAAAAACAAAATCACACGAAAACTGCCAGGAGAAATCGATGGCGACGGTTGAAGAGGCGAAGTCACAACCTTTGTTCGCAGCATATCCGCGAAGGATCGTCTTTGTAATCAGCGTATGTTTTGTTTTTTCAGGTGCGACGGGTCTTATTTACGAAGTGCTCTGGGCTCGAATGCTGGGTCTTGTGTTCGGTGCAACCACTCTTGCAGTGAGCACGGTGCTGGCAGCGTTCATGGGAGGTCTTGCGCTCGGCAGTGGCCTGGCAGGTCGATTGTCTGCTTCCATCAAGCGGCCGCTTCGCACTTATGGGGCAATCGAGATTGGCATTGCAATCTACGCGGTTCTGGTGCCTCTACTATTCAGTTGGGTCGATAATCTTTATGCTCACATCTGGCAGCAATTTCATCCGGGCTTCTTCGGTTTCAGCATCTGGCGTTTTGCCCTCTCGTGTTTGATGTTGCTGGCGCCGACCACACTGATGGGTGCCACTCTGCCCGTTCTGGCCGCAGCCTTGTTGCGCTCGAGCAGCTACGACTCAAGTTCGGTGACCCGGCTCTACACTTGCAACCTGGTTGGCGCAATCTTCGGAACTCTGACGGCAGGTTTTATCTTGCTGCCGACCCTTGGACTGCGAAATACCATTTTCTTTGCTGCCTTTGTCAATCTCGTCATTGGGCTCCTGGCTATATCGGCCGAACGAGCGGGGGAGTCGCTGGAAGTTGAGGATCACGTAGCAGTCGATCCATCCGCGGCAGGAGCCTCTATCGAGTCCAAAGAGTTCTGGATGTTTTGCGCCTTTATCTCAGGATTTGTCACCATCAGCACTCAAGTTGCCTGGACACGACTGCTCTCGATGATCATCGGGTCGAGTACTTATGCCTTCAGCATCGTTGTCGCCATGTTTCTGATCGGCCTGTCAGCCGGTGCGTACGTTATCGCTCGTAAGGATTACTCGGAGAAACTTCGACAGACTTTGCTCAAGGTCGAACTCGCGACAGCTGTCAGTCTCTTCTTCAGTCTAACGGTCGTTGCCTTTCTGCCGGCGTTGCTGGTGAAGATTGGTCTCTTACTCCATTTGAACAGTTGGATCGGCTTGTTGGCTTTGCAAATTGCCTGCGCTGCATTGTTGATTTTGTTACCCGCATTTTTGATGGGCACTGTTATGCCGCTGGTGTTGATTTGGGCTGGTGGACAACGCGAGTCGGTCGTTCTTGTGGGGCAGAGCTATGCAATCAACACCATCGGTGCGATAGCTGGCGCCTTCCTGGCCGGTTTCGTTCTGATCCCAAAAGCGACCACGCGATTCACAGTGCTCTTCGCAGCATCGCTCTGCGTGATCGTCGCCGGTTTTGCCTATCGACCCGGACCTAAGGCAAAGGATCCGGCTCTATTGAGAGCGTTTGTGGTTGGAGGCAGCTTTGCGATGGTCCTGGTTCTGTGTTTGGCGACCGCCGCTCTGAACATTCCGAGGATGAATCTCGATGCGCTTTCGATTGGGGCCTATGACAGTCTGGTTCGCGTGCTGGCAAAAACTCGAGAGATAGGCGGGGACGCCAATTCAGAAACCGGCCCGGCTGAACATCGTCTATTGATGTACGAAGAAGGGACTACTTCGACTGTTAGCGTGCGCAAGGATTGGGACAGCATCTCGATGGCGATTAACGGGCGCACGAACGGATCTGACGTTGGCGATATGCCAACCCAGGTAATGCTCGGCCAGTTGCCGATTTTGGTCGCGCCAAGTCTTAAGAATGGTCTAGTCGTTGGCTTTGCCACTGGAGTTACCGCGGGAGCGATGCTGCAATCACCGCTCGAGTCGCTCGAATGCGTTGAGTTGGAACCCGCAACGATTAAAGGTTCGCGCTACTTCGAGCATGTCAACAATCGTCCGCTGGATGATCCGCGGCTTCACATGATCATCGACGATGCACGGACATATCTGCGAGTGACGCCTGCGCATTATGACATGATCGTGAGCGAGCCGAGCCATCCCTGGGTGCCAGGTGTCGCAAATCTATTTACCAAAGAATTTTTCGAGTTGGGTCGAGATCGCCTGAGTGAATCCGGGGTTTTTGTCCAGTGGCTCCAGATCTACCAACTCTCGACGGATAGTTTGCGCTCGGCCCTGGCGACTTACTCCCGGGTTTTCCCCCACGTGCTGCTGTTTCGAGTCGGCGGTATTGCGAAAGGAAAAGACTTGCTGCTGCTAGGAAGCAATCGCGCGCTTTCGCTGGACCATCTCGGTGAGCGAATGCTGGACCCAAAGATTTCGGCTGAGCTGACTCGTATCCAGATGAACAGTGAAGCTAATGTGCGATCGTGGCTAGTTTGCGATGAATCCAGACTGGTGCCCGCGGTGGCCGGGGCAGTTATCAATACCGACGACAACATGCACATCGAAACAACTGTGCCGCGCGAGGCTTTTCGTCCTCTAATGCAATCGAATGGGGAGTGGATTGAGAGTCTTGCCAATAAATAGTCGGGAGTCGGGAGTCGGGAGTCGGGAGTCTGGAGTCAGGCATTGTTGCCAGTGGTCGTTTGGCAGTATTATCCGCCAGAGTCTGGAGTTCAAACCTCACTAACCTCATCAATGAAAGGAACACTCACATGGCTACCTTCAAAAAATTCGAAGACATTCTAGCCTGGCAGAAAGCTCGAAAGGCTACTCGTCAAGTTTACGAGGCTACCAAGCATGTCAGTTTTGCAAAGGACTTCGGTCTGCGAGACCAAATCCAACGCGCAAGTGTTTCGATTATGGCGAACATAGCGGAGGGATTTGGCCGACATTCCGACCGAGAGTTTGCTAACTTCTTGAACATTGCTCACGCCTCAGTGTCAGAGATACAGTCGCATCTTTATGTCGCCCTCGCCCTGGGATACGTTTCGGAGAACGCCTTCAGGAGTTTGTACGACCAGTTCGATGAGGTGTCACGAATGACACTCGCACTGTCCGTGCACCTACGGACTACAAAAGCTAACTAATCTCAGACTCTGGACTCCAGACTCGTGACTCCAGACTCCAAGACTCCCGACTTCCTAAGGAATATGGCACGCCTGAACTGCGATGAGTTGCCACTCGTCGTCGCGTTTTGAATATACGTTAATAATCTTGTAGTTCCCGGACCATTCATGACCCTTATAGAACCACTTGGCTGAATCCTTCCCCGTCAACACCGCAGTGGCGCCCCGGATCCGCACGCTGACGTTTTCTCTGTTCAGATATTCAACCCGAAGATCTCCAGAGACTACATCATTGATGAATTGCGCCTTGTCGTCTCCCTCTAACGGATAAGCGAAGAAGAAGTCGTCCGCCATGATGCGGTCCAGAGTTATTCCGTCCCGCCGCACCAGCGCCTTCACCCACTCATCGTTGAGTTGTCGCAACAACGCTTCAGTTTCGATCTTCGACTGGTCCGGTGCTGGTTGTTGATTCGACACGTTCTCAGCCCCCTTTTGTGGAACGAAACACGTTCTTCTAATTCAGCTTAGTTTGAGAGTCAATGGCAAAACTTTCGAGCAGTTCGTCAGCGACTGCTTCACCGCTGCGAATGCAATCAGGAATACCCGCGCCCGCAAAAATATTGCCGGCGATTTTCAGACCTGGCAGCTTCTGCAACTCGTCGCCGATTTTTTTAACCCGGCCCAGATGGCCCAGTTCATATTGCGGCATCGAGCGCGCCCACTTGGATACTTCGGCAAAAAGAGGTTTGTTTTCGATGCCCAGTAAGTCTCGAAGATCGGCACGAACGCGTGCGATTATTCGTGAGACCCCCAGATCAAATATCTCGGGCTGCAAGGCGCCTCCTACAAAGGCACGCAACAAAACACAGCCGCCCGGTGCTCGACCGGCGAACTTGACGCTGCTAAAGGTGCAAGCGATAAGCGATCGTTTTTCAACAAACGGAACAACAAAACCAAAGCCGTTCAGTCTATGGCGAATGTCCTCGCGACGATAGCCCAGATTGACCGTGGCGGTCGAGGCGTAGGGAATGGCTCGAAGCTCGCCGGCTAACGATGGGGCAAGCTTGGCGAGCAGTTGCGCCGAGACGTATGCGGGTAGCGCAAGGCACACGGCATCGGCACTATAATCATCGCCCCTACTGGTATGGACCCGCCATTGAGATGCTCTTGCCTTAGGCTCAAGTTTCAGCTCCTCTACGGTTTTCCTAAGACGAACCGTTGAGGTAATTTCGAATCCGGGAAGCGGCACACGAAGATCCCCGACCCGGAAGGCTAGACTGTCCACCAGCAACTGCATTCCCTGATCGAAGGATAAAAAGAGACTATAGCGAGCGCCGCTGGTGCCGGCCTCCTCTTCCGGAGGGGAATTGCGACCGGCATGAAACAGCCCGAGGATAATGCTGCGGTGGCTCGCTTCCAGATCGAGAAAGCGTGGAAATGTCGCCCGCAGACTCAGCCTCTCCGGATCTGCAGTATAAATTCCACCAATCATTGGCTGCGCCATTCGCGCAAGCGCCTCATTTCCCAGCCGCCGTCTGACAAAGCTGGCGAGTGATTCATCGTCGTTGCCGTTGGAACGCTTTTTGGGAATTACCAGATCGGCAGCCATCCTGGCCTTCCCGGCAAAGCTGAAAATGTCGCTGGTCAAAAATGGCCAAATCCTGGATGGCGCAAGTAACTGAAAACCCTGCGGAACCGCGCGTAGTTTTCCCTTGCGGACAATGAAACTGCGACGGTGTTCATTATTGGTTGAGATCAGATGCGAGTCGATGCCAAGCCGGTGGACGAGACTCAATGCCTCGGGCTTTTCGGAGATAAAGCAGTCCGGACCGGCCTCGAGAAGAAAACCTTCACGAGAGTCGGTTTGAATTACGCCACCGACCCGCGAGCTTGCTTCCAGCAACACTATCTCAGTGGACTGTCCAAGTTCCCGGCAGCGTTCGAGCAGGCGATGCAAAACCGCCAATCCAGTGATGCCGCCACCAATGATTACAATGCGTTTCATTGATAAAGCTCAGATTATGTACCAGTTCGACAGCAGTCGATAGCACAATTCTCACCGGGCCGGTCGTTGTTGCCGGGGGAATTCATCCTTTCAACGATTAACTCCCGAATCATTTGCACGAACGCGGGGTGTGCGCTTGCGGTTTCGGCCCGTTGCAGGTTTATTCCCAGCGCTTCGCTCAGTCGCTTTGCCTCCACATCGAGATCGTAGACAACTTCCATGTGATCGGAAACAAAGCCTATGGGCGCCAGGACCACATCACTTACTCCGGATTCGTGGGAGGTTTTGAGCAACTCCAAGATATCCGGTTCCAGCCAAGGCTGACCGGGCGCACCGCTGCGGCTTTGAAATGCGAGTTTCCAGTGACTGTGGGCGGCGGCTTCTGCTACCAGCCGGGCGGCTTCGTTAAGCTGGGCCTGATACCGGCAGTTCTGAGCCATTGAAAGAGGAATGCTGTGTGCGGTAAACACCAACTGAGCAGCTGCGCGCCGGCTTACTGGAACTCGTCCGAGGGCGGTCCTCACGTTTTCAGCGTTTGCCCGGATAAAGCCGGGATGATTGTAAAATGCCCGGAGCTTTTCGATTTGCGGTGAGCCTGGGCCAACTGCTTCCCGCGCGGTGGCAATGTTATCGAGATACTGCCGGCAACTTGAGTACGAACTGTAAGCAGAAGTAACAAACGCCAGGGCATGCTTCACGCCGTCGTCGCGCATTTGCCGCACAGTGTCGGGCAGCAACGGATGCCAGTTGCGATTTCCCCAGTAGACCGGCAGTCGAGGCCCTTTTTTCTCAAGCTCCTGGCTCAAAGCTGCGATTAACTGTCGATTCTTCTGGTTGATAGGACTAACGCCGCCGAAGAGGTAGTAGTGCTCAGCGACCATCAGCATGCGTTCGCGCGGTACATTGCGACCCCGCAACACATTTTCCAGAAAGGGAATTACATCTTCCATCCCCTCCGGTCCGCCGAACGAAACGATCAGAATTGCGTCGTAGGGAGAGTCGCGAGTCTGGAGTCGAGAGTCTGGAGTCTGGAGAGTCTTGGAGTCTTGGAGTCTAGAAAGGCTTGGAGTCAAGAAACCCCTTAGACTAGCAAGACTCCAAGACTCTCGAGATTCCAAGACTCCAAGACTCTCTAGACTCCAAGACTCCAAGACTTTCGGGACTCCAGACTCCAAGACTTTCTAGACTCCAAGACTTTCGGGATTCCAGACTCCAAGACTCTCCAGACTCTCTAGACTCCCTCGTGTACTGCGTCAACCAGTGCGATCACGTTCTCGACCGGCGTTTCGGGAAGGATACCGTGGCCGAGATTGAAAATGTGACCGCGACGTTGGCCTGCAAGATCAAGAATTCGCTTCACCTGACTACGCACGTGCTCTGTGCCCGCGAATAATCCGACCGGATCCATATTACCCATTAACGCCCGGTCATAACCTATTCGCTTCCAGGCATCATCGAGTCGCACCCGCCAGTCGATCCCGATCACGTCACCGCCCGCATCTCGCATCAACTCGAGTAACGAAGCTGTGCCGGTGCCGAAATGGATGACCGGCACCCCTTCGGTGATATTGCTGATGACGGTTTGTGTGTGGGGCAAAACATACTTGCGGTAATCATCAGGATTTAGACAGCCGACCCAGGAATCAAACAATTGCACAGCCTGAGCGCCCGCGGCGATTTGCGCGTTCAGGTATTTTGTCAAAGCTCGCGAGATCAACGACATCATCGCATGCCATGCTCCCGAGTCGTTGTACATCAATGTTTTTGTGTGAACGTAGTTTTTCGAGCCGCCGCCCTCAACTATGTAAGAAGCAAGCGTAAAAGGCGCGCCGGAAAAGCCAATCAGCGGCAGATCCGCTTTCAGCGCGCTTCGAGTTTTACGGATCGCCTCGAAAACGAATTCGAGCGAACCGACATCGTCTAATTCAATCAGACGTTCGATGTCTGATTTGTTCCGCACGGGGTTATGAATTACCGGCCCCTCGTTCCTGGCAAATTCGAGTTTAATGCCGATTGGTTCGAGAACCAGAAGGATATCGGCAAAGATGATGGCGGCATCAACTCCGAGTCGTTCGGCTGCCGTCACTGTGACCTCGGCGGCGAGTGTCGGAGTCTTGCACAACTCAAGAAAGCCGGTGCGCTCCCTGATTTCGCGATATTCCTTCATGTATCTGCCGGCTTGCCGCATCAGCCACACAGGAGTGTAAGGAACCGGTTCGCGGCGGCAGGCGCGGAGAAAAACGCTGTTGCGCAGGGCTTCAGGAAGACTAGTTGCTGCTTCATGGTTTAAACAGCACATTTTTGCTGGTGGTAGCCTCGTAAACCAACCACAAACTTACACGGAAACTTCGTGTTATTTCGTGGCTCCTATCAGAGGTTTCCGAACTTTCAGGCCGATTCCGGCGTTCAAAACGCTGAACTATTTGGCTGAAGAAGGCTAAAAGCCGGCCTTCGACCGCTCGGAAAATTGGGTGCGAACACGAATTCAGACTACAATAAACCGCCCGAAAGCGGTAGCGAGCACTGCCGCTAAATAGTTGTCACAAATGGGCGGACAGCGGTGTTCAACTCCTGAGAGCGGTGATCCATGAACGGACAAGCTAGAGCCTTTGTAGACTCAATGCCTAACGACATCGCGACGGCAGCGACCCCGCTCAGCTTTGACGAGGCGTTCACACTGCACCACCGCGCGGTCTTCAGGACTGCTCGGGCAGTGGTGCGCGACTCGGGGCTGGCTGAGGATGTTACGCAGGAGGTCTTTCTGAGGCTTTATCGCAATCTCGATTCAACCCCCGGCGAGGAATTGCTTCGTGCCTGGTTGTTGCGGGTCACGTTAAACGTGGCACGCAATACTCTGCGAGGACAAAGCCGTTCCGTCGCACGCGACAGCGAATACCAGAAGGAATCGGATCAAGGCTGGTTCGCCTTAGCACCGGAGGAAGATTACGAGCGCCGCGTGGCGCTGGAAGAAGCGCGCCGCGCTCTCGATAAGGTCAAAGAGCCTATGAGAAGCTGCCTGTTGCTAAAACAGCAGGGGCTTTCATATCGAGAGATCGCTACCACGTTATCTCTAAAGGAGACGAATGTTGGCAGCTTGATTGCGCGAGGGCGAAAAGAGTTTGCCCGGGTTTATGGAAAGATCGGAGGCAGGCGATGAAAGAATGTTTAAGCGAGGAAATTCTGCAGCGGTACTTTGACGGTGAGCTTGAGAGCGAACGCATGGAAGGCGCGGCTTTGCACCTGGCAGGGTGTCAAACATGCGCTGCGTCGCTGCGCGAGCTCGAGGGTGAAGCTGAGCTTTTGTATTCGGCGCTGGCGCCGGAATTCGACGCGGTTGTTCCGACCGAACGATTACAACGTCGCATTGATGCGGCGATTGCGGGATTACAGGTCGTCGGGCCCGTGGCGTCACAGGCTTCCACTTCAGGATGGCGCAATTGGTTGGAATCACTCTCGTCGCTGGTTAGTCTGACCCCGCAACGAACATTCGGATATGCGGGCCTGGCAGTGGTCCTGGCGTTTGCGGCCATTTTTGGAATCAGCCGATTGCGGAATACACCACCGGTAACCCCGCCATCCCAGGTTGCTGCCGGCCCTCAGCGGAATCCTTCACCACTGCCGGCGGTGGTGGAATCAAACCCCGCAGACAGTCGAGTGGCGCTCACAAGGAATCCGACACCGCAAAGATCTCGAAGGACCAGTAGAGCAACTACTGCACGTCCTCTGCCTTCTACTCCCGCGGTTGCCGAAGTAAAACTGCTTCCCGGCGAACGCAGCTACCTGAAGACGATTGCTGCGCTCGATAGTACGATCAAGTCGGGAAAGAAAACGATGAGGCCGTCGCTCCAGGCCGAGTATGAAAGAAACCTGGCATTAGTCGACCGGGCCATCGCAACAACACGCAGTGCCGCAAAACGCAATCCAAATGATCCGGACGCCGCGGATTTCATGTTTTCCGCGTATCAAAGCAAAGTCGATCTCTTGAATACCATTGCGGATGCGCGAGTTTATAACCGGCAGCGGTGAAAGGTTCCTTAAGCGAGTAATGAAGTCAGTAATCACGAGTCTAGCAATTATTGTGTTCGCCGTCGGCTCAGCGGCGGGTCTCGTAAAGCATTCCGGCGACGGGAAATCTGAGCACGGAGTGGAGCGCATCCTGCCCGCAGACGCGAACGTTACAGTGACCTTGTGCGCGATGGCTGGTCAGATAACTGTTCGCGGCTGGAATAAGAACGAAGTTCGGGCGCGCTCGGTTGATGCTGAGCAGATCGAACTGAAACGTATTGACGTTCCCGGTGAACCAGCGGGCTTGGCCAGGAAAATCGATGTTTTCATAGATGACAAATCGGATGAGAGACGCGCCCGCGGCGATTGTCAGGCCTCCGCTGATGTCGACCTTGACGTGCCTCAGGGTGCTACTGTGCAGATACAGACTCGGGACGGCGACATCAGTATTGCCGGCGTTGACGCCGCATATGCAGGGTCGCAGAACGGCGATATCAGCATTGAGCACGTAAGTCAGAAGATCGAAGTGGGCAGTATCGGCGGCAGTATTTCCGTGAAGGACTCCAGTGGAAGAGTGACATTGACTACCGCGGGGGGTGGCATTGAAGCGACAAATATCAATCCCCTGGAAGGGGATGATAACTTCGATGTTACTTCTGTCAGTGGAGATATCCAGCTTGAGAAGGTTGGTCACGCCAAGCTTACGGCAAAGTCCGTGACCGGCAATATCAATCTTCTAGGTTCATTGGCACACAACGGTAACTATGGCTTCAATACCATGTCTGGAGATGTTACGTTGTCGCTTCCCGCGGATGCCTCTTTTCGACTCGTGGCAAAGCTTGCGCAGGATGGCGAAGTGATCACGGACTTCCCGTTGACACTTACCACCGAAACGCTTTCTCCAACTAAATCGCCAAAGAGTCCTCCGACGGCCGCGCACCTCGCGACGCCGGCACCTTCGGCTCCTGCTCCAAGCACCTCGGCATCACCGTCTACTTCACCGAAGGCCACTCCGGAAAAACCCCCAGCTCCTGCCACTGTGCCCACGATTGTAAGGGTCGCCCCGGTTGTAAAGGTCACTCCCTCGGTCATGGCCGTTCCTTACCTGGGGCGACGCATAGTTGCTGTTCACGGAAGCGGAGATGCCTCGATCAACGTCGCTTCCTTCAGCGGCACGATCCACCTCCAAAAGAACTAAGCGATTTCTCATTAGTACAGAAGTTATTTGGAGTGCGGCGCTTTATCGCCGCTTTTGTCTCCGCTTGAGTTCACCTCCGCTCGAAAGCGGCGATAGAGCGCCGCACTCCAAAGAGGTCCCAAAAATGAGAAATTTGTTGCCACAACCGGTAGACGTTCGGTGTTTTGAATATAGAGCAACGCAGACGGGCCGAGGACAGCAAGTATTAGCTCCAAGGTAGCTGTTCTCGGCCCGGAGAAACACCAGAGGGTACGTCGATGATGAACCAGGGTGAATACGACCACCGGAAAAAGAAAATTTACAAGGCTATTCTGATTCTGCTGATTGGACTGACTGCCATTTCCGGTGTCAGAAAAGATCTGAATGAGCTTCTAACGCTTGCCAACGATGTGCAGCACTTCGCGGATCGATGGTTTGGCGATGTTCTGCCGACAGTTCATGCTCGTACCCTGCTGCCCGCAGAAACCTGCTTAATCAAGACGACCAGCGCCGGTGCTGAAGACTTTCACTGGACAGGGCGTGTTGCCCAGGGTAAGTCGATCGAGATCAAAGGAATCAGTGGTGATATCTTAATGAAGCATCAGCCTGAGGCGCGCTGGTTAGGTTTTCGGAACCCAATAAAACTAGTTAACGGAAGAAGAAAATAGAAGCAATGTTGAGAAAAGGATTAATCACATCAACCATATTAGCCATGGCGCTTGTGGGTGCATTCGGCGGCGGCGGGGTGCGGGCAATGCTCAGTTACGTGCCTGAAGTCTCGACCACCGACTCTGGCGAAGAGCGTGATGAGTTTCATCAGACTTATGTGCTGGCCCCGACTGGTCGTGTAAGCATCTATAATCTTAATGGCTCTGTGCAGATTAAGGCGTGGGATCGCGATGCCGTCCAGGTTGACGCGGTCAAGCGCGCGTATCGCCGCGACCGGTTGGACGAAGCCAAGATCGAGATCAACAGCACTCCCGAGTCCCTCAGAATCAAAACTGTTTACCCCGATCAAGACCAGCGGTTCACGGATGATGATAAAGGTCGCTATAACAATCCGGCCGTCGTGGATTATTCACTCATCGTACCGCGCAAAGCGCGACTGGAATCCATTGAGCTGGTAAATGGCTCGTTCGATGTCGAGGGAGTCGAAGGCGCTGTAAAAGCATCGAGCATAAATGGCCGCTTAGTAGCGCGCGGTTTGATGTCTGAAACAAAACTATCGACTGTCAATGGAAGCCTCGAAGCCAGCTTCACTCAACTCAGCGAGGCGACATCGATTGCGTTGGGCTCGGTCAACGGAAATCTCTCGATCATTATTCCGTCGGACGCAAGTGCCACCATCAAGGCATCCACTGTGCACGGAGCAATAAGTAATGACTTTGGCCTGGATGTCGAGCATGGCGAGTATGTAGGTCATGAGCTTTATGGCCAACTCGGCACCGGCGGACCACGAATAAAACTCGACAACGTCAACGGCGCCATTTCGATTAGGCATGCTCAGGATGGGAAAAAGCTGAGCGCTGCCGCTTGTCTCCTTCCTGATAAAGACAAGGATAAGGAAAAGATCAAGAACAAAACTGCGATCGCTGAGGCCCGGCGAGCAGCTCAGGCGGACAGTACAGAAGCGAGTCGAGAAGCAGCCCGGGCGCAGCGCGAAGCGCAAGCCGAGGCAGCGAAAGAAGCGCGCCAGGCCCAAGCCGAGATCCAGCGAGAAGTTGAGCAGGCGATCCGCGAAGCCCAGCGGGAAATAGAGCGTGCACAGAGAGAGATAGAACGGGAAACCGAGCGGCAGGTTCGCGAGCAGATTCGCCAGGAGAATCGCGGAACTGGAAGGGGTAGCGGTTCCGGCAAAGGACGCGGCGAAGGAGTTGGGGGCGCGCAGCTAATCGATCGCGAATCCCGATCGTTCGCTGTAACCGGCCAGCCCCGGGTCAACGTCAGCACATTCGATGGCGCGGTTACCGTGCACGGTTGGGACAAGCAGGAAGTTATGTACACCGCCACCAAGCGGGGCGGTGATGATGACGAATTAAAACAAATTATCATTCAGGCTGAGCAGCAAAATGCGGCGGTTTCTGTGATTGCCAGATCGACCCAGGGTTCCGGATCTGCCGCGTTGGAAGTTTACGTGCCGCGCAATACAAGCCTGCATGTATCGTCAGATGACGGCAGCCTCAACGTTGAAGGAGTTTCGGGTCAAATCACCTTGCGCACTGGCGACGGCTCAATCGAAGTCACTGACACCCGCGGCCAATTGCAGGTGAACACAGGCGACGGCAGCATTCGCGTAGAGAACTTCGACGGCCAGCTTGATGCTCGCACGGGCGATGGTTCAATAGCACTGGGAGGAAAGTTTGCCGGGCTTTCAGCGCGGACGGGTGATGGTTCGATCACTTTGGCTGTGCCGTCCGGTTCTAATTTCACTATCGAAACGAACGCTGAAGGCATCAGCAACGAAGGTTTGGATGTCTCGGAAGATATCGCACCTTCACAGCGCGTGAAACGATGGCGTGTCGGAAAAGGCGGCAATCTGTTTGTGCTGACTACCGGCGACGGCAAGGTTGTTCTGCGAGCATACTAAAACTTTAAGGCTGACTTCGCGGAACAATAACCGATACCGTTTCGTCTAACAAAGGCCGTTGCGCCGCCGAACGGCCTCCCTTCTTGTCACTCCGGGAACCGTCGAAAATGAAAGTTTTCTGTTCGCTTGTATTTCTAGGGTTGCTCCTTGTCCGCGCCGTGGATGGGCAGACTACTCCGTCGGCTACCACCTCTCCGTCTCCGTCACCCTCTCCATCGCCTTCGGCCACCGTGGAATTGGCTGCCACTAAGAACGGGATCCCAGCAACCCTCAATGGACGAAGCACTTCGGGATCGGCGAAATCCGCGGTAACTTTGCCGCCTGAGAAGTCTCGCCCGGTGACTCTGCCACGTTTCGATAAGCCGCCCGTCATCGACGGTAAACTTGACGATGAAATTTGGAAGAAAGCAGTCGTCCTTAAAGACTTCTACCAGACCCAGCCGGGCGATAACATCGCTCCTTCCAAACAAACGGAAGTCTTTCTTGGTTACGACCCAAAGTTTCTCTACATAGCCTTTCATTGTTACGACGACCCCAGCAAGGTTCGAGCGAACATTCCTAAACGCGACAACATCTGGGATGACGATTACGTGGGAATACTTTTCGACACGTTCAATGATCAGCGGAAGGCTTACGAGTTTGACTTTAATCCCGTCGGCATTCAGGCGGATGGGATTTGGACGGATGGTCAGGGCGAGGATTTCAGTCTGGATATTGTGATGGATTCCCGGGGCATTGTGACTGAGGACGGGTACACCATCGAAGTCGCAATACCTTTCAAGTCGCTTCGCTATGTTGCCGGGAAAGATAAATTATGGGGAGTTCATTTCTGGCGCCGCATAAAACGCCTCAACAACGAGCTTGATATGTGGATGCCGATAAATCGCGATCAATCGAGCTGGCTTGCTCAGGCGGGGCATTTGACTGGTTTGGAAGGCCTCTCGACGGAGCGCACGCTGGAACTGATTCCGAGTCTGACTTTATCGGAGACCGGTAAGCGAAAAGCGCCAATAACGGCCGCTCAGATTGCGCAGGGCGGCAGGTTCGTGAATGAGCCCATCAAGTTTGATCCCGGTCTGACCGGCAAATTCAGCCTGACGCCGACCGTGACCCTCGATTTCGCTATCAATCCGGATTTCGCCCAGGTGGAATCGGATCAACTTGTGGTAACCGCGAATCAACGCTTTCCCATTTTCTTTGCCGAGAAGCGGCCGTTCTTCCTGGAAGGTATAGATATCTTTCAGACACAGATTGCCGCGGTCCATACCCGGACCATAATCGATCCGGACTTTGCCGTGAAGATCTCCGGCAAGTTGAATCGCAACACCTTTGGGTTGCTTCTGGCTTCTGACAATGGTCCCGGGAACTTCAATGAAGACGACCGGGCGACTGCCAATCCCCGCTTTCTCGATAAGAACGCCAATGTCGGGATCTTGCGACTCAAGCGTGACATTGGAAAGTCAGATTCTTTCATCGGGCTGCTGGCTACCTATTATCGCTTTGTCGACAAGTACAACGAACTCGGAGGTTTCGACGGACGACTGCGCATCGATAAGCTCACGACGTTTAGTTTTCAGGTCCTCGGGACGCATTCTCGTCACCAGTTCTTTTTTCCCGATGAGGGGGCGACTCTCGATCGAAAAGAGAACGGCTTCATTTACGGGGGCGACTACAACAAAGACGGGCGGCACTTTGGTTATGAGCTTTCAGCCGTCGGCCGCACTCGTTATTACCAGGCTGATGTGGGCTTCAATCGTCGTAACAACACGAACAACATTAACTATTTCGTGCGCTACAATTCTGAGCCGAAGCCTAAGGCCAAGCTGATCTCCTGGCGTGTTTACGATGATGTTTCAACCAACTTCGACTGGCAGGGACGTTCACAGAACTTCAACAACGAATCGCAGATTCAGGTTAATTTGAGACGACAAACCCAACTTGGGATCGGGGTTGATTACGGCTACGAGCGCTTACAAGAAGAAGAATTTGGACCAAAGCGCAACTCGTCAAACTGCGCCGCTCTAAATAACTGCACCTTTGCCGGTAATGACAACGAGCGTTCGACTCCGAATCGGGCAATTTACATGTTCGCCGGTTCAACGCCGAGCAAGAAATACAACTTCAATCTGTTCATAAACAGAGTTTGGAACCAGTTCGATTTCGACTTTGGCGCCGGTCCAAAATTTCCCCGAGTGAGCCCGCCGGCGCTGGCTGCGGCCAACGCAAGGGCTGCCGGCCTCTGCGACGTCCCGAATCCACCCCCCGTTTGCAACGCGCCTCAGGATCCAGGTCCAGGCGACTTCTGGCACTTTGACGGAACGATCAGTTATCAGCCGACCTCGGCCCTCAACGCGACCCTCAGTCTTACCAAAGAAAGATTAGTTCGTTACGACACAGGTCGAGTAGCGTTTGACGAGAACATAGTTTCCCTGCGAACGACCTATCAGTTTACTCGTTTTCTGTTTGCGCGTGGTCGCGTTGACTATGATTCGATTGCCTCGAATGTGAAGGGTCAGTTTCTGCTAGGCTGGACGCCAAATCCCGGTACGGCCTTTTATGTCGGTTATAACGATGACCTCAACCGCAATGGCTTTAATCGGTTTTCGGGACAGCTCGAGCCGGGCTTTCGCCGGAATGGACGCACCTTCTTTATCAAGTTATCTTATTTGTTCAGGAAGAGCTTCTGATTGGCCAGCTCACGCCGGGGTTTCGTCGCAACAGCCGAACGTTTCTCGTTAAGATGTCATATCTGATCCGCAAGAGTTTTGGCAGTTAGCCCGGATTCCTGAATTCGCCTACCATAGATACGATCCACGAAATAACACGAAATGTTTGTGTGATTTCGTGGATCCGTTTTCTTGCTCCGTGTCCTCCGTGTCTCAGTGGTAGGTTTCCTTGTCATATTCCACCACGGAGACACGGAGGACACAGAGATGGCAGCGAGAACCGAAAATACGAGAGTGCCCATCGGCGGGATTAACCCTGATAATTGGGCCTTGCGCGTGCTAAACTGCCCTTACCGCACTTGCCTGAACTTAATCTTTATCTCAAACTGATAAACCAAGCGTCGAAAAGGTGTTAGAGAGACACAAGTTCCCGATAAGAATAGTGCAAGAATGCGAATGTTAGGAGCAACGATCTCAACTGGAGCTTTGCGGACACTGCTGCCCGGTCTGATTTTTTCCGTGGTCATCCTTGCCGGCGCGGCATGCAAGAGTGATTATCCCGCCTCAGCACGACAAAATCGGCCAGGCGAGGACAAGGCGGCGCGACAGGTAAAAACCGCCCGCGTCGCGGAAACGCCATTCGGTGAGACGGTTACGGCCAACGGAACTTTGGCTGCTTACGACCAAACGACGATCAGCGTTAAAGTTCCAGGCAGACTGCGCTCAATCTCAGTTGATCTCGGCACGGTGGTGCGGCGCGGGCAGATGATTGCCCAGATCGAATCGGAAGATTACAAATTGCGCGTCCAGCAATCTGAAGCCGCATTGGCCCAGGCGCGCGCGCGGCTCGGTTTATCGCCTGAAGGGACCAACGACCAGGTCAACCCCGAACAGACGGCTACGGTGCGCCAGGCGCGGGCCGTGCTTGACGAGGCCAGCTTCAATCGCGAACGCGCCGCGAGGCTGGTGGCGCAGGGTGTGATTGCGCGCGCCGAGTACGACTCGGTCGATTCAGCGTTTAAAGTTGCGCAGGGTCGTTATCAGGATGCCATCGAGGAGATTCGGAATCGGCAAGCTTTACTATCACAGCGGCGCTCGGAATTGGGTCTCGCGCGACAGCAGTTAGCCGATACGTCCGTTTACTCGCCACTGGATGGCATTGTGCAGGAAAAGCGGACCAGCGTAGGAGAGTATCTGGCGGCCGGAACGGCGGTGGTCAACGTTGTACGAATCGATCCTCTGCGGCTGCGGGCCGAAGTGCCCGAACGCGCGGCGCAAACGATCCGCTCCGGACAGAACGTCCGCGTAACAGTTGAAGGTGACGCCAATATCTATCTCGGGCAAATAAAGCGCCTCAGTCCTGTCATCGCCGCGCAGAATCGAATGCTGCTAGTGGAAGCCGATGTGCGCAATGATGGAAAGCTGCGTCCTGGTTCTTTTGCTCATGCAGAGATCGTTACCAACGATGCGAAAATGGCCGTGGCCGTCCCCAGTAATGCTATCGTTACTTTTGCGGGCATTGAAAAAGTGATCGTCGTCCAGAATGGAAAAGCGCTCGAGAAACCAATCACAACCGGGCGCCGCAACGGCGACCTGACGGAGATCATCGCGGGATTGAATGTTGGCGATCAAGTTATAGTTGATCCCGGCAACCTGCAATCCGGGCAATCGGTGCAAGTGATGGACTAAATCTTGATGTTGTACTTTCAGCAAATACGATCCACGAAATGACACGAAATGTTCGTGTGATTTCGTGGCTCGGATTTACTGTGGGAGCGCGACTTGCAAAAACTAGCTGAAATCTGTATCCGCCGTCCGATCTTCGCCACGATGATCGTGCTTTCGCTCGTGGTCGTGGGCTCGGCTGGTTACTTCAAGCTGGGAGTTGACCGCTTCCCATCTGTTGATCTGCCCACGGTCAGCGTTCGTGTGAGTTTGCCTGGGGCCTCACCGCAAGAAGTTGAATCGCTCGTCACACAACAGATCGAGGAAGTTGTTAACACGGTTGATGGCATAGATGAGCTGCGTTCTGTATCGGGACAAGGGACATCCATTGTTATCGCCACCTTCAAACTGGACCGGAACCTGGAATCGGCGACCCAGGACATTCGAGATCGTGTTAATACGCTGGGCCGCAACCTGCCTGACGATGCAACTCCGCCGATCATTCAAAAATTTGATAACGACAGTACCCCTGTTCTGTCGGTCTCTCTCTCAGGCGATCGTTCGATTAGAGAACTCACCGAACTTGGCGACAAGCTAGTTCGTCCTCAGCTTGAACGCGTGGGTGGTGTCGGCGAAGTTCGGGTAGTCGGAGGTCTCGACCGCGCGATCAATGTGTGGATTGATGCCGAGCGGCTGGCGGCATATCAGATTCCGATAACCGCTGTCCGGCAAGCGTTAGAACGCCAGAATGCGGACGTCCCCGGCGGCAACGTTAACACCGGCCGGGAAGAGCTGGTGCTGAGAACGCTCGGTCGCTATACCGACCCGCGCGATTTTGAAAATCTGACGATCGCTAACGTAAATGGTTCGCCGATTCGCCTCAAAGACGTTGGTCGCGTTGAGGACGGCACCAAGGAACAACGATCACTGTCGCGCCTCAACGGCGTACCCACGGTCAGTTTGGAAATCCGGCGCCAGTCGGGCGCCAATACCATCGAGGTTATCAATGGCATTAAGCGGGAACTACCGCGCGTTGGCGCGCAACTCCCCAACGATGTCAAGCTGGAAGTCATTCGCGATCAATCGCGGTACATCGAATCGGCGCTGCACGAAATTCAAAAGCACTTGATTCTTGGCAGCATCCTCGCGAGCCTGGTCGTGCTCGTCTTCATGCGTTCATGGCGCTCGACGCTGATCGCGGCGGTGGCGATCCCGTGTTCCGTTATTTCCACTTTCGGCATGATGCGCGCGCTGAACTTCACGCTGAATAGCGTCACCATGCTTGCGTTGGTGTTGATGGTTGGGGTCGTGATCGACGACGCTATTGTTGTGCTTGAGAACATCTTTCGCTTTATCGAAGAGAAGCGAATGCCCTCCCGCGAGGCTGCAAAAGAAGCCACGAAGGATATCGGCATGGCGGTCCTGGCGACCACCCTTTCGCTGGTTGTAATTTTCCTGCCGGTCTCGTTCATGTCATCGATTTCCGGACGCTTCCTTTATCAATTTGGCATCACTGCAGCCGTCGCGATCATGGTCAGCTTGCTGGTTTCCTTCACGCTGACACCGATGATGAGTTCGAGACTGATCCGTGTTGATGATGCCAAGGGTGGCCACGGTCAGGCATCGTCGCGGCGAGGGTTTTATCACTGGATTGATGCGAGCTACGAGCGGATGTTGACGTTCGCGATGCATCACCGCCTGGCGGTGGCTGTTGTTGCTCTGCTTGTGATCGCATCCAGCGTTCCACTTTACCGCAGCGTCAAACAGGAATTCATTCCCACGAATGTCGACGAAGCGGAATTTGAGGTAAGCGTCACCGGTCCGGAAGGAACCAACCTCGCCGTAATGAACTCGACCATAACCGCTATGGAGCAGGATATGCTCGCAACCAGGGGCGTGCGGCTGGTGCTTTCGAATGCTGGCGGAGGATTTATTGGGGGCGTAAATCAGGGTGGGGCGTATGTTCGGATTGCCCCGCACGAGGAGCGGACGTTTTCGCTTGGTCGTTTGTGGTCAGAGACTTTGAGGGGCCATCCGTTGCAGGCGTTTCGCGGGAACTACACGCAACAGGATGTGATGCAGGAGATCAGGCGCCAATTACAAAAGTATGCGCCTATGCGCATCGGCGTTCGCAACAGCCAGTCTTTTAATTTTGGCGCCGGCGGACGCACAGATATCGACTTTGTTATTCGCGGCCCGGAACTTGTCGCGCTTTCTGGATATGCAGATGAGTTGATGGACCGGTCACAGAAACTCGGTGGCATCGTCGATGCCGACACCACCCTCAAGTTGAACAAGCCTGAGCTGCAGGTGCAGATTGATCGCGACCGGGCTGCCGATCTAGGCGTCGACACCTCGGACATCGCGACCAGTCTGCGGCTAATGGTAGGTGGTGAGGAACAGGCCTCTCGCTACAGGGATGAATCAATCAATCAGGATTACGACGTTCAGTTGCGACTGACGGACGCGGACAGAAGTGATGCTGCGACTATCAGCCGGCTTTATGTCCCCTCATCCCGGGGTGGCCTGATCCGACTCGATAACCTGGTTAAGATCACTCGCGATGCCAGTCCTTCGCGCATTGATCGGCTCAACCGTGAAAGACAGGTCTCAGTGCGCGCCTCCGTAGCGCCAGGATTTGCGCTCGCAGATCGCATTGAGGTAATGCGCAAGGCAGCTGCTGATATGAATATGCCGGCTGCTTATTCGACATCCGTGGCTGGACGAGCTCGAGAACTGGAAAGGACCTTCACCGAGTTTATCTGGGCCTTTATCTTGTCGATCATCTTTATGTACATGATTTTGGCCTCGCAGTTTGAGAGCCTGATGCACCCGTTCACAATCATGTTGAGTTTGCCGATGTCAGTACCATTTGCGCTGTTGTCGGTTTGGGGCACAGGTGACACGCTGAATCTTTATTCGGCGCTGGGCATTCTCGTGCTGTTCGGCGTGGTCAAGAAGAATGCGATTCTCCAGATAGATCACATGAACAACCTGCGGGCCAGGGGCATGGAGCGCATGGAAGCGATCATGCAGGGTAATCGCGATCGGCTGCGGCCGATTCTAATGACAACCCTCGCCCTTGTTGCCGGCATGTCACCTCTGGCACTGGGCACTGGACCGGGAGCTGAGGAGCGCCGCTCGATAGCTATAGTTGTGATTGGCGGGCAGACGCTCTCGCTTCTGCTCACCTTGATTGCCACCCCCGTTGCCTATTCGCTGCTTGATGACTTGAGAGGTACTGCTCGCTGGCGGACCTGGGCCAGTGTGGTTGGCGGCATTCGCACGAGACTGTTTGAATCGCGACGTCGCGCGCGCGAAACTCCACCCGAGGCGCCTGTCAAAGCGCCGGTCGCACGAGACGACAAGCACGGGCAAGTCGGCGCCGGCGTGAGTGGCGATTGAAGTCCGCGCTCACGAGCCGGCCAATACTGCGGCTGGTAGAAACATCGGAAACGTCGTTACGGTGCGGAAGCCCAGCGACTCATACAGCGAGCGAGCCACTGGAGTGGCATGCAGAATAGTCCGACGCAGACTCGAAGCATCTCTAGCTTTCCGGATCGAATAACTGGTGATCGCCCTGGCAAAACCACGAGAACGAAATTCAGGCAGACTCGCGACCAGAGCCACATAAAGATAGCCATCCCGCACGTAAGTTGTAGAGGTAACCACTGCCGCGTTTTCAAAAAAGCCAACGTACCCGAAACAGCCTTCCAGCCAAAGATTCTCGTGATCGAGCGCTTCACGCGCCATTTCACTTGACACTTCGTAACCTGCGGCGTTGATATCAGCCGCTGCTCGTCTCAGTTCCTTTCCCTCTATCCGGCGATACTCCAGATTCGACGGTGCAGTCGCATCGACCGGGTCGTCAGAGACCATTCCGTAGGCCTCTGATATACGTATCCAGCCATGTTTTTCAAGAGCCGAACCCGCGTTATCTGGAAGCCAATCGGCACAACCGATCAGCATTCCCGGATGTTGTTTCGCTTGGGTAAAAGTTGCGACTCGTTGCAGTCGCTCTTCCAGGTCTTCGAGATTACTGGCGGGGCTCGTGAGAAAGAGCACGTTGACTATAGGCCACCGAACACCGGCCCAGGTCGCGAGCACGCCGGGATGTTCGACAATCTCTCCTCCGGCGCCTCGTGCGTACATCCCCCACAATTCTTGAAATGTGGAGTTTGATTCTTGAATTTCATCCATTTTCGTGGTCACCTTTTCTTGTTGTTCCGGGACGCAAGCCAGGCAAGTAATTTTTCGCCGTTCGGGCTGCCGAGCCCCGTGCAGGCGTCCCACCCGTGTCTGGCCCGATAACCGAGAGCGCGTGTTGGTCCGTTAAAGCCCTTGACGATGTCGCAAACAGCTTTCGGCGTGGCGTGCCTCAGTTCATATAGCAGTGGCGTAATAAAACCGATTTTTGTCCCCAGCGCTTCGTTTAAGCGAGCGATGAGCGCTGCCCAAAGCGGGGCCACGGCACTCGTGCCCCCCATTGACATGCGCGTCTTGTCGGCTTCGATCAAATAGCCTGTATCCGAATCAGCGTTGGCTGCCACGTCCGGAATGCCGCGACCGGGTTTTGGTTTATGCGACGGAGACAACAGCATCTTCACCGTCTTCTGATAGGCTGGCAACGGAAAGATATCACTGACGCCGCCTCCTGAAGCAAGCTTATACTGCCGCCACTGATTCCAGACAGTTTCTGCTCTGGATCCGTTTCGTTTGACTTCGAGACGGGTTCCGCCACACGCAAGTACATGTGGACTGGAAGCCGGAAAAGCTACCGTGAAAGGGTGACCATCCAACTCGTTGATTCCATTGTCACCCGATGAACAGCAAATTGTTATACCCCGGTAAGCCGCCAACTGAAAGAGTCTATCAATCTCGGCCACCGCCCGGTGACTCCAATCCTGCTCGGCCTGGCCCCAACTGATTGAGATGACTGATAGATCGTGCGTCTTATCGAAAATCGCAGCTTGTAGAGTACGCAACCAGCCCTGCTCGGTGTTCTCGCCAAAATAGACAACGACCGTCGCTTTGGGCGCCAAACTTGCGGCCACCTCAATGTCCAGATAGACCTCAGTGTCAGGGTTCAATGTTCCCCGTTTGCCGCGCGGCCGATTGGCTGCAGGAGGAATCTCCTTCACCACTATGGTAGGAGCACCTATGCCGGCGGATTTGAAGTACGAATTTAGTTCCCGTGAACGAAAGCCGCCTCCAAATTCCAGCAGTCCTATCGACTGGCCCCTGCCGGTGAACATTGTTGGGAATTTGTAGAGAGGGGCGAACTCAGCAGGCTTGCGGGTCTTTACCGTAACCGGCGGGGGAGCAATACCAAGCGCGGCCATTCGGTGGCTGAGACCGGGCCGCCGCCCCGCCGGATGTGTATCCAGGCCGAAAACACCTGTTCCTACTTTTTCCAGGTAGGCTGGAAGAGTTACCTCTTCCTCATGTCCTCGGTATTTCGACTCGTATTTAGATTCGCGGTAATGGCACAGTCTTACGCCGAAGGCCTGGTTCAATTGCCGGGCAGTTCCGCGCAAGTCGATTGAGGTTGGCGCACTGGCTGAGGTGCTGCATTGCAGATTGTACTCTCGTGCGAATCGGCGGATAGCGGCTTCATCTTTCCTCGCACGCGAAAACGCGCCAATTGCTTGAGCGGCGGTGAGATGTTTCCTTCTCTTTGCTGGAACAATAGCAGGCGAGCGGCGCAGAACGAGACCTGAGCCCTCCTTCTTTCGCAGGGTCAAGGTGACAGTAATCTTCTTATCTGAGCGAACCGGCGCAATTCGGTCGCGCTGTGGTGGGACCAGCCTCTGCGTTCCCACTAGAATGACTCTGTGTTTTTCCATCAATTTGTTAAGGTACAGAGTAGTCCAAGGTCTTGACTTCAATACAGTCACGGTCCATGATACGCCCCATCCTAAAACTAAACCCCGTCCAGGAGAACAACAAAATGACTAATCTGGAAAGGCTCAAGCAAGCCGGTCTGGTCCCCGACGACTATGAATTCGAAGGAGAGGACGAAACCGCCATTGAATCACTCAGCAGCCAGGAGGTTGATTCGCTAATCTCCAGCAAGGAAAAGCTGGGTGAAGATTTCATCCACAGACATGTGCCTCATGGGATGATGTTCTAAATCAGTCTGAGGGCCATGGCGTTACCGCTCGCAAAAACGTCCTTCAACAGCCAACTTGTACGGACGAAGATCTCGCTGTTCGGAGCCGGTCTGAATAAAGCCGCATACGAATTCTGGACGCACGCGGAGTTCGCCGTAGTCTATCGAGAATACCTGTTTCAGAGTCACTCAATAATTCGTGCCAGCGTTCCGCTGATGGAGGCGACGCTCGAGGCCTGCCGCTCTGGGTTGCACTCAGGGGATCCTGTGCTAAAGAAATTCGGTGACTATCTCGCGCATCACATCGTTGAGGAACGCGGCCACGATAATTGGATTCTCGATGACGCGGAAGTAATGGGAATCGACCGCGCGCTGTTGCTCGAGCGAGTGCCAAAAGAAACGGCGATGCGAATGGTAGGTTCACAATATTACTGGATCCATCATTATCATCCGGCTGCTATGCTGGGCTACATCGCTGTGATGGAAGGCAATCCGCCGCGAACCGATTTCATCGAAGCGGTAGCGCAACGCACTAAACTGCCGCCGGAAGCATTCAGTTCATTCCTGCTGCACGCGAAAGTCGACCCGAGGCACCGGGCCGACCTCGATTCGTTGCTGGACGCCCTGCCGCTATCACAGCACCACCATACAGTTATCGGCTTGGCCGCGCTGCAAACAATCCAGTATCTAAAGGCCGTACTCACGGACGTTAACAACTCCCACCTGTGTTAGGATCTCCACATTGATCTACCCTCGGATTTAGATGGCCTGCCGAGTCCCAATATGGTCGCACTGAACGACGACACGACCCAGGTCCTGGCCCTGCCAACTGCGGGTCGCTTCACCATGCTCAACCAGATCGGCCAGGGTGGCATGGGTGTGCTCTTCAGGGCTTTTGATCCTCAGCTCAATAGAACGATTGCCCTGAAGTTTCTGAGTAAGCCAACGGCGCTGGATCCGGCAAGCGAGACAAGATTCCTTAACGAAGCACGCGCAGCAGCTGCTCTGGATCATCCCAACGTATGCACCGTCTATGACATCGGCGCGGTTGGCGAGCAGGTTTACATCGCGATGGCTTATGTCGAGGGTGAGAGCTTAAAGCAAAGGATAGCCCGGGCGGCGGTGCCTTTTGATGAAGCCGTGGAGATTGTAATGCAGGTTGCGCTGGGTTTACGTGAAGCGCATTCGAAAGGGATCGTTCATCGGGATATCAAGCCATCCAATCTCTTAATTACTCGTGGTGGGGTTGTAAAGATCGTCGATTTTGGCCTGGCCCTGTTGCCTAGCGACGAAAAAGTTCCGCGCGAGAACTTGTCCATCGGGACACCCGGTTATATGTCGCCCGAACAGGTAAGGGGTGAGGCCGCCGATCACCGAGCAGATCTCTGGGCGCTTGGGGTGACGCTCTACGAAACTCTCTCTCGCAGTCTACCGTTCAGCGGGCAAAGCATGCCGGCATTGGTGCATGCAATTCTCTTCGATGACGTCGATTGGCAGCGTGTGAGACAGGTCGAGGACCTTGCGCCTCTGGAGCCGGTTCTCCGAAAGTTGCTTGTAAAAGATCGAAACCAGCGGTATGCGTCGGCCGATGATCTCATTAGCGATCTGAAGAGTCTGACAAACTCGAAATCCCAAACACAACTCTCATCGAGCCTGTCGGACACTTGTATCGCCGTGCTGCCGTTTGCCAACCTTAATCGCGAAGAGAACACGGAATACTTCAGTGACGGGCTCACCGACGAATTAATCAATGCGCTGGCCCAGTTCGATGGTTTGCGCGTGGTCTCGCGCAGTTCCGCCTTTGCCTTCAAAGGACAGTCAGTAAGTATCAAAACAATCGGCGAACAATTGAAGGTGCCCACCATCCTCGAGGGCAGCGTGCGCAGCGTAGGAAACCGTTTGCGCGTGACGGTCCAGCTCACCAATGTGGCTGACGGTTTTAACCTGTGGTCTGAGCGATTTGATCGCGAGCTGAAAGACATCTTCGAATTGCAGGACGAGATCACGCTCGGGATCGTCGAAAAGCTGAAAGTAAAACTGACGCCCCAGCGGATAGCGCCTCCGGATTCCAGTTCCACGGGACGACTCGAAGCCTACGATGTTTATCTGGAAGGAAAGTACAACTGGAACCGGCAAACCGAAGACGGCTTCCAGAAGGCAATTCTTTGTTTCGAGAAAGCTACGCAGGTCGATCCATCATTTGGCGCCGCGCACGCAGGTCTGGCCGATGCGTACACCTTTCTGGGCTTCCACGGTCTTGCACCGGCGCTCGAAATGTTTCCCAGGGCGCGGGCGGCGGCAGCGAGAGCGTTGGATATTGACCCGACGCTCCCCGACGCCAACATTTCGATGGGTTACGTCAAGCTCTATCACGACTGGAACTGGAAAGAAGCGGAGTATTATCTGCGCCGGGCGATCGAGCTCAACCCCAGCAGCGCAAAGGCCTATTACTCGTTGATGTTGTGTCTGGTGCAAACAGGACGCTTTGATGAAGGCCGCGTCGCCCTCGAGAAGTCTGTCGACCTGGATCCCTTTAACATGCTGTATCAGACGTCGGCTGGCTGGCTGGAGTACTATGCAAAGCGTCCGCGGGTGGCTCTGGAAAAACTGGAAGAGGCGTTGAAACACGACCAGACATACCCTGAACTTTGGGTGGCCATGGGTGCCGCCTATGAACAACTGGGATTATTCAAAGAGTCAATTGAGCACCTGGAGAAGGCAGCCTCAATCTACGGTAAACATCCACTGGTCCAGGCGTTTCTTGGCTCAGCTTATGCCTCTGCCGAACAGCGCGAAAACGCACTCACGGTAATTTCCAGATTGGATCAATTAGCTGAGACTCAGTTTGTTCCATCGGTTTGTCGGGCCATCGTTTACGCGGCCTTGCAGGATAAAGAGCAGGCCTTCACTCATTTGCGAGCAGCCGCCGAGTCTCGTGATGCTTTTCTCTGCTGGCTTAACGTTCTCCCGTTGGGAGAATCGCTGCGATCGGACCCTCGTTTTACAGAACTGCTGAAGCAAATCGGGTTCGATCAATAGCCTGATCCAGACCTACTTCCTCGTGCTCACTCGTCCTATATAAAAGCCCGCCCCGAATATCATCAGCAAGAGAATAAACACCGGTATCAGCGTGATGAATGTGTGCCATAGATCTTCAAGCATGGGTCACCTCCTTCTTTGATTAAGCCCTCGACCCTCAGACTGCCCGGCTTATCGCGGCCCCCGGCGAGACAACGTGGCAAAATCACGAGGTTTTTTACGATTTGAGAGTAGGGCAGTGAGAAGGGGCTTGATTGACTCTAAGTCAGAAGCAGTGCCGGCTGCAAGCCTTTACTGGAAGTATATGCCCGAGTTTTGACACAGTCTCAATAGCGACCTATCCTCACCTCAACGATTGATGCTGCTCATCGAGATACCGCGAGTCACCATTAATGCAGCTCAATGCGCGTCCATTAAAATAGAGTGCTCGCAGCCCGTCGCTATCGCTCCGGGTTCTGGGTCAGTTTGATGTCGATAAGCTTTAGCTTGTCGTAACGCGCGACAAACTAAAGTTTATCGGACACTTGCAGCGAAACTGACCCACTACCCGTGGTCCGCACTAAAGGAGAGTGAAGTATGTCAAACGCAACGCAGGTTGGGGTGGGTTCGGTGCTGTCTCTTTGGCGATATCCCGTCAAGTCGATGATGGGTGAGGAACTGGACGCCACTGAAGTGAGAGAACGTGGACTGCTCGGGGATCGAGTCTATGCGCTCGTGGACAAGTCCGACGGGAAAGCTGCGACCGCGAAGAACCCGCGAAAATGGCCGGGTCTCTTCGCTTTCCGTGCCACCTTTGTTGAGAAGAGCCTTCCGGCCGCCACCGCTCCAGCAATCCGAATTACCCTCCCGAATGGTGCCAGTGTCACGAGTGATCAAGCAGACGTGAACCAGCTCCTCTCCAAAGCACTTGGCCGGGAGGTGACACTTCGTGAAGCCCAGCAAGGCGCTTTCAATGCTGAAGAGTACTGGCCGGACCTCGAAGGCCTGCCCCACCGGGACACGGTCACGGATTTCACTCTACCGGAAGGCACGTTTTTCGACTGTGCCATGGTCCACGTCTTGACCACGGCGACGCTCGATCGTCTGCGTGAACTCAATCCACAAGGCCGCTTTGAAGTCCCGCGTTTTCGCCCAAACATCGTGGTACAACTGCCCCCCGGTGAGACGGGTTTTGCGGAGAATGAGTGGGTGGGGCACACGCTCGCGATCGGAAAAGATGTGCGGCTCGACATCACCGCTCCTTGTGGGCGCTGCGTGATGACCACTCTCGCGCAGGGCGATCTTCCCAAGGATCCGGGAATCCTTCGCACGGCAGCCCAACATAACCACGTCAACGTCGGCGCGTACGCCGCCGTAGCACGAGGAGGGACGATCCGGCGCGGCGATCGGGTCTCGCTTGAGTGATTCCCGGGCAACTGAACCCCCTTTCGAACCCAGATATACGGGTCGGCGCGATTACTTCGCTCCACGCTGTTGTAATGTTCATGTTAGAGCGTTCGTTGTAGAAATCTGACACGCGAAAGGAAACACATATGTCGTCAACCCAACCACAACCTCAACCAAGCCTTTATGACCGCCTGGGCGGAATTTACAATATCGCTGTCGTGATCGATGACTTGATCGACCGAGTGATGGCCGACGCCCGTCTTAACGCAAACCCGGCCGTTGACGAAGCTCACCATAAGGTGCCACCAGCCGGTTTCAAGTATCTCGTGACTGAAATGGTTGGCTGGGCAAGTGGCGGCCCGCAGAAGTATTCAGGACGCTCGATGCTGGATTCTCATCAACACCTGAACATCACGGCCAACGAGTGGGAGGCTTTCATTGATGACTTGCAGCAGACTCTCGACAAGTTCAAAGTTCCCGCCGCGGAGCAGGCAGAGCTGAAAGCGATTGTTCAGAGCACCTATGCCGACATCGTTACTAGCAAGGGATAGATTAGAGACACTCCCTTTGTCAGGAGTACGAGGCGATGTCATCGCAGGTCGAAGGTCTACAGATACGTCGGGCTGAGCCGGATGACTATTCGGCTGTCCACGAAATATTTAGTTGTCCGAACGTATTTGCCGGCACACTCCAGTTGCCATATCCGTCACGTGAACAGTGGCGGCAGCGGTTGGCGGAGCCTCCCGAGGGCACATACAACCTGGTGGCTGTCGTGGGCGATCGCGTCGTGGGAATGCTCGGAGTGCACACCTTCCCGAACACGCCGCGGAGACGGCATGCAGGAGCAATAGGAATGGGTGTGCATGATGAGTGGCAAGGCAAGGGTGTGGGAGCAGGCCTGATGCGCGCAGGTCTCGACCTGGCGGATAAATGGCTCAACCTCACGCGACTTGAGCTTGAGGTTTATACGGATAATGAAGCGGCGATACGTCTCTACGAACAGTTCGGGTTTGAGCGCGAGGGAACCCTGCGACAACATGCATTCCGCGACGGGCGTTTTGTGGATTCGTACGTGATGGCGCGTTTGCGTCCTTAGTAGATCTTCGTGAGCCTGTTAAATGGAAGAGATAGCGTACCGGTTCTTGTCAGATGCTGACTTTATTCCGTTGTACCACGCCTTCCTCAAAGCGTTTTCCGATTATGCAGTGAACATGAATGTTTCTGAGCAGCGATTTCGCGATCGTCTCGTCCGCGACGGTGTCAAGCTGTACCGATCCGTGGGTGCGTTTACAGAGAAGGAAATGGTCGGATTCTCCCTCAACGGTTACGGTCGCTGGCAAGGGCGGCTGACCGCCTACGATGCGGGCACTGGAATGTTGCCAACCTACCGCGGGTGTGGTTTGGGGCGGGACCTATTTGGCTACATGATGCCGGAATTAAAGAAGGCCGGGGTCGAGCAGTGTCTTCTCGAAGTATTAAGTAACAATCTGCCGGCCTTGAAACTTTATCGCAAGCTGGGGTTTAGCGAGACCAGGACCTTTGCAGTCTGCCAGCAAACCAATATCGTGGAAAGACCCGTTTTGGTCCAGATCGAATTACACGACGTGGATGTTCCCGCTTGGCGTTTGTATCAAACATTCTGGGATGGCGAGCCGTCATGGCAGAATTCGATCGACGCGATTGAACGAATGAAAATCGGCAAAGAGTTTGTCGGCGCATATTTGAACAATGAGTGCATTGGCTACGGCGTTATTTCGACAATCACCGGGAATGTAATGCAGCTGGCGGTCTCGCCCGAGTATCGAAGGAGGGGTGTGGCTTCTGCACTACTCGATTCCTTGCAAGCGAGGTTGACTCCAGGCGAGCGGTTAAGGGCGACTAACATTGACTGCGTACTGACAGGTACGCTGGACTTCTTGGAAGCGTGTGGTTTCAGCCAGATTTTGCAACAGCTCGAAATGATCATGAATCTATAAGTTGGTCTATCCTGAAGAGAATGCTAATTCATCATCTATGTATCCAGGCATCAGAGTTTGTATTTCTGGACAGCTCAATTCAGACTCCTTGCCGGCGATTGGTCAGGTAAAGCTGTAAACGTCTGCGGCCGCGTGCCAGGCGCGACATGACCGTTCCCACCGGCGCGTCGGTGATGTGTGAAATCTCCTTGTAGGACAAACCTTCCAGCTCGCGGAGGATTACCGCTTCACGGAACTCTATAGGCAATTCTTCCAGCGCTTGTTTGAGCATCTGCTTGTCCGCATCTTCCAGTAGTATTGTCTCTGGATTATCACCTTCAACGCTATGTAACTTTTCGTCAAATTCGGTTGTCAGCTCGCTCGACCGATGTTGTTGCAGCCATGTGTAAGAGGCGTTTCTAACAATCGTCAACAACCAGGCGCGACTGTCACCACCGCGAAATCCTCCAAAGAACTTAAAGGCGCGCAGGAATGCTTCCTGCACAATGTCTTCCGCGTCTGCCTGATTGCGCGTCAACCAGCGGGCCAGATTGTACGCAGCATCCTGGTGCGGCAGGACGGCCTGTTCAAAACGGGCGAGTTTGTTCTGTTCCTGCAACCCTTCTTCGCTCCATTTTCGGCGCCTGCCTGTTCAGAGGACTGATTCTCAGATGATTTTATTCCCGAAGTGAGACTAACGCACTCCTCGGGAATATTTGCCTGCCCGGACCAGTCTGGACAGGTGAAGGCATTGCAACTCGTCATGCTGATAGGGCAGGTGACGAGGCAAATGTATGAATTAGCGATCGGAAAGAAAGGATCAATATCATGGAGATTAACAAATTATGGAACTGGCTGTTCAGGCCGCCGCTTGATGCGCCGGCCGCAACCATCGTACTTCGGCTTATGGCTGGAACTGTGTTTCTGTGGGAAGGTGTCCTCAAATTCGTTTATGCGAATCAAGGAGTGGGCCGCTTTACCAAGCTCGGATTTCCCTTTCCCCAAGCAACGGCCAACCTTGACGGCGTATTTGAAATCGTCGGCGGGATTCTCTTAATCACGGGACTTCTCACACGTTTCATCGCTATCCCGTTTATCATCGAGATGCTGGTCGCGATGTTGTCAACAAAGATCCCTTTGTATTTGGGAACTTCTCCTCTACCACTGCCTCCCGTGCCACCGCAGATTGGGTTCTGGGCAGTCTTACACGAGATACGCTCGGAGTATGCGCAACTAATGACCGCCGTTTTCCTGCTCATCGCCGGACCGGGGAGGTGGTCCATTGACGCGCTACTCCTAAGAAAGAGGAAAGAGGGCAGGCAACCGGTACATGAGGCAATCCCGGTGCTTAATCTTTCAACGAGGATACCAGCGAATGGAGGTGCAGGGTTTCGCGCAGCTCGTTGAGTCCGTGGGTTCGGACGAGGCCTCGCACAAAAAGATGCGATGGTCTGTACAGTACCGCGAGCGAAGCGACCGGATGTTACCCTCGACTTTCCGATGTGATTCTCATAAGTGGCAGCCAGTCGATTAGTTAGTTGAACCGACCATCCGGTCGCTTCGCTCGCGGTACTGTACAGATCGCGCTTCACGTAGCGGTATTAGGACTTTTTGTGCAAAGCCTTCGGACGACTGACTTTCCTTTACGCCTAGTTTTAAGCGGCTCCTTCGGGAATGCGCCCGCCGCGAAAAAGCTTAGCCCACCGCTCGCGATCATCTTCGCTAAGTACATCAAGTTCAGCCATGATTTCGCGCGCGAACTCTACGGCGGAAAGACCGCTTGCAGTGATTAGTCCGTCGTCCCGGACAGCAGGAGCGTCGACGTAACTCGCGGCTTCTTTGTAATCCGGGACTTGTTGCTGCAGGTACTTCAATCCGTTGCTTGTATGGCGGCGACCTCGGAGCAACCCGGCCCGGACAACCGCAGTCGTGGCTGCGCAAATGGCAGCAATAGGTATGCTCTTGGTATCCAGTGCAGTGAGCACGCGAATCAAATCTGGCTCCGTAGGGTGCTGCTCCCAACGGTCACCGCCGGGCAGGATGAACACAGCGACGTCGTTACGGTCAATATCTGCAATTGTCCGAGAGGGCTGGACCATGATGCCGCCCATAGACTCTACAGGGTTCATGCTGAGCGCCACTACCTCGACTCGATAACCTCCCTGACGGCGCAGCTCGGCGACTGCATGAGCAGCCTCCCAGTCAGCGAAACCAGGAAAGACAAACAGGTAAACAGCTTTTTTGGGCATCTGATAAATAGCCTCGACAAAAGTTTCGCCTATGCGCGTCTCGTTATCCGCAGATTACGCAGATTACACAGATTTTATTTCAACAAGTTCAGCGACTTCAGTTTTGGTTTTTGCTAATCTGTGTAATCTGTGGACCGGGTCTATTCACACTTTGCTAAGCTGAGCTACCCACTCGCGTTGTTCGGGCGTGTCCGGAACTAAACAGCCCCTGGCACTTTCAATTCTTCGAAACGCGACATCGACATCAACTCCACTCATCATTAGAACACACGCCGCAATAACGGAAGATCTGCCTATGCCCGCACGACAATGTAAGACCACGTGCTTACCGGTTCCAAGAAGATTACAAATGGATTGAGCGAATTTCAGAGTTTCTTGAGTTGAGGAAGGGACATCCCTGTCCTTAATGGGAAACGACAAAAAAGAAATTCCATTAGACTCACAAATAGCTTCCTCTTTTACAATATCAAGTTCTTCGATTTCCTGGTTTTCGAGCAACGAGACTACCGCATCGGTGCCAGAGGCTTTCAAGGAGCGTATTTCATCTTCCAGCCAATCGCCACCGCGAGGACGCGGCATCGTGCCCAACCGCCCCTTCCCAATTTCGCTTATCCAATAAACCTGAGCTTGCATGGGTTCTACAGAACCAGATGGGCCGCCTGCTTTGAGCGTCACTTCCAACTCATAGCGTCTGATAGTCTCGTATGAATTTCCTATCGAAGAAATATATACCCATGGTCAACAATAAGGTGACCGTAATACCGGCCATGCCTGCGACAAATCCAAACAGCGGGTTTGCACCTACAACAAACAACACCGTCAGCAGCCCGAGCGGATTGAACATTCCGTGAAGTGCGCTTGGCCCCAGTATAGTCTTTGACTTAAATCGGCAATATGCCATTGGGAAAGATAGAGTCGTGGTGAATAACGTCATCATAAATATTCCCGCGAAGGGGTGGCCCGGATAGTTGTGCCCCTGCGCAATGATTGGTGCGTGCCATAATCCCCAGACCACACCAATAAATAAGTTGCTTCTGAGAAAGCCTGACTTTTGTGTTTCTCTCAACAACAACCCACGCCAACCTAACTCTTCCCCAAAAGCGAATGGAAGATTAATGGTAAACCCGGCGATGACACCTTGCACAAGGCTTAGCAGGAAGATGGCAACCGGCGGAATGGGGAAATGTTGGGGCACGCTACCAAAAGCCCCGCGCGCAAAGATTGTGATCTGCTGTAAGAGCGCAGCTTCGCTGAAGTCAATCCTGCCAAAGAGAGCTACGCCGAAGACGTTTCCCAATATGCCAATCACGACAAAAGTTCCCAGGACAATGAACCATGCAAAGCCGAGGGTGGTTATCAAGAGCCAGCGCAGCGATACGTTCTTAAGCGTGAACCCGTATGGCTTCAACGGACCGTGATAGACCAGCTTCTGTAAGATCAAAGTGGCATAAGCCGGTGCGGGCATATAACAAACTGCGATAATGACTAAGCTCAGGATTGAGCCGTACGTTATGTGAAGCAGGTATGCGGCCAATGCTACTGACCAACTAATCAGGAATGTTAAGAGAATAAATTGCCGGATTTTTTTGCTCAGCATGTCTCAGCAAAAATGGGCTCAGCAGGAAGCGCCGGTTGCTTGGGACCAGACAATCTGCCAGCGGGCGAGCACCTCAGCTATTGACGTCGATTCGTTTCAGCAGCGGCCTTGAAGTCGAACTTACCTTTGCCTTCCTGGTAGAACACGCAATCGCTTCCGGCGCGGCAGCCGCTGACGTGCACCCAGCCGGCGGGCATGATTACGATTGACCCTGGGCCGAAGTCTTTGGCCGATACTGAGTCCGTCGCCCCCGTGTACCAGACGCCGCTGATGATCACGTTCTTAAGCCGGCTGCTGTGCGAGTGAAGCGGATTGTCCGTTCCGGCGGGCACCTTGCGCATCTGTGTATACTCCCCCTTTGTGGCGTCGCCCGAGAGCACGGCAAACATCATGCCTTCCCGTTCAGCAAGCTTGGTCCACTTCAGATCCGCGAATGCCACCATAAGCGGCGCATTGTCGCTGTCCTGCGTCGTCACGCCCGGGTTCGGGTGGCCCTCCGTGGCCACCCCGTTTGCAAGTCCATAAGATCTTGTTTTTCTGACATAGTAAATGGCTAGAAGAGGCTAATCCCAAAACGTCATGTAAACAAGCACTGCCAGTATGTGAGCGGCCAGGAAACTTCCTAACAACCAGACCAGTGGGATCAAACCTCTTACGCCGCGCGTTTTGAGCAGCTGATAAGGGATTATGATTAACCATCCGATACCGACCAATAAACCAAGACAATAGACCAGCTTTACGGCGTACCTTCGTGCCTCAGCCTTCAGCCACCAAACAACGCCGCAAAGAAATGCAGCACTATAAAGAAATTCAATCGCCGGTAAAGGCTCTAAGCCACGAGCGTAATAAATGCCGACGCCAAAGTGATAGATGAAAACTAAAATGCCCAACAGTATCAGTATTGGAAGCGAGGAATTCCTCTCTCTTATCACGATTCATCTTTCGATAGGCAGCAGGTTAGAAGGATCAGAGAAGCTATGGTTGCCCAACGTGCTTAGCGGCGTTTTCTTCCCCAGATCCGAATATTTCTTCGGCAGCGGGATTGAGTTTTGCCGCAGCAACTTGCTTGCCCCCTCGAGTTCCCTGATTGTTGAACTTGCCGCAGCCTGAGCGGGGGTAAACCGCCCTTCCCGACCTGAGGGCATTTCCACTTGATCATTATTCTGTTGGCTTGAAAGCCTCAACACTTGGACTTCATCTGGTTAAGCATTCCACCTGCGACGATCTACTCAAGTGTGAAACTCTCAAGTTGGGAAGGGCGGTTTACCCCCGCTGATGCTCGCTATGCACAAGATTGAGTTCAAAAAGGTTCTCAAAGTCTGGCCCTAAAAGCGACTAGGTTGTCGGGCTAACGAACAGGCTTCAGCCGCGACGGCCCATGATCGCCCCAGCCGCCGTCGGCCGCAAGCCGATGTTGGACGGCCAATTACTTCAATCCCAGCACTTTGCCACTGGCCAGGAGGCGAATCGCCTCCTTCAAACGCCTCAGTTTCGTTTCCTCGCGCTTGGCGGACTCAATCCAAGCGAGATACCGTCGGCGGTGTGAAGGTGCCAGCGCTTCGAAGTAGCGCCGCGCTGCCGAATGATCCCTCAACGCTGCCTGTATGTACGGCGGAAGCCTTGAGGGCAATCTGTTTCGTGTTTTCTATGACTTTGGAACTCCTGAAAGTGGCAACGATGGCCGCCAAGGCCACACGCAGTGTGGATTCAAATCCAGAACGTTCTTGTTCGCGCGGCTTGCGGCTGAACGTTAAGCCGTAGGGCGGACGAAGCCGTGTCGCTCAGCGTGAGGCTTGTATGAAAGACATCCTTCGGCATCGTTGGCCGACGACACTTGCCAGCACCACCTTGGTTCGATGCACACCCAACTTCGCCGTTGCAGGGGGAGTGCGCCGCTGCCTCGTCGATATCGCTGACTGGTATTTCCGGGACGGCACCGGGAAACTCCAATTTCATTGCGACTCCTATCTTCAATCTTTTCATGATCCGTCTGCCTAACGGCCTGGGCATGAGCCGCGGCGCGTCTTTTGCGCCGTCGGCTCCATGCCCGTGTTAGACCGCCCGTTGTTTGCCCTTGGTCTTACCTTGCGTCCCCTTTGCCACCAGGTAGTGAAGCCGCACGACCCCGTCTGAAAAATGTTTGCAGGAGCGGAGACTCAGCTGAACTTCTCGCCGCCCAGGCCCCAAGAGTGGAATGCCCTCCCCAATGAGCGTTGGCATTACATGAATGATGAACTCGTCGATCTGGTCTTGGTCAACGAATGCCCCGATCAGTGCAGCACCGCCCATCATCCAGACGTTCTTGCCCGGCTGAGCCCGGAGACGTTTCGCGAACGCCGCTGGCTCTTCACTGACGAACTCCACTCCAGGTGCCCTGACCAGGCCAGTCGCATTTCGGGAAAAGACGTAGTGTTTGGGCTGTGTCCCGAATCGGGCTCCGTGCTGAAGGCCGAACTCATATGTCTTTCGCCCAAGCGCGATCGAATCGATAGATCGGCGGAACGCCCCCATGCCGTAGTCACCAGCCGTCCGCGGACGATTCAGCCAATCAACGCTGCCGTCGGAGCGAGCAATGAAGCCGTCAGCACTTGTGGCGATGTACACAACAATCTTTCGCATGTTGACTCTAGGCGGTCTAACGTGTTGTTCGATGAGAGCAACGACGAAAAGCATTGCCGACCTAGCAGGCTATGTGATTTCCTATCACTGATCCATCGTTTCCTGTTCAATCAAATCGTCAAGTTCCGGGTATGCCTCGTTTATGACCTCGAGAATTTCCATCTGGATCTTTCCAATGGCCAAACCAACACCTCTCTTAATTTGCTCATGCTGTTCGGGCGAACATTTATCTTTCGCAAAATGAAAGAGAGTCATTAACTCCTTAATTGCGTTTAGAGCATGATCCCTTATTTCAGTTGCATCTTCTTTCTTCATCATTGCTCCGACTTCACCTTAGAAGACTGCTCTTTAGACACCTCGCAGCATCGAACGGATTGGGCATCAGCCGCAGCGCGTTCTTTGCGCTGTCGGCTGCATGCCCGTGTTAGGCGGTTGGCACAACATTGCTACACGCAGCCGCCACGTAGTTCATACTCCGCGGGTCTCCGACGAAAAGTCGTAGAAAACGCGAAACAGGTTGCCATCCAGGTCTGCGACCGTGAACTCATGCAACTTCCACGGCTTTGACTCGGGACGAGAAACAATCCGCGCTTGGCAGCGACTCCACACCTCGTATAAGTCATCTACTTCTCGTTTGCTATTGAGGTTGAGCCAGATCAACACGGGCGCTGCATTACCGTAACGTTCTCGAAAAGCGCGATTGGTCAGGAACAGTCTGCAGCTTCCTTTCGAGATTCCTGCGATCCCACCGTCCTCACCACCCCAATCTATGCTGAAGCCTAGTTGGTTCTTGTAGTAAGCCGCAGCCATGTCGACGTCACTGACAGGTATTTCAGGTACCGCACCAGGAAATTCGTGTTCCATTCTGGCTCCCAACTACAACCGCTGATCACGCTCGCGGGAAAAAGAAACTCTGCGACAGTCGACAAGTGAGGGACGAGGTGCCGCCTAACGCCGGGCATCAGCGGCGCGCACGAACCGCCGCCAGCGACAAACCTTGCATCAGAGACATGCTAATTGCGCGTCCGCTGAATGCCTTTGTTGGGCGGCTGTTTACTTGAGTCCCAGCGGTTTGCCTGCAGTAAGGAGGTGAATCGCCTCCTGCAAACGTCTGGCCTTTGTCTCCTCGCGCTTGGCGGATTCGATCCAGCCGATATACCGTCGCCGATGTGAGGGCGCCAGCCCCTCGAAGTATCGCCATGCCGCCGGCTGTTTCCTTAGTGCTGCCTGAATGTACCGTGGAACCGTTGCGGGCATTTGGAACCGTGGCGGTCGCGGACCATAGCTGCGGTTCGTCGGAGGGCGATTGATTCCACTTGGCTTCAACCTGCCAGTGGCTTTCAATGCCGCGTAGCGCCTCCGGTTAATCGTCGACCACTTGCTATCCGCTTTCCGCGGCGTAAATTTGCGCGCGTAGCGAGATTCGTCCAACCGTTTGACCAGGCTATCCACCCAACCGAAGCACAGCGCCTCATCGAGTGCGTCCAAGTACGCTATCGATTCCACGTCCGTGTGTAGCTTATGGAAGATAAGCCACACCTCGGACTCGGAGTCGTGGTGCTCGTCGAGCCATTTGCGCCACTGGTCAGCAGTCTGAGCGACGAATGTTTTCACGGTTTGTGATCTGCGCTGTCCGCCCAACGTCGAGTTGACCGGGCGCGGCGATTACATCCAACCTTCGTTTCAATCAATCAAGCTGAGAAACGCGCTTCCCGCGCTCCGGTCCAACGTGTTGTTCGGCGGCGGCCCTGGAACTAAACCGCATGATAAACCTGCTCGACCGAAATCAGAACGGCTTCCTCTGACAGTGCCTCCATCGCGGCACGTTTCAACTCACCTACATATCCCGCCAGGGTATCGAAATTCGTCGACAGTGCCAAAGGAGCATCCGAATAAATGAGGTTGATTCGATCGGGAATACGCGCCCCGCCTTCCGAGAGGTAGCTGCCCTCGAGGCCTTTGACAATGCTGCATCCACCAAACGCGTAGGTGAATTCTTCTTCAAACGAACGCAATAGGTTTTGGGATTCGGATGACGGCAGGTCGGGAAGATAGATCTCACCTCTTACTCGTTCGAGCAGTGGCAAGGAACCGCTCCTTGCGCTTTGCAAACTCCTTCATTCGCTTTAAAGCGTCCTTTTCCGAGACCTTTGCGCGGTGAGGGCGCTCAACTCTAATTTCTTTTGCTTTTCCCAATTTCTTCATGGTCTAATTTTGCACCCACAATAGGATATGTCAACCTAAGCCGTCGAACGCTGCTGTTCAGCCGGCGCGGGCGATCAGCGGAACACCCGACCGTGAGGAGGCATCTTGAAAAACGCTATCCCGCGCTCCGCCGCAACGAGTTGTTAGGTCGCGCGCACTACTTGCGATTAGAAACCTCGTGGAATAAACCATCCGGCACTTTGAATGAGATATTTCTTAGAACGTATGAAGTTCTCCGATTAGGAAGAAATATCTCTGTTGCGACGACCAAATTCTGCATACCCTTAGCCACATAGAAATAAACTGCTTCTGCTTTGTCCTCGCCTTGATCAACTGCACCTTCCTTTGCGGCTTTGATCTTTATGCATTCTTGATCAGAGACTTTCTCTGTCCCCACAACCGAGTTCAGGAAAACCTAATTAACTTTAAGTTTTCGTGTTGTAACACGACTGGTCGGTAAGCTTATCCACAGATGAGGCCCAGTACATTTTACCCAGGTATGCAGTTCAGCCCTCCGCTTATTTGCCCGGTACGACTTCGGCGGGGACTTCCTCAGGAACCTTCACCACTTCCTGCCAGCCGGAGTTGTCGGCGCGCATTTGCGCGGTGAGTTCGTCGCGCAACTGCCGCAGCCGGTCGCTGATGAGCACGGGATAGTTATTCAAGTCAGGAAAGGCCATGCGCTGTTCCGCAACAAACGCTTTCTGCTTTTCAATTGAGGGAATCACCGCATGCTGACCGTTCTCCCAGAAGGGAAGCAACAGACGCTCGACTCGGCAAGCACCCGGAATGTCCATTTCCTCCTCCTCCAAACCGGTTATATCCGCAACGCATCGCCCCTTTGCATCAAAACCGCGAAACAGTTGCAGCCGTCCGGGGAGGGTTGTCTTGTCGAGTGAGTTCGAAGCCTTCAGCGTCGGTTGCCCTTCGATCAGGCATTGCTTGAAGATCACTCCGGCAACTGCCGGTACCTCACTGGACAACTTCGTGCCGATACCAAAGCCGGCTGCCTCCGGAAACTCCTGCACGATTCGCCGAACCTTCTCCACATCGAGATCGCCCGTAAGGTTGGGTCTTAAGCCATGCAAGCCATTAGCTTCAAAGAAGCGCAGACACCATTGCCCCAGCTCGGCCAGGTCGCCTGAATCAACTCGAAATCCCTTGAAAGCACGCCGGCGCGCGTCAGTCGAAGTCGCCGCCATGGCCGCGTGCACCGCGCCCATGTAAACATCTATCGTATCCAACAACAGAGTCGTGCCGTTGGGATTCGCATCCAGCCAGCGCTCGAAGGCCACCTGCTCGAAGTGCTTTGGTCTCCCGGTGCGCGGCTCGATCTCCGGCTCGTACATAAACTCGATGTATGACTGCTGCCAGTAATGAGCTTCAGTCCCGACCGCCGGAATATCCAAACGATGGGCCGCCTCCATATTAGAGGTGTCGTTAAAGCCGCCGATGAAAGCATAGGTGGCAATGTCCACGGCACGCTCGATATCGCCATTTCGCCGCAACGAAAAGTCCGACAGCCATCGATGCTCCCCTGCGGCCATACGAAACTGCATGGCCGTACTGGCGGTAGTCGTTGGCAAATCAAACGCATGTTCGAACTTGATTTCCTGAGCCTGGGTCAGGCCGAAGGCGCCGGTGATGTCGGCAAAGGGTTGTTGCGCAAAGATGATCGTACCTGGTCGCACCGCGCGAATGCAGCCCTGGAACTGCATGTCCTCGATTGCTTTGGCAAAAAGTTGCAATCCGCCACGATCCTGCTCGAGGAAACGCAAGCGCGGTCGATCGATCTGGCTGTCGATCAAAAGCCTGACCAGGCGCTCATGGCCGAGACAAGGGGCAAAAGGCAATTTTCGCTGCGTTACATAAAAAGTAGCGAGGGCATCACTCAGTTTCTTAGTATGCAGGCGCGTCGCGTCCTTGAAAGAAGCATCGCCCATTGCGGCGTGGTAGCGATCTATATTGAGAGTCCCCATCAGTTGTTCTGCTCCTCGAGAATCGCTTCGAGTTCAGCTACGACCTCAAGATCCTTTTTTTCCGGCCTTGCGTAACTCGTCAGCAAATTGCTGAAGACTCATCAGCTGTTCAAATCGTTCATCCACCGTGAGTCTCGAATTCTCACGAATCAACGAACGACCGACCGCGCGCGGTAAGTTTCAGTAACCGGATCTGGGTGCAGCGAACCACTATCGACGATTTCCGCACCGGCAGCGCGCATCTCTTCCAGCGCTTTTTCCCCATCACCCGCCTTCAGATCCACAGCACGCATCGCATCTGACAGAGCTTTTACTTTAAAGCCTTCTTTCAAGGCATCCAACACGGTGTTCTTCACGCAATGGTCTGTGGCAAGGCCGCCGATCCAAACCTCTTCAATACTTAATCGCTGCAACTGGAGTGCGAGGTCAGTTCGGTCGAAACCCGAATATGAGTCTTCGTCACCCAATCCCTTCGAGATTATCCGGATGTGTTTGCTGTCGATGAGGTCCGGATGAAACTCCGCTCCTTTTGTGTTCTGAACACAATGTACCGGCCAGATGCCGCCATAGGCGGCAAAGTGGTGAGTTACCTGAGGATGCCAATCACGTGTTTTGAAGACCGGCTCGCCGTTCTCAAGGAACTCCTCTATCAAACGATTAAGTGGCGCTACTACCTCATTCCCCTCCGGCACGGCCAGCGAACCGCCCGGGCAAAAGTCATTTTGCACGTCCACCACAATCAGGGCACGCTTGTTCTTCATAAAACTTGTCTCAGCCTCGCTTTCACTCCAGATTATGCCGCATAGACAATCCGATTGCACACGGCGGTAGCTGCGAAAAAGAACGAAATCAGCCGCAGATTAACGCGGATACCGCAGATCAGAGTGATGAGGAACGACAGTTCTTAACTACTTATCACTAGCTTTGCCTCAAAAGTCTACTTCGGCTTTGCAAGGCCGCAAAGAAGCACAAAAAGCGCAAACGATTTATAGAACACCTTGTGCTTTTTGTGGCTATTTGTGGCTTTTGAGGCAACAGCCCTTATCACTCTGATCTGCGTTATCAGCGTTAATCTGCGGCTGATTTCGTCTTATTCCCTCGCGGGTCACGATGCGGGTAATGGCCGTGCTACACTAAAACTTTCCCAGATCAGGAGCAGGTGGAAAGATGCAGGAACAGCGTCTTAGTGCCTCATTAGGCAAATACGAACAACTTGTTAACACGGCAATAAAAGAGGCCGAGCAGGCAGATGCTCTGCGCAGAATATGGGCCAGAGATGCTTCTCTTTGGAAATCGGAACCAGAGCATCAGCGGATCATCGAAAACGCGCTCGGCTGGTTAACGGTGGCCGACGAGATGCTTGAAACGGCAGGTGATTTGAGCGCGTTTGCCGACGATGTGGCCGGCGCGATGGGGTTCCGACAGGTGATGGTTTGTGGCATGGGCGGATCATCGCTATGCCCTGAGGTCTTGCGCCAAACATTTGCCCACCAATCGGGTCATCCGGAGTTGTTGGTGCTGGATTCGACTGACCCGGACGTGATCGTGGCATTAGGCCGGTACATAGAGATTGACAAGTGTCTCTTCATCATTGCTTCCAAATCGGGCACTACCACCGAACCACTGATGTTTCATAAGTACTGGCACGATCAGGTGCGCCGTCACAAACAGAATCCGGGCGAGAACTTCATCGCGATTACTGACCCCGGGACGGCATTGGTGAAAATGGCGAAGGACGATGGCTTTCGACGAGTGTTTTCAAATCAACCGGATATTGGCGGCCGCTACTCCGCACTCTCATACTTTGGAATGGTGCCGGCGGCCCTCATGGGCATCGATATACGCCGCTTTTTGCAACGAGCGAGCGCGGCGGCTCAAGCTTGTGGACCGGAAGTGCCAAGTGCCGAGAACCAGGCTGTGAGGCTTGGCGCGATCATGGCTGAGTGCGCAAAGCATGGGCGCGATAAGCTAACGCTGGTTGCCGATCAAAAACTGGCGGCGCTCGGGCTTTGGATTGAGCAACTGGTCGCTGAAAGCACGGGTAAGGAAGGGAAGGGAATCATACCTATCAGCGGTGAACCGCTTAATCGTCCATCTCTGTATGGCGACGATAGACTGTTCGTGTCGATTGCTCTGGGCAATCCGGAAAAGCAAACAGCTGCTGCATTGAGGGACCTCGAAGCGGCCGGCCATCCGGTGGTATATCTCACGCTGGCTGACCTCTACGACCTTGGCGGGCATTTCTTTTTTTGGGAACTGGCAACTGCGTTTGCGGGCTGGCGTCTGGGCATAAACCCTTTCGACCAACCGAATGTTCAGGAGTCAAAGGATGCAACGAAGGAATTGCTCGAGGGTTTTAAGCGAGAAGGAAAACTACGCGAGCAAACGATAGTGGCACAGGGTGACGGGCTGACTATATACGCTGACGAACGAACAGCTATCAGCTTGCCCAGGACTTCAGTGGTGGCGGCCTTGCGCGCGCATCTGCTGAGGGCCAGGACGGGCGACTATATTGCTTTGTTGGATTACGTGGAAGAGACTCCTGAGATTGAAGCAAGCATTCAGGATATCCGGCTGTATCTGCGGGCTGTCACCAGTTGTGCGACCACCACGGGCTACGGCCCGCGCTTTTTGCATTCCACCGGACAGTTGCATAAGGGTGGTCCAAACACGGGAGTGTTTATCCAGAACACAGCAAATGATGCGACAGATTTACCGATTCCGGGCGAGCCCTACAGCTTTAGTATCCTGAAACAGGCGCAGGCGCTTGGGGATTTTCGTTCGCTGGCGGCGCATGAGCGGAGGGTGATTCGTGTTCATCTGGGCAGCGATGTGCCGGCAGGATTGAAGCGTTTGCGCGAAATGATCATTGAGGCGATGAAGGAATAAGAATTTAGAAATTAGAATTTAGTAGAAATTAGAATTTAGAAATTAGAATTGTGTGATTAATCAATGTTGATGTTCGGGTTAAAAGGCTTAACTACAATTTAGAGATTTGGGGGTTAGCATAAATTCCAAATTCTAAATTCTAAATTCTAATTTCTAAATCCTAAATTCTAATTTCTAATTTCTAAATCTATGTCAGATTCAGCAAACATTGGTCTCATAGGGTTGGGTGTCATGGGGCAAAACCTCGCGCTCAACATCGAACGTAGTCACTACTCCATCGCTGTCTATGATCGCGAGCCTCCGGTCGTCGCAGCTTTTGCTTCCAGACATGAAGGCAAACGGATCATCGCAACTCGCTCGCCGGAAGAGTTTGTAAACGCTCTCGAACGTCCGCGCAAGATCATCCTGCTCGTTAAGGCCGGCGATCCTGTCGACTGGACCATCAATCTGATTAAGCCTTTTCTGCAAAAAGGCGACATTATCATCGATGGGGGCAACTCCTACTTTAAAGATACCGAACGACGTGAGCGAGAGCTGAAAGCCGATGGGCTTTTTATGATTGGCTCCGGCACCTCTGGTGGAGAAAAGGGTGCGCTGTGGGGACCCAGCCTGATGCCCGGTGGCGACAGGAATGCTTACGAAGAGATCAGGCCGATCTGGGAGGCGATCGCAGCGAAGGTTGAGGATGGGCCTTGTGTAACCTACATCGGACCGGGCGGCGCAGGACATTACGTCAAGATGGTCCATAACGGCATCGAGTATGGCGATATGCAGCTCATCGCTGAGGCGTATGACCTTCTGCGCAAAGTGCTGCACCTCGATGCTGCACAAATGGCCGAAATCTTTGAGCGGTGGAATCAGGGAGAACTGGAATCTTACTTGATTGAAATCACCGCAAAGATTTTGCGCGTGAAGGACAAGGAAAGCGGCCGGCCACTGGTTGACCTGGTGGCCGACAAGGCCGGTCAGAAGGGCACGGGCAAGTGGACCAGCCAGGTTGCTCAGGATCTGGGCATTGCCATACCAACAATTGAAGCGGCTCTCACTGCGCGAAATATTTCCGCGCGAAAAGACGAGCGCGTGAGAGCCAGCGAGCTGATCGGTGCCCCACCAGCTGCGCCGGTTAGTGTTAACCCGGCAGATTTAATCGAGGCAATTCGTGACGCGTTGTATGCGTCGAAAATCTGCTCCTATGCCCAGGGAATGGGCTTGATTCGTGCCGGCTCGGATGAATGGAAGTGGAATATCAACCTGAGCGAAGTGGCGCGTATCTGGCAGGGAGGGTGCATTATCAGGGCGCGCTTTCTGCGTTGGATTAAGGAGGCCTACGCGCGGCGCCCGGATCTTCCTAACCTAATGTTCGATGACGAATTTAGGCAGAGACTCGAGAAATCACAGTCCAACTGGCGGCTGGTGATCAGAGCAGCGGTGCAGCAGGGTGTTCCGATCCTGGCCATGACTTCCAGTCTCAGCTATTTTGATCTTTATCGAACGGCGAACCTTCCTCTCAACCTGACGCAGGCCCAGCGCGACTTTTTCGGCTCGCACACTTATGAGAGATTGGACAAGCCGGAACTCGGCTTTGTGCACACAGAGTGGGAAGAGTAGGAAATTAGAATTTAGAATTTAGAATTGCGAATTTCGTGTAGTCGGAATTGAATGCGTAATTCCGGTGTAGTTCGCTTCAATCGAAAAAAAGTCAATCGAAAAAAACGTCAATTCACAATCGGAACCAACTCAGTGGTCAAGTACCAACGCCATTCGCAATTCTAAATTCTAAATTCTATAATTTCTAATTTCCTCTCATGACCATCTTCGATGACCCCGAACAGGTTGCGAGCGCCGCCGCTGAAAGATTTGTCCAGGCAGCGGAGGATTCTATTAGCGCTCAAGGCCGATTCAGCACAGCTCTGTCAGGCGGCTCAACTCCGCGCAGAGTCTATGAACTGCTCGCCGGCAGCGATTACCGGATTCGAATCGATTGGTCCAGGACCCACATTTTCTTTGGAGACGAACGCTGCGTGCCAGCTGATCATCCTGAGAGCAACTACCGCATGGCCTATGAAACCCTGCTTTCTCGAGTGCCGTTGCCGTTGGTTAATATTCATCCAATAAAGGGAGATGGCGACCCGAGAGCAAATGCGCAGGCTTACGAACAGGAACTCAGAACCTTTTTTTCTGCCCTGGATTGGCCCCGTTTCGATCTTACCTTTCTGGGCCTGGGTGACGATGGGCACACGGCCTCGCTATTTCCCGGTACCGCGGCGCTGCAAGAACAAAGAGCATGGGCGGTGGCGAATTGGGTTGAAAAACTCAAGTCGTTTCGAATTACACTGACGGCGCCGGCAATCAACTACTCGAGACGCATAATCTTTTTGGTGACTGGGAGCAATAAAGCAGCAGCGCTGGCCGCAGTGCTTGATGGACCAGGAGATCCGGCGCGCCTACCGGCCCAACTGATCCAGCCCGTTGATGGATCTCTCGAATGGCTGGTTGACAAGGCGGCGGCCGCGGGTCTGACACTGAAAAACCGTTCCATCTAAGCCACTGACCCTTTCCCCTGATGCCCGACGCGGAGCGACAACGTCTAATCGACCGTCCGGAGACTCCACTGAAGCGTTGGCGAAGGTGGGGCCCCTACCTTTCAGAGCGCGCGTGGGCCACTGTCCGCGAGGACTACAGTGCGAACGGCAATGCCTGGGATTACTTCTCGCACGATCAGGCGCGCTCCAAGGCGTATCGGTGGGGTGAAGACGGCCTGGCGGGAATCTGTGATCGTTATCAAGTTCTGTGTTTCGCTATCGCGCTTTGGAACGGACGCGACCCGATTCTGAAGGAACGTCTTTTCGGCCTCGTGCCGGGAGAGGCAAATCATGGCGAGGACGTAAAAGAGTATTACTTCTACCTCGACGCTACCCCCACCCATTCATATCTCAAATATCTCTACAAGTATCCACAGGCTGAGTTTCCCTTCCGCGATCTTATCGACGAAAACCGGCGCCGGCGCGGAAAGAATCAGCCGGAGTATGAATTGCTGGATACCGGGGTTTTCGACAATGACGACTACTTCGATGTTTTTGTCGAATATGCCAAAGGTGACCCGGAAGACATCTGCATTCGCATCGAAGTGGTAAATCGCAGTGCTGGTCCCGCAGCGATTCACATTCTTCCACATCTTTGGTTTCGTAATACCTGGAGCTGGGGCGCGCAGGCAAAAGCAGAGCCGGAGATCCGATTTGGTATGACAGGAGGCGACTTTGTCACGCTTGAAGCTTCGGATGAGGCAGCCGAACAGTTGCCAACCCTGGCGGCAAAGTACAGTCTGGGTCGACGTTATCTGTACGCCGCGCCGGGCGGTGATTTGTTATTTACAAATAACGAGACAAATGCCAGTCGAGTTTATGGTTCCTCAGCCCAGAGTCGAACTCCCTATCAAAAGGACGCTTTTCATCGCCACATCATTAACGGGGAAGCGTGTCTAAGTCCTTCTGGTTCCGGCACCAAGGCCTGTATTCACTATGCTGATCAGATCATCCCGGCGGGTGGTTCACTTGTGGTGCGCTTGCGGCTGTCTGATAAGGTCCTGGACAAGCCACTGGCCGATGTTGATCAGATAGTGACTCAGCGACGTTTGGAAGCGGATGAATTCTATGAATCGATTCATCCACCGTTGGCGACAGCGGAAGAGAAGCAAATCCAAAGACAAGCATTTGCCGGTCTGATCTGGAACAAGCAAATCTATCTCTTCGACGTTCATGTTTGGCTTGACGGCGACAATCCGGAGTGGCCTCCGCACCGAGAGCTTGCCCGTAACAGTCGGTGGTTGCACTTAAACTCGATGCGCGTCATGACGCTTCCCGACAAATGGGAATATCCCTGGTTCGCGGCCTGGGACTTGGCCTTTCAAACAGTGCCCTTCACGCTTATCGACCCCGAATTTGCCAAGGAACAGCTCTGGCTTCTGCTCTTCGAACAATTTCAGCATCCGAATGGACAAATTCCCGCTTATGAATGGGAATTTTCCGATTTGAATCCACCGGTACACGCCTGGGCGGTTTGGCGTGTTTACAACATGGATCGACGCAGATCCGGAAAAGCCGATCGAGCCTTCCTGGAAAAATGTTTTCATAAACTTCTGATTAACTTTGCCTGGTGGGTGAACAAGGTTGATGCGGAAGGAAATAACATTTTCGAGGGTGGTTTTCTCGGGCTCGACAACATCACCGTGATTGACCGGAGTCACGGGCTGCCTGAGGGCGCGTGGCTCGAGCAATCGGATGCCACCGGTTGGATGGGTATGTTTTGTCTGAATCTGATGCGCATCGCCCTCGAATTGGCGCAAGACAACCCGGCATACGAGGCATTGGCGACAAAGTTTTTTCAACACTATGTTTATGTTGCGGCGGCGATGAAGCAGATGGGGAACCAAAACTTCGATCTATGGGACGAAGAGGATGGATTTTTTTACGACGTGTTGCGTTATCCCAATGGCAACTGGCACACGTTCCCCGTCCGTTCTTTGGTGGGGCTAATACCGCTGTATGCGATCGAACAGCTCGACGAGAAAAAACTCGAACCGTACCCGGAGTTTTCTTCCGAGCTTGAGTGGTTCCTAAAAAACCGTGCGGACCTCGTTCAGAACTGTGTGACTACCATCGAACGGGATGGGCACAAGATTCATGTGCTTGCGATTCTACATGAGCAGCAGATCCGCCGGTTGCTGGATAAAGTTTGGGATCCGGCAGAATTTCGGTCCGACTTTGGGCTTCGCAGTCTTTCAAAATTTCATCTCGCGCATCCCTTTGTTTTCGACGAGCAGTCTGTAGGTTACGAACCTGCTGAATCAGCTGAGATGCTTAAAGGAGGGAATTCAAATTGGCGCGGCCCAGTCTGGTTCCCGACGACGTTCCTGATGATCGAATCGTTGCGAAAGCTGGGCACGGCGTATGGGCCTTTGCTGCGAATAGACAACCCGTTGGCCAGCGAACCGCCGATTACCCTGTATCGCATGGCGCGAGGATTTGCCGAAAGATTGATCAGTCTATACAAGCGTGACGCTGCGGGTCATCGGCCGGCTTACGGAGGGTCACAGAAACTACAGGAAGATCCAAACTGGCAAGATCTGCCACTGTTCTACGAATACTTCAATGGAGATACTGGCGCAGGACTGGGGGCCTCGCACCAGACGGGTTGGACGGCGTTGATTGCTTCATTGATAGATGAGTGGCGCCGCTGAGGTTCTGAAAGTGAAGCTCAGTAGCGCAGGTTGGGATGCGAAGGTGGGCTTGCCCGTTCAAGAAGAATGTCAGGATATTCGTTTTCGTTCGCGTGATTTCGTGGATCTATTCTTTTCGCGGTTGCCTAAAGGCGATCCACGAAATCACACGAAAACTGACAAACAGGAAATGTCTGTCTTACTTTGAGTTGTTCTTCAGAAACCTGAGCAGGGACTGTTCTGCCGGATGTAACTTGCGGCCGCGGTAGGCGATCAGTTCCTGGAGCGTTGAAAAGTAGTTATCAATGATCTTTCCCGACTGAAAACCGTCGATCACATTCGGGCAGATGTACGAGCTGCGACAAACGGCGGGCGTGTTCCCCAAAACCTTTGCTGTCTCCTTGATTGCCTCGACAACCTTGCGCTTGCGAGTGGTGTGCTTTTCGACAATCTCCGTTCCCGCCTTTGCCAGCGCGCACGCGCACACCAGGGTGCCGGCCCAGGTGCGGAAGTCCTTGGCGCTAAAAGCCTCGCCCATGATCTCCTTAATATATTCGTTGATATGACGACGTTTGACGTCTAGGAACTCACCATTCCCATTTTGATACTTGAATACCTCGGCTCCGCGCACTTTGAGCAACGCTCTTACGATTTTCGCCACGTGCTTGTCTTCCAGTTCTCTGAATTGTCGAACACCAGACTTGCCCGGGAAATCAAATTGAACCACGTCACCCTTTAACTTGACGTGCTTTCGCCGCAACGTGGCCACTCCATAACTTCCATTTTCACTGGCGTAGACCTCACTGCCTGGACGCATGAAACAGCTGGAAAGAATTCTGAGGATGCAAGCCATTACCCTTTCTCTTCCCAGGTCCCGCGTTTTGATATGCCGGCTTACCGCGCTGCGCATCTTCGGCAACGCCTCGGCAAATCGGATCACCCGCTTGAACTTTCTTAAATCCTGCTGCTTGACATGGTTTGGGTGATAGAGATATTGCCAGCGGCCGGCTGCATCTTTGCCTACGGCCTGAAGGCGTCCATTTGCAGCGCTGTTTATTGCCACCTGAGTCCAGGCCGGAGGAATCTTCAACTGACGAATACGTTCGATATCTGCTGTTGCAACTCTCTTGCCGCCAGCGCGTTTGTAGCGAAAGCCTTTTTCCGGCGATCCCGAACGCGTGATTCCAGTTTTCTGCAAACGTTCAATACTAGTCATCAAAGTTATTGCACGCGGAATAGGAATTGTATGCCTTGGCGAAAAGGACAGGATCGTTCGTTTTCACAACGAGCGGAATGACTCTGTTTCTAAACCAAGGACGATAATGAAGAGCGGCAAAGAAGATTTCGAAAGTGGCAACGAGGCGACTCAGCGCGGTTTCAAGGTCGTTTGTTCCTATCGCTTTCATCGAATCGTCCTTCGGCATCGCGCCGGACATACCGCTTGTCTCGACCAGTATCAATGAGCTCGCGGTCGTTTTTTGCTGAGCTTCTCGGCATCTCTTCCTCCTTGCTTCTGTGTAGTCTTCCTGTACACGGCGATAAACCTTTGTTCACTTTGAGAGCACAATCAGCCGCCTACAGACCGATGCTAATACAAGGCCGCAATAACAATGCCAGCACAGTTTAGGTGGGGCAGAGTCGCGGGACGTACTCGAAAGTCCCTTTTCCGGCGAAACTTTTTGAGCACGGGCCCGACGTTTGCTTCTTGAGTTCCTGTAACGCAAGCCGTTAGCTTGCGACGGCGCCAAGAATGACTTGAGACATGAACTCGATAATTAACACTGGTGGTTCGGGTCGGGTTGTTCGCCTGGTCTAACTTGAAGGGTTTGTGGGGGGTTTGTAGATACAACTATTCAAAGGGAGGAATTTGTCATGGCTGATGGTGATGGTGGCGGCGGAAGTGCCGGCGTAGTGGCGGTCCTGGTAATTTTCGTGATTGTCGTAGTGGCCGCTTTGTTTGTTTTTGGCGGTAGGATTTTCAGCGGCAACAAGAAAATAGACGTCAATATTCAGACTCCCGCGAAGTAGAGGCGTTATCCGAAAGTAACTTCACCCCTTACCGCGTCACATTTGCGACTGGTAAAAATATGGGCGGGCAAAGGCAGGAAGTATCTAGAATGCTTCCTCCACCCTCACCCGCCGGGTCCAACCTCACCAGCAACTACAAGCTGAATGAGTTAAGACTCCGCGACTTTAACTGCGGCTTTCAAGCGCGTCAATTTTTCACCTGTTTTACTTTCGAGGCTGGTGCTGAAGGGCCTCCGTAGTTCCTCACTCCGTAGGAGTGAGATGTTTATCGACAAGAACCTAAAGGATGATCACGCGCGGTTCGGAGGGGCGGAAGGAAACTGGATTAGTATTTGTCAATTTGAGTTCCGCCCCTCCGAACCGCGCCGGAGGTTATTCCGATACGAGCTATAAACGTGTCACCCCTCCGGGGTGACGACTCGCCCTCATCTTGATCTTCCCGTCTTTACCCGCGGCCTGTACTAGTGTTAGTTTTACACTCCATTGACGTTCAGTTCTTCTTGATACCCGAAACAACGCAAGTCATTCGCACCAGTTCATCTGGGCATTACTCTGCCATGCGATCATTTGCTTTTGCCGGCATACTTAACGCTAAAAGGAGACCAGAATGCGCCGCTCGTTTGCCGCCGGAAACTGCCGGGTACTCCTGCTGAAGGATCTCGTCGGTTCCTGCTTCATCCTGATTACATTAGTCGCAATCTTTGGTTTGTCATCTTTACGGACTGTTGCGCAGGAAGAAAAAGCTGCCGAGAAAGCCGCCACTCAAAGGCCGCGGCATGAAGCCTCGCAATCGCCTTCACCGGAAGCTGCTAGATCCCCTGATGAAAAGAAGCCGGAAGACGAAAAGAAACCGGCAGACCCGATGTCATCGCCGACCTTCAATGGCTTGCGACTTCGCTCGATTGGGCCTGCGTTTACCTCGGGCCGGGTCATCGGGTTCGCTGTCGATCCGAACAATCCGGCGCGTTACTTTGTGGCCGCTGCTTCAGGCGGCATCTGGAAGACCATTAATGGCGGCACCACCTGGACCCCAGTGTTCGACAATGAAGGCTCATATTCCATCGGGGCGATCGTGCTCGATCCCCGAAACCCTCTCACCGTTTGGGTTGGGACCGGGGAAAACAACAGCCAGCGCAGTGTTTCGTACGGCAATGGCGTCTATCGTTCAGACGACGGCGGAAGAAGTTGGAAGAATGTTGGTCTCAAAGCCTCAGAGCATATTGGGCGAATTGTTATTGACCCTCGCGACTCGAATGTCGTTTTTGTCGCCGCCCAGGGACCTTTGTGGGGTAAGGGCGGTGACAGGGGCCTTTTCAAAACGACCGATGGCGGCAAGACCTGGAAGAGCGTTCTTTCGATCAGCGAGAACACAGGTGTTACCGATGTCGTGATCGATCCCCAGAATCCGGACACCATGTATGCCGCGTCGTATCAGCGCCGCCGGCATATGTGGACCTTGATCAACGGAGGTCCGGAAAGTGCTCTTTACAAATCAACCGACGCCGGAGTGACCTGGAACAAACTTCGAACCGGCTTGCCAACCACGGAGATGGGCCGGATCGGATTGGCGATCTCGCCGGCTGATTCGAATGTTGTTTACGCGACGGTCGAGGCGGCAGATCGAAAGGGCGGGATCTTTCGCTCGAGTGATCGGGGCGGGAGTTGGGAACGTCGCAACGAATTCGATATGGCGGCCATGTACTACGCGCGCATCGTCGCCGACCCGAAAGATGTCGATCGCATTTATGTGATGAACGTGTTTCTAATGGTCTCCGATGATGGCGGACGAACCCTGCGGCGCCTGGGAGAAAAATCGAAACACGTCGACAATCATGATATCTGGATCAATCCAAATAATACCGACCACTACCTGGTTGGTTGCGACGGCGGCGTCTATGAAAGTCACGACCGGGGAGCAAACTGGGATTTCAAAGAAAACCTGCCGGTGATGCAACTCTATGACGTGACTACGGACAATGCCGCGCCTTTCTACAATGTTTATGGCGGCGCACAGGATAATTTCAATGTGGGTGGTCCTTCGCGGACTCGGAGTGCTTCGGGGATATCCAATGGCGATTGGTTTGTGACCCTTGGTGGCGACGGCTTTCGCACTCAGGTAGATCCCGAAGATCCGAATACTGTCTATTCAGAGCTTCAGAATGGTTTCTTATCTCGTTTTGACAAACGGACAGGCGAGCGCATGGGCATCCAGCCGCAGGTTGGACGCGGTGAGGATCCGCTGCGCTGGAACTGGGACTCGCCTTTTATTATCAGCCCGCATTCGCATACCAGGCTCTACTTCGCAGCCGACAAACTCTTTCGCAGTGATGATCGCGGTGACAGCTGGCAACTCGTCAGCGGTCAGCTATCACGCGGTCTCGATCGAGACAAGCTCCCGGTGATGGGAAGGATCTGGGGCATTGATGCTGTGGCTAAGAATGCTTCGACGGCTTTCTTTGGCAACGCTTCAGCGCTGGCTGAGTCACCCAAAAAGGAAGGCTTGATTTACGTGGGCACGGATGACGGCTTACTTCAGATAACTGAAGATGGTGGGAAAAACTGGCGCCGGCTCGACAAGTTTCCCGGTGTGGCGGAGATGGCCTACGTCAGTCGCATTGTCGCTTCAAATCATGATCCCAATACAGTCTACGTGTCGTTTGATAATCATCAGAACGCTGACTTTAAGCCCTACCTACTGAAGAGCACTGATGCGGGGCGCACCTGGGTTTCCATCAAGAGCAATCTACCCGCCAACGGCGCGGTGCTGGCAATTGCGGAAGATCATCTCAATCCAAATCTGCTGTTTGTGGGTACTGAGTTTGGTCTCTACTTCTCGATCGACGCCGGGCAGAAGTGGGTGCAACTTAAGGGAGGGCTGCCGACGATTGCCGTGCGTGACTTGAGCATTCAGAAGCGTGAGAACGATCTTGTTGTCGGCACTTTTGGACGCGGCATTTATATTCTGGACAACTACGCGCCTTTACGTTTGCTAAAACCAGAGATGCTGAAGCTGGAAGCAGTTGTGTTCCCTATCAAGGACGCGTTGATGTACATCCAGTCGCAGCCGCTCGGCGGGAGAGGGAAAGTGTTTCAGGGCGAATCTTTCTATACCGCGGATAACCCGCCGTTCGGGTCCACGTTCACTTACTACCTTAAAGACGCGATCAAGACGCGCAAAGAAAAACGACAGGAGGGTGAGAAAGAGGCTGAGAAGAAAGGGCAGGCAGTGCCCTGGCCGTCGCCGTCAGATCTCCGTGCTGAAGAAGAAGAGGAACCGCCGGCGATGATCTTTACTGTGATGGATTCAAACGGGCGTATTGTTCGTCGTCTTAACGGACCCGTGACCGCGGGCATGCAGCGTGTATCGTGGGATCTTCGCTACCCCCCGCCTACATTGCCGCCGCCGCCAAACCCTGAAGGCGATGATCCTTTTGCTGAGCCTCCAGGTGGACCTTTGGTAATGCCGGGGACGTATAAGCTCTCGGTGGCGAAAAGAGTTGGTGGAGTGATCACGCCTTTGGGCCAGCCTCAGGAGTTCCAGGTTGTGGTCGCGGGCCAGGAAAGCATGAGCGCTTCGGATCGCGCCGCCCTGGTTGAATTCCAACAAAAAACTGCGCGAATGCAACGCGCTGTTTCCGGTGCGCTTGAGGCGGCGAACGCTCTCAAACCACGTCTGGCGGCAATCCGGCGAGCGTTACTCGACACCCCTTCGGCGCCCGAGAGTTTGCTCAACGACGCTACGGCACTCGACAAACGTACCAATGACATTCTCCGGGCCTTGCGAGGAGACACTGTGGCGCGGCAGCGGAACATGAACACACCACCTTCAATCAGCGAGCGTGTCGGAGGGATTGTCGGCGCGCAACGAATGTCCACCGCGAGGCCGACGGGAACTCAACAGGCGCAGTACGCCGCAGCCGCCGCAGAGTTCGAAGGCGTGCTGGCTCAATTACGTCAATTGATTGAAGGTGACCTGGCTCGGCTCGAGAAGCAAATGGAGACTGCCGGCGCCCCGTGGACTCCCGGCAGAATTCCCGAGTGGAAGGATCAGTAAACGGGTTGACTTTATTGGGGCGATCCATGCTTCTGGGATAATCTGCCACTCTATACTTAATCAGGAGGACAAATGAAAGACCCGCTTGGCTGCACAAAGTGCGGATACTCCGTGACCGGCAAAGAGACTAAATGCCCTCAGTGCGGCGGTTGGATTCGCCGGGCCCAACGGATTCGCAGGCTCGGAGGAGTGCTGATAGTGATCGGTTTCCTGCTGGTGGCAATGATGGGCACGATAACCTTGATGCTGGCGCCAATGATGCTCTCGGCCGGCAGGGAAACAACTGGCGCCCGCTTTACGGGAACTCCCGAACAAGGTCTGATGATCCTGGGTCTGTTTGGCATCATCATAGTTTTTGGGCTGGCTGCGATCGCCGGTGGAGTTTTTCAACTGCTGACTGGTCGTCGCAGTATCGTGATCATAGTTATCGTGCTCGGGCTCGCGTTTCTGCTGTGGGTGATAGGAAGTTCGGTGCGTAAGGCGCTCGAGCGAACCGGGACACACACGAAGCCGCCCGCCATTGCGGTTCTCGTCCAAAGTAAGGACCGTCCATCGCATTTATGACTACCATCAACAATACTTCCCAGCGCGGCCGTCGTGTCGCCTGGATTGCTCTACTTGTGATCGTGCTAACTGCCGTTTCGATGGTAGCCATTCCCGTGTGGCTCATCCAACCGTTCAGACCTCAGTCGGAACGCGGTGTAGCTCTCTCCTATGTGCTCCATCGATGGGCGCCGGTGGTAACATTGTTTGGTTTACTGGCCTCATTAACGCTGGTGGTCTGGCTCTGGCGCGGCGCCAGACGCTGGTGGCGCAAGGCATTGCTCCTGATCATGCTCCTCCCTTTGCTGCCGGCCACCTGGTTTGCCCGGCAAAATCATTTTGAGTGGATGTTCAACCCGCTGCCGAACGCAGCCTATGCAAAGACAACCGAGGCGGCTTTTCTCACCGACGCCGATGTACTGCTGGCTGTGAACATAAATGGGGAAGGTGCGGCTTATCCGATTAGATACATGGCCTATCATCATCTGGTGCAGGATGTCGTGGGTGGCACCCCGCTAGTGGCCACTTATTGAACGCTCTGTCACACCGGTCTGGTGTGGGAAACAACGGTCAACGGACGTCCCCTTCATTTTCATCTGGCAGGAATCAACAACCAGAACTTCATCATGCGCGATGAGGAGACAGGCTCCTGGTGGCAGCAAGTGACGGGCGAAGCTATCCAGGGTCCGCTCAAGGGACAACATCTAAGTCCGGTCTTTCATGATGAAGTGACTTTTGGGTTGTGGAAGCGTGAAGAGACTGGGGGACGAGTGCTCCGGCCGGATGACTTGGTGGAACGCGCCGGTCACTATGTGCCGCTGGATTGGGAGAAGAAGATGTTAACAGTGCCTGTGGCGACATCTCGCCCGGATAACTCTCTCACACCGCGTACGTTGGTTGTCGGCATTGCCCTCAATGGCAAAACAAAGGCGTATCCATTCGATGTTCTGGCGCGCCAGAGTCCCGTTCTGGATGAACTGGGTGGGGTGCCAATTCTGCTTGTGATTGGGGAGGACGGGAAGTCAGTTAGAGCTTTCGAGAGAATGGTTGACGGTCGAAAGGTAGAGTTTTTTGTTAAGCCTGGGGTTTCGCCGTGGGTAATGGTGGATGCCGAAACAGCGAGTGAGTGGGATTTTACAGGCAAGGCAGTTGCTGGGCCGCTAAGTGGCCGCCGGCTTACGAAATTGCCCCTTTTGAACGACTATTGGTTCGATTGGAAAGCCTACAATCCAGCCACGACGATCTACGATCTTGGTGAACGTTAGGGTCGTCCACGCGCGTCACTCAAGCAGAGATCACAACGCGTCTTTCAGCCACAACCAGGAATTGCAGGCAACGCTCGACCAGCGCAGCAGAGCCGCAACCCAAACCTAAGACATGATCCACGAAATTACACGAAATAAATGGAGGAACCTGTGCTCCCAGGCCTCGTTGCACTTCCTTTTCTTCGCGCTAATTCTCGGAACGGCGGCCGCCCAGACGCAGCACACAATCGTTGGTGATGTCCGCATGCACAAAAACTTTCACTCTCAGATCCTCAATAACGATCGAGACGTTTTGGTTTACCTGCCGCCGGGTTATGTGGCCGACAAGCGGAAGCGATATCCTGTTCTTTATCTCAATGATGGGCAAAACCTGTTCGACGGCGCCACCGCTTTCATTCCCGGCCAGGAGTGGCGCGTGGACGAAACAGCACAGTCGCTGATCCTGGCGAGGAAGATTGAGCCGCTCATCATTGTCGGCATAAACAACCTGGGCAGCGATCGTATAAACGAGTACACACCGGTCGCGGACGAAAAATACAAAGGCGGGAAGGCTGATCTGTATGGACGTATGCTCGTTGAGGAGCTGAAGCCATTTGTGGACGCAACCTACCGTACGCGCAAAGACGCAAAGCATACCGGCCTGGGCGGCTCTTCACTGGGTGCTCTTGTCTCGCTTTATCTCGGCTTGAAATACAACGAGGTTTTTGGCATGGTTGCGGTGATCTCTCCTTCCGTGTGGTTTGCCAACCGTCATATCGTCCGCTATGTTGAGGCGCTGTCTAAGCGACCAGCACTGCGCATCTGGCTGGATACGGGAACGAGGGAAGGGCGTAATGAGCAAGAAACAAACCGGACCCTGGCCGATGCGCGTCTGTTGCGCGACGCCTTGATAAAAAAAGGTTGGCGACTGGGAAAGGATCTCAAATACTTTGAAGCCCAGGGAGCTGAACACAACGAACATGCCTGGGCGGCGCGGCTCGAGGGTGTGCTGGAGTTCCTTTTTCCATTGTAACAACAAGATCTTAACGCAAAGGCCACAGAGTTCTTCGCAAAGGCCGCAAAGCGTTTTACTTCGCGTTCCTTTGCGTTTACCTTTGCACACTTTGCGTTAATTTGCGGGCCCTTGACCCACTTCTTGAGAAAGGAATGTATATGAAAAACTGGAGACCTTTAGCGGTTGCGGCGTTGATGGTTCTTTCGGTATCGCTGGTTATTGCCGCTCAAGCAGCCGCGGTCATACTTGCCGGCGCAGAACTCACACGAGTCGTGCCTCCTGGCTTTTATTTTCAGGGTCAGAGTGCTCCTACGCAGATGCGTAACTCCGCAGCGGCGCGCTTTGGAACCAATCGTTACGTGATTGTGGGTATGGTGGATACATCCGGATATGCGGCTGACGTGCGGGCGAAGTACGAAGGCCTCTTTATTACTGATGCCCCCATCGCGATCAATGGCTCTGACCTTGGGATTGGAGCCTACGGTTTCGGTTTTAGTAATGAGGGAAAGCTAAATGTGCTCGACCTCTCAGGCAATCAAATCCTTTCAGTTTCAACGACGAAAGACTCGGCCTTAAAGCGACCTCGGCCGCTAATGATGACCAAAGATGGTAATGCTGTTCGTCTTTACCGCGGAAGGGATTACGTAACTGTAGCTGTCAAATAAGACGCGACCGCGGTTTACGACGAGTCACGAGATTACACGAATCGAATCTAATGCCTCTCCGAAGTTGGTTAGCAAGGCGCGGACACCAGGCTTTCAAAGCTATCAGCGGCCGTTCGCACTTTTCCGTGGGCCTCTGGTGTCTCCTGACTTCGCTTGCGGTTTCCGGTCAGCAGCCCTCACCGACCCCTGTACCGGCTCCGGCCCGCACTGGAAGATCTTATAGCGCAGATGAGCCAGCGAAACCGCCACCTCCGCCAGGCCCTCAAGCAAAGTCTCCGGTGACTTTTACTGACATCACTGCGGAGTCGAAGATAGACTTCAGGCGTGCCTCATCCTTCACTTCCGTCAAATATCTGCTCGAGGCGATGGGCGGGGGTGTAGCAATGTTTGACTACGATAATGATGGTCGCATGGATCTCTTCTTCACCAATGGCGCAGCCTTGAAAGATCCGATGCCCAGGACAGAAATGCCCGACAAGCGTGACCCGAAGTTTTGGAACCGCCTCTTCCATCAGAAGAAAGATGGAACCTTCGAAGATGTCACTGAGGCCTCAGGTTTGCGCGGCGAAGGCTACAGCTTGGGCGCGGCAGCAGCGGATTATGACAATGATGGATACGTGGACCTTTACGTTACGGGATACGGCGGCAATCACCTCTATCACAACAATACAGATGGTACGTTCAGTGATGTTACCAGGAAGCTGGGCGTGGCTGGCGGCGGCTGGTCCACCAGCGCCGGTTGGCTGGATCATGATCGCGACGGGCGGCTCGACCTGTTTGTCGCGCGGTACGTTGACTGGGACTTCGAATCCGGATCGGTTTATTGTGGCGAGAGTAGAGAGGGATACCGCGCCTATTGTCATCCGGATAATTTTAAGGGCGCCACAAACATTCTTTATCATCAGCGCCCGGATGGCTCGTTTGAAGACGTCAGCGCGAACGCCGGAATTGCCGAGCCGGGAGGGAAGGGGCTGGGAGTTGCTTTCGGCGACTTTGACAATGACGGATGGCTGGACATTTTTGTAGCAAACGACAGTGTCCGCCAGTCTCTCTATCACAACAAGGGTAATGGCACCTTCGAAGACATTGCCGTAACGTCTGGCACCGGCTATGACGAGAACGGCAAATCCTACGCGGGTATGGGAATAGACATCGGCGACTATGACAATGACGGTTTTGTAGACGTCTTTATTACGACGCTCTCAACGGAAACCTATCCGCTTTATCACAACGACCGCGATCTCAGTTTTAGTTACACCACGAATTCATCCGGCGTGGGTCAAATAACTCTCATGTTCTCGGGCTGGGGCACGCGGTTTATCGACGCCGACAATGATGGACTGCGCGACATCTTTGTTTCGCAGAGCCACGTCCTGGATACAATCGAGAAGACCAATCCCTATCTTAAGTACAAGCAATCACCGCTCTTGATGCTGAATACTGGCAAGGGATTTGTGAATGTCTCGGCAACCGCTGGACGAGCTTTTGCCGGAGCCATGTCCGGACGAGGAGCAGCATTTGGCGATATTAATAATGATGGTCAGATCGACATTGCGATTGCGGCGTTGGATGGGCCGCCGCTTATCCTGCGCAACGATGGTACGAAGAATCATTGGATAGGCTTGTCTTTGGTGGGCTCAAAATCCAACCGAAATGGAATTGGTGTCAGGATAACGGTTGCAGATGGCGCCGGTAAGAAACAGATTTTTGATGCTAACACTGCCGGAAGCTACTTATCCTCGAGTGATCCGCGTATAGTTGCAGGCCTTGGAAGTGCTACCACAGTTCAATCCTTGAAAGTGCAGTGGCCGAGCGGACGTGTCCAGGTCATTACCGGTCCGCCGATCGATCGTTATCTGGTAGTCAACGAGGCGGATGCGCGTTGAAAACTGGAGCGCGGGAGTCTCGCCGCTGCTCGGAGGGCGGTAAGCAGGAAGCAGAAGGCAGAAAGTAGAAGGCAGAATGAAAAGAGATCTGTTCGATTAAACTTGGATTCGCGAAACTCAAGACGGCTCGATATAACTTATTCAAATGTCTATAACTAATGGTCGGCGCATTCGCGTGTTCCGCTTGCTCCTCCTGTTCTCGGCTCTCTGTCTGTTTGGGTGGTTGTCATTTGGTCTCGGACAAACCCCGGCAAAAAAACCTGAGCAGCAGCAAGGTGTTTCAACAGGCACCCCTCTCAATTACGCATCTCGCCGCACTGTCGGCATCACCGACCCGAAAGCCCCCATGGTCTTCGAGGATGTCACGGACAAAACGGCCATGGCAAATTTCAAGCATCGCTCGGGTAGTCGGGCGAAAGACTACATTTTTGAAACGCCTTCAGGCGGAGTGGCAATGTTCGATTACGACGGTGATGGCCTCGTGGACATCTATCTCGCGAATGGCTCGACCATCGAAGCAATGCAGGGCAAAGAGAAGGCGCCACGAGCAGCTCTTTATCGCAACCTGGGGAATTGGAAGTTTGAGGATGTCACCGACAAGGCCGGTGTGGCGAACGATCGTTGGGGATTTGGAGTGGCCGTCGGCGATTATGATAACGATGGCAGACCAGACTTGTATGTAAGTAACTTCGGTGTTTCCAGACTCTACCATAACAATGGCAACGGCACGTTTACAGATGTAGCTGAGAAGCTGGGCGTAGCTCGCAAAGGTTGGAGCACCGGTGCGAGTTGGGGTGATTACGACGGCGATGGCCGGCTGGACCTTTTCGTGCCGGGGTACGTGGAGATAGATCTAAAAGATCTGCCCCCCAGTCCGAGCGAGGCCGGAAAGCCCGGAGGAGTAGGACAGAACTTCTGCCAGTTTCGTGGGGTGCCGGTAATGTGTGGACCACGCGGGCTGCCCGGGGAAGGCGACACTCTTTATCATCAAAAAGCGGATGGCACCTTTGAGGACGTCAGTATCAAAGCGGGCGTGAACGATCCACAAAAGTACTACGGGTTCAGCTCGGCATTTGTGCACGTTGACGATGACAAGCTGCTCGACCTGATTGTAGTTAATGACTCGACGCCGAAGCTGCTGTATATAAATAAAGGTGACGGTACTTTTGAAGAAGTGGGCTATCCTTCGGGTATTGCGTTGAATGAAAATGGACGTGAACAAGCCGGCATGGGCCTCGCGATTGGCGACTATGATAATGACGGACGTGTTGATTTTCACATCACAAACTTTTCAGACGATTCGAATGTGCTTTATCACAATGACGGTGAAGGAAATTTTACCGACGTGACTTTTCAGGCGGGCCTCGGAGAGGTGACTATTCCATTCCTCGGCTGGGGCACGAGCTTTCTGGATTACGACAACGATGGCTGGTTGGATATTTTTGTCGTAAATGGGCATGTCTATCCTGCGGTAGACGAGCACCAGTGGGGCACAAGCTTTGCCCAGCAGCCGCTACTCTTCCGGAATCTGAAAAACGGTAAGTTCGAGCGGGTTGGGGCTGCGCCGGGCAGCGGCCTCGCGTCGGCCTGGTCCGGTCGAGGGTTAGCGGTCGGGGATCTTGATGGTGATGGAAGGCTGGATCTTGTTTTAAACAATTTGGACGGAAAGCCTTCCATTTTGCGAAATGTCACTGCTACATCGGGTCACTGGGTCAACCTGCGCCTGGTTGGTGATGTCGCACGAAAGAGCCCGCGGGATGCCATAGGGAGCATTGCGTACCTGACAAGCGGTACAATTCGCCAGCGCCAGGATGTTGTCAGCGGCGCCGGTTACTGTTCACAGAATGACATGCTGTTGCACTTCGGCCTGGGAGCGGCCACCAAAGTCGACAAACTCGAAATCCAGTGGCCCGATGGCACAATTGAGCTCTTCAGTGTGCCCTCAGTCGACCGAACGATTACCATTGTGGAGGGCAAAGGGGACGCGAAGTCTCCGTGATCTCCTCTCCGTGGTGAAGTTGCTGAGAAAAACATACACCACGGAGACACGGAGAGCACTGAGAAGCCTTTTCCCGACAGACGCTGAAAAGCGTTGCGTAACCTCAGTTTGCATTCGTCTTTGCCAACGCTTTCAGCGTTAACGGGTTCCTGAAGGACATTTGCTACCCAGAGTCTTCGCTGCGCTCCAACCCTGGGCTCGAATTAGCGAACCCTTCGGCGTTGCGATGATGAGAATTGGAAAATGAGAAATGGAAAATATGGAAAATGGTAAATGTTAGCCTTTCCTAACCCTCAAGCTACTGAGGATCCGGAGCATGAACAACGTGCGACGTCTTGATTTGAAAAAGGCGCAGGCCGCTCGCCTTAACACAATCCGCGATATCAATCGGCAGATCGTGTTGAATTATGTGCGCGAGCGCGAGCCTATTTCGCGCGCAGAGATTGCTCGTGAAACACAACTTCAGCGGTCCACCATCTCGGCCATTGTCGAAGACTTGAAGACGGAGGGCCTGGTTGAGGAAGTGGGGGAAGGCGAGTCCACCGGAGGTCGTAGACCCACCTTACTAAAACTCCGAACTAAGGGACCAATCGCGATAGGGGTCTCGATAAACCCAACCTGCACAACCATCGCCACGAGCGATCTCGCAGGGCGGCTGGTTGACCAGAAGGAATTTCCAACTGATCCTGATCCGGCCGTGACTTTGAACAATGTGATAGCCACGGTTCGGGATTTTACCCGGCGAAATAAAGGATCGATCGAAGGCATCGGTGTCAGCCTCCCAGGTTTAGTCGATCCTTCGACGGGCACTGCGATTTACATCCCCTACTTTAAGTGGAGGGATCTCCCGGTTGCTCAGTTGATCTCCTCAGGCGTAAACCTGCCGGTGGTAATGGACAATGATGCCAATGGGGTTGCCCTGGCCGAGCTATGGTTTGGTCGTCCCGAGGTGACCGACGCCAGGGATTTCATTATGGTCCTTGTGGCCGAAGGCGTCGGCACCGGGATTATTTTTGACGGGCAGGTCTACCGGGGCCAACGCGGCGCCGCCGGAGAGTTTGGACATATGGTTATCGGCACGAATGCTCCCGTACCCTGCTCGTGCGGCAATCGTGATTGCTGGGAGGCTTTCGCCTCTGAGCGGGCTGCTATTGCTCGATACATGAATTTGCAAGGTGAGCAAAACACGGCGCAACTGGATTTTCGATCTCTGGTTGATCGCGCGATTGCCGGTGAAGCCAACGCCCGGACTGCCCTGGTCGAGACGGCCTACTATTTGGGCGTGGGAATATCAAACCTGATTATCGGCTTCAGCCCTGAAGCTGTAGTTGTCGGCGGCGAGATTGCCCGCGCGTGGCATCTGGTTGAGAAAGCCCTCACTGACACAATTGAGCGCAGTGTCAGACGAGGATTGCCTTCGGCGACAATCCTTCCTTCCACCCTGGGGGAAAACCCCACGCTTAGGGGCGCTCTAAGCCTCGTTCTTGCGGGCAAATTCGCTGCGGCCTTTGCCGCCTAATCATTCCCTATCGCTCCTTGAGTGGTCCAGTTAATTAGTCTCTTTCCGAAACAATTAAAAAAGCATTGACACCCTCTGGAATCTATACTAAATACTTCGTTCACTTAGACAACAAACTGTCTAATTCGTTCTTGCCCAGTTTCTTTAGCATTCAATTGGCGTCCTGAGTCAGGAATTTGCCTTAACCTTGCGCCAAAGCACGTGAGTTGCGTGTTGGCTGCCTTTAAACAGCGGTACGAACAGGAGCTCTCTTACCTGGAAACAGGCTGGTGTGCTCCTATATCTCTTTCACGGCACACGAGGAACTATCTATGAGAAAGCCACGACTCGCCACGCAATTTTGCCCCCTCCTCTTTGTATTTTTGGTTTTTGCAGCGTCCGTGTTTGCGCAGAGTAATAAAGGCAGCATAGTGGGCACCGTAAAGGACCCCAATGACGCCCTTATTAAAGATGCCAAGGCGACGATCATCAATTCCGCAAACGGCGAAGTGCGCGAGGCTACTTCGGGCGATGAGGGTACCTTCACCGTAACCAATCTCGAGCCCGGCAAGTACCGCGTCTCGGTTGATGCCAGTGGTTTTCAAACCGTCGTTTTTGAAGAGGTTACAGTTCAAACAAATTCCCGTGTGCCGCTCGAGGTCAAATTTACAACCATCACCGGGGGGGCCGGAACGGTTACGATCACCTCTGAAGCCGCTCCGCTGGTAGAGAGCGAAACCAGCGTGCGCGGCGACCTGATCACAGGCAAGCAAGTCACTGACCTGCCGATCTCGCAACGGAATTTCACTTTGCTCGCCACGCTGTCGCCCGGAGTTACGCGTCCTGTCGTAGGCGTCATCGGCGGCGGCGGTAATTTCGAGTCCGGCGGTAACCCCGTTGGTACATCGACAGAGTCAACTCGCTTCCGAGAGTCTGGCGGTTCGGTACTCGTTGTGAACGGAGCGCGGCCGACGAATAACAACTTCAGCCTCGACGGCGTGGACAATAATGAGGGCCAATTCGGGCAGATCGGAATTTATCCGCCGCCCGACGCCATTGCCGAGTTCAAGATTGAAACGAGTGTTGCGCCCGCGGAAGGGGGCCGCGCAGGCGGCGGTATTATCAGCGCCACAACACGCTCTGGTGGCAATCAAGTCCACGGCACCGCGTACGAGTTTTATCAGGGGCGTGTCCTTAGCGCTCTCAGCCGAACCGAGCGCGGCCGCCCATTTATTCCAAACCGCAACACCCACCAATTTGGCGGTACTGTGGGCGGGCCGGTTTTCCTGCCGCACCCCGGCGAAGGCGGTCCAATGGTTTATGACGGACGCAACAAGACGTTCTGGTTTTTCTATTACGAAGGACAGCGTAATGCCACCCCTTCAACAACCAATGACTTCGGTTTTGTTAGCATTCCGACGGCGAAGATGCGCGTCGGCGATTTCAGCGAATTGCTTCGACCCGGTACCTCGAGAAACTTCAACCTCGCGAATGGCACTACGGTAACTGCTCCAATCGGGACGGTCTTCTGCCGCAACGGTGTTCCCGCCGGCGGTAACGATATACGCAACTGCGGGCAAACACTCTCACCGGCTGCTTTGAACGTCTTGCAGGCTTATCCCTTACCAACGTTGACCAGTAGAATATTTGATAACTACGCCACTAACCGCAAAGAGAAGTACAACCGCGATGGTTATGGCATCCGGCTTGATCACAACATCGGCACGTCTGACTCGATCTTTTTTGCTTATAGTAAAGACAAGAGTTCTCGAGCCCGCGATAACAACTTCCCGCTCGGGAGTTCGCCTACCGGCAACGATCTTCCCTCCGGCTTCGGCGCCGGTAACGAGTTCGGCAACTCACGTGGCGTCCGTTTGAGTGAGACACACACGTTTTCGCCGACGGTAATCAATGACGCGCGCTTCGGTGCAACTCAAGTTAAGATCGGCATCTTCAACACAGGCGTTGACGGCACTCTTGGATACAGCCCATCAATCTCTTCACAGCTGGGCATACCCAACGCCAACGTCTGCGGCCTGTGCACTGGTTCCATCCTGTTGGGAATTGAAGAGCCATTCCAGGGTGGCCGCCAGAATCAGCTGGAGTTCATCGGCGATGGTGGACCATTCTATTTTACTTCGAATAACTTTAGCCTGGCCGATTCTGTCACAGTCATCAGGGGTGTCCATGCTTTCAAGTTTGGTGGCGATCTTCGCGTCCGCCAGAACAGTAACTTTGATGGAGGGCGCGCGGGTGCTATCAAAGGGCAGTATCAGTACGGCACAGGTGTTGGGGGCTTTCTTGCCGGCAACTACAGCGGGATTGGTATTGGCCCGCAGGATTCAGGTTCCGGCGCAGCGAACTTCCTTTTAGGTTACGATCCGGCTTTCGTCAGCCGCGGCAACCCCGGCACGCCGCCTTTCTTATCTAACAAGGAGATTTCCTTCTTCGCTCAGGACGACTGGAAGGTCAACGCGAATCTGACGCTTAACCTCGGCTTGCGGTACGACATTTTTACTCAGCCGACGGAGCGTTTCGATCGGCAGACAAATTACAACCCGACCAACGATACGCTGACCCGCGCCGGCGACACGGCGCCGCTTGGCCGCGACCTCGTCAATAGTGATAGGAATAATTTTGGACCATCCCTCGGCTTTGCGTGGAGCGGTTTAAAAGCTGACAGGACTGTCGTAATCCGGGGCGGCTACGCGCTGAAGTACGCGGTGGACACACCCGGCATCCCCGGTATTCTGGCTGCTAATCCTCCTGGAGGGGCAGGCTACTCCTGTAGCCTGACCCAGTACGGCACGGCGGCGTGTCCGCAGCTTCCGGCCTTTTTCAGTCTCGATACAGGGATCCTGTTTCCGCAAACTAACACCAGCATTACTCCAGGACAGACTTTTGCCGCACCAGTGGGCACAAATCTTGTCTTTGTTGATCCCAATATCAAGAACGAAATGTTCCATCAGTATAACTTAACCGCGCAGTGGGAATTCCGTCCCAACTGGCTCGCTGAAGTTGGCTATGTGGCCAGTCGCGGACGAAATCTATTAGTGGTTAAGAACATTGGGAACAACGGCAGCGGCTTCCCAGGCTCGCGTCAGGTAACGACCCACAGTACCGTTCAGGAGGTCCAGTACAACGGCAAGTCCTGGTACGACTCGTTCCAGTCGAAACTGGAAAGACGGTTTACAAAAGGTTTGTCATTGATCTCTACCTACACTTGGGCCCACGCTCTTGACAATTCGCCTGGCAACTTCTGCACTGGTGGTACTGGTCCAACGACCTGCGGTTTCGCGAACCCGTTGCGCCCCGACCTCGACAAAGCGAGCGCGGACTTTGATGTTCGTCATAGATTCACCTTGGCGGCAGTTTGGGAACTTCCTTTCGGTAAGGGACGCCGCTGGGCCGGTAACGTCTCGCGCCCCGTCGACCTCTTGATCGGTGGCTGGCAGGTAAACACCAACATCACTATTCAGAGTGGTCCACCCTTCTCCATCCTGGCAAATGGCCGGCGCGTCGATATCATTTCCGATCTCAATGCTTGCACGACGGGCACGGCTAAAACGTTCCAGGGTCTGGTTCTGTGCCCGGCACGAACTCTCGTTTTTGCTGGCGACCCCCCCACTGGACCAAAGTTCGGCAACTCCGGTCGCAACGCTTTCCGCGGCGCGCGGCAAGAGTATTTTGATGCTTCGCTGTTCAAGAATATGCACCTTACCGAGACATTCAATATTCAGTTGCGCGCGCAAGCTTACAACCTGTTCAATCACTTGAATGGCTTCCGTCCGGTCAACGACCTGAATAGCAACAATTTCGGCAGAGATACCTCCGAACAACGCCGGCGGCAGCTGGAATTTGGACTTCGGCTGATCTTCTAAAGCGGCTCGAACAAGTCGCCTTAACCTGACGATGGCGGGTGTCCTGGTTTTTTTGGATTCCCGCCATTGATTCTTTACTCTCGCGGCCCAATTCGCGTATCCGAGCGGCGTCTCAATTGATAACGAAGCTGTTGGCGTGTGGCGCCGCAAACTAACAGTTTGCGTTACAAAGAGAGCGTTTCCAAGAGACGACACCGCATGGCTTGAACTTACTTTTGAAAGAGGCTAAGTTGATCGGCAATCACGGACGTTACTCCGAAGAAGTTTTTATTTCCCCGCGAGTGAAGCGGGCAGGCAGCTTCAGAAAATGTTTATGTGCGCCGGAGCAAAGAAGTTAATCCCCGGGATCTTGCCTCTGGCGCTTGTCTGCACACTTTCGATTTCCACGTCCTGGGTTTACAGCCAAAGCTCTTCGATCCCCGCAACACAAGTTGCGCAAGTCGTGGCGCAGGTGCGGTCAGTAGGTCCCGGCGATCCGATTTTGGTCCAGGCAGTTGTGGTGGGTCAGTCGCTCACGCGCGAGGGTCGTTTTGCAGAGGCTGCCGAACTTTTCGGTGCAGTGCTTGAAAAGACTCCACACGATGCGCGCGCTCTCTACGGCGCGGCGCTGGCGGCTTTCAATCTTGAGCGGACTGCCGAGGCTGAACGGTTCGCCCGGGCCACCGTCGAGTCGTTGCTTCCTGACTTGCCGCGTCCGCCCCGAAACCTGTCGATCGAAAAGCGACTGCAAGCGGCGGATGCACTTGTGCTTGCGGCTGTTGTGCTGGCTGTAAGAGGAAACGAGTCGGGTTCATTGAAATTTGCCGAGCAGGCCGCAAGCATCGCACCGAATCACTTCGATGCCCAGTTTACCCTGGGGCGGGCCCTATTCGGCGCCGGAGATTATTCCGGAGCGGCGAAAGCGTTTCGCAAGGCAGTATCGCTCAACCCTGACAACACTCGCGCTTTGTTTTTTCTTGCAACTTCGCTTGAGCGCACGAACGATGCTGAAGGGGCGCTGCGCTTGTACCGCGAGTTGATCGCGAAACAGCCTCTGGCCGCTGAAGGGCACCTCGGTTGCGGAATCCTGCTTGTCAGACGTGGCGGCGACGAGGCCGTAGAAGGTCTCAGGGAGTTGGAACGCGCTATCACCATCAATCCGAATCTGTACGAGGCACGAATCGAGCTGGGACGCGCCCTAATCACGCACGGACGCGCAGGTGAATCAGTAGCGCACCTGGTCCGCGCGTCGGAGCTTGCCCCGGGCAACCCCGAACCTCACTATCAGCTTGCGCTTGCCTATCGTCGTCTCGGACGCAAGGAAGAAGCGGCGAAAGAAGAAGAGATAGTGAAAACGATTCACGAGAGCCGGCGCTCAGGCAGGTCCCTAAACGATCGCGTCATGCCTTAGCCCATATATTCTGTGTGAGACTGCCATTGTCCAAAATCCGTTGTCATGTTCACCGTCTTGCCTGGACGCTGACAATCCTGATGTCTGTGCTCGGCACTGGTCGGGCAGCATCCAGGATCGCGGAGTGCAATGACCGCGACAAGAGATCTAGCGTGATTCGTTCCGCGGATAAAGCCGGACTTACTACGGTATGGTTACAGGGCTCTCGCACCTCGACGCAGTCAAAAACAAAAACAACCCGGGCAGGTGGGTCATCTCGCCAGCGAGAGGCGACTTTGCTTTTGCAGGCAGGCAAGTTGCAGGAAGCAGAAGCATTGACGCGCGCGCTGGTGGCAGCCCAGCCACGCGATTCGGATGCTCGCGCATTACTGGGTGTGATCCTGGACCAGTTAGGTCGCTCCGGCGAGGCCGAGCAAGAGTATCGACAAGCCTTGCGTCTGGACCCGCAGTCACCAACCGCGCTCACAAATCTCGGCGTTTTGCTCGCCCGCACGAATCGTACGGACGAAGCTATCCAGGCGTTCAAAGAAGCATTGGTGATGGCTCCGGATCATGTGCAAGCCATTTCAAACCTGGCATCTATTTACCTTGCTCGCAATGACTATGTTCACGCGACGCCTTTGCTTGAGCGAGCATTGCGCCTGGACGCATCAACGGGAAATAAGACTGCTAACCTGACGCTTCTACTTGGCGTGGCGACCTGTTACGCGCACATCGGACGAGAAAAGGATGCCGCCCGGGTCGCGAAACAGATTGAAGTTGCCGCGAGTGATAACCCAAGTGCGTTATTCACGCTTGGACTGGGTCTTGCGGATGCGGGTGACTACGAAGACGCCGCGCGACTTTTTGCCCGCACCGATGTCCTGCGGCCGAATACCTACGAGGTGCTCTACAATCTCGGGGTTGCTCTGTTTAATCTTGATCGGCTGGATGAGGCCAGAAAGGCTTTGCAGAGCGCCGCAACGCTGCGTCCGAGCGAGCCGGAACCGTTTTACCGGCTGGGCTTAATCGCTTCGGCCCGGGGCGAGAGTGAGAACGCTATAGGTCTTTGGCAGCGAGCCCTCCTTCTTCGTCCGCTCAATCCCGAAGCACAGTTCATGATCGCTGAAGAGTTGTTCAAAAACCGGCGCACCGATCGCGCGGTGCCGTTTTATGAGCGGGCGGTAGAACAGGACCCCACCAAGGTCCTTTATCAGATCCGCCTCGGCGTCGCTCATTTTCGCAATCGTCACTATGCAGAGTCGCACGCAGTATTTGAGCGAGCTCTAAAGCAGTTTCCCAATACTGCCGTGCTCTATTTTCTGGCCGGCTATGCCGCGCGCGCGGAAGGTCTTTATGATGACGCACTAACGTCCTTTCAGAGGGCTGCGCAACTAGATCCAGATAATGTAGATGTGCTCGCGAACCTGGGTTTTATCTATTTGGAGCGGGGCGACTACAGCAAGGCGGAAAGGCTGTTGCGAAGGGCTGTAGCTCTTGATGCGAAACACTTCCCGGCGCATTACGATCTGGGGCGGATGCTTGTTAGACTTAAGCTCTACGATCAAGCAATCCCGATTCTGGAAAAGGCAGCAGCTATCGGCGGAAACGATCCCGGCGTCCACTATCAGTTATTCACAGTGTATTCGCGATTGAAACGTAAAGCAGATGCCGATCGAGAATTGGCTATATTCAAACGCCTTGAAGAGGCCAGGAAAAACGGAGCAGGAGACAGTGGTGGAAGCGCCACCCTTGAAACCCCTGAACCGGGAACCAGGGGGTCTCAATCAGCCGTATCCCCGGCAAGGCCCTGACCGCAGCTAGTACATATCCTGTTGATTCGCGAGCGGAAGTATGATCAATTCTAATTCAAAAACCGCGGTTGCTTTGTTTGGCGCAGTTCTTTGTCTTTCTCTGGTGACTGCCGGGAGAGGTAACCATGGCTCAGCAGAATCTGAATACGCCGAGGAGATCTCGCGGACGTATGATTTCAGATTCGGGCCAAATCCATTTTCTCCGAGTAACGCAACCACCATCACCGGAACCTTTATTCCCGGTGAAAAATTCATCTCATCGAAACGCTGCGGCACGTGCCACACGGACGCGCATGCACAATGGCGGCAATCAGCACACGGCAATGCCTTCCGGGAGCCTTTCTATCAAAAAAATGTAAAGGATCTTCAATCGCAGCGCGGAATTGAGTTCACACGCCACTGCGAAGCATGCCACAACCCCGCTGCTCTCTTTTCCGGGGCGCTGACAAAAGATGCAAAAGTCAAACGTCCATTTGACGACGACGGTGTCTCATGCATTTCGTGCCACTCGATTCAGTCTGCAACCGGGCGCGGCATCGGCGGCTATGTAATGGGTGAACCGGCACTGCTCGTGAAAGAAGATGGGACTCGTTTGTTGGATGTTAAAGATCAGGAGATTCTGGATGATATTCCCTCGCACCGGCGGGCGATGATGCGACCATTACTGAAATCACCCGAGTTCTGTGGCGCCTGCCACAAGTCCCAGGTGCCTCGAGAGCTCAATGATTATAAATTCCTGCGTGCTTTCGCAGTCGGCGACGAGTATCAGATGTCTTCGTTTTCCAAAGAGTCGCCTCATCCTTACTACGTGCGCGATAAGGAAACCTGTAATTCGTGTCACATGAAGCGTGAAGCTGCACCTTTGTTTGACGTGTCCGCGAAGGAAGGAAAACTCGCTTCGCATCGTTGGGCAGCAGCCAATACAGCCATACCGGTCTTTTACAAGTGGCCTGAGCAGTTAGACGCGGTAACAAAATTCCTGGAAAACGATGCCCTGGGAGTTGATATCTTTGCTATCCGGCGCCACACCAAAGGCACTGGCGCCGAGGAGTTCATTGCTCCACTGAACCGAAATAGTTTCACGATCACACCCGGTGATCGAATAACGGCGGAAGTCGTGATCACCAACAAGAACATCGGACATTCGTTCCCGCCGGAATTAAGAGACTTTTATGAAGCATTTGTGGAGTTTGTTGTCATCGACCAGGCTGGGAAAACTCTTTATCAATCAGGATTCATCAAGCCTAACGGATATCTGGACGAGTCAGCGCATAACTACAAGACTTACCTGGTGAAGGGCGACGGCTCATTCAACGACAAACACCACATCTGGCGAACACGTGCTCTTGCCCAGAACAATCAGATCCAATCAGGGCGCTCCGATCTCGTGCGTTACCAGTTTCGAGTTCCCGACAACGCACAACAACCACTTACGCTTCGTGCCCGGCTGCGCTATCGCCGGTTCACGCGGGTATTCAATGATTACGCGTTGGGCAAATCACTCGACTATCCGATCGTCTCGATGGCAACAGCTGAATACATGCTGCGAGTTGGCGAGAACACTCCCGTGCCGGCCGCCGACATACCGAAGAATGCCATGCCTGACTGGCGGCGATGGAACAATTACGGGATTGCCTTAATCGATCAGCGACAATATCCGCTGGCAATTGATGCTTTTGTGCACGCCGCCGCGCTGGACGCAAAGTACCGCCAGATGGCTCAAGTGAATCAGGCTATAGGCTTACTCGAGCTCGAACAGTACGCGGAGGCCGCAGCCATTCTGGATGAAGTGCTTCAGGACAACCCGGCAAATACGCGTGCGCTCTTCCAACGAGCTCGCGTGTTCATCAGACGCGGTCAGCTTGATGAGGCGGAACGCAATCTTCGCCAGGTGCTGGCAGCGTTTCCGCGGGACCGCGTCTCGTGGCAACAGGTTGGTGAACTCTGCAAGATCAAGCGGGATTACAAAGGTGCGCGGGAATGCTATGAGAATATCCTGCATATCGATCCGGAGGATTTGGGTGCTCACTACAATCTCATGCTGGTCTATCGCAAGATCGGCATGAACGAGGAAGCCAAACGCGAAAGCAAGATCTTCGCCGACCTCAAGGACGATCCATCAGCTTTGCCACTGGCGAATTCGTTTCTTCGGAGGCATCCGGAGATGAGCAATGAAAGCGTCTTCTGGCATATACATGAGCTAAGTCCTAATTCCGGATACCAGGAATAATCTTCGTAGCATGAATCGTACTTTGCAGGGCGCTATCGGCGCGAGCGCCGCCTTTAGTCTCTTCATCGCTTTCGCTTTAACAGCAGAAATTAGTGGCGCCGCATTTCAGAAACGCAGCGCCAGCGCCGCTCGGCGAGCAAAAAAAGCCGATGAGCTGTTCAAGCAGAATTGTGCCCGGTGTCACGGCGCTGACGGCAGTGGGGATACACCTCTCGGCCAGCGGTACCACGCGCCTGATTTCACGGATCCTGATTGGTGGAAGAAAATGAACAACCCGGGCAAACGGAAGTTGGCGAAAATCGTTAGCCGCGGAAAAGAAGACATGCCGGCGTTTGGCAAGAAACTCAAAAAGTCGGACATTAACTTGCTGGTCGATCAGGTGCGAAGTTTCAGGCCGGCAAAGTAACGATGCCGATCGATACTTGTCCTAATTTCAGATGCGCCTTTGGTTTGTCTTTGTGACTTTGCGAGAAACTGTTTTTTGCTGAGAAAATTTCGCGCAAAGGCGCAAAGCACAACCTGAAGTGACGCAAATCGATTTTAATTTAGGGACACCACCTGACGATCTCTTTCCAAAAAATGACAGTAAAACAGAAGACGATCCTCACCCTGACGAGCGTAGTCATCTGGCTTGTCGCATGCGCCGGAGGCTTGTTTGCGCAAGGCGGCCCGCCAATGGTGACCAAGATCGAGCCGCCCTCATGGTGGGCTGGCCACTCTATAAATCCGGTTCGGCTTTTGCTGCGGGGAAAGAATCTTGCTGGAGCAGGTATTCGCCCGACCAGGGCGGAGACACAAACTGCGGACGTTTTGGTTAATCGTGAAGGCACATACGCTTTTGTCAGTGTGCGGATAGCTCGGACTGCACGTCCGGGCAACTATCCGTTAGTGCTGGAAACGCCTCGCGGCAGCGTGACGGTTCCGTTTACAATCGAGCGGCCGCTTGATGCCCGAAGCCATTTTCAAGGTATTAACTCAGACGATGTTATTTACCTGATCATGATCGACCGCTTCGCCGATGGTGATCCTGCTAACGACCTCCCACCGGATTCACCACCCGCTGCCACTGATCGAAAGAATCCGCGTGCCTACCATGGCGGCGACCTGCGCGGCATCATCGCCCATCTCCCGTATTTGAGAGACCTGGGCGTCACTGCCCTGTGGTTGACTCCGTGGTACGACAACTGGAACGGTGTGCACCTCTGCGACCAGCCTTGGTGTCCCAGTACCTATTATCATGGTTATCACGCAATCGATTATTACCGCGTCGAAGATCACTTTGGGGACATGTCGACGTTGCGTGAGTTGATCCAGAAAGCCCACGCGATGGGAATTAAGATTATTCAGGATCAGGTTGCCAACCATGTTGGCTCGCGCCATCCCTGGGTCGAAGAGGCACCCCTCGATGACTGGTTTCACGGCACACTGTCAAATCACCAAAGAAATCGATTCAACAACAGTGCCCTACTATCCCCCCATGCGACCCAGGAGGAAGTTCGCAACACGCTGGATGGTTGGTTTGGCGATGATCTGCCGGACATGAATCAGGAGCAGCCGGAGGTTGCGCGTTATGAAATACAAAACGCTCTCTGGTGGGTGGGCATTGCCGGCATCGACGGGATTCGCCAGGACACGATCCAATATATGCCGCGCAGCTTCATTCGAGATCTGTCAAACGCACTCCATCGCCAGTATCCGGCGATGTGGATGGTCGGAGAAGTATTCGAACGAGATGCCGCCCATACTGCCTTTTTTATCGGTGGCCATGTGGGCTGGGACAATATCGATACGAAGCTCGATTCAGACTTCGATTTTTCCTTGTGGAACTCCTCGCTTCTGGCCTTTACAAACCACCTGCCAATGCGCGTCCTTCGAGACCAGTTGAAATATGATGCCTTGTATCCGGACCCGGCAAAAGTTACGACGTTCATCAACAATCACGATACGATGCGTTTCATGTCACTGGATGGCGCTACCCTTGAAGGCGCCATGATGCATACCGCCTTAATCCTAAGTGTTCGTGGCATTCCACAACTGTATAGCGGCGAGGAGCTTGCGATGGAGGGGAAGGAAGATCCCGATAATCGTCGTGATTTCCCGGGCGGCTTTCCGGGTGACCGGCGAAATGCCTTTACCAGCGCGGGCAGAACACCGACCGAACAGCGGATGTACGAATGGACTCGAACGTGGGTTAATTTGCGCAGGCAGCACTCCTCGATAAAACATGGCCGGTTAATCGATCTTTTTTACGATGACGATGTGTACGTTTTTGCGCGACAAGATAAGACTGAGACTGTGATTGTCGCCTTTAATCGATCAGGCCAAAACAGGGAAGTGACCTTACCGGCAGCATCGATTATTTTACGAGACGGTTCGGGATTGACACCCTTGGTCGGCAACGCGAATGGCGGCCGCGTGGTCCATGGCCAGATCAAGCTCGTGTTGCCGCAGCGGACCGCAGTTGCGTACCAGGTGCATTAAACGGAAACGAAATGAACTTTCCCAGAGCCAGCGGCATTCTTCTGCATCCGACCTCCTTGCCAGGTCCTTACGGCATTGGCGATTTCGGACCGCAGGCATACGCCTTCGCTGATTTTCTTGCCGGCGGCGGGCAAAGTCTTTGGCAGGTATTGCCGCTTGGTCCAACCGGCTACGGCGATTCACCATATGCGTGTTATTCCGCTTTTGCCGGCAACACTCTACTGATTAGCCCTGAAGAGCTGGTGCGGGAAGGGCTGTTGCCCAAGAGTGACTTGTCCGGCCTTAGAACACTCGACTCAGAGCGGGTTGAATTTGACCGGGTGCGCGAGCTTAAAGACGCTCTGTTGGTAAAAGCCTACGAAGCTTACAAGCGAACGACAGATACCGCGCTGCGCAGCGCGTTCGAAACGTTCGCCCAGGAATATGCTGATTGGCTGGATGACTACGCACTTTTCCGCGCGCTCAAGGATGCGCACGGAGGTGTGGCGTGGAACCAGTGGGAGCCATCACTCATTCGACGCGACCCCATAGCACTGGCCCGTGCTCGTGAACAACTACAAGTACAGATCGAGGCCCATAAGTACTACCAGTTCCTTTTCTTCAAGCAGTGGTTTGCGTTGAAGAGCTATTGCAACGAGCGGGACATTAAGGTGATCGGGGATATTCCGATCTTTGTCGCGCAGGATTCAGCCGACGTTTGGACCAACCCTGACCAGTTCAAGCTGGACCAGGACGGCGTGCCGAAAGTTGTTGCGGGGGTGCCGCCCGATTACTTCAGCGTTACCGGCCAGTTATGGGGCAATCCCCTTTACAACTGGGAGCGGATGGTTGCCGATCGCTTCAAATGGTGGATTGCGCGCGTAAAGGCAACGTTGCAACTGGTCGATATCGTGCGGGTAGATCATTTTCGCGGGTTTGCTGCCAGCTGGGAGATTCCCGGCGGCGACAAAACTGCGGAACGGGGCCGTTGGGTTGAGGCCCCCGGTAGGGAGCTGTTTGCCACAATCAGGGATGCATTGGGAGTGCTGCCAATAATCGCCGAAGATCTTGGAGTGATTACTCCTGACGTTGAAAAGCTGCGCGACGACTTTGGCTTTCCCGGGATGCGGATTCTGCAGTTCGCGTTTAGCAGCGATACAAAGAACATCGACTTACCGCACAACTACCATAAGAACCTTGTGGTCTATACCGGAACGCACGATAACGACACGACTGTCGGGTGGTTTCGGAGTGTGGCCGGTGAAGGATCCACGCGGACGGCGAAACAGATTACGCGCGAGCGAAAGTTTTGCATGAGATACCTGAACACGGACGGGGAAGAGATTCATTGGGATTTCATCAGAGCTCTTCTGGCCTCAGTCGCTGACACTGCGATTGTCCCACTTCAAGACTTGTTGGGACTGGGTACGGAAGCGCGAATGAACCTTCCCAACAGCACAGAGGGCAATTGGTCCTGGCGATTTAAAGACAATGCATTAACAGATAAGGTTGCGACACGGCTCAGAGAGTTGACGGAGTTATACGGACGGACGACCGAAAAGGGATAACAAGTGAAACAACTGGTCCACGAAAGTACAAGAGCTATAGAAAGTCCATTTGTTGTGATTTCGTGGATTGCTCTTATTCGTGGGACCTGGTTTTGTGTAATTTCGTGGATCCCGCTTGCTTCACCGCATATACGATCCACGAAATCACACGAAACGGGGCAACGAATTATTGGTCCTGAATCGTAATGTCGAACGATAAATGACAAATGAAAACGCGAACAGCACATATTCGTTCGCGTCCGGCGATTTGGACCTTGGTCCTTCTTTTCATGGTCCTCGGCTCAGCGCTTCCTGCTTTCGCCCAGGCTCCTGAAATCCTGAAGATTGACCCACCGAGCTGGTGGATCCGCAGTTCATTGAATCCCGTGCGACTCATGATCCGCGGTCGCAATCTTCAGGGCGCTCAGGTTCAGATTGTGGGGCGAGGAATGCGAGCGGTTGGGCCGCCGAAGGTGAATGATCGTGGCACGTATGTATTCATCGATGTGGCGATCGCTCCAAACTCGCAGGGTTCACGCACTATCAAACTAACGACTCAGGGTGGCGTCGCGCGCACTTCGTTTGAGATTCTCCCGCAGCTCGGTGCCATCGGCCGATTTCAGGGCTTCTCACCGGCAGATGTTCTCTATCTGATCATGATTGATCGCTTCAGCGACGGCGATCAGACGAACAACGATCCATCGCAGTCCAGGGGTATCTACGATCGCTCCAACAAGTTCTACTACCACGGCGGCGATCTGCAGGGAGTCATCGATCGCTTACCGTATCTGAAAGAGCTCGGGGTCACGGCGCTGTGGCTCACTCCCTGGTATGACAACTACGACCGACCAAATCAGATTGAAACTAAAGAAGGGAAACCAAGCACAGGCTTTCACGGCTATAACCCCCAGGATTTCTACTCTGGTGAGGAACACTTCGGGACACTCGCCAAATTGCGCGATCTAGTCGAAGCAGCCCATCGCTCAGGCATCAAGATTATTCAGGACGAAGTCGTCAATCATACTGGTCCTTATCATCCCTGGGTTGATGACCCGCCAACGGCTACCTGGTTCAATGGCACAAAGGCCCACCACCTCAAGAATGTCTTTCAAACCTGGGTACTGCATGACTCGCGCCCGGTTGAAGAGCTGAAACGCGAAACCATGGAAGGCTGGTTCCTCGACTTTCTGCCGGACTTGAATCAGAACGACCCCGAGGTAGCACGTTATCTTATTCAGAACACACTCTGGTGGATTGGGGTAACCGGTTTAGATGGAATCCGCATGGACACCTGGCAGTACGTGCCGAATACTTTCTGGCATAAATGGACAGGCGCGCTCAAGCGGGAGTTTCCGAAATTCACAGTCGTCGGGGAAGTCAAAGATGGCGACGTTGTTCACACATCCTGGTTCCAGGGCGGGGTTGTGCGCGATGGCGCCGATTCTGGTCTTGATTGTTTGCTGGATTTCCCACTCTTTTATCCCATTCGGCATGCCTTTGCCGAAGGAAAGCATCTCGACGAGGTGCCAAAGACACTTTCGAAAGACTATCTGTACACGAACCCGGACATCCTGGTGACGCTGCTTGGCGGGCACGACGACGGCCGGTTCATGAGCGAGAAGGGCGCTACCGTCGCAGGGTTGAAAATGGCGAATGCATTCATCTTAACCATCCGTGGCGTGCCGCAACTGTATTACGGCGATGAGATTGCCATGAAAGGTCCGGACGAGCCCACGACACGCGGAGATTTTCCGGGCGGTTTCCCCGGTGACAAGCGGAACGCCTTCACTCGAGAAGGACGAACCAGAGAAGAAGAGGATTTGTTCCAGTACATCAGCAGGTTGACGCGACTGCACACGGGACTTGAAGCGTTTCGGACCGGCTCCTTAATTAATCTCTATTCGTCTGAGCAGCAATACGCCTACGCGCGCGCCACGAGGTCCCAAAGCGTTGTGATGGTATTCAACAATGATACCAGGGTGGCAAGTTTGCGAGTTGATGTCAGCCGGCTTGGCATGCCGGAAGGCGCTTTGTTAGTAGATCAGCTTAGCGCCGGCCGGGAAGTTCGTGTTTCAGGTGGCCGGATCAATGTCAACCTGCCTGAGCGATCCACCGCTATGTTTGTCAGGAGATGAAGACAAAACCCTTATCAGAGCAGGTCGCCATCGTCACCGGAGGCGGTACGGGCATTGGGCGGGCTTTTGCCCAGGCGCTCGCCGCAGCCGGAGTGCGAGTGATTATTGCCTCTCGTCGCGAGGAGGTTTTGCGCCAGACGGCGACTGAGCTGAACGGGACGCTCGCTGCCCAGTCTGTGTTTCCTTACGCCTGCGATATTCTCGACCACAATCAACTCGAAGGGCTTGTCACTCATGTTTTCAAGCGGTGGGGTAGCATCGACATTCTGATCAATAATGCGGGGCTTGCTGTGCCTGAGACGGTTGAAGCCATAACGGAAACAGGTTGGAACACCGTATTGGACACGAATCTGCACAGTGTTATGCAGTTAGTTCGCTCGGTATTGCCCCACATGATGGCCGGAGACTTCGGCGACATCATCAATGTCTCGTCTCAAGCAGGGAAACACGGCTATGCGGATGTGCCTTCCTACTGTGCGTCCAAATTTGGCTTATTGGGTTACGCCGAAGCTTTGCGTGATCACGTGCGGAAGGCGGGCGCGAATGTTCGAGTATTTAACTTTTGTCCGGGCCTGGTTGATGTTGAAAACACGGGTCCGGATCAGGCACCCCGTCCAGGGTTTATTCATGTGGCAAACATGGCCCGAACGTTGATGTATGTGTTATCGCTCGATCGAGACGTAGTTCTGGAAGACATCAACATCTACGCAAGGTAGCTCACTTTGGCGTGCGGCGACTTGTCGCCGCTTTTCAAGGTTGAGTCGCGCGGTGGACGAAAGCGGCGACAAGTCGCCACACTCCAAAGGAGTTGAAATGCAAAAACCACGCTTGAGCTTCTGGCAGATCTGGAACATGAGTTTCGGCTTCATGGGAATCCAGTTTGGTTGGGGTCTGCAGCTCGCTAACATGAGCGGCATCTATACCTATCTCGGCGCAAAGCCGGAACAGGTGCCGATTCTTTGGTTGGCAGGGCCCGTGACAGGCTTGTTGGTGCAGCCAATCATCGGGTCGATGAGTGATCGCACCTGGAATCGCCTGGGTCGCCGCCGCCCCTATTTCCTCGCTGGAGCTATCCTCGCGAGCATCGCGCTGTTCTTTATGCCGGATTCATCGGCCTTGTGGATGGCAGCGGGCCTCCTTTGGATTCTCGATGCCAGCATCAACGTCAGCATGGAGCCGTTTCGAGCTTTCGTCGCGGATAAGCTGAATGTGGATCAGCGAACCGCCGGGTTTGTGATGCAGAGTTTTTTCATCGGGATTGGTGCCTCATTTGCGAATGCCCTGCCATACATTTTTCGACGCTACGGGGTCGATGAACGCGGGGTTGGCGCTGCCGCTCAGCCAATCCGCACCATTCCTGCCAGCGTCAGCTACTCGTTTAAAATCGGGGCCGTTGCTTTTCTCCTCTGCGTTCTTTGGACGGTGTTTACAACCAAGGAATATCCGCCCGAGAACATGGAAGAGTTTGAGAAAAAGCGAATTCGGTTAGCTTCGGCCGGCGGTTTCGGAAAGATTCTCGAGATCATCAAAGAACTTTTACGGGAAGTGGCCAGCGCGATGCGCGAGATGCCGCAGACCATGAGGCAACTCGCTGTGGTCCAATTCTTCACCTGGCTCGGATTGTTTTGTATGTGGATGTTTTTCGGTTTGATGACTTCTTATCACGTGTTTGGCGCCACCAGCGAACGAGACCCCCGCTTCACCGACGGTCAGGCCTGGGGTGGCAACGCTTTTGCGATCTATTCGATCACTTGTTTTGCAGTTGCTTTCTTACTGCCGCCGCTGGCCCGCGCTACTAGTCGGAAGACCGTTCATGCAATCGCTTTAGTATGTGGAGCGATTGGCCTCCTGTCCGTCTATTTTATCCACGACAGAAATGTGCTGCTGGCAACAATGATTGGAGTAGGTATAGCCTGGGCCTCGATTCTGGCCATGCCCTACGCGATTCTTGCCGGGGCCATCCCGCCGGCGCGGATGGGTGTTTACATGGGAATCTTTAACTTCTTTATTGTGATACCCGAGATCATTGCCTCGTTCGCGTTCGGCCCGATCATTCGCGCGGTGTTTGGACCAGACAATCCAAATGCTCCCATGTTTGTGGTAATGGCAGGAGGAGCTTTTATGTTGCTGGCCGCAGTTTCGGTTTTGCTGGTGCGGGATGTCGGTGATTCGGACGTTCCGGAAGCGGCAGTTCTTGAGGCGGACAAGAAAGAGCTGTTTACGCTACCTGAGTCGGCGCAGCCCGTGCCAAGCACCGGATTGATTGACAAGAATTGATCGTGCTTTAAGTCGTTATCGATCTTCGTTTTGAACGATGGGCGTTACCAGTGAGCAGGTGAGTTCACTAACAGAGCGAACACGATCCACGAAATTACACGAAAATACGCAAACAGGATTTCGTGTGGTTTCGGAATCGTTTAGTGTTGTTTCGTGGATCATTTCAACGACTTACCGATAACCGGCTGCGAGGCGGAATGAAAGCAAACAAATTTGGCAACGCTTGGTTGGGCACCATTCTCGTCGGCGTCCTGCTGGGGAACGTCGGTCATACCCTTTTCACGGCTCACGGCCAGCAGCGCGACTTCTCAAAAGAACCGGCACGCGCCACACGCGACTGGGTGCGTGATGGAGTCGTTTACGAAATCTATCCGCGCGCCTTTTCACCTCAGGGTAATTTCATTGGGATCACAGAACGTCTCGATACCTTGAAGGATCTGGGCGTGAACATTCTCTGGCTGATGCCCATTCATCCGATTGGCCAGGAGAAGAAGAAGGGAACTATCGGCAGCCCGTATGCAGTGCGCGATTACTACGGCATCAATCCAGACTACGGCACCAGCGCTGACCTCAAGCGGTTGGTAACCGAGGCGCACCGCCGTGGTCTGAAAGTGATTATCGACATCGTCGCGAATCACACCTCGTGGGACAGCGTGTTGATGAAGAACCCGCAGTTTTACGTCCATGATGCCAACGGCCGCATTACTTATCCGCATGATTGGAGCGACGTCGCGGAGCTCAACTACGACAATGCCGAGTTGCGCCGTTACATGACGGACATGTTGAAGCACTGGATTCGCGAGTTCGATCTCGATGGCTTTCGCTGTGACGTGGCCGAGGAGGTGCCCACGGACTTCTGGGAGAATGCGCGCGTGGAACTGGACCAGCTTAAGCCCGACATCGTCATGCTCGCGGAGGGACATAAGCCGGAGTTGCTGGTTAAGGCTTTTGACTTCGACTACTCATGGCCGCTGCACAGCGCCCTGACAAATGTTCTTCAGGGACGCGCAGCCGCATTCGATCTGCATCGGGAATGGGACAACGAGAATAGCGAGTGGCCGCGCGGGTCGTTACACATGCGCTTTTCAGATAATCACGACGAGCGCAGGGCGATTGCGCGTTTTGGTGAACCCGCGGCGCTGGCGGCTTCGGCTTTGATGTTCACTCTCGATGGTGTGCCGCTCCTGTACAACGGCATGGAAGTCGGCGACACAACAGAGTCGGGTGCTCCGGCGCTGTTTGAAAAGCTGCCGGTGTTCTGGCCCATCGCTGAAAGGCGGCCCGAGTATCCGCGCTTCTACAAACAGATGATCGCCTTGAGACGTTCGAGCAACGCGCTGCGACGCGGGTCAGTTGAGTGGGTGAGGAATTCTGACGAATCACGCGTCATAAGTTTTGTGCGGAAAACTCCTAACGAGGAAATGCTTGTAGCGATCAATCTGTCCAATCAGCCATTCTTCGGTTCGGTAGAAGCTGTCGCTAATGGGTTTGTGGATGTCACACCAGACGTGGCGCGGCCCCTGCCACCGGATGCTCCCGCATTGACTGGAGCGCCGAGGAGTCGTGTCGTCGCGTTGCCTGCGCTTTCACTTGACGCATGGGGCTATCGGATCTTTCGGCGATAGAATCGATCCACGAAATTACACGAACTGATTTCGTGTGATTTTTCGTGGTTCCGTTTTTATGGGAAAGAGGACCTCGGCCATCAGTGCCGGGAAAGACCAACGAGCGTCATCGATCGCATCATTTCCTGGTTTTTCATAAACCACCGCCAGACATTACCCGTGCGGGCATTTTCAGCACTCAGCAGGATGATGCCAATGTTAATTCCTATAACATCACTATCGATCCATCCGGTGCCTGGATTAAACGCATCCACAAAACCATACCTTCCGTAAATCTTATCGCCGAATTTTTCGCGCATTGTGCGCAAAGCAGCGGTCGATAATTCCGGCGTAAACATCAGCGAGCCTCCGGCCGCAGAAGGGACTACTGTGCCGTCGATTTCCGGATCTATTGGCGGCCCACCCCAGGCCAGATAACCTTTCGCGCTGTCAGACGCGGTAATACCCCAAACGTTTTCACCATACCCCGGAAACTTGTTAGACAGATTGATACAGAATTTACGATGCGCGAGGGTCGCATTGATCGAATTCTGGAAGTAGTCGATGCGATCCTCGCGGTTTTCCCGTCTGTTCCGGTAATCGACCCAGGCGTGAGCGTATTGATGCATAAACAGGGGGACGCCAATCGTGGTGAAGTAAGCGTATCCTTCGTAGCGGTAGCGATCCCGCCAAAGTGCATACCATGACTGCGCCGGAATGGGATGAGTAGGTGATCCGACTGCAAGCAGATAAAGAATCGTGTCTTCGCTGTAGGTGTCCCAGCGTGGCTTTAGAAACCCAGTCTCTGGTTTCCAACCGTGCGATAACAGCAATTGCTGGCCGTTCAGCATCCAACGAAAATCCACGCGCTCGTAGATCTTGCTTGCGAGTCGCTTAATTTCAGCGTCATCGTGAAAGTACTGCCGCACAGTCAGTACCCCGGCAAGTAGAAGCGCCGTATCGATGGACGATACTTCGCTGTTCCATCGCCGCTCGCCAGATTTGGTATCCAGCCAGTGGTAGAACCAGCCATGCTGTTGAAAAGCGCGATTGGCAAAGAACTGCAATGTGTTGCGGGTGCGCTCCTGCGCTGCTCGTCGCTCGATCCAACCGCGTTCCGCGGCAATACAAAGAGCTGTTAAGCCAAAACCGGTGGCGGCAGTGCTGCCAACGTCCCGGTGGTTGTCGTCAAGGGGTGACGCATCTGTTCGGGCCCGATCGGGAACAAGCCCGGTGTGCGCATCGGCCTGGTCCCAGAAGTAACGAAAGGAACGATGCTGCAGGTCATCAAGAAAAGCCTGGTCCTGGGTTGGTAACCGCGCGTCTGTAAGAACCGATGGAGCAGTTTTGACGGGAACACTTTTGCCCGGACCGGGCGCAGCAAAAAGTAGGAAAACAAGGGCTGTGAAGAACGTCGGCAGGACCATGTGAATGAAGATTCTCGGGATTACAATCCCCCGTTCTAGTTTGTGAGCAAAGGGTTGCAACAACTAAGATCCACGAAATAACACGAACTGGCGCGAAATGTTTGGTTTTACTTCGGGTTATTTCGTGGATCGTAGTTGCCGCCGGGCAAGAGATGCTCAGCCCCAGGACAAACGATCATAGTACGAAGCAGATCTGTTATCTCTCGACCACCTCAAGACTCTTCGTTGTGACATCCTCGGAACTCGAGCCGACCATTACCATAAACTCTCCTGGCTCAACGACAAACTTCATAGCCCGATTGTAGAACCCGAGCTGTTCGGGGCCGAGTGTAAACTCAAGCTGCTTCTTCTCGCCCGGTTGAAGTGTTATTCGTTGAAAACCCTTCAGCTCTTTTACAGGACGTGTCACGCTGGCAGCCACGTCCCGGATATAGAGTTGGACCACCTCGTCACCGGCGCGCGAGCCGATGTTTTCCACGTCGGCCGAGACTTTCACTTCTCCATCAGCCCGGATTCGAGTAGAGCTTAGCTTTAGATTGCTGATCCGAAAACGCGTGTAGCTGAGTCCAAAGCCAAACGGAAACTGCGGCGTCCACGGAACGTCGAGATACTTCGATGTGTATCGATTATTGACCTCCGGAGGCCGGCCGGTATTCATGTGATTGTAGTAGATTGGCACCTGTCCTACTGTGCGCGGGAAGGTCACCGGTAATTTACCGCCTGGATTTACATCTCCGAATAGAATGTCGGCGATCGCATTTCCCGATTCCGTCCCGGCCATCCATGACTCGAGGATTGCAGGAACGTTTTCAACAGCCCAGCCAATTGTGGGCGGGCGTCCATTTACCAGGACGACTATGGTGGGCTTACCAGCGCCTTGGATGGCTTTCACAAGATCCATTTGACGCCCCGGCAGATCCAGCGAACTTCTCGATGCTGCTTCGCCGACCATCTCTTTGGCCTCGCCGACGAAAACGATTGCTGCCTCGGCATTCTTGGCAGCGGATACAGCCTCGGCAAAACCCTCGGTCGACTCCCCGGTTATCTCGCACCCTTTTGCGTAAGTGACCCTCGTTTGCGGCGAGACCTTTGCTTTTATGCCTGCTAACGGCGTGACGGTGTCCTCGTCGCGGCCGTCACCGCTCCACCAACCGAGTGGCGCCCGGTGATCGTCTGCCAGTGGTCCGATCACAGCGATTGACCCGACGGTCTTCTGTAGGGGCAGAGTGTCTCGCTCATTTTTCAGGAGCACCATTGAACGGGCGGCGATAAGACGGGCCGCAGCCCGACTCTCGGGGGTCAGAAACGCATTGCGTTCGAGCGTTTCATCCACGTAAGGGTGTTCAAACAAGCCCAGACGAAACTTGATTCGGAGAATCCGTCGCACTGCCTCGTCGATGATCGCCTGCGAAAGCTTGCCCTCTTTCAAAAGAGCGGGTCCGTTTTGGTTGAACAGTTTGCTGACCATCTCCATGTCTACACCGGCAGTTAGCGCCTGGAGAGCCGCATCTTTCTCGCTTGCGGCGATGCCGTGATTGATGAGCTCTTTGACCGAAGTGTAGTCGCTGACAACAAAGCCGTCGAACTTCCACTCACCTCGCAGGACCTGGGTCAGCGTGAAAGGGTTGGCAGAGGTGGGTACGCCGTTCAGATCGTTGAACGCGCTCATCAAGGTGCCAACGCCTGCATCAACTGCAGCTTTGAATGGGGGAAAGTAAATTGAGCGCAGAGTGTATTCGGACATATCCGTCGTGTTGTAGTCACGTCCACCTTCCGCTGCTCCATAGGCTACCCAGTGCTTGGCGCAAGCCAGTATCCTTCCCGGCGCGCTGTAATCTGTGCCCTGAAAGCCAAGGACCCGGGCTCGCGCGAACGCTGCGCCGAGAAACGGATCTTCTCCAGCTCCTTCGGTGATGCGTCCCCAGCGTGGATCTCGGGCGATGTCCACCATCGGCGCGAAGGTCCAACGCAAGCCGGTAGCGTAAGCTTCTTTAGCCGCGATGGCTGCGGACCGCTCAGCCAGGGAGGGATCCCAGCTACTGGCTTCGGCGAGAGGGGTAGGGAAGATAGTGCGATAACCGTGGATGACATCAAATCCGAACAGGAGAGGAATTTTCAACCGCGACTCTTCAACTGCTGTCCGCTGAAGCTGGTTCGCCCGTTGTGCGCCGCGCACGTTCAGGGTCGAGCCAAGCAAACCCTTGCGGACCATATCCACGTGCTCGGGCCGGAAGTTGCCATTGCCTTCGCCATCGAGCTGTTGCAGCTGACCGAGCTTTTCTTCGAGCGTCATTTTGGCGAGCAGCGCGTTGACGCGGCTTTCCACAGCCTGGCGCTGCGGTGCTGAGGAAGATGGCACAGAGACCATAGCGAGTGCGATTGCGAGGGCAGAAATCCCCATCGTTAGTTTCATTCGAGTTCCTGTTTCTCTATTTGTTCGTGTGATTTCGTGGATCAGCATTTATCTTTGCCAGAACGCAATCCACGAAATCATTCCGCGCAATTTCGTGATTCACGTCCATCTACGCCAAATGTACTATACTTTCAATCCTGCATGACTAAAGCGATGAAATTCTGGATTAGCACACTCATGCCTGGCGCCTTCGTCCTCACGCTCTCAATTGCGTCCGAGATATCCAGCCAAACAAGTAATCTCGTTGGACAGCAAACAGCATCAGTCGCCACTGATCTGAAAAATGCAGCCGGCCTCATTCAATCAGGTAAATCCAATGAAGCCGAAGCGTTGCTGCGACGGGTGATTAGTATGACTCCGACCAATGCCGATGCACACAATCTGCTGGGCATTGTCCTGGACCAACGCGGTCAGACAGCCCTGGCCGAACGGGAGTATCGGACAGCTATCAGACTAAATCCGAGGGGAGTGTCAGCCAGGGCGAATCTTGGGGTCTTATTGGCGCGCACCAATCACAGTGTTGAGGCGATACAGGCGTTTGAAGCCGTGCTCCAGATTGCTCCGGATCATCCGCAAGCGACATTGAATCTTGGCTTGCAGTACGCCGCCGGCGGTGCTGATGCGCGTGCCGTTCCCCTGCTGCAAAAGGCGATGCTCCTTGGCCTGGACAGTTACGATGTTCGCTACCGCCTGGGTGTGAGCCTATTCAATCTGAAGCGTCTGGACGAGTCGGCGACTTCGTTCCAATCAGCGCTGGCGATGGCGGCAAGCGCACCCGACCCCTACTACTATCTTGGCCTCATCGCCTGGGATAAAGGACAGCAAAGTCAGGCGGCAAACTGGTGGGAGCACGCGGTAGCCCTGCGGCCGGAATTTCCGGCAGCGCACTTCATGCTCGGGGAGGCTCTGCGAAAAAACCACCAGGTAACAGGCTCAATTGAGTTCTATAAACGCGCACTTGAACAGGACCCGACGAACTTTGCTTATTACGCGCGGCTTGGAGGTGTTTACATTTCCTTAGGCCAACCTGCCCCGGCGTTGGAAGTGTTTCGCCGCGGCGTCCAGCGCTTTCCAAAGATCCCTGAAGCCCACTACTTTCTCGGCATTGCTGCGCGGGCCGCGGCCAATTACGAGCTCGCCGAAACCGAGTTGCGTGAGTCGCTCTCGCTCGAAGCCGACAATGTAAATGCGCTGGCCCAGTTGGGTTTCATCCTGCTCGAGCGTGATCGCGTGGCTGAAGCCGAGTTAACGCTGAGGCGGGCCATCTCGATAAACGGGAAACATTTTTATGCCAATTACGACCTGGGGCGCCTGCTCGTCAAGTCACGCCGGTATGCAGAAGCTTTACCTATTCTTGAACACGCTGTAACGCTCAAGCCAAATAATCCGGGTGTTCATTATCAAATCTTCATGGCGCTCTCGCGGTTGAAGCGTAAAGACGAGGCTGACCGCGAACTCGCCGTTTTCAAGCAGCTTGACGAAGCCCGCAAAGCTCGTCCTCGGACGGAGGGAGACACCGACGATGACGAGGCGCAGAACCCTTCCTCTACCTCGCAGCCTTAAGTTTAGCCACAGATTACGCAGATTACACGGATCAGAACAGAAGGCAGGTAAAAATCAAGCTAAAAACTCTACTTATTGTTTTGTTCTGATCAGTTTCATCTGCGTTAATCTGTGGCTAGACCTGGTTTTTTACACGAATCAAAAGCTGAATCGTCCCTGGAATTCAATCACTCTGCCTGCCAACGCGCCCGGCGAACGACCAAAATTCGGATCAGTAATGGTCGTACTCGAGCTGTTAAACGGGAATGACTGCAGGTTCAGCAGATTGAACACATTGAAGAAATTTGCCCGGATCTCAAAGTTGGCGCCTTCGCTCAAGAGTCGCGCCAAACCAAAGCGTTTCGACAACGTCAGATCGATGTCACGGTATTTCGGCCCGCGGAAAGAATTGCGGCCGATGCCGGGAAGCAACCCGGCGACCGCGCCGAACCCTGTTGCGCCAATTGTCGAGAAGAATTGAGCTCCGCCTCCGGGGAAATTGCTGCCGGTTATGAACGCCGTGTTGGAAGTGTCAGTGCCCGCACCGCCGAAATACTGGGTGGGGCGCGCCGGGCAGACGACCGGTCTGTTAGTGCTGGGGCAGTTACCGATCACCGGTGTCCAGGGAAATCCCGTGTGATAGGTTGCGATTCCGCTCACCTCCCAGCCACCCAAAATCGCCCCTAGCGCATCTTTGCGATTTCTGAAGAACGGTAGGTCGTAAAGTGCATACGCGACAAAGGAATGCCGAACATCGTAGTCAGATGGTCCACGCTCTTGCCGAACATCGAGAGGAAATGTCGGGTTAGTGGGCGCGCCCACTTCGTCGCTGGAAACTATGTCAATCGATTTACTCCAGCGATAGTTAGCATTGAAGGAAAGCCCATTTGAGAACCGCCGCGTAACTGTCGCTAACAGCGCATTATAGTTTGCGGTTGAATCCGGTGTAGGGAAAAATATACCCGAAGCAAAGAAGGTGCCCGGGTCGTTCGGAAAGATGAACCTTTGGTTTACCAGGCGAACGAGTTTGCGGCTGGCGCTGCCCTGGTACCCAATATCAACCGTAAGTTTGTGCGGCAGTTCGTATTGGCCATCAAATGAATACGCGTACACATACGGTGTCGGAACATCTGCCGGCGCACCGTAGACTTCGACTTGCTTTGTTCCGTTTACGGTATTAGTAGGAATCCCCTGTGAGTTGAAATTCAAAATCAGCGCTGGATTCACGGGATAGCTGAACGGAGTGTTGTTAGCGCCCAGCGCGTAAAGAATTTGCCCGTCGGCAAATGGCGTGCTGAATTCATTGCCGGTCCCGCAGCAGATTGTGTAGCGCGCCTCAAATGGCGGATTGGCACGCGCGTTGGTGAAATCAACCAGCGGAATCCGGTTATAAAAGACACCAAAGCCTCCGCGCAAGACGAGCTTATTCTCCGTGTTGAGTCCGGCAATCTTCTTTGGGCTCCATGCAAAGCCGACGCGGGGCGCAAAGTTATTGCGGTCCGAAGGATAGAGTTTCTTGAGCCCGGTGACGATGCTCGCGCCCGTCAGCTCCTGGCCGCCTGATGGGCCAAGCACCAGATTGCTAAGGATGTTGTCCTTTTCGCTGAGTGGCGAGAAATATTCGTACCGCAGACCGATGTTAAGTGTCAGGTTCGGCCGAAACTTCCAATCGTCATGAGCGAAGAAAGCATACGTCCCGCTGCGGAAATGGCGCTGGGTGAAAGGGGGACCACCGTTCTGCGGGCTTGCCGCGATTTGGTAGAAGAGCGGAGTGTCATTGGCAAAATTCCACGGGCCTCCAAATGTAAACAACGGGCGAGCCGCCCCAACGAGATCATTATTGTCCTGCTCCTTTCGCAGCTCTCCGCCGAAGCTCAAGGCGTGACTTCCCATAACTTTTCTTAACGTATCGCGAAACTCGAATGTGTTCTCCGCAAACACGCCGGGAGTAGTTTCTGAATAGGGAGCACCGAGCTGGATAACCTTGTTTAGAGTCCCTGGAAGGCCGAAAGCCTCGATCTGAATACGCGGAATGCCGAAGTTCGTGGTGCTCGACGATTGCAGCTCATTGAATGCGAATCGGGTCGCATTAAAGCGAGCCTCATTGATCGTGGTGGACGAAAGAGTCCGAGTATAGGTGATGGTGAACAGCGAATTGATCGGGTGTGTCGTCACATCTGCCATCGGCCGGCTGTTTGCCGAGGAATCACTCTGGTCGGCGGAAAATATAGAGCGATAACCGCTTAATGCCAGAGAATCCTTGTTAGTAAAATTGAAATCCAAACGCAGATTATATTGGTTGCCCTTATTCGTGCTGGGGACGGCAAGCTGCGCGAATTGGATATCGGGAATGTTGTCGAGACCTCCGCCAGTTGGATTGCTGGAAAGCACGTACTGTCCCTGCGCTCCCGTGGGCGAGCCGATGTCCAGACCACCTGGCAGCTGATTGCAACCTGTAGCCGTAGCCGAGAATCCAGCGGCAGTGCAAGCAACGGGAACAACGCCAATAATGCGAGGCACAGCTCCTGACGAAGTAAGTATGCGCGTGGCAAGGCTGTTTGGTCTGAGTTGCTGGATTAGCGCGCGGTACTCGGGCGTCTCGACAAAACTATTCACCGTATCCGATATAGTGCTGCGCAGGCCTTCATACGAAAAGAAGAAGAAAGCTTTGTCGCGTGCAAGCTTAAATGCCGGTGGTGGTCCTTCGCCGAACCGTGGAATAGGGAGCGGTCCCCCAAGGCTTCCCCCGAACTGGTTCAGATGCGTGTTCACGCGCACGGGACTAGCGTTATTGAATCCTCCATACTTGTTAAAAGAATTAAGGCCGGCGCTGTCATTCTTGAGAAACAGACTGCCGTGGAACTGATTAGTGCCATTTTGGGAGACTGTCAGGATTTGTGCACCGGAGTTGCGGCCGTACTCTGCGGAGTAGTTGTTGGCAATCACCCGCACCTCTTTAATCGATTCCTGATTGGGCGTAATAACTGCTGCGCCGCCGTGGGTTAAACTGTTAACGCTCGTGCCATCGATCTGAAAGTTATTAGACGTAACTCGCTGACCGTCCGCCGAAATCTGAACCTGGTTTTCGGTTTGGAAGATGGATCTGTTTGACCCACCGGGGCCGGGCTGGTTTGGAAGGTTCGCCGACTGACCGTTGCTGCTGCGCGCACCTTCTCCGAACACGCCGGGAGTCAAGCGAATCAGGTTGTAGGGGTCGCGGCCGAATTGCGGGAGCGTCTGAACCTCTCGAGTAGTAATTGCCTTGTCGATGTTCGCATTCTCGGTGGCCAACGTGGCTTCCGTGTCCTGGGTGACTGTCACGGTAGCACTGACTTCACCGGGTTCGAGTGGAACGTCGATCCCCTGGACGGCTTCGGCATTTACCACGACACTATCGAAAGTTTTTTGTCGATAGCCTGCTTTCTCGACTGTTAGTTTGTATTTGCCTGGGGCCAGGCCCGACAGGCGATAGAAGCCCTCGGCACTGGAAGTCGTCTCCTGGACCTTACCTGTCTCGTTATTGGTCAAGGTGATCTTCGCATCAGGAATCAGCCCCCCACTGCTGTCCGTAATGGTTCCCTGAATGCCGGCCTTGAATTGTGCATTGGCAAGAGTCAGCGGTAATAAAAGAAAAAGCCCGCAGAAAAGAACGCGGGCAAAGGAAGAGAGCGGTCGATGCATTTTGAATGGTCCTCCCTGATCGAAAACCCGTCGCCGGTCATGCGTACCGATCGGCGCCGCACGACGGAAATGGGGCCGGGGAGACGAGAAATTACCGATTATCGGTACACCAGTTCTTACGCACTTTCGCGTAAGGGAAGTTAACTTCTGGGGTGTAAGTATGTCTTCCGCTTAGGGGAATGTGTTTTACTATGCGGCATAAGTACCACCAAAATAGGAAAACTTCAATAGATAATTTGCACTCGGCTCTGGTAATCTTAGGGCATCGATTAAAAGTATTGTGTAGTCCCCGCCCGAAATAACAGGGATAGTCGATGATCGAACGTGGTCCTTGCTGGAGTGAAACCAGCCCTAAACCTTGGACCGTTGGCGCTTCGTTCATGAACGAGGGTGTGTTTGGCCTGAGCCAACTATGGTGGTCCAGCTTTGAAAGCCATTTCAAACTCGTAACGAAGGGGATGATTGATTTATGCGACATGCTACAAAGATTCTGGTATGGAGCTCATTGTTTGCTCTCATGCTTACCACGGGCTGTGTCTCTGGCACGAAAACCAGCACTGGAGGCGAGCGGAAAAAGAAAGGCCCAAACGACCCGGTAGTGATCGGGTTCTCGATGGATACGCTCAAGGAAGAGCGTTGGCAGCGCGACAAGATGCTGGTTGAGAAACGGGCAAACGAGTTAGGCCTCCAGGTTTCCGTCCAGGTCGCAAACGGCGACGACAATCTTCAGATCAAGCAGGCTGAGAACCTCCTCACGCAGAACGTCGATGTGCTGATTGTAGCGCCGCACAACGGCGAGGTGGCGGCGTCCATTGTGGAAGCGGCTCATCGCCAGGGTGTCCCGGTAATCAGCTACGATCGGCTGATCAAAAACAGCGATGTCGATCTTTATGTGTCGCACCAGGTCGTGAAGATAGGCGAAATGCAGGCGCAGTATCTGCTCGATCATGTAAATAAGAAGCCGGCAAATTTTGTCATCGTCGGTGGATCACCGACTGACAACAATGCGATCCTCCTTCATCAGGGACAGATGAATATTCTCAGGCCGGCAGTCGATCGTGGCGACGTGAAGATCGTCACCGATCAGTATGCAAAGGAGTGGCAGGCGAGTGCGGCACTGAACATTGTGGAGAACGCTCTGACGCTGGCAAAAAACCAGATCGACGCGGTGGTCTGCTCGAATGATGGCACGGCGCGCGGGGCCGTACAGGCGCTGGAAGGCCAGGGTCTCGCCGGCAAAGTGCTTGTGTCGGGCCAGGATGCCGACCTTGCTTCACTAAAACTGATTGTGGAAGGCAAGCAGACAATGACTGTTTACAAACCGATCCAGCCTTTGGCTTATGCTGCGGTCGAAGCCGCTGTGAAGCTGGCCCGGGGAGAGAAAGTGGAAACAGCTGACGCCATTGACAACGGCTCGAAGAAAGTACCATCGATTCTGCTCGCGCCAATTGCGGTTGATCGTAACAACCTGGTCAGTACAGTGGTAAAAGACGGTTATCACACGTTGGAAGAAATCTGCGCCGGTCTGCCACCGGAGAAATGTCCTAAATAAAAGTCAAGAGTCGGGAGTCTGGAGTCGGGAGTCTGGAGTCTGGAGTCGGGAGTCGGGAGTCGGGAGTCGAGAGTCGAGAGTCGAGAGTCAAGAGTCGGGAGTCGAGAGTCAAGAGTCTGGAGTCTGGAGTCGGGAGTCGGGAGTCGGGAGTCGGGAGTCGAGAGTCGAGAGTCGAGAGTCGAGAGTCGGGAGTCAAGAGTCGGGAGTCGGGAGTCGAGAGTCAAGAGTCGGGAGTCAAGAGTTTGGAGTCGGGATTTTTTGGCTTGAACCAACGTTGAATCGGAACTCTGGACTCCAGACTCCGGACTCCAGACTCCAGACTCCAGACTCTGGACTCCAGACTCCAGACTCCAGACTCCAGACTCTGGACTCCAGACTCCAGACTCCAGACTCCAGACTCCAGACTCCAGACTCTGGACTCCAGACTCCAGACTCCAGACTCCCGACTCAAGAAGATCTATGTCAGATAACATAAGCGATAAACCGTTCTTGGAAATGCGCAATATCACCAAGACCTTTCCGGGTGTGCGGGCGCTTGACGGTGTGACATTCGATCTCAACAAAGGTGAGATTCACGCTCTCGTCGGGGAAAACGGTGCCGGGAAGTCCACGTTGATGAAAGTGCTTGGCGGTGTCTATCCGTATTCGGAGTACGGCGGAGAGATTCTCCTCGAGGGCCAGGAACAGCGCTTCGGCGGTGTGCGCGATGCCGAGAAGGCCAGGATCGCGGTCATCTACCAGGAGTTGTCACTGGTCAAAGAGATGAATGTTGCCGAGAACATTTTTCTGGGACGCGAGCCGCGCACGCTGGGAGTCATTCGCTGGGAGGAACTCTATCGGCGGGCCCAAAGCTTGCTGAAAGACCTGCACCTCCCGATAGATCCGCTCACTCCGATTCGTAACCTGGGCATTGGGCAACAACAGTTGGTGGAAATCGCGAAAGCACTTTCGCACGATGCGCAGATTCTTGTCCTTGATGAACCAACGGCCGCGCTGACTGATGCTGAAGTCGAAACCCTCTTTGGCATTCTCGAGAAACTGCGCGCGCGGGGTGTAGGAATGATCTATATCTCGCACAAGCTCGATGAAGTGTTTCGCATTAGTGAGAGGATTACGGTTTTGCGAGATGGCCGCACCGTTGGCACTAGTGCCACCAGCGAGTTGAACGAAGCCCAGGTAATTGCCAGGATGGTTGGCCGCGAAGTTGGTGACATCTTTCCCCAGGTCGATCATGAGCGCGGGGAAGTGGTGTTCGAAGTGCGCAACATTTCGGTCGAGGATCCCTTCCTGTCTGGAAGGAAGCTGGTCGACAATGTCAGCTTTTCTGCGCGACGCGGTGAAGTGTTGGGCATTGCCGGTCTGATGGGCGCCGGCCGCAGCGATCTGCTCATGGCCATATTCGGCGCGCACGCAGGTCGCATGTCAGGGGAAATCAGGATCGAAGGCAAGCCTGTGAGGATTACGAGTCCCGCCCAAGCCATCAAGCAGGGCATCGGTTTTGTTACCGAAGATCGAAAACGGTTCGGTCTCGTTTTGGACCAGACGATCCTCAATAACATGACGCTGGCCGGATTGCGACGCATCTCAGGGCGGTTCGTCACCAGTATCGACGCTGAAGCTGCCGCCGGCGGCCGCGCTATGAAGGACCTGCGAGTCAAAGCGAATTCGGTTTTCACGATCGCCGGTACTTTATCGGGCGGTAACCAACAAAAAGTGGTGCTCGCCAAATGGCTATTGACAAATCCACGTGTCCTGTTTCTTGATGAACCGACTCGTGGTATCGACGTCGGCGCAAAGCAGGAGATTTACGCCGAGATTAATCGATTGGCAAAGTCGGGATTAGCAATAGTACTGGTTTCATCCGAGCTGCCCGAGGTGTTGGGTCTTTCTGATCGGGTACTGGTATTGCATGAGGGGCAGGTGACAGGCGAGTTTACTCGCGCCACCGCGACACCAGAAGGTGTAATGGCCTGCGCCACCGGACACGTTCGCGCCGCGTAACGGGTTTGGAAGGAGCAATGACGAAGTGCCTGGTGGGTCAGTTTGATGTCCGATAAGCTTTAGCTTGTCGTAACGCGCGACAAACTAAAAGTTTATCGGACAAGAGTCCTGACTACCGCAAAGTGGAGCGCGATCAGTACAGTACCGCGAGCGAAGCGACCGGATGTTGCACTTCAACCAACTAATTGACTGGCTGCCAATTATGAGAATCACATCGGAGAAGTCGAGTGCAACATCCGGTCGCTTCGCTCGCGGTACTGTACAGACCATCGCATCTTTTTGTGCAAACGGATTATTGGACATTTGTCGTTTGACATTTGACATTTGACATTGAAAAGCAAGCACGCTTGATTTCTTCTCAAAGGTTATTCAATGACCACTCCAGCAAATGAGCCGGTGAACCGTCCGTCAACCACCACCGATCTGACTCCAGTGCCCGGCGAAGCTGAGGTCATAAGACAGACCCGAATCGGAAAATTCAAGATTCCCACGGACGTCCTGAGAGCCTACACAATGGTTTTTGCCCTTGTGGCCATCTGGGTTTACTTTCATTACTCAACCGGGCAGATATTCCTCGAGCCTCGCAACTTCTCAAATCTCATGCGGCAGACCTCAGTTACGGGCGTGCTCGCAGTCGGCATGCTGATGATAATCATCACCGGCCAGATCGATCTGTCGGTGGGCTCGGTGGTTGGTCTGGCTGGTGGAGTTGCGGCGATCGCTCAGGGCTGGCTCGGTTGGGGCCTGGTTCCAGCTGTGTCTGCGGGCATCTTGACTGCATTTGCGATCGGGGCGTCGCAAGGTGCTCTGACAGCCTACCTGAACATTCCGGCGTTCATCGTTACATTGGGCGGCTTGTTGGCCTGGCGTGGCGTGATACTCGGTTTGAGTGGCGGCGAAACGATTCCCTTGCGATTGCAATCCTTCAAAGCGATCGGTCAGAACTATGTGGATTCCCGTATTGGCTGGGTCATTGCCGCCCTCAGTGTCGCCGCAGTGATCTGGTTAGCACTGGCCCGCAACCGGGCGCGTCGCAGGCACGGATTGGAAACACGCGGGATAGCTTCGCTTGCCTTAAACATCGCTCTTCCTTCGGCCGTCATCCTGTGGTTCACCTATGTGATGAATACCTACGAGGGCATTCCAATTCCGGTAATCATCCTGATAGCGATAGCTTTGGCGGGAGCTTTCCTGACCCAGAACACTACCTTTGGTCGCTATCTCTATGCGATCGGCGGGAACCCCGACGCAGCCAGATTGTCAGGTATCAATATCAGGAGACATATTCTGGCGGTGTTTTGCCTCATGGGGATTCTCGCCGGAGTAGCAGCCATAATCTACACAGCGCGGGTTGGCAGCGCGTCTCCCGACGCCGGTCAACTCCTGGAACTGGATGCGATTGCTGCCTGCGTGATTGGCGGCACCAGTTTGATGGGCGGGCGAGGAACTGTTTTTGGGGCGATACTCGGCGCCCTGATCATGGCAAGTCTGGACAATGGGATGTCGCTGATGAGCGTCAAGCCATACATGCAGAACATCATCAAGGGCGCAATCCTTGTCGCCGCAGTAGGTCTGGATATGGCCGGCCGGAAAAGAGGCTAGCGTGGCACAGACCTCAGTCTTTGAGGGTTGAGTGGCATTCGAGCTCGGAAGCAACCCATTTTCCATTCGTCATTTTTCATTTTTCATTTTTCATTTTCTGAGTCTTTATTCGTGTGATTTAGTGGATCGTATTGGCTTACAAGAAGAATTGATCCACGAAATCACACGAAAGAGAAAAAGCAAAAAACCAAATGACAAATGACAAATGACGAATGGAAAATGGTTGCTTCAAGCTCGAATGCCACTCAGCCCTCAAAGACTGAGGTCTGCGCCACGAATGACGAAGTTACGCATCTATGCCGGTCTAATCTTGTCAATGCTCAACTGTGTGGCGTTGTTGGGTCAATCAACTGGCGAGGTTGCGCCCGGGGCTCCGGGGAATGATGCGCATTGGCCCGGCGCCGCCAAAGTTGGATTCGGTACCTCAAACACAGTTCGGTCGAAAGTATGGTTTACGCTCACTGACGGAGTCATGACCGAAGTCTATTACCCTCGTCTTGACGTGCCGAACACGCAGTGCCTGCAGTTGATTGTCTGCACCAAAACTGGTTGCCTGACCGAAGCCGATGATACAAACCATGCCGTTCGCGTCGTAAATTCTCGCTCGCTTTCGTTCCGGCAAATAAACACCGCGAGAACGGGCGCCTATACGATTACCAAGAGTTACGTCACCGATCCGGAACGAGCGTCTATTCTTATTCAAGTCAGCATTGAGGGAACAACCGCGGAAGACCGGGTCTATCTTTATTTCGATCCGTCTCTCAACAACAGTGGCATGCACGACAGCGGCTGGAGCACCGACGATGCGTTGCTGGCCGCGGATGCGAATATTGCCACTGCGCTCATCTCAAACGGCGGATTATCAGAGAGGACTAACGGCTATCTGGGAACCAGCGATGGACTGGTCCAGCTCAGAAACGAGCGCCGCATCGTTTCGGGTTACACCAGAGCAAATAATGGAAATGTTGTCCAGGTGGCACGGATACGCAGACCGAGAAACTTTACAATCGCGCTCGGTTTCGGTATGAACGCAGACCAGGCGCTGACAACCGCCCGGAGGTCTCTGGCAAAAGGGTTTTCAAGGGTGCGAAGGGAATACGAATCGGGTTGGCTCGAGTATCTCAAACCTCTGCGAGCCGCGGCGCCGCCATACCAAAAACAATTCAACATGGCTGCAATGGTGTTGAAGGCCCTGGAAGACAAGACCTATCGCGGCGCCATGATTGCTTCGCCATCGACTCCATGGGGTGGCGGTCCAAATGCGAACGAAGCAACAGTGAGCGGCTATCATGCCGTTTGGGCCCGTGACTTGTATCATGTGGCCACAGCTTTCCTCGCGCTCGGAGATAACGCGTCAGCGAATCGGGCTCTGGACTATCTGTTTAATGTGCAGCAGAAAGCTGACGGGAGTTTCCCCCAAAACTCCTGGATTGACGGCCGGCCGATTGGCGGAGGCTTGCAGATGGACCAGGTTGCGTTCCCGCTTGTGCTTGCCTATCAACTGAAGCGGAGCCAGCGGAATACCTGGTTGAAACATATCAAGCCAGCCGCTGATTTTATTGTTCGTTATGGACCGGCCACGGGGCAGGATCGCTGGGAAGAGAAACCGGGTTACTCACCGGCGACGATTGCCGCAGAGATTGCCGGACTTGTTTGCGCCGCGCGCATCGCCGAGATCAGTGGAGACGCCGAGACTGCGGCCAGCTATCGAAAAGTTGCCGATGATTGGGCAGCCACAGTTGATCGCTGGACTGCAACCACGACTGCACCGGATGGTGTCGGCCATCACTACCTGCGAATAACCGAAAGCGGCAACCCTGACGAGGGCGCAAAGATTGAGATCAATAGCGGCGGTGGAACTTTTGATCAGCGTGAGATTATCGATAGTGGATTCCTGGAACTGGTCCGGCTGGGGATAAAGAATGCCGATGATCCTTTGATTCTAAGGTCCCTCAACCTGGTGGATAAACTTATCAAGGTGAACACACCGGTTGGAGCGGGTTGGTATCGTTACAATCATGACGCATATGGAGAACGATTAGACGGGCGGGGTTATGACGGCCGGACTGGGGTGGGAAGACTTTGGACGTTATTGACTGGTGAACGAGGTGAGTTTGAGCTGACCAGAGGCGATCAGACAGCAGCACGGAACCTGCTGGGTGTAATGAGCAGGTTCGCAAACGACGGTTTAATGCTTTGCGAACAGATTTGGGACGGCCAGGGCGCGGGTTCCGGGCCTCCCGGTTCGGGCACGGGATCGGCTACGCCACTTGCCTGGTCCATGGCCCAGTTCATTCGCCTCGCCGTGAATATTCAGACGAGGCGCAATGTCGAAACGCCTGAAGTTGTCGCTGCCCGTTATCGGAAACGCTCGCCGAGTAAGTAAACACTTCTTCGTGATCTCATCAATAAAAATGTGCACCTACACTTCCTGTTTCCTGAACAAAACCGATCCACGAACTCACACGAAGAAAATTCGGGTTATTTCGTGGATCGTTCCCTGTCTAATGAAAAGACTGCTAATCCTTGCTTGTTGTCTTACCTTTGCTTGCCTTTGCGCAAACGCGCAGGACATCACCACCTTGACAAAGATTGGCCGGGTGGTCGATTTCAGCCGAACCACTAGCGCGGTAACCGTAAACTGTGACGACGGTTCACAGGTGCAACTCACAATCCTTGCGCCTGATCTGATTCGCATTCGGGCAGCTTTTACGAAGCCTATTCCGCCGCGTGACCATTCGTGGGCAATCGACAAAACCAACTGGCCAACTCCGCGCTGGACGTTAACCGAGTCCGCGGATTCCCTAACGGTCGCCACAGAAGAGCTCGAGGCAGTGATCCATCGCACGCCCCTGATGATTGATTTTCGCGATGCTCGCACACACGAGATGATTAATGCAGATGAACAACCAATGGCCTATGACGCCAACGGCTCATTAAAAGAGATGATGTTTGATCCCTCGGCGGGAATGTTTATCGCGGTCTCGAAGAAACTTGGTTTTGATGAACACTTTTATGGTCTGGGAGAGAAGGCCGCGCGGCTCGACAAGCGCCGCAGCTCTTTTATCAACTGGAATTCCGATACGCCTGGGTACAGGGAAGGTCGCGACCCCATCTATCAAACGGTGCCCTTCTACCTTGGACTCGATAAAGGAAAGTCGTACGGAATATTTTTTGACAATAGTTACCGCAGTTATTTTGATTTCGGCAAGTCGTCACAGCAGCGCGCCTGGTTTGGCGCGGAGGGCGGAGAGCTCAATTACTATTTCTTTTATGGCCCGGCAATCAAGAAAATTTTAAGTCGTTACTCCGAACTCACTGGCCACATGCCCCTTCCGCCGCTGTGGGCGCTCGGGAATCAGCAGAGTCGCTGGAGCTACTATCCCGATACGATGGTTGAGGAAGTTGTGCGGCAGTATCGCGCACGCGATCTGCCGCTCGATGTGTTGCATCTGGACATCGACTACATGCAGGGCTACCGGGTATTCACCTGGCATACGAGAAGATTTCCGAATCCAGCCGCGCTGACACAGAAGTTGGCCAGCCTGGGAGTGAAGGTAGTGACAATTGTCGATCCGGGAGTGAAGTATCAGCCTCCCGCTCCAGAGGCCCGATCGGGCGCCAGGCCAAAACCGGAACTTGAACCACAAGATCGAAGTTATTACGTTTTTGATCAGGGAACTGAGCGTAACTTTTTTCAGCGCCGCAAAAGCGGTGAACTATTTATTCCGAAGGTCTGGCCGGGCGACAGCGTTTTTGTTGATTTTACGATTCCGGAAGCGCGCCAGTGGTGGGGTGCTTTGCATCGTGCTTACGCCGACAACGGTGTCGCCGGGATCTGGAACGACATGAACGAACCGGCCGATTTTGTCGATCAGACCGGCAAGAATCAGATCGATGTAGTCAGCTATGACGAAGGCGAGAAGACCACCCATGCCAAGAACCGGAATGTGTTTGCGCTCTTGATGGCCCGAGCGACTTATGAAGGGCTGGCAGCGCTGCAGCCCGAGCGCCGGCCGTATGTGATCACGCGAGCAGCCTATGCCGGGATTCAAAGATATTCGACGATGTGGACGGGGGATTCATTGAGCAGCTGGGACTCGCTCGCCCTGAATGTTCCGATGTTCCAGACACTTGGCCTTTCAGGTGAGCCCTTCGTCGGCAGCGATGTAGGAGGATTTATTGGTCGCGCAGACGGCGAGCTGCTGGTGCGTTCCTATCAGGTAAGCTTTTTGGCGCCTTTCTGTCGCAATCACAAAGATATAAGTGGGTATGACCAGGAGCCCTGGCGTTTCGGCAAGTATTATGAAGACATCATTCGCAAGTATCTAAAACTTCGCTACCGGCTATTGCCATTCTTGTACACGACCCTTGAAGAGGCACATCGAACCGGGGTGCCGCTGTTTCGGCCGTTGCTGTTGAACTACCAAAACGATCCCAGCACTTACAATCTCGATTCCGAATTCATGATTGGCGACGATCTGTTGGTGGCGCCCGTGTTGAAGCCGGACGTTACCAGTCGTCTGGTCTATCTGCCAAAGGGCGTATGGTACGACTATTGGACTCAGAAAAAATATATTGGAGAGACAACGATTGCTGTTGAGGCGCCGTTGGATACGGTTTCGATGTTTGTACGAGGAGGAGCGATTCTCACGCTCGGTCCGGAAATGAATTACGTGGGTGAAAAGCCCGCTGAGCCAACCTTTGTAATTTATCCGGACGACAAAGGCCACGCAAGCGCCACGCTCTACGAAGACGATGGATTGACACCAGCGTACAAGCAGGGCGTGTTCCGGCGGACGGCGGTGGGTGCTTCCGGTGGCCGCAATCAAATTCAGATTACTATCGCGCAGCCTGATGGGAGCTACGATCCCGCGCCCCGGTCTATTAATTTTCTGTTGCCGGTGGAAAGATCAACGCGGTCGGTGCTGCTTGATGGACGAATAATTCCACGCAGGTTTGAAGGAGCACGCTGGGCCAGGAGCGCAAACGGACTCTTGATTACGATGCGCGATGACAGTAAAAAGCACGAGATTCAGATTCGATAGCCCGGCCCACTCAAGCAGCGAGAATTTGCAGGTCGGGAAGGGGGCAAGCGCAGGTCAACTTTGGTGACACTCAACATTCAGCGCGCGCCCCCGCTCAAGATGAACAGGCACTCAAGTTCAAGAATAGCCACACAACTCAGCAAATTTGCAGGTCAGGAAGGGGGCAAGTGCAGAGTTGAGAAGGCGCTTGCCCCTTCCTGACCTGCGAATTTGCTGAAGTAGTGTGGCTGTTCTTGACCGCAAATCTTAAGGCAAGCCAACGCGGCGCAGAAGCTCGGCAAATCTGGAGTCCGAGCGCAGGCTGTCGTATTCAGGGTTTACTTTCAGTGAAGTCAGGCCAACGGAATGATTTTCCAATTCCTTTTCGAGCCAAAGGAAAGACTTGTCTTTGTTTCCCGACGCAATGTAGAAACCCACGAGCCGGCTGGGATCAACATATCCCTGTTTGAATATATGCTCGAACTGATCCGCCATCCTTAGTGCCTCGTCTGTTTGACCATGAAAAGCATGGAGACAGGCAAGCCCGCTTGCCCCATCCTCAGGATCTACTCGCTTCAACTTTTCAAGGGTTTCGTTTGCCTCTTCATAAGAACCATTCGCGCTCTCAGCCGCGGCAAGGTAATTCAAGGCCTGAACATAATCGCTTTCCAGCTCGAGTGTTCTCTTAAGTTGTTCGATGGCTTCCGGATACTTACGCGAGTAAAAGAGTATTTTCCCTTTGTCGGTATTTATGACGAGAGACAACGGGTCCAGCTCACGCGCGCGCTCTATCTCTGACAAGCTCGCCTCAGACTTCCCGACCGCGACCAGATACTCCGCGTACCAGTGATGAGCGGTGGGGTAATTCGGATTCAAAGTGATTGCCTGCTTGAACTCCTTCTCAGAAGCAGCCCAATCCCAATCGTAATTCATGGCAATCAAACCAAGTGAAGCATGAGGCTCGGCCAATGTTGGGTCGGATTCAATTGCCTGCAGTGACGTTATTTCCAGACATTCATAGTAGTGAACGCGTCGAAAAACTTACTGGTCCATCTGAGACGGGATCTGACACCGTATTCGAACAGAGGCTCAACTGATCGCCCGCGCGGTGCGGAAAAGGATCTCTTTGGCAGCGCCGTCGCCATCAGCAGTAAGCCAGAATCACAACTGGCCTTTGTCACGTCTGTGGTGCAGCGTCCAGAATTTAGTGTGAACGCAAGTTGGCAAGGTGGGCTTGCCCCCGCTCGAGATCCGCACCCACTCAACACTGAGATCGGCCCTGCAAGTTGCGAAAAGTTCCTCAGCTAGGGCTGTCAATTGAGTGTTGAGTGGGTGCGGATCTTGAGCGGGGGCAAGCCCACCTTCCCAACCGACGAATTTCCATTCCTTGAGTGCCTCAATCACGACACCGTGAAGGTAGCGCTCTTCTCGTCCTTCTGCTCACCAGCTTCGTTTAACATTATTACGTCAACCTTATATTTGCCCTTTGGCCATCCAGAGGCCGGCGGTGTAAACGAGAATGTAGCTGTACCGCTGCCCGGCAGATCCACTTCATCCTCGAGACCCGGGATCGGCCCGGTCTTCTGCCCAGGCACGTCTTCAATGGCCAGGCGGCCCTTCACTTTGAGCTTTTCCGAGGCATTAGAAATCTCTGCGACTGCGTAAACTGTGTCACTCGGACCAAAATTGCTGGTCTCGCTACTAACAGTCTTGTTTTTGCCGAGTTTTAAGCTGCTTATGTTTGCGGTGGTGGCACTGAATTTACAAGCCAGTGCAACAAGCAGCATGATTCCTAAACCGAACACAAAGTTAGATCGAGTTGTTCGCATTCTAAGGTTCTCTCCTTTTCGCCGTTGCTGGACGAAGTTAGTCGTGACTGGATTACGTCGGATTGCGTTAAGGTTACAGGGATAGTGTGCGAATGATCAAGTTTTTCTTTTTTTACTCAAGCAGAGATAATTCGCAGGTCGGGAAGGGGGCAAGCGCAAACTCAATTATAGTAACACTCTAGCTGCTGCGCGCGCCCCCGCTCAATGAACTGAGCCACTCACCTTTCAAAACAGCTACACGACCTTCGCAAATTCGCAGGTCGGGAAGGGGGCAAGCGCAAACTCAATCATGGCGACATTCAAGATGCAGCGCGCGCCCCCGCTCAATGAACCAAGCCACTCAACCCTGGCCCAACCATTCAAGCAGAGATAATTCGCAGGTTAGGAAGGGGGCAAGCGCAAACTCAATCATGGGGACACTCAAGATGCAGCGCGCGCCCCCGCTCAATGAACCAAACCACTCAAGATTGAACCAATCACTCAACCCTGTTAACCTCACTAAGAAAAGGAGCTTCCTCACATGGCTCGCAAATGGTCAAACCTCAATATTGTTCAGGCAACCAATCGCTTCAGTTTTCCGGAGACAGAGGAAGGTCACCAGGTCTGGCAAGAAAGTTTCAAAGACGTGGCCTTGTGGAGCCTTTGGATGATCTGGCAAATCAACTACATCCATGCAAACCCGGTGAAGGCTGGGTTGGTAAGATCGGCCAAAGACTATCACTGGTCGAGCTTTCGCTCTTTTTATTCGCAGGGTGATGAGCCGCTTGCAGTAGATCATGATTGGTGGTGGCCGGAAGATTCAGAGAAGTTGTCAGCAGCA